>NZ_JAYRUV010000009.1:0-199915 GCF_041918875.1 Dongia sp.
AACTGCAAACGCTCATCCATGACACAGGTCTCTTTCCAAGGCATCGGCAAGTCCCCCTTGCCGACCATGTTGACCTGTTACCCATCTCTCCGGTCCAAACTGTTACCTATCTCTCCGGTCTATACCCTGAAACCGGCCCCCCTCCCGGCCTCCCCCCTGAAGGTGGGAGGAGATTAGAGCGAGGTGGTTGCAACAGCTACCCCTCCCACCTTCAGGGGAGAGGTTGGCAGGGGCCGCAAGTGACGGGTGGAAGCATCACACCTTCCATACGCAACACTTTTCACACCGCCTGCTTTCCGCTACCATCCTTGACCGAATGATCAAAAAAGAACGCCGCGCGTTGCGAGGTTCCAGAGCCAGCAGCGAGGCGGTGCCGTAGCCACGAGCCTTTCGGCCTCGCCAGCTTCTGACGCGCCCGAAGGCTCAACCGAGCCAAGGGAGTGCGCGCCATGTCGTTGCTGATTCGTGGCGGGACCGTCGTCAATGCCGATGGCGAAACCCGCGCCGATGTCTATTGCGAGAACGGGAAGATCGTCGGCGTCGGGCCGAACCTCGAGGCGCCCTCGGGTGCCAAGGTGGTCGATGCCGGCGGCCAGTATGTGATGCCGGGCGGCATCGATCCCCACACGCACATGCAGCTTCCTTTCATGGGCACGGTGGCGTCGGAGGATTTCTTCACCGGCACGGCGGCGGGTCTCGCCGGCGGCACCACCATGATCATCGACTTCGTCATTCCCGCACCTCAGACCTCGCTCCTCTCCGCCTACGACCAGTGGCGCGAATGGGCCGAGAAATCCTGCGCCGATTATTCCTTCCATGTCGCCGTTACCTGGTGGTCCGACAAGGTCCGCGAGGAAATGGGCGTGCTGACGCGCGAGAAGGGCGTCAACTCCTTCAAGCATTTCATGGCCTATAAGAACGCCATCATGGTGCCGGACGAGAACCTGGTGCAGAGCTTCGCGCGCTGCCTGGAACTGGGTGCCATTCCCACCGTCCATGCCGAGAATGGCGAACTCGTCTATCACCTCCAGGCCGAGATCCTCAGAAAAGGCATCACCGGCCCCGAAGGCCATCCGCTCTCGCGCCCGCCCGAAGTCGAGGGCGAGGCCGCGAACCGCGCCATCCGCGTGGCGCAAGTCATCGGCAATCCGCTCTATATCGTCCACAATTCATGCCGCGAGGCGGTCGAGGCGATCACGCGCGCGCGCAGCGAGGGCCAGCGCGTCTATGGCGAGGTGCTGGCGGGTCACCTGCTGGTCGATGACAGCGTCTACCGCCACCCGGACTTCACCGTGGCGGCCGCCCATGTGATGAGCCCGCCCTTCCGCCCGAAGGAGAACCAGGAAGTGCTGTGGCGCGCCCTGCAATCGGGCAATCTCCACACCACGGCCACCGACCATTGCTGCTTCTGCGCCGATCAGAAGGCGGCCGGCCGCAACGATTTCACCAAGATCCCCAACGGCACCGGCGGGGTCGAGGATCGCATGTCGGTGCTGTGGCATCACGGCGTCGGCACCGGACGCCTGACGCGTTCCGAATTCGTGCGCGTCACCTCGGCGGCGGCCGCGCAGATCTTCAACATCTATCCCAGGAAGGGCTCGGTCAGCGTCGGCGCCGATGCCGACATCGTCGTCTGGGACCCGGCCGCCACGCGCACCATCTCGGCCAAGACCCATCACCAGAAGGTCGATTACAACATCTTCGAAGGGATGAGCGTCACCGGCAACGCCTCGGTCACGATCTCGCAGGGCAAGATCGTCTATGAAAAAGGCGAGCTCAAGGTGGAGAGGGGTGCCGGCCGCTACATCGACCGCCCGACCTTCCCGGCCGTCTTCGACGCCGTGAAAAAGATCAACGAAATCCGCGCCCCCAAGGCGGTGAAACGCGTGACCGACAAAGCGGCGGAGTAATTCCCCTCTCCCCGCCCGTCGGCGGCGGGGCGAGGGGCCTTGGCACCGGGCTCGAGCGATCCATCTCGCTAGAAAAACCCTCTCCCTTCAGGGGGAGGGTAGGGTGGGGGGCTCTCTCAACAGACCGTATAGAACGGTAACGCCCTCTTCACCGGAGCGGGCGCAACCGCCGGTCCGTTCCAGTTGGCGGCGAAGGCGAGGAAACGGCGGGTTTGCCGCGCAGCACCTTCGCGGTAATCCCGGGTCAAGGTCCGGTCCCAGAAGCGGGCGAGCGGCCCGCTGATCTCGACCGTGCTCCTGACCAAAGTGCCGTCCGGCGTCGGGATGAAACTATGCTCGGTGCGCATGCGTGCCAGCGGCAGGTAGGCCATGTCGGCAAAGCGATAGGGTTCCACCATGGTCTCGACGCGCAATTTCACCGCCTGCCGCCCGCGCGGCTTCAGCGCGAAGACGGCACCGCTTTCCGCCGGCCCGTCGAGGACGATCGCCTCGATGCCGTCATCCCATTGCGGCCAGCTCGCAATGTCGGCCAGCGCCTTGTAAAGCCGCTCCGGCGGCAGATCGGATGTGGTTTCATAGGAATGTCGGCGCATTGGATCCTCCTCGATATCTGGAGAAGGACCCTAGCGCGATGGAGTGTCAGATTCTGTCAGCAGCGAACATCCAGCCAGCCCTACCAGTCGATCGGCACGCCGCGCGCACGCCAGGCGCTGTCCTCGGAAGTCGCGGCCCCCCTCCCACCTTCAGGGGGGGAGGGTTGGGTGGGGGGCGCCATTGTTTCAGACTTCCGACTCAGGCTTCCGGTGTTTTGAGGCCGCAGCCTTTGAGGATGATCTGGGTGATCTGTTTGGCGGCCAGCTGGTAATCGGTTTCGATGAGTTCGCGCCGGCCGAGGACGGCGGCGATCTGGCTGGCGAAATCGGCGTAGGTCTGTGTGGTCGACCAGATCATGAAGAAGAGATGCTTGGGGTCGATCCGGTCGATCTTTCCTTGGCCGATCCATTCCTCGATGATCGCCGATTTGCGTTCGACCCAATCCTTGAGATCCTGGCGCATGAAACGATCGAAGCGGGGTGCCCCGTGCAGCACTTCGTTGGCGAAGACGCGCGATGCGATCGGCCGGTCGCGGGCGAGGTCGATCTTCTGCCCGATATAATGGGCGAGCGCCGTCGCGGGATCGGCTTCGGGCTGGATTTCTTGCGCGGTGTTGAGCCACAGCTCGATGATGTCGCGCAGTACGAACTGATAGAGATCGTTCTTGGTCTTGAAGTAATAATGGAGGTTGGCCTTGGGCAGGCCGGCACGCTTGGCGATGAGGCTGGTCGAGGCACCCTCGAAGCCCATCTCGGCGAAAACCTCCTCGGCCGCTTTCCGGATGCTGGCCTCGATCCGCGCGCGGGAACGGGCGCGCACACCTATGCCGCCATCCTCGTTTTCCGCATTGGCCGTTTCGTCCGGCGCCCCGGTCATCCGATTTCCCCCAGATTGAACCCCCAGGACGCCAGTAAAACCGGATCGGCCACCGCTCACAACCGGATTGTTTGACCCGGCGGACAAGGGATCGGTCAGGATTTTGGAGAAGCCGAGGAGTGTCAGGGAGATAGAGACTGAAACCGGCCCCCCTCCCAACCTCCCCCCTGAAGGTGGGAGGGGTTTTCTCTCTTCTCCTTCCACCTTCAGGGGGGAGGTCGGGAGGGGGGCGCAAGTGACGGCTACCACCTCAGATGACCCCCAGCACCTCGTAGCAGGCGCCCATCGTGTGGTAGTCGACTTTGCCGGCGGGGCTTTTTTCGTCGCTCATTTTCCGATTGTCGGCGGTGAGGATGCGATACCAGGCGCCGTGTTCGTGGTCGACGAAGTGCCGCCAGCTATAATCCCAGATGCGGTCGTACCAGTCCCAATAGCGCGCATCCCCGGTGCGGGCGGCAAGGCAGGCGGCGGCGGCGAGGCTTTCGGCCTGGACCCAGAAATATTTATCGGCATCGCAGATCTCGTCCTCGGGCCCGAAGCCGTAATGGATGCCGCCATGGGTGCGGTCCCAGGCCTTGGCGAGGGCCGTGTCGAACAATTCCTTGGCGCGGGGGGCGAGCCAATCCAGCTTGCGATGGCGTTCGAGGATGAGGAGGAGCTTCGCCCATTCGGTGAGATGGCCCGGCTGATAACCCCAGGGCCGGAAGATGTTGGTCTTGTCGTGCTTGTTATAGTCCCAATCGACCGACCAATCGGCATGGTAATGCTCCCACATCGCGCCGCCCGCCAAGGCGGATTGGCGCCGCGTGATGTTGTGGGCCAAAGCTTCCGCGCGGTCGAGATAGCGCGTGTCGCGCGTCGCCTCGAAGGCCGCCAGCATCGCCTCGCAGGCGTGCATGTTGGCGTTCTGGCCACGATAGGGATGGGTGTACGACCAATCGGGCGATGCTTCGTCGGCATAGAGGCCGTGAATGGGTTCGAAGAAGCGGTGCTCCATCAGATCGAATGTTTCAGCGAGGTGCGGCCGCGCCGACTCCTCGCCGGCCATGAGGGCATGGGCATAAGCGAGGAGGACGAAGGCCAGGCCATAGCAATGATTGGTGCCGTCGAGCAGCGTCTTTGTGCCGTTCTCCCATTCGAGGGTCCAGGCATAGCCGCCGGTTGCCGGGTCGCGATGCGCGTCGCGCAGGAAGTTGAGCGCATGCCGGAGGCCGCCCGCATATCTGTCATGACCGAAATGCCGGCAGGCCATCGCGTAATTGAAGACGAGGCGCGTGCTGCTCACCAGATGCCGCGTGGTGGCGTCGTAGACCGAGCCGTCATCCTTGAGGAAATGATAGAAGCCGCCGCTGGGATCGAGGCTGCGCGGATGATAGAATTCCATGGTCCTCGATATGTGATCCAGCAGGAACTGGCGGTCGCGGAAATTCGGCACGGGGAAAAACCTCTAGATGGAAACGCCGGCGGCGACGCGCGACCATGTGCGAATACTGGGATGTTCCCGTCGGCGGCGTCAATCGGGGAGAATAGACGGAATGCAGTTTGGTAATCTGGCTAAGCAGGTTACTGGAACCGCCCGCGATCGACCACGTGATCGATCTCGGTACGGCTGATGCCGATATCGCGCAACTGGTGGTCGGAGAGATGCGACAGGGCCGTGACGGCACGGCGGCGTTCGATGGCGCGGCTGATGCGCGCAACGACGGCGCCGAGCAGGGAGAGCGTGCGGGCGGCGCGGCGGCGTTGGGCGATGAGATAAGTCGTTGGCATGGGGGCCTCCGTTCAAAGCGTGATGGAACGGAGATAGGCGCTTTGGCAAAAGCGTGCTGTGAGGCCATTCACATTCCGGTCGAATCAATAAATCTTTCCAATCGGTCAAGAATAATTGACCATGTGGACGGAATGTGTTTCCATGGCTCGCTACAGGTAGCCAGATCGCCACCGACATCGAATATCGCGCCCCATGTTCAAACGGAGGCGCCGGGGCGGTCCGGCATTGAGTGTCTTTTGACGTCAACCGGGAGGACCGCCGATGAGCGCGTATGCCGCACCCGATATCCGTTCAGGCCGCTTGGGCGCTGCGGATCTGGCTGCGAATTTCGAGGATGTGAAGCCGCCGCTCGACCATAAGCGCGCGCTGGTCGAAAGCAGCCGCTGCTTCTATTGCTTCGACGCGCCCTGCATCGAGGCCTGCCCCACCAGCATCGACATACCGAGCTTCATCCGCTCGATCGCGGTCAGCGACCCGATCGGCGCCGCCGAGACGATCCTGGAAGCCAATATCATGGGCGGCATGTGCAGCCGCGTCTGCCCGGTGGAAATCCTCTGCGAGGATTCCTGCGTGCGCAACAATTCGGAAGACAAGCCCGTGCAGATCGGCGCGCTGCAGCGTTACGCGACGGATGCGCTGGTGGCGGCGGGGAAGCAGCCCTTCACGCGCGCCGCATCGTCGGGCAAGAAGGTGGCGGTGGTGGGCGGCGGGCCGGCCGGGCTTTCGGCGGCGCACCGCCTGGCGCGCCTTGGCCACGATGTCACGGTCTTCGAGGCGCGCGCGAAACTGGGCGGCCTCAACGAATACGGCATCGCCGCCTATAAGACGGTGCACGATTTCGCGCAGACGGAAGTGGCGTTCATCCTGGCGCTGGGCGGCATCCACGTGGAAACCGGCAAGGCCCTGGGGCGCGACATCACGCTGGAGGCATTGCGGAAGGATTACGATGCCGTGTTCCTGGCGATGGGACTTGGCGGCGTCAATGCGCTGGGGGCGGAAGGCGAGGATATGACGGGCGTCGAGGACGCCGTCGCCTATATCGCGAAACTCAGGCAGGCCAGGGACAAGGGTGCGCTGCCGGTGGGGCGCAAAGTGGTCGTCATCGGCGGCGGCAATACGGCGATCGATATCGCCATCCAGTCGAAGCGCCTGGGCGCCGAGGACGTGACCCTGGTCTATCGCCGCGGCCCCGACAATATGAGCGCCACCCGGCACGAACAGGAATTCGCGCAGGTGAACGGTGTCAGGATCAAGCATTGGGCGCGGCCCGTGAAGCTTCATGGCCATAATGGCGCCGTGCGCGAGATCGAGTTCGAATACACGCAGCTCGATGCGGCGGGCAAGCTGATGGGAACGGGCGAGACGTTCAGCATCCTCTGCGATACGGTCTTCAAGGCGATCGGGCAGACATTCGTCAAGGATCCGGTCAACGGCAAGGCGAAGGATGTGCTCGACCTCGCCGGCTCGAAGATCGCGGTCAATGAGGATTTCGCGACCTCGATCAAGGGCGTCTTCGCCGGCGGCGATTGCGTGACGAGCGGCACCGACCTCACCGTGCAGAGTGTCGCCGACGGCCGCGATGCGGCGATGGCGATCGATGCGTATTTGCGCGGTGAATCCTGATTTGTCATCCCCCGCGAAGGCGGGGGATCCACGAGTTGCTTTCCTCAGTTGCCGGCAAACTCGTGGATGGCCCGCCCTCGCGGGCCACGACAAGGAGAGGAAAACAGTAGCGGCATCTCCCCAAGGAGGGACACATGGCTGACTTGCGTTCCAATTTCATCGGCATCAGATCGCCCAATCCGTTCTGGCTGGCTTCCGCCCCGCCGACGGATAAGGAATATAATGTGGTGCGCGCGTTCCAGGCCGGGTGGGGCGGGGTGGTGTGGAAGACTTTGGGCGAGGACCCGCCCGTGGTGAATGTGAGCTCGCGCTACGGCGCCATGCATCTGGGGCCCGACCGCATGGTCGGCTTCAACAATATCGAGCTCATCTCCGACCGGCCGCTGGATGTCAACCTGCAGGAGATCAAGCGGGTGAAGCGCGACTGGAAGGACCGCGCCATGATCGTCTCGCTGATGGTGCCCTGCGAGGAGGATGCGTGGAAGCGTATCCTGAAACGCGTCGAGGAAACGGAAGCCGACGGGATCGAACTCAATTTCGGCTGCCCGCACGGCATGTCGGAACGCGGCATGGGGGCGGCCGTGGGCCAGGTCCCCGAATATGTCGAGATGGTGGCGCGCTGGTGCAAGCAGAACACCAGGATGCCGGTCATCGTCAAGCTGACGCCCAACGTCACCGATGTCAGGAAGCCGGCGCAGGCGGCGAAGAAGGGTGGGGCGGATGCGGTCTCGCTCATCAACACCATCAATTCGATCTGCTCGGTCGATCTCGATGCCATGGCACCGACGCCCGTGGTCGACGGCAAGGGCACCCATGGCGGCTATTGCGGGCCGGCGGTGAAGCCGATCGCGCTCAACATGGTGGCGGAAATCGCGCGCGACCCGGCAACGCATGGGCTGCCGATCTCGGCCATCGGCGGCATCGGCACCTGGCGGGACGCGGCGGAGTTCATCTCCATGTCGGCCGGCAATGTGCAGGTCTGCACGGCGGCCATGCATTACGGTTTCCGCATCGTCGAGGAGATGGCGTCAGGCCTCGGCCATTGGATGGACGAGAAGGGCTATCGGACGATCGAGGATTTCCGGGGCAAGGCCGTGCCCAACGTCACCGACTGGCAGCAGCTCAACATCAATTTCAAGACCATCGCCGAGATCGACCAGGAGAAGTGCGTCCAATGCGGCCTCTGCCACATCGCCTGCGAGGACACTTCGCATCAGGCGATCGCCGCCAAGCGCGTGCCTGATGGAAAGGGTGGGGGGAAGCGCCGCTATGAGGTGATCGCGGAGGAATGCGTGGGCTGCAACCTCTGCTACCACGCCTGCCCGGTGCCGAACGTCATCGCCATGGTGCCGCAGAATACCGGCAAGCCCTATCTCAACTGGACCCAGGATCCGAGGAACCCGATGCGCAAGAAGGCGGCGGAGTAGGGCGCAGCCTATTGTCGCGGCGGCAAGAGTTTTTCCGGATGTTCACACCAAATTAAGGAAGATGAGGGAAAAATCCCCATCGTAACGTCCGGTCCCATCTCCCAGGGCAGCGCTGGGATATGGGGTGCCGCGCGGCGGAGCAGTGGGCAGCAAGTCGATCATGTCGGTTTCGGGTGAAGCGGTCGGGGTGAAAGGGATCGTGCATCGATTCGATGCCGCCCGCCTGTCGCTACCGGCCCTGGGCGATTGGTTGCGCGCGGATGGCGGCATGCTGCCGCGTCTCGGCGGCAATCTGGCGGCGGCGGCGCTCTATTTCCTGCTGGGCCTTGCCGTCGGCCAGTATTTTTCCGCCTACGGCCTGTTCCCGGCGCCGATCTGGCTGCCATCGAGTGTCGCCGTGGTCGCTGCCATGCTGGGCGGCTGGCGCTTCTTTCCCGGCCTCTTCCTCGGCTCCTTCCTCATCAATTACGGCTATTTCGGCTCCGGCCTGACCGTGGCCGGGCTCATTTCGCTCACCAATGCGCTGGGCCCGATCCTTGCCACGCAGCTGATGCGGCGCTGGCGCAAGCAGCCGTCGCTCTTCAGCAGTTTTACCGGCGTCGTCGCCTTCATCCTGTGCGCCGTGGTCCTGCATCCGGCGATCACCGCGACCGGCGGCACGCTGGCGCTCAACATCGCGGGGCCATGGGAACAAACGGCACTGGTCAAGACCTGGGTCGGCTGGTGGCTGTGCGACAGCGGCGGCACGCTCAGTTTCGCGCCCTGCCTGCTGCTGTGGCTGGGCGGGGACAAATCGCCGGAGGAACCCACCCGCAAGCTGACGCGCCAGGACCGCATCGTCTGGGCCGGCGTCGCCATCATCGTCATCGGCCTGTTCGCGGCACCCCCGGCGCCGATAGCACTCTTCGCCACGCTTCCCTTCCTGCTGGTGGTGCCGCTGTCCTGGATCGCGCTCAACACGTCGCTGCGCGCCGCCTATACGCTGGTCTCGCTGGCCAGCGTCATCGCCATGGCGGGGACGGCGGCCGGTGTCGGCCCGTTCCATGCCCCGGCCACGATCAACCCGCTGCAGCTCGCGGGCGAGCTCATCGTGCTGTTCACCATGTCGGTGCTGACCATCGTGGCCCTCTTTCGCGAGCGCCGCGCGGCCGAGGCCGCCAACCGGGGCAAGAGCATGCTGCTGGCTACCGCCAGCCATGACCTCAGAACGCCCTTGAACGCCATCATCGGCTTTGCCGACCTGCTGCGCACGCCGACGCGCCAGGTGCTGAGCCTGGAAAAGGTGCGCGACTATGCCAACGACATCCATGCCAGCGGCTCGCTGCTCCTCGGCATGATCGACGAGATCCTGGACCATGCCAAGATCGAGGCCGGCAAGCGCGAGATCGAACCTCGCCTCATCGACGCGCCGGCCATCGCCGCCGCGTGCCTCGATCTGCTGGCCAGCCGCGCCGGGGCCAAGAACCTCAAGCTCAGCGTCAAGGCGCAAGGGGCGTCCTTGCTGCACGCCGACGAACTGGCGCTGCGGCAGATCCTGCTCAACCTCCTCACCAACGCGGTGAAGTTCACCGAGGCCGGCGGCTCGGTCGAGATCCGCCTCAGCCTGCAGCCGGATGGCGGCGGCACGATCGAGGTCGCCGATACCGGCGTCGGCATGAGCGAGGCGGAACTGGAACAGGTGCTCCTCCCCTTCGAACAGGCCGGCTCCAAGGGCCAGCGCCAGGGCGGCACGGGATTGGGCCTTGCCATCGTGCTGCGCCTGGTCGAGATGCATGGCGGGCGCTTTTCGATCAGCAGCGCGCCGGCACAGGGCACCACGGTACGAATCAGCTTTCCCCCGGCCCCCAAGGCGGCGTGAGACCTGTCACTTGTGTTCTTTCACGTCTAAATCTGTCATGGCCCGCGAAGGCGGGCCATCCACGCGGTTGCGGGCAAGCGTTCGGGGATCGGCCAGAAACTCGTAGATCCCCCGCCTTCGCGGGGGATGACAAATGAGAAGCCAGGCCAATGCTGCCTTGGCGTTTGTGGGAAAATTATTGCCGGTCTCTCCGGTTTGTGAAACTATCGTGACTGCGAGTTTGATAGGCGGGCCTCAGTCCGGTGGGACCGTGCGCATCCGCACTTGCACCCGACCTTATTGCGGCCACCATACCCCCTGGCCGTCGGGTGGGCTCGTACAGCAGGGGTTACAAGACATAAACGCGACATAAATTGTAGCAGGAGAAGGCTATGATCCGGGTATCTCGACGTGCGTTTCTGCATGCATCGGCTGCCATCTCGGCCGTCACTTTTCTGCCGCGCGCGGTCCGCGCGGCCGATGCGATCAAGGTGGCGGCGATCTATACCGTGCCCATCGAGCAGCAATGGGTGAGCCGCATCCACAAGGCGGCGAATGCCGCCAAGGAGCGGGGCGATATCGACTATGTGTTTTCGGAAAAGGTCGCCAATACCGACTATGAGCGCGTCATGCGCGAATATGCCGAAGCCGGCCACCAGCTGATCGTCGGCGAGGCCTTCGCGGTCGAGGATGCCGCGCGGGCCGTGGCGAAGGACTATCCGGGCACCGCCTTCCTGATCGGGTCATCGTTCAAGCCGGATGCCGCCCTGCCCAATTTCGCGACTTTCGACAATTACATCCAGGATGCCTCGTACCTCACCGGCATGATCGCCGGGGCGATGACCAAGAGTGGCAATATCGGCATGGTCGGCGGCTATCCGATTCCGGAAGTCAACCGGCTGATGAACGCCTTCATGGCTGGCGTGCGCGAGGTGAAGCCGGATACCAAGTTCCAGGTGGCCTTCATCGGTTCCTGGTTCGATCCCCCCAAGGCCAAGGAGACGGCCTTGGCGCAGATCGATGCCGGGGCCGACCTGCTTTACGCCGAACGCTTCGGCGTGTCGGATGCGGCCAAGGAAAAGGGTGTGCTGGCGGTCGGCAACGTGATCGACACGCAAGCCGATTATCCGGAGACGGTGGTGGCGTCCGCCTTGTGGCATTTCGAGCCGACGCTGGATAAGGCCATCGCCAAGGTGAAGGATAAGAGCTTCACGGCGGAAGATTACGGGGCACTTTCCTTCATGAAGGAAGGCGGCTGCAGCCTTGCCCCCCTGGGCACGTTCGAGGCCAAGGTGCCGGCGGATATCGTCGCCAAGGCGAAGGAGAAGGAGGCCGCGATCAGATCCGGCGCCTTCCAGGTCGCCATCGACGATAACGAGCCGAAATCGAGCTGATGAGCGGCATCGCGAACGGCCGGCCGGGGGAGATCGTCCTCCGGCTGGCCGGCATTTCCAAGAGCTTCGGATCCCTCAAGGCGAATGACGATATCGGCTTCGAGCTCCGGCGCGGGGAAGTGCTGGCCCTGCTCGGCGAAAACGGCGCCGGCAAGACGACCCTGATGAACATCCTCTTCGGCCATTACGTGGCCGATGCGGGCACGATCGAGGTGTTCGGGACCAGCCTGCCGCCGGGCAGCCCGCGCGCGGCGCTGGATGCCGGCATCGGCATGGTGCATCAGCATTTCACCCTGGCCGACAATCTCAGCGTGCTCGACAATATCGTGCTGGGCACCGAAAGCCTCTCGGCGTGGCGTTCCGACAAGGCGGCGGCCAAGGCGCGGGTCGCGCAATTGGCGGCGGATTTCGGCCTTGCCATCGACGCAGAGGCGCGCGTGAGCGATCTGTCGGTTGGCGAGCGGCAGCGCGTCGAGATATTGAAAGCGCTCTATCGCAACGCAAGCATCCTCATCCTCGACGAACCGACGGCGGTGCTGACGCCGCAGGAAAGCGAGAACCTGTTCGCGACGCTGGAAAAACTGGTGGCGCGGGGGCTTGCCATCATCTTCATCAGCCACAAGCTCAATGAAGTGCTGGCGGTGAGCGACCGGGTGCTGGTGCTGCGCCAGGGAAAACTGGTGGCGGGGCGCGCGACCGAAGGAGCGACGCGCGGGGAGCTTGCCGAGATGATGGTGGGGCGCGCGGTTCCGGCGCCGAAAGTGGAACCGCAGCCGACGGGCGCGCGGCTGCTGGAACTCAAAGGCGTCACCGTGATGGGCGCCCATGGCCGCGCCGAACTCGACGGCGTCGATCTCAGCCTCGATGAAGGCGAGATTCTGGGTCTTGCCGGCGTCAGTGGCAATGGGCAGGCGGTGCTGGCCGATCTGCTCTGCGGGCTGGCCGCATGGCATGCCGGCATTTTCACCCTGTTCGGCGAGCAGGTCATCGCCGCCGACGCGGCGGCGATGGTGCGCCGGGGCCTCGGGCGCATACCCGAGGACCGGCATGCGGTGGGCCTCATCGGCGATATGACGATTGCCGAGAACATGATCGCGGAACGCTATCGCGAAGCACCTTTCTCGAAGCATCATCTCATCGACTGGCCGGCGGCGCGGAAGTTCGCGGCCGATATCATCGCCGGGTTCGACGTGCGCTGCCCGGGCCCGCAGGCGATTGCACGGCTGCTTTCCGGCGGCAACATGCAGAAGCTGATCCTGGGGCGCGAGATGGCGGGCGACCCCAGGCTGATCCTCGCCGCGCAGCCGACGCGCGGGCTCGATATCGGTGCCGTCGGCTATGTGCATGAACAATTGCTGAGCGCGCGCAAACGCGGCGCCGGCATCCTGCTCATTTCCGAGGATCTCGACGAATTGCTGACCTTGAGCGACCGCATCGCCGTGATCTATCGCGGCAGCGTGTCGGCACCGCTGCCGCGCGCCGAATTCTCGGTGCAGCAGATCGGCCTGATGATGGCCGGCCATGGATTCTCCCATGCGGCTTGAACCGCGCCTGGAGACATCCTGGACGATCTGGCTCGCGGCACCTTTGGCGGCGGTCGGCGTCAGCCTCGCCTTCGCGTCGCTGCTGGTGCTGTGGAGCGGGGCGGACCCGTTCGGCGTGTTCGGCCTGGTGATCAAGGGGGCCGTGGGCACCCAGTTCGCGCTCTTCGAGACGCTGACGCGGGCGACGCCGCTCATCTTCACCGGATTGGCGGCGGCGGTGGCCTTCCGCGCGCGCCTGTGGAATATCGGGGCCGAGGCGCAGCTTTATGGCGGCGCCATCATGGCGGCGGTGCTGGGAACCGGCCTGCTGCCGCTGCCCGGCCCCATCCTCATCCCCTTGCTGCTGATCGCGGGCGCCTTGGCCGGCGCGTTGCTGTTGCTGGGACCGACCTTGATGAAGTCGCGCTTCGGCGTTGACGAGGTCGTCACCACCTTGCTGTTGAATTTCATCATCCTGCTGCTGGTCTCCTTCCTGCTCGAAGGACCGTTGAAGGACCCGATGGGCATGGGCTGGCCGCAATCGAGGAAGGTGATCGAGGCGGCGCAACTCCCCAAGCTCATCCAGGGGAAGCGCCTGCATCTGGGATTCCTCATCGCCATCGCCATGGCGGCCTTTGTCTGGTTCGTCAACACGCGCACGATCCATGGCTATGAGATGCGCGCGGTCGGGTTCAATGCACGCGCGGCGCGCTTTGCCGGCATGAAGGTGGACCTCGTCATGGTCAAGGTGGCGCTGCTGTCGGGCGGGCTCGCGGCCATGGCCGGCGTCTCGGAAGTGATCGGCCTCAAGGGCAATCTCACGCTCGATCTCAGTCCCGGCTTCGGCTATGCCGGCATCGTGGTCGCCATGCTGGCGATGCTGCATCCGCTGGGCGTCGTCGCGGCGTCCATCTTCGTGGCGGCCATGTTCGTCGGCGCCGACGCGATGAGCCGGCAGGCGGGCGTCCCCAGCTATATCGCGCAGGTGATGGTGGCGACCGCCTTGCTCACCATGGTGGTCGCCATGCTGTTCACCCGCTTCCGCGTGAAGTGGAGGTGAGGTGATGCAAGCGCTTGAGATCGTCTTCACCGCCAGCCTCTGGGCCGCCGCCTTGCGCATCGCCTCGCCGCTCATCTTCGCGACGCTCGGCGAGCTTATCTGCGAACGCGCCGGCGTGCTCAACCTCGGTATCGAAGGCATCATGACGGTGGGGGCCTTCACCGGCTGGTTCACGGTCTATCTGGGCGGCGATCTGTGGGTGGGCGTGGCGGTGGCGGCGCTCTCGGGGGCCGCCTTCGGCCTGCTGCATGCGCTGCTCGTGGTGCCGCTGGGCCTCTCGCAGCATGTGACGGGGATCGGCATCACGCTGCTGGCGACCTCGCTCACCTCCTATGTCTACCGCGTCTCACTGCCGGAAGTGACCAGCCCGCCCAAGATCGAGCCGTTCCAGCCGTGGGCGATACCGGGCCTGCACGATCTGCCCTTCCTCGGCGAGGCCTTGTTCAACCAGACGCCGCTTACCTATCTCGCCTTCGTTGCCGTGGCGCTGGTGGCCTATATCCTCTACCGCACGCCGCTGGGCCTTGCGGTGCGCATGGTCGGCGAGAATCCCTCCGCCGTCGAAGCGCAGGGCATCGACGTGACGCTCCTGCGCATCGGCGCGGTGATGGCGGGGAGTGCCCTCATGGCCATTGGCGGGGCGTTCCTCACCATGTCGGCCTTCAACTCATTCTATTTCGACATGGTCAACGGGCGCGGCTGGATCGCCATCGCGCTCGTGGTGTTCGGGTCGTGGCGGCCGGGCAAGGCGCTCATCGGCGCCATCCTGTTCGCGGCCTTCGATGCCTATCAACTGCGGCTGCAGCAGATCGTGGCCGGCGTTCCCTATCAATTCTTCCTGATGCTGCCCTATATCCTCTCGATCCTCGCGCTCGTCACCATGGCGCGGCGGGCGGGTTATCCCCGGGCGCTGATGATTCCCTATCGCAAGGGGGAAAGGTGAAGCCATGTTCGACCTGATCCTGCGTCACGCGACCCTGCCGGACGGGCGCAAGGATGTGGATATCGGCATCAAGGGCCCGCGCATCGTCGCGGTCGAACATGGCCTGCCCGATGCCGGCGAGGCGACGATCAATGCCGGCGGCAATCTGGTCAGCCCGCCCTTCGTCGATGCGCATTTCCACATGGATGCGACCTTGAGCCTGGGGCTGCCGCGCCTCAACAGATCGGGCACCTTGCTGGAAGGCATCCGGCTCTGGGGCGAGTTGAAGCCGCATCTCACCCAGGAAGCGATCATGGAGCGCGCCTTGCGCTATTGCGACTGGGCGGTGGCGCGGGGCCTGCTCGCGATCCGCTCCCATGTCGATATCTGCGACCCCAGGCTGCTGGCGGTGGATGCGCTCCTCGAGGTGAGACGCCGCGTCAAACCCTATCTCGATCTGCAATTGGTGGCTTTCCCCCAGGACGGCTATCTGCGCAACGAAGGTGCGGTCGATCTGCTGAAATCGGCGCTCGACCGTGGGGTCGATGTGGTGGGCGGCATCCCCCATTTCGAACGCACGATGGCGGAGGGTGCCGCCTCGGTGCGGATGCTGTGCGAACTGGCCGCCGCGCGCGGGCTGCCCGTCGACATGCATTGCGACGAGACGGACGATCCGCTGTCGCGCCATATCGAGACGCTCAGCGCGGAGACGCATCGCTTGGGGATGCAAGGCCGCGTTACCGGCTCGCATCTCACCTCGATGCATTCGATGGACAATTATTATGTCAGCAAGCTCATCCCGCTGATGGCGGAGAGCGGCGTCGCTGCCATCGCCAACCCGCTCATCAACATCACCATCCAGGGGCGGCACGATACCTACCCCAAGCGCCGGGGCATGACGCGGGTCCCGGAACTGATGGCGGCCGGCGTCCCCGTGGCCTTCGGCCATGATTGCGTGATGGACCCCTGGTATTCGATGGGGTCGGGCGACATGCTGGATGTGGCCACCATGGCGCTGCATGTCGGGCAGATGACGGGGTTGGAGGCCATGCGCGCCTGTTACCAATCGGTCACCGAGACGCCGGCCAGGATCCTCCATCTCGACGGCTATGGGCTCGAACCCGGCTGTTATGCCGATCTCGTCCTTCTCGATGCCGGCGACCCCATTGAGGCCATCCGTCTCAAGGCGGCGCGGCTCAAGGTGCTGCGCCGGGGCAAGGTCGTGGCGGAAGGACCGGGCGGCGCGATGCGGCTCAATCTGCCGGATCGGCCGCCGGAGGTGACCTTCCGGCATGCTCCACAGCAAGCTTGACCAACCAGTCAGGATTGGGCAGGATTTCCCGCAAGGCCGCAAAGGCCATTTGAAGAAGTCCGCAAGGCAAGACAGGGTTGGTTTGGGCTGCGATCACGCGTCCCTCGTGCTACATCACGCCCTAAGCGTGAGGCCGGGGGCGGGCTGTTCGCATCCATGCTCCCTGTTCACGAGGCAGAACCGGCGGTCAGCCGCCGGTGGGTACCCGGAGGAGAGCATGGCGACCAATCTCAAGATCAATGGCGAGCGGCTGTGGGACAGCCTGATGGAAATGGCGAAGATCGGCGCCACGGAAAAGGGCGGTGTGTGCCGTCTGGCCCTGACCGATCTCGACCGGCAGGCCCGCGATCTCTTCGTCAAATGGTGCAAGGAGGCCGGCTGTTCGATCCGCGTCGACAAGATGGGCAATGTGTTCGCCCGTCGCCCGGGGAAGGATAACAGCCTCGCCCCCGTCATGACGGGCAGCCATATCGACAGCCAGCCCACGGGCGGCAAGTTCGACGGCGTTTACGGCGTGCTGTGCGGGCTCGAAGTCATCCGTTCCCTGAACGACATGAAATACGAGACGCTGCGCCCGGTCGAAGCCGCGATCTGGACCAATGAGGAAGGCTCGCGCTTTGCCCCGGCCATGGTGGCGTCGGGCGTCTTTGCCGGCGTCTTCGACCTCGATTACGGCCTGAACCGCGCCGATCCCGACGGCAAGACCATGGGCGAGGAGCTGAAGCGCATCGGCTATGCCGGCGAGGATGAAGTGGGCGGCAGGCCCGTCCATGCCTTCTTCGAGGCGCATATCGAACAGGGCCCGATCCTGGAAGCGGAAAAGAAGACCATCGGCATCGTGCAAGGGGCGCAAGGCCAGCGCTGGTTCGAAGTGGTGCTGACGGGGCAGGAAGCCCATGCCGGCCCCACGCCGATGAAAGTCAGGAAGGACGCGCTCGTGGGGGCCGCCCATGTGATCGGCGCCATCAACAGAATCGGCCATGACAACCAGCCCTTTGCCTGCGCCACGGTGGGCATGATCAATTCCAGCCCCAATTCCAGGAACGTCATTCCAGGCAAGGTGTTCTTCACCATCGACTTGCGCCACCCCGACGACGCGATCCTTTCCAAGATGGCGGCGGAAGCCAAAGCGGCCTGCGAGGAAGCGGTAGCGCGGAATCATCTGGAGATGGATTTCAAGGAAATCTGGTATTCGCCGCCGGTGAAGTTCGACGCATCCTGTGTGGCGGCGGTGAAGAAAGGGGCCGACGAACTGGGCCTTTCCAACCTCAACATCATCTCCGGTGCCGGGCACGATTCCTGCTACATGAACCGCGTCGCCCCCACCGCCATGGTGTTCATCCCCTGCGAAGGCGGCATCAGCCATAACGAGATCGAGAACGCGACCAAGGAAGATTGCCGCGACGGCTGCGACGTGCTGCTGCGCGCCATGGTCGAACGCGCCAATGCGGCGTGATAGAACGGTGCGCGCATGGACACCCCCTCACCCCGACCCCTCTCCCGCGAGGGGAGAGGGGCTTTCAATGCAAACTCGCTCAAAACTCCCTCTCCCCTCGCGGGAGAGGGCGGGGGTGAGGGGGCTCTGATGACAGGCTCCGACACCGTCATCGACGTGCGCAATCTGGGTCTCACCTTCCAGACGCCGGATGCGCCGGTCCATGCCTTGCAGGACATCAACCTCGAAATCCGGCGCGGCGAGTTCGTCACCTTCATCGGACCGTCGGGCTGCGGCAAGACGACCTTGATGCGGATCGTCGCCGATCTGGAGCAGCCGACCTCGGGCAGCGTCACGGTCAATGGCGTCACCCCGCGCGAGGCGCGCCTCGAACGCGCCTATGGTTACATCTTCCAGGCGGCGGCACTTTATCCCTGGCGCAACATCCAAAGGAATGTCGAGCTGCCGCATGAGATCATGGGTGTCGCGAAGGCCGGGCGGGCCGAGAAGGCGCGGCGTTATCTCGATCTGGTGGGATTGAAGGGCTTCGAGAAGAAGTTCCCGTTCCAGCTCTCGGGCGGCATGCAGCAGCGCGCCTCGATCGCGCGGGCCCTTTCCTTCGATCCCGACCTGCTGCTGATGGACGAGCCCTTCGGCGCGCTCGATGAAATCACGCGCGACCGCATGAACGAGGAACTGCTGTCGATCTGGGCGAAGACGAGGAAGACTGTCATCTTCGTCACGCACTCGATCGACGAAGCCGTGCTGCTTTCGACACGCATCGTCATCATGAGTGCCCGGCCCGGCCGCATCATCGACATCATCGACAGCAACCTGCCCGCGACGCGCACGCTGGAAACGCGGGAATCGCCCGAGGCGCAGGATTTGGCGCACCGCATCCGGATGGGTCTCAAGGCCGGCCATTCCTATGACGAGGTCAAATGAGCACGGGCTTCGCGCAGGGTGTGAAGCATAAGGCGCTGCCGGTGCTGGCGGTCGTCGCCATCATCGTCGTGGCTTGGTACGGGCTCGCGGCCATCCTCAACTGGACCCAGGTCGAGGAAGGCCTGGTCAACGCCGCCGCCGACCAAGCGGCCGAGGCGGAAGCCGAGGCGGCGCTCGGTGGCGATGCGGATGACGCCGCCGGGGATGTGGCGGCGGAGGATGATGAGAGCCAATCCTATGATTCGGCGACGGCGGAGCCGGAAGAGGATATCGCGGGCAGCGACGAAGGCGATGTGACTTCGAATGCGGCGGCCGCAGCGCCGGCCGTCAAGCCGCCTTTCATGGAAACCTTGCGCGGCACCTGGGCGATGGACCGGCCGGTGCTGCCGAGCCCGGACCAGATCCTCAATGAGTTCGCGGCGACGACCTTTGCCGAGCCGGTGAGTTCGAACAAGTCGCTGGTCTATCATGCCGGTGTCACCGCCTCGGCGACGCTGGTGGGTTTTGCGCTGGGCGCCGTGCTTGGCATGCTGCTCGCGGCCGGCATCGTGCATGTCCGCACCCTCGACCGCAGCCTCATGCCCTGGATCATCGCCTCGCAGACCGTGCCGATCCTGGCCATAGCACCCATGATCATCGTCGTGCTCGGCAATATCGGCATCACGGGGCTGGTGCCGAAATCGATCATCTCGATGTATCTCTGCTTCTTTCCCGTCACCATCGGCATGGTGAAGGGCCTGCGCTCGCCCGACCCGATGCAGCTCGACCTCATGCGTTCCTATAATGCGAGCGTCGCGCAGATATTCTGGAAGCTGCGCGTGCCGGCTTCCGTGCCGTTCCTTTTTGCCAGCCTCAAGGTGGCGGTCGCCATCAGCCTCACCGGCGCCATCGTCGGTGAATTGCCGACCGGCGCCTCGGCGGGGCTTGGCGCACGGCTGCTCTCGGGCTCCTATTACGGCCAGACCGTGCAGATCTGGTCGGCGCTGTTCGCGGCGGCCTTGCTCGGCACGGCGCTGGTCTATGGCATCGGCGGCATCGAGCGGCTGGTGCTGCGCGGCGCCGGCCAGGCAGCGAGTGCCCGCGCATGAAACAGCATCATCCGCATCCCTTCGTCATCAGCATTCTGGCGGCCGTGCTGCTGGCGGGCCTTTCGATCTACGGCTTTCACGGCATTCTCTCGGCGGAAGCGGCGGGAACCCTGCCCGACACGGGTTGGGCCAGCATCCTCATCCTTGCCAGCACGGCGGCTTCCTGGTGGTTGCTCGGCAACCTCGTAGGCCTCAAGGATTGGCCGTTCATCGGCTGGCTGGTGCCGGCGGTCTTCGGCATCTCGCTGCTGCTGGGCTGGGAATTCATCTGCCGGGGCTTCGGCGTGCCCAAGGTGCTGCTGCCGGCGCCCAGCCAGATCTGGCTGGCCTTTTTCCGCGAACTCCCCACCCTCGTCGACGATTTCCGCCAGACGTTCTTGAAGGCCGTCATCGCCGGCTTCGTCATCGGCAATGCGCTGGGTCTTGCCACCGCACTCATCGTCGACCGCGTCCCCTTCCTGCAGCGAGGGCTGCTGCCCTTGGGCAACATGGTTTCCGCGGTGCCCATCATCGGCATCGCGCCGATCATGGTGATGTGGTTCGGCTTCGGCTGGGAATCGAAGACGGCGGTCATCGTCTTCATGATCTTCTTTCCCATGCTGGTGAATGCGCTGGCGGGCCTCAACGCCGCCGACAACATGCAGCGCGACCTGATGCGTTCCTATGCCGCCGGCTATTGGGCGACGCTCCTCAAGCTGCGCCTGCCCGCCGCCTTGCCCTTTCTGTTCAACGCTCTCAAGATCAACTCGACCCTGGCGCTCATCGGTGCCATCGTGGCGGAGTTCTTCGGCTCGCCCATCTCGGGCATGGGCTTCCGCATCAGCGTCGAGGTGGCGCGCATGAATGTCGATGTGGTCTGGGCGACGATCGCCGTGGCGGCCCTGGCGGGTTCGCTCTCCTACGGTGTGCTGGCGCTGCTGGAGCGCCGACTCACCTCCTGGCACGCGTCCTTCCGGGGGCGATGATTTCTAAAGAGTTCTTTGGGCGTTAATCATAACGAAAACGGAGGCTTAAAATGGTGCTCAAGAAACTGTTCGGTTCCGCGGTCATCGCGGGATTGCTGCTGGGTGGGGCCACGATGGCGGAAGCCAAGGATGCGCTGACCCTGCAGCTGAAATGGGTGACCCAGGCGCAGTTCGCCGGTTATTACGTGGCGAAGGAAAAGGGCTTCTTCGATGAAGTCGGCCTCGACGTCACGATCAAGGCGGGCGGTCCCGACATCAATCCATCCCAGGTGATCGCCGGCGGCGGCGCCGATGTCGTCGTCGACTGGATGCCATCCGCCCTGGCGACGCGCGAGAAGGGCGTGCCGCTGGTCAACATCGCCCAGTTCTTCCAGAAATCGGGCATGATGCTGACCTGCCGCAAGGATTCCGGCATCAAGACGCCCGCGGATTTCAAGGACAAGACGCTGGGCGTCTGGTTCGGCGGCAACGAATATCCGTTCCTCAACTGGATGAACAAGCTGGGGCTGAAGACCGACGGTTCGGCCGGCGGCGTCAAGGTGCTGAAGCAGGGCTTCAACGTCGATCCGCTGCTGCAGAAGCAGGCCGATTGCGTTTCCACCATGACCTATAATGAATATTGGCAGGTCATCGACGGGGGCCTCAAGGCCAAGCAGCTCGTCACCTTCCAATATGAAAAGGAAGGGGTGGCGACGCTCGAGGACGGGCTCTACACGCTCGACAAGAATTTGAGCGACCCGGCGATGGTCGACAAGCTGGCCCGCTTCGTGAAGGCGGCGCAGAAAGGCTGGGACTGGGCGGTGAAGAACCCGAAGGACTCGGTCAAGATCGTGCTGGCCAATGACGCGACCGGCGCCCAGACCGAGAAGCATCAGCTCAGGATGATGAAGGAAATCGCCAAGCTCGTCGGCAAGAACGCCAAGGGCACCGGCTGGCTGGATGATGCCGCTGCCGAGCGGACGGTCGAGACCCTGATGTCGGGCGGTTCCGACCCGGTCATCACCAAGAAGCCGGAAGGTGCCTGGACGCACGCCATCATCGAAAAAGCCAATGCGATGTAAGCGTCCGCGCGGCAATCGTTTCCTCCAAACTGGAAGACCCCGCCGGGAAACCGGCGGGGTTTTTGTTTTTTGGCGAGAGTCTTTGCGCGGAGAGATCCCCCTCTCCCCGACCCTCCCCCAACGTTGGGGGGAGGGAGCCCGCCGAGTTCGCTGAAGCTTTTGCGCGCAAGCTGGCTACAGTTCCTTCCCCCCAACGAGGGAGGGTTAGGGAGAGGGGGGCGATTAGACGCCGCTCTTCTGCCGAATGCGGTTCCAATGGCCCATCTTGCGGCCCGGCCTCGCCTCCGCCTTGCCGTAGAGGTGGAGCTTCACGTCCGGGTCGGCGAGGAGCTGCGGCCAGGTTTCGACCTCGTCGCCGATGAGGTTGGTCATCACCGTGTCGGAATGACGGGCGGGATTGCCGAGGGGCAAGCCGCAGACCGCGCGCACATGCTGCTCGAACTGGCTGGTCACGGCGCCGTCCTGCGACCAGTGGCCGGAATTGTGCGGGCGCGGGGCCAGCTCGTTGACCAGCACGCGGCCGTCCTTGGTGACGAACATCTCGACCGCCAGCAGGCCGACGAGGCCGATCTCGCCGGCGATCTGGCGGGCGATGGCTTCGGCGGCATGCGCCGTCTTGGCCGGGATGCCGGCCGGTACGCTCGATGTGTCGAGGATGTGATGCTTGTGGTGGTTGCGCGCCGGTTCGAACAAGGCCACCTCGCCTTGCGGATTGCGCGCCACGATGACCGATATCTCGCAGTCGAAGTCGATGAAGCCTTCGAG
Source organism: Dongia sp. (assembly GCF_041918875.1). Lineage (GTDB taxonomy): Bacteria > Pseudomonadota > Alphaproteobacteria > Dongiales > Dongiaceae > Dongia. The sequence continues at coordinate 22,509 of NZ_JAYRUV010000009.1, forward strand.
GATGGCGACGGTTCCGCCCATCTTCTTCCAGGCCTCTTCGAGGTCCGTGCCGGCTTCGATGCGCACCTGACCCTTGCCGTCATAGCCGAAGCTCGCGGATTTGAGGATCGAGGGCGTGCCGATGGCGGCCACCGCCTCCGGCAGGCCGGCGGCGCTTTTCACGTCTCGGAAGGCGGTGACCGGCACGCCGATCCCTTCCAGGAAGCGCTTTTCGCGCAGGCGTTCCTGGGTGACGTGCAGCACACGCGGCGCCGGGCGGGTGGGTTTCACCTTGGCCAGGATTTCGGCCGCCTCCGCCGGAATATTCTCGAACTCGAAGGTGACGACATCGACCGATTTCGCGAAGGCTTCGAGAGCCGCGAGATCGTCATACCGCGCCACCGTGTTGCGCCAGGAAACCTGCGCCGCCGGCCCGTCCTTTTCCGGCGAGAAGATGTGCACCTTGTAGCCGAGGCGTCCAGCCGCCAGCGCCGACATGCGGCCCAGCTGGCCGCCGCCCAGGATGCCGATGACCGAGCCAGGCGGCAGGATCTGGCCATTCTCCGCACTCATGGCCGTCAACCCTCGCGCGCTGGAACTTCGGCGACCGCCTGCGTCTGCTTCTGGCGGAAGGCGGCGAGGCGCCTGGCGAGCGCCTTGTCATGCAAGGCGAGGACAGCCGCCGCCAGCAACGCCGCATTGACCGCGCCGGCTCTGCCGATGGCCAGCGTGCCAACCGGAACACCTGCCGGCATCTGGACGATGGAGAGAAGCGAATCCTCACCCTTCAAGGCGTGGCTTTCGACCGGCACGCCGAACACCGGGAGTTCGGTCAGGCTCGCCGTCATGCCGGGAAGATGGGCGGCACCGCCGGCACCGGCGATGATGACCTGGAGCCCGCGCGCCCTGGCGCCCTGGGCATAGTCGAACATGCGCTTGGGCGTGCGGTGGGCGGAAACGATTCGCGTCTCGGCGGGAACCCCCAGCGTTTCCAGCGTTTCGACGGCATGGCGCATGGTAGCCCAGTCGGACTGGCTGCCCATGATGATGCCGACTTTCGGCGCGGCTGCGGCGCGGCCCGAGGCGGTTTTGCGTTTCTCTTTTGTTGCCATGGCCTTACGCCTTTCGGACCAACCCGTGAAGGGCCGCGATTATAGGTGCAAAGCCCGCCTTGGCAAGCATCGGCGGGGGCCGCATTAACGTGCCCTTAACTCCGTTATTGGCATGATTCGGCATCATTTTTTGGTGGACAGCGCGGGCCCGCGGGAGCTGCCAAAAAGAGATTGCGAGGGCGATCCCGGATCGCCAACATCCGGAGCCTGGGGCAACGGCGCCCGCCCTGGAGCGAAATCGTCAAGTCAAGCCGGGCGTGAGAGGCTGCAGTATGAAGATCAGAGATCGAGCTGGCGGTCCGACGGGGGTTGGTCCCGCTGGCGGCGCCAGGCCGGTTTCCAAGGTCGGCAAGGTCGCCAAGGCGGGTGCCGCGGCCGGCGTCGATGCAGCCAGTTCCGCGACCCAGGCAGGGCCGGTCGACCAGGCAACCTTCCTCGGCCTCACCGAAACCGAACTGTCGCCCAATGTGCGCGCTGCCCTCACGGCGCTGCTCGACGAAGTGCGGCGCCTGCGGGATGAACTCGACCGCACCAGGAAGCGCATCACGCATCTGGAGCGCGTGGCGGATGAAGACGCCATGCTGCCCATCGCCAACCGCCGCGCCTTCGTGCGCGAACTGACGCGGCTCATCTCCTTTTCGGAACGCTACGGCTCGCCGGGTTCGGTGCTCTATTTCGATCTCAATGGCATGAAGCAGATCAACGATCGTTTCGGCCATCCGGCGGGCGATGCGGCCTTGCGGCATTTCGCGACCCTGCTCCTCAACAATGTGCGCGATTCCGATGTCGTGGGGCGGTTGGGCGGCGACGAGTTCGGCGTCATCCTGGCCCAGGCCGATATCGCCCAGGCCCAGGACAAGGCCAACCAGCTGCTCTCCGTCATCGCCCGCTCGCCGCTCATCTGGGAAGGGGTCGATATTCAGCTTTCCTGCGCGGTGGGCCTGCATGAATTCCACGGCCAGCAATCGGCCGACGACGCGCTCTCCCAGGCCGATGCCTCGATGTACCAGGCCAAGCGCCAGCATTATGCCGGCAAGAGCCGTGCCGAGAATGCCGAGGCGGAAGCGGATGAGGCCGACGAGACCTGATGCATCGCCGCTTTACCTGCCGCTCTCCAGGGATGGCAGCGGGATCGACATGATCCCCACTGTCCAGGGGGCCGCGTGCCGCGATACATCCGGATGCGTCTCCACGCGCCAAGCCGTTTAATTATTGCAGGCGGAAGCGTGCTGATTTACAACCCCGAGGCGCAGGCCTAGACTTTCCCCGGCTGCCCGTATCGTCGGGCCGCCAACGCACAGAGCGGAGGGGAGCGATGACAGCCTTTGTCGACAGACTGATCGGCGTCGCGCGGGCGGAATGGGAACGGTTCGGCAGGCAGGAGGCCAACCTGCATCCACCATCGCCCAGGGGCATCAAGGAATCGGATGAGCGGGTCTTTCAGCGCGTCGGCGATTATTGGCGCTTCATCGGTGGCGACTATGCCCACCTGACGGGCAAGTCCACCAGTCAGCCTTGGTCGGCGGCGTTCATTTCCTTCTGCATGCATGAAGCGGGTGCCGGCGAGATGGGCCCCCACGCCATGTTTCCCTACAGTCCGGGCCATTCGGTCTATATCAACCGGGCGATATCGAACAAGGCGAAGGGACTGATGGACGCGCCCATCGTCGGTCACAAGCTCGGCGACTATGCACCCAAGGTCGGCGATCTCATCGGCTATTGGCGTGGCGATGTCGCGGTGACCTACGATACGGCACGCGCCATCGGCTGGTATCCCGCGCATACCGACATCGTGGTGGCGGTCGATGTGCCGAACCGGCACGCTTACTCGATCGGCGGCAATGTCGGCGACAGCGTCACCAAGCGCGAAGTGGCACTCGACGCCGACGGGCTGCTAATCGACACCAAGCAGAAATGGTTCGTGGCCATCGAAAACAACATGTGAGGCCCGGCAGTTTTTTTTGGGGGGGCGGAGGCGGAAAGGGTCGAGCCCGGGCATGACGAATTTGGATACGTGCGATTGCCCTCGGTCAAACCCGGGGATGGCGATATAGGAATCAGCGGTCCCGCCAGCCCATGAAACGCTCGCATCTAGCCGCCAATGTCCTGCACGACGGGTTCGGCGCTGCCCTTCCATGTCAGGCGATAGACGCGTCCCTGTGCAACGGACTGAACCGCATGCGGCCGCAGGGCCACCAAGCAGGTGCCGCCGATATCTCTTACAGAGGGAAAAATTATGCCGTTATGGCCTTGAGAGACCGCCTTGTCCGCCAGCATGTTCCCGGCCGGATAGCCAATTTTCGGGTCGGGGTGCAAGCATTCCGGGCGCGTCGTCAGGTCGCGCAGATCGATGAAGTCGCCGGCGAAGCTCGCAAACATCTCGGCATATTCGACGGCGGTGTTGAAATCGTCGATGCGCGTCAATTCCACGCTGAGGTGATAGGCGACCTCCGCGATGCAGGTCTCCACTTTGAACGCCGAATACCAGGCACCTCGGCCGGGTCCATTGAAGCGATTGCGATCTCTCGGGCGCCAATAGGTAAAGGCTGCGTTGATGAAGCGTTCATGCGCGATGCCGTGAACCAGTTCGCCTTTGAGCAAGCCTTCCTGGCCATATTTGTCCGCGCGAAGCCTTGCGCTCGTCGCCCCCTCGATTTCCGACAGTTCATCGATTTTTTCAGGCGAGACCAGTTTCAATAAGACCGGATCGCGCAGCCGCGCGGAAGAAACGAGGCGTATCGTTCTTTCGATGGCCACGCGACGGACGGGAAAGTCGCGTGCGGGAATTTCAGCGGCAACAGCGTCGCCGGATTTTCCATCCGCATTCCCTGTCACAGGCCGCCACGCAATGCATCGACGTGACGGCGCACTTCCAGCATGAAGGGAATGCCGCCTTCGATCATTGCGGTGACAGGCGCGCGATTCTCAAACAGCGGACCTCGGTTGGCAAGCTTGGGCCAGCGATCGGCCAGATCGCCGATGAACAGCAGGTGCAGGCCCTTCCAGATACCGATGATGGCTGAGGCGCGCATCAACTGGTCCTGGGAAAAAGACTGCTTCCAGTGCCCCGCCTTCACTCTGTCCCAGGTGGTTTCCGAGAGACCGAGCAATGGGGCTGCCTCGGATCCGGTCAGCTTCCACGCATCGGCGATCCTGGTGAGCGCTTCCACCGCCGTCGGGGTCAGCCGCTTGCGATCCTCGTCCTTAACGAAAGTCTGCACCGCATTCGGTGCGCCGTCCGCCGCGTGAAGATAGACAATATTCTCGCCCATCGCGACCTCCATTTGGTGCTAACATAAGCATCAAATGGAGCTTCGTCAATAAAGACCTCGGTCGGCCAGTATTTTTTCTGTCCAATCACCAACCTTTGCCAGGGCGGAGAATGCCGATTAGCCTGATCCAGCGTGTGCAGGCGAGCACCGTACTGTACCTGGTCCTTTATGCCGAGGAGGCGCGTTAACGCTGTCGCGTGCTGCTGAGGCAATTCGTTGCCAAGCGCATCACGAAGCAGTTTAATCAGCCCTCCATGATCCTGTTGGTTGACTTGGCGAGCAAAATGAGCTGTCAGCGCGTCGCCGTAAGCAATTGCCGACAGAACAATATCCGAAATAATTGGGCTGCCACCGAGTTTGGACGAGGCCAATACGAGGCTATCATTGGCGGATTGTCGGTGCTGTTTGGCGACCTCAAGACGGCCTTTGGCGAACTCTGCGCTGACTGACTTTGAAGTCCCTTTGCGTGTCATCGCCGGCGGGTCGCTTTGTCCCGCCGATTTTCAGCAACAGTGATCACACATCCAGATTCGCGACGTTGAGTGCGTTCTGCTGGATGAAGTCGCGCCTGGGTTCGACGAGGTCGCCCATCAGGGTGGAGAAGATTTCTTCCGCTTCGTCGACATGGGCCACCTTTACCTGCAGGAGCGAGCGGGCGGTGGGGTCGAGGGTGGTGGCCCAGAGCTGTTCGGGGTTCATTTCGCCGAGGCCCTTATAGCGCTGGATATCGATGCCCTTGCCGCCGATCTCGACCACCAGGTCGATGAGGTCGATGGGGCCGTGGATGGTGACGCTGCGGTCCTTGGCGGTGAAGGTCGCGGCCTTGCCGAAGGTTTCGCCCAAGCCCTCTTTCATCTGGTCGAGGCGGTGCGCCTCGGCCGAGCGGATGAGGCCGGCATCGATGACATGGCCCGTGGTGACGCCGCGCAGGCGGCGTTTGAAGGCAAGACCGCCCTCGCTGTCGGAGAGGCCCGACCAGCCACGTTCGGTGACCGGCGACAGGGCATCGAGCCGCGCGGCAATGGCGGAAGCGATATCCGGACTGGCGGCGGCCGGCGGGTTGAGCCCACCGGCGATGGCGGTCTGGCTCACCACCGCGGCCGAGCCCACCTTGCGGATCAGGGGTTCCATCAGATGCTTGGCTTGCGCGGCGAGATCGACCACGCGCCGCAGATCCGCGCCGACGATCTGCTCACCGGTTCCCAGGGTCAGCATGGCGCCCTCAAGGCCCAGCGTGATGAGATAGTCTTCGCGCGCCAGATCGTCCTTCAAATAATGCTCGGTCCTGCCCTTGGCGGCGCGATAGAGCGGCGGCTGGGCGATATAGAGATAGCCCTTCTCGATGAGTTCGGGCATCTGCCGGTAGAAGAAGGTGAGCAGCAGCGTGCGGATATGCGAGCCGTCGACATCGGCGTCGGTCATGATGATGATCTTGTGATAGCGCGCCTTGCCGATGTCGAATTCCTCCGGCCCGATGCTGGTGCCGAGTGCCGCGATGAGTGTGCCGATCTGGTCGGATGAAAGCATCTTGTCGAAGCGCGCGCGCTCGACATTGAGGATCTTGCCGCGCAAGGGCAGGATCGCCTGGTTCTTCCGGTGCCGCCCCTGTTTCGCCGAGCCGCCGGCCGAATCGCCCTCGACGATGAAGAGTTCGGACAAGGCCGGGTCGCGTTCCTGGCAATCGGCAAGCTTGCCGGGGAGCGAGGAGATGTCGAGGGGACCCTTGCGGCGCGTGGCCTCGCGGGCCTTGCGCGCGGCTTCGCGCGCGGCAGCCGCTTCGGCCGCCTTGGTGACCACGCGCTTGGCGTCGGCCGGATGTTCCTCGAACCATTGCGCCAGGCGTTCGTTGACGATGTTCTCGACCACGGGCCGCACTTCCGACGAAACCAGCTTGTCTTTCGTCTGCGAGGAGAATTTCGGGTCCGGCACCTTCACGGAGAGAACGCAGGTGAGGCCTTCGCGGGCGTCGTCGCCGGTCAGCGTCACTTTCTCGCGCTTGGCGATGCCGCTTTCCTCCGCGTATTTGTTGACCTGACGGGTCAAGGCGGCGCGAAAACCCTGCAGATGGGTCCCGCCGTCGCGCTGTGGGATGTTGTTGGTGAAGCACAGCATCGTCTCGTGATAGGCGTCGGTCCATTCCAGCGCCGCCTCGACCGTGATGCCGTCCTTCTCGCCGGCGATGACGATGGCCGGGCTGTGGATTGCCGTCTTGCTGCGGTCGAGATAGTGGACGAAGGCCTCGATGCCACCTTCGTAATGCAGTTCGACCGATTTGGGTTCGACGGTGCGGTTGTCGGTGAGGATGAGGCGCACGCCGGAATTCAGGAAGGCCAGTTCGCGCAGGCGATGTTCCAGCGTCGCATAATCATATTCGGTCTTGGTGAAGGTTTCCTTGGAGGCGAGGAACGTCACCTCGGTGCCGCGCTTGCCTTCCGCATCGCCCACCACCGCCAGCGGCGCTTCCGGATCGCCATGGCGGAAGCGCAGGAAATGCTCCTTGCCGTCGCGCCAGATGCGCAAATCGAGCCGTTCCGAGAGCGCATTCACCACGGAAACGCCCACGCCATGCAGGCCGCCCGAGACCTTGTAGCTGTTCTGGTCGAATTTGCCGCCGGCATGGAGCTGGGTCATGATGACCTCGGCCGCCGAGACGCCCTCCTCCTTGTGGATATCGACCGGAATGCCGCGGCCGTTATCGTTCACGGTGACAGAGCCGTCGCCGTTCAAGGTGACGAGGACGCGGTCGCACCAGCCGGCAAGACTCTCGTCGATGGCGTTATCGACGACTTCATAGACCATGTGATGCAGGCCCGACCCGTCATCGGTATCGCCGATATACATGCCAGGGCGCTTCCTCACGGCGTCGAGGCCCTTCAGCACGCGAATGGAATCGGCCCCGTAATCGTCGGCGCCCGGCTGGGATTGGTCTTTGTTCTCGTCGCTCATGGTCTTGAAGCTCGTTTACTGAAAAAGGGTTCGGATACGGCCCGGACTTGGCATCAGGATCTAGTGCGTGTCCGGCAGCAGGCGGCCATCGCCTGCGGTCATGAATTGGGCCCAGCCCTGCAGCGGCTGGAAGATGTCGCGCTCCGTGCCGGTCAGCCAGCACTGGGCGGAGAGCGCCTGCAATTCGGCAAAGAGCGCCTCGCGGCGCGTGCGGTCGAGATGCGCCGCCACTTCGTCGAGGAGAATGACTGGCGGCTCGCCGCGTCGCCGCGTCGACAGGCGCGCTTCTGCCAGGATGATCGCGATGAGGAGCGCCTTCTGCTCGCCGGTCGAACAATCGCCGGCCCGCAAGGGAGCACCGCCCAGCTGGCGGCCTGCCAGCGTCACGACCAGGTCGGAGCGATGCGTGCCCCATTGCGTCATGCCGCTTTCCGCATCGGATCCGCGTGCGGCGGCGAGGCGTTCGCGCAAGGCATCTTCGGCCTGCAAGGCGGACATGGCGTCCAGCGATTCCTCGACCAGGCCTGCGACGCCAAGCTCGGCTTGCGGGAAGGGGCCGACCGCTTCGGCCATGGCGGCGTTCAAGCTCGCCACGGCATCGAGCCGGGCCGCGCCGATCGCCACGGCTTGCGCCGCCATTTCGTTTTCAAGGCCGGAAAGCCAGGCATTCATATCGCCGCCCGACGCCATCGGCGCCTCGCCGCGCAGGATCCGGGCGCGCTCGCGCATTGCCTGCTCATAAGCCGCCACGCGTGCCGCATGGGCAGGATCGAGGCCATAGACCAGCCGGTCGAGGAAGCGCCGGCGCGAGGCTGCTGCCTCGCTGAACAAACGGTCCATCTGCGGGGTCAGCCACAGCACCGTGAGGATTTCGGCAAAGCCGGCCTGGGAGCGCATGCCGGCGCCGTTGAGGCGCGAGATGCGCCGCTCGCGCCCGGACTGCGCCTGGGCCAGCGGATCGCGGCCTGTCCCCAGCGCATTTTCGCCACCACGGCCCAGATAGCGCGCATGCACCGCCCAGGCCATGCCGCCGGGGCGCGCGATATCGTCGGGGCCGGCGCCGGCCGGGAAGTGATTGCTGGCCTGGCGCAATTCGATCTCGGCGATGCCGGCCTGGCGCAGGCCGGAGCCTGGGGCGAGATAGGAGACGGCTTCGAGGAGGTTGGTCTTGCCGGCGCCGTTGCGGCCGGTGAGCACGAGGGCGCCGAGGCCCTTTTCCAGCCCCGTTTCGAAGCTGACCTCCCGGTAATTGCGGAAGGAGGTCAGCGAGAGATATGAAAACCCGTTCGCCACCTGCGTTACCCGGTGTGGCGCGTTATCGGCCCGGTCGGTTCCGCGTTCGGCGACTGCCATTGCCTCACACGCGCCCCATCGTCAGACCCGCATCGGCATCAGCACGTAGAGTGCCTGAGCGTCGGCCATGTCGCGCAGCAGGGTGGGTGCCACGGAGTCAGCCAGCTTCAATTCCAGCCCCTCGCCCTCGATCTCGTCGGCGACATCCAGAAGATATTTGGAATTGAAGCCGATTTCCATCGCCTGGCCGTCATACTTCACCTCGATCTCTTCCGAGGCGCTGCCATTTTCGGCGCTGGTGGCCGAGAGGGTCAGCATGCCGGGCTTCAACGAGAGCTTCACCGCGCGGGACTTTTCGGACGAAATGGTCGAAACACGGTCGACCGCGTCGCGGAACTCCTTGCGGTCCACTTCCAGCACCTTGTCGTTGGCGGTGGGGATGACGCGCTGGTAGTCCGGGAACGAGCCGTCGATCAGCTTCGAGGTCAAGACGACATCGGCAAAGGCGAAGCGGATGCGGCTGTCGGAAAGCGACACATCGACGGCACCTTCGAAATCCTCGATGAGCTTCCTCACCTCGTTGACCATCTTCCTGGGCACGATCACGCCGGGAATGCCCTCGGCGCCCTCGGGCAGCGGCATCTCGACCCGCGCCAGGCGGTGGCCGTCGGTGGCGACGGCGCGCAGGCTCGTCTGCTTGCCGGCGGCATAGGCATGGACATAGATGCCGTTGAGGTAATAGCGGGTCTCTTCCGTCGAGATCGCGAACTTCGTGCGGTCGATGAGGCCCTTGAGGTCGGATGCCGAAAGCGGGAACTTATGGGCCAGGTCGCCGGCATGGATGGCCGGGAAGTCTTCCTTGGGCAAGGTCGCCAGGGCAAAGCGCGAGCGACCGGCCTTCACGGTGACCTGCTGGCCGTCGGCGGCAAGCTCGATCTGGACCTGGGCCCCTTCGGGCAGCTTCCTCACGATGTCGTAGAGCGTATGGGCGGGAACGGTCGCGGCGCCGGGGATGGCGATGTCGGAGGCGACCTTTTCGACCACGGCGAGGTCCATGTCGGTGGCGGTCAGCGCCAATTGCCCGTCCTTGGCCTCGACCAGGACGTTGGAGAGAATGGGAATGGTGTTGCGGCGTTCGACAACGCTCTGCACATGCCCCAGCGCTTTCAGCAGGAGGGTCCGTTCAATGGTCAGTTTCATGGCCTAACTCAACCCTGTTTCTGGCCGCTGGCGGTATCGTCCAAAGCGACCTTGAGGGCCGCAGAGGCGCGATCCGACGCCGTCGGTCCGATCTTTTCCAACCTTGCCTGAAGGTCCCCCCGCGCCCCGACTAAACCGGCAGGCGGAAATGGCCGAATCGGCCCCTGGTTTCCAGCAAGTGGGGGATTATAGCAGGTCAGGCCCCGGGCAACAGGGTTTTATGGCGCTTTTGGGCCGTCGCCGACCCCTCGCGGCCTGCGGAAAGCCTCGCGAAAATCAGCCTTCCAGCATGCGCTTCAGGAGGTCGATATCCTCGGCGAAGGAGATGTCGCCGGAGGCCAGTTCCTCGACCTTCTTGACCGCATGCATGACCGTCGTATGGTCGCGCCCGCCGAAGGAGCGGCCAATATCGGGCAGCGATTTGGTGGTGAGCTGCTTGGCCAGATACATGGCGATCTGGCGGGGCCTTGAGACCTGGCGGGCGCGCCGGGGCGAGCTCATGTCGGCAAGCTTGATGTTGTAATGCTCGGCGACGCGCCGCTGGATTTCCTCGATGGTGACAGAGCGGTCATTGGCGCGCAGCAAATCCTTCAAGAGTTCCTGGGCGGATTCGACCGAGACGGGCCGGCCGACCAGGGTCGCATGCGCCACGATGCGGGTCAGCGCCCCTTCCAGCTCGCGCACATTCGACGAGATGCGGTGGGCGAGGAATTCCAACACCTTGCCCGGAATGTCGATCGGCGCCTGCTCGGCCTTGGCCTGCAGGATGCCGAGGCGCAGTTCATAGGTCGTGGGATGGATGTCGGCGACGAGGCCCCAGCCGAAGCGGGTGCGCATGCGCTCCTCAAGCCCCTGCAGGTCGGAGGGCGATTTGTCGGCCGAAAGCACCACCTGCTTGTTCTGGTCGAAGAGCGCGTTGAAGGTGTGGAAGAATTCTTCCTGGGTCGATTCCTTGCCGATGATGAACTGCACGTCGTCGACCATGAGCACGTCGACCGAGCGGAACAGCTCCTTGAAGGCCATGGTGTTCTTGTTCCTAAGCGCGCGGATGAACTGGTACATGAACTTTTCGGCCGAGAGATAGATCACCCGCTTTTGCGGCTGCTTCTTCTTGATGTGATGGGCGATGGCGTGCATGAGGTGCGTCTTGCCGAGGCCGACGCCGCCGTAAAGAAACAGCGGATTGAACGGCACGACATCGGATTCGGCGACGCGCAGGGCCGCGGCATGCGCCAGCTCGTTCGACTTGCCGACCACGAAATTGTCGAAGGTCAGGCGCGGATCGAGCGTGGCGCTCACTTCAGCCAGGCCATCCGCTTCGCCGATCTGGCCGCCGACGATCTGCGGCATCGCCTCGACGGCGGTCGCACCCTCGGCCGCTACCGGCGTTTCGACCATCGCCTCGTCAAGCGCGGAATCGTCCGCCGCGGCGGCGGCGTCGCGCGCATCGACGATCACTTCGACCGAGCGGATTTCCGGACACTCGGAACTCCACAGCGCCATGATGCGGTCGGCATAATGCGTCGCCACCCAGTCGCGCATGAAACGCGATGGCACGGCCACGCGCAGGTCCTGGCCGCGACGCCCGGCGAGGGTCAGCGGCTTCAGCCAGGAGCGGAACGTCGCCTCGCCGAATTCGGCACGCAGGCGCCCGCGCACACGGGCCCATTGCGCGTTGAGGAGCGAATCGCTGCCGGCTTCGATCATGGCTTTCCCCCCAGGAGCACTCAAATTCGCATTCATGTCGTCGTTACGGCTCATCGTGGCCATCAATCCTGCACCCAGGGAAGGCCGCCGGCTTTCCAGCCGTTGCTGTGGCCGCGATGGCTTTGGGCATCCTTGTCGCCTTCGAACCCGCCGCTGACATTGTAGCAGGGACCGAGACCCGCTTCGGTCATGGCGATGGCCGCCGCCCGCGAGCGCGCACCCGACCGGCACAGGAAATAGACCGGCCCCGCCCCGGCGCCCAATTGCGCCTTCACCTTGGCGGCAAAGTCGGGATCGACGGCCATGTTCGGATAGACCTGCCAGGAAGCGAGCAGGACCTTCTTGCCGAGCGAACCCAAATCGGGGAGGCCGACGAAGCTCCATTCCGGCTGGGTACGGACATCGACCAGGCAGGCCTTCGGGCTGCCCTTGAGCGCGTCCCAGGCGGCTTGGGGCGTCACATCGCCCGCATAGGTTCCAGTCTCGTTCATGCTCTCAATACCCCCACGAAAAACCACATCGCCACCGGCACGAGGAATCACGCACCCGGACGGGGCGTGGGACCTGGATCGGCGGCGGTCTTAATAGTTAACTTAAGCCCGGCCGCCGAACCCGTTGGGATTGGGGGCCGTCGGCTGCAACCAGTGCGCGATTATGCCGTGCAAACGCGCAATGTAGCCGTGACTTGGTTGCCACAGGTATCGATGGGGGAAAACGGACCCTTCGCCGAGGCCGGAATGGCGCAAGCCGGCGGCTTTCGGACGGTCCTTGGCAGGCTCCGCCCAAATCGCGCGGAGGCCATGGCTGGGGCATTGATGAAACGTGTCGTCACGCATCATAGGTCTTTGTTTTTTATATAAAATTTTCCCGTGATCAAGCTCTTGTCGGAGCTTTGGCCGACGCCCTGTCCGCGGCCGAGACGAACTCTACGCGCGCGCTTCCGGGCATGCAACAAGTCTGAATCGGGAACAGACTCGAATCGAGTCTTGCGAAGATCGCTGTGGCAGATTGAACACAGATTCAACAATGCGGAGTGCGTGCAATCCTACAACGGATGGTGGCGTTGCCGCGTCGGAGGCACAAACGACAACCGCGGCCTTCTGCGCGAAGGCCGCGGTTGATGTGAGCGCTGCCAAGCCCTTGCGGGCGGCATTTGATGCTTTGGTTCGTAACCTTAAGCGAGGGCGCGCAGGCGCTTGGTGAGGCGCGACATTTTGCGCGCTGCGGTATTCTTGTGCAGCACGCCCTTCACCACGCCACGGGCGAGTTCCGGCTGGGCGGCCTTGAGGGCGGCTTCGGCGGCGGTCTTGTTGCCGCTGGCAATGGCCTCTTCGGCCTGCTTCACCGCCGACTTCATGCGGCTGGTGTTGGCGCGGTTGCGCGCCGTGCTGACAACGGTCTGGCGAATGCGCTTTTCCGCGGATTTATGATGGGCCATGGAGCAATACCTGCCTTGAAACGTCGGGATTTCTGTTGGCGGCGGGTTATACAGAGGGGGAGGGCAGGCGTCAACCGCTGCTATCGACCCTGGGATTCTTGAGGTTTTCCAGGTCTCTAGCGGTGCCGGGGTCGTGGCGGACCTGCGTTCGCTGCAGGCCGCGATGTCCCTGAAATCATTGGACTTGAGAAAGGGTGGACGGCATAACCAGCCTTAAGATCAGCGCAGATGGCGATTGGGTTCCGATGAGAGTTGTCCCGTTTCTCAAGATGCATGGCCTCGGCAACGATTTTGTCGTGCTGGATGCGCGCGGGCAGAAACTCGATCTCACGCCGGAGCAGCGCCGGCGCCTGGGCGACCGGCATCTGGGGGTGGGCTTCGACCAGATGGTGACGCTGGAGAACCCGGTGACGCCGGGGGCCGACGTGTTCATGCGCCTCCACAATGCCGACGGATCGGAAGCGCGGGCCTGCGGCAACGCCACGCGCTGCATCGCCGCGCGCATCATGGGCGAGAAGAAGAACGGTCACGCCCTGATCGAGACTGTTTCCGGATTGCTGCCGGCGGAATCGCTCGGCAACGGCTTGATCGCCGTCGATATGGGTCCGGCCGGCCTCGACTGGCAGCAGATTCCCGTGGCTGCCCCTTGCGACACACTGCACATGCCGGTCGCCCTGGGGTCTCTTGCCGATCCGGTCGGGGTCAATGTGGGATCGAGCCACGCCGTCTTCTTTGTCGACGATGTGGATGTGGTCAATCTGCCGGTGGTGGGGCCGCAGCTCGAGAATCATTCCTTCTTCCCGATGCGCGCCAACATCGAATTTGCCGAAATCATCGCCCCTGACCGCATCCGCATGCGGGTGTGGGAGCGTGGGGCCGGCATCACGCTGGCCTGCGGATCCGGTGCTTGTGCGACCCTGGTCGCCGCGGCGCGCCGGGGCCTCACCGCCCGCAAGGGCGAGGTGATCGTCGATGGCGGCACGCTCACCATCGAATGGCTGGAGAACGGCCATGTGCGCATGACGGGGCCGTGGACTCTCTCCTACGAGGGCAGGATCGACCTCGACAGCCTGGTGGGCGGCCATGGCTGAGGAAGTCCTGCCTGTCATCGAAGAGGCGCCCAGGTCAGGCCAGCCGCAGCTCGTCACCTTCGGCTGCCGCTTGAACGCGTTTGAGAGCGAAGTCATCCGCAACCATGCCAGTGCCGCGGGTCTTGCCGACGCCATCATCATCAATACCTGCGCCGTCACCTCGGAGGCCGAGCGCCAGGCGCGCCAGGCGATCCGCAAGGCGCGCCGCCTCAACCCCGATGCGCGCATCATCGTCACCGGCTGTGCCGCGCAGATCGCGCCGGAAAAGTTCGCCGCGATGGACGAGGTCGATGCGGTGCTGGGCAATGAGGAGAAGCTGAAGGCGGAGAGTTTCAAGGCCCTCAGCCTGTCCAGCGGGCCGCATGTGGCGGTGGCCGACATCATGACGGTGACGGAAACGGCGCCGCATCTCATTTCCGGCTTCGCCGCGCGCGCGCGCGCCTTCGTCGAGATCCAGCAGGGATGCGATCATCGCTGCACCTTCTGCATCATTCCGTTCGGACGCGGCAACAGCCGGTCGGTGGCGGTGGGCGCCATCGTCGAGCAGATCCGGCAGCTGGTGGAGAACGGCGTCCGCGAAGTGGTGCTGACCGGCGTCGACATCACCTCGTACGGCGGCGACCTGCCGGGGAAGCCCAACCTTGGGAGTCTGACGCGGCGCATTCTGAACCTCGTGCCCGACCTGCCGCGCTTGAGGCTTTCCTCGGTCGATGTGGTCGAGGTGGATGACGAACTGCGCCGCCTGATTGTCCATGAAGAGCGGCTGATGCCGCATCTTCACCTGTCGCTCCAGGCTGGCGACGACATGATCCTGAAGCGCATGAAGCGCCGGCACAGCCGCGACGACGCGATCCGCTTCGCGCGCGAGATGCGTGCGGCACGGCCCGACCTCGTCTTCGGCGCCGACCTCATCGCCGGTTTCCCCACGGAAACGCATGAGATGTTCCTGAACTCGCTGCGCCTCGTCGACGAATGCGACCTCACCTTCCTGCATGTCTTTCCCTATTCGGCGCGGAGCGGCACGCCGGCGGCGAAGATGCCCCAGGTGCCGGGGCCGGTCCGCAAGGAACGCGCCCAGGCCTTGCGCGAACGGGGCCTTGTCAATCAGCGCGCCTATTTCGCCCGGCTCCTCGGCACGCCGGCGCGCGTGCTGGTCGAGAAGTCGGAAGGCGATGCCGCCTTCGGCCACAGCGATCATTTTGCCCCCGTATCCTTAAGCTTCGGTGCGCGGCCGGGCAGCATCATCGATACCCGCATCAACGGCGCCACCGACGAGCATCTCCTCGCCACCGCCGCATGATTTTCCAGAAGATCCATGACCGACAGCAGCAATAGCGAAAAACGGGGCTGGTTCCAGCGCCTGAAGGCCGGCCTCAGCCGCTCTTCATCCAAGCTCACCGAGAGCATCACGGGCATCTTCACCAAGCGGAAGCTGGACCGCGCGCTGCTGGATGAACTGGAGGAAGCGCTGATCGCCGCCGACCTGGGACCGGCCACGGCGGCCAAGCTCACGGGGGCGCTGGCCAAGGACCGTTTCGACAAGGAAGTGACGCCGGAGGAAGTGCGCGGCCTGTTCGCCGACGAGATAGCACGCATGCTGGACCCGGTGGCCAAGACCCTGGTCCTGGCGCCGCACCGGCCGCATGTGGTGCTGGTGGTAGGCGTCAACGGGTCGGGCAAAACGACGACGATCGGCAAGCTGGCACGCCTCTATCAGGGCCAGGGCAGACGCGTCATGCTGGCCGCCGGCGACACGTTCCGCGCCGCCGCCGTCGAGCAGCTGAAGATCTGGGGCGAGCGCGCCGGGGTGCCGGTCGTCGCGCGCGGCGAAGGGGCGGACCCGGCGGGCCTTGCCTTCGATGCGCTGACCCAGGCCAAGGCGGAGGGGATCGACCTGCTCCTCATCGACACGGCCGGCCGCCTGCAGAACAAAGCGGGCCTCATGGAGGAACTGGCCAAGATCGTGCGCGTGATCAAGAAGGTCGACCCGACCGCGCCCCATGATTGCCTGCTGGTGCTGGATGCGACGGTGGGGCAGAACGCGCATTCCCAGGTCGATATCTTCAAGCAGATCTGCCAGGTGACGGGCCTCGTCGTCACCAAGCTCGACGGTTCCGCCAAGGGCGGCGTACTGGTCGCCCTGGCGGAACGCTTCGGCCTGCCGGTCGTGGCCATCGGTGTCGGCGAGGGCCAGGACGATCTCAAACCTTTCGAGGCGCGGGAATTCGCGCGGTCGCTGATGGATGTGGCATAAGGGGCCGTGCCCGCCGCAATGGCCGGGCGAGCCGTCAGGCTGCCGCCGCCTTGCAGGCGCGGGTGGCGGTTAAAGGCCGCGCAGGTTGAAGGCAGCGCAGGCGATGCGGGCGCCGGTACCGCCGATCGGCTGGCTGGCATAATCGTCGGGCGCTGCGTGGATGACGAGGGCGAAGCCATCGGCGTCGGCAAGCAGTGCGCCGTCATCCCCGCCGCCCAGCGACGATAAAGTGGAATAGAGCTCGACCGCGGCACTGCCATCGGCGCCGACATGGATGTTCGGCAGGTCGCCGGCATCGTTCGCCTCCGGATTGAGGAGGCCGTGCACAAGCCCGGCGCCGCGATGCACATGGCTGCCCGCCTTTTCGAATTTCGGACCGGAGCAATCGCCCCTCTCGTGAAGATGGGCGCCGTGCCAGCCGGCGGGCAGGCCCTCTGCCTCGATCCGGATGAGAATCCCTCGCGGCGCATCGGTCATCGTCACGGTGCCGAGCGGGACGCCGCCGGCATCCTTGAGATCGCTGCTGAGCGATTTGGGCCCTTCGGCCACGGCGCCGGTGGCCACCGGGCATGAAAGGATGGCGAGTGTGGCGGCGAAAATCGCAACGCGGCTGCTGGCCATGCGGATCTCCTTGAAATTGCGGATAAGAGGGGCCAAATCCAGCGCTTCTTGAAACCCCGAAGGCCGGCCAAGGTTCCTGTCCGGGTTTTCCGTGGCCCAAGGAAGGACCCGACGAACCATGATGCGCGCTCGAACGATCGCCGCGATCTCATCGGCCGTGCTGGCCCTCTCCGCGGTTGCCGGGCCTGGCCTGGCGCAGGAAAAGATCGGCGAGGTGTCGACCACCTTCCGCCTGATGAGCCCCAACGACAAGGTCGTCATCGAACGCTATGACGACCCCAAGGTCGAGAACGTCTCCTGCTATCTGTCCCGCGCCGAAACCGGCGGCTGGAGCGGTGCCGTGGGTCTGGCGGAAGATCCCAGCCGCTTTTCCATCGCCTGCCGCGCCGTCGGCCCGACGAGGATCGTCGGCAAGATCCCCGCCGACAAGAAGGGCGAAGTGGTCTTTTCCGAAGATACGTCGATCATGTTCAAGGAATTGCGCATCAGCCGCTTCCACGACACGCAGAAGAACGTGCTGGTCTATCTGGTCTGGTCGACCAAGCTGATCGACGGGTCGCCCTACAACTCGATCTCGGTCGTGCCGCTGGATTAGGCTTCGGGCGTGCCGTTCCGGGCGGCGCGGGGATGCGTGTCGACGAAACGGCACAGCACCGCCTTCAGCACCGCGGCATGCCTGCTGTCGCCGCGCTTTTCGGCGGCCGCGATATCGTCGAGGATGTAGCGGCGGATGCAGCGCTCGCCGGCGCTGTTCTCGCACAGGTAATTGGCCATCTCGGCGGCCGCCATCTGCGGGATATGTTCATGCTCGGCGATGGCCGCGACGACGCCCTTGCTGACGCCGCACAGGGCCTGGCAATCCTCGAAGGTCAGCATGTCCACCTCCCAGAATCATTTACCTACCGGATCATTTGCCTGCCGGATCAAATGACCGACACCACCTTGAACGGCCGCGTGACGCCGTCATGTTCCGTGATCGAGACATATTCGCCGGTGGCGAAGCGGTGCCTGTCGAACTTGAAGGCGGCTTCGTCGTCATCGGTGCCGGGCGCGTAGGAGAAGACCCAGCGGTCCTTGCCGAGATGCTTGAGGATGCCTTGTTCGTATTTCTCGCCGGTCCAGAAGCGGCGCACGCGGCAATCGGTCCGCTGCGCCTTGAAGGCGTCGGCGTCGAGATACCCGTCGGCGGTCAGCGGCGCGCTGAATTCGTAGCCGCAGCCCGGATCGCCGTCGGGACGTTCCCTGGTCCGGGCGAGTTCAAGACGGATGGTCCTGAGCCCGCCCGGTTTGCCGGAAGTACCAGCTCCCCCACTCATGTGATCCTCTCTCAGGACGCGTTCTTGGCGGCGCCGGCACCGGCGCGGGTCTTGTCGGCGAGGCCCGCCTCCATCGCCGCCACGTCCTTGTGATAGGTCGCATAGACGAAGATGGGGATGTCGAGATTGCCGAGATGCTTTTCGACCAGCAGCTTCACGTCGCTCCAGTCCAGGCCGCCGACACCGGTCGCCAGGCGTGGCAGGGCGAGGCTCTTGATGCCTTCCCTGGCGATGAGCTTGGTGAGTTCCCGGAGCGCATGATGCACATTCTCAAGCGTCGCCTTGCCCGGTTTCTCGCCATGGCCGTAGGCAGGCTCCTGCACCATCATGTTGACGATGGCCGGACCTTCTGCACCGGCCCAGAACCACAATTCGCCGGGCTTGGGATGGTTCGACTGGCAATAGTGGCGGAAATCCCTGACCATGGCCGGCCAGCGTTCGCGCAGGGCGAGAGCCAGACCACTGTCGAAATGGTCCCCCGGCGCGACGCCATGCGCCACGATCTGGGCCTTGCTCAACAGGATGTCGCCTTCCACTTCGCGAATCATGTGCTTCGTCCTTCATGCGCCGTGTTGCAATTCGTTGCCAAAAGGTTAGTCCCTGCGCGCGCGCTGACCTTGATGTAGGTCAAGAGGCCGCGGGCGGCCATTCCTTCGCGGCGAAAGGCGGGTATATTGTGATCCGGTTCATTCGCCGCGCCCCCGGAGGGCGCTAGCGTCTTCCTCATGAAAAGGAGGTCGCCCCATGATCGTTTCCAGGGTCTATTCCCGATATCGCCACGCGATGGCGATCCTGCTGACGGCCCTGGCATGGGCGGCGGCACCGGCGCGGGCCGAGAGGGATTGCACCGCCGTTCCAGGCATCGTCGGCGAGATCGACAGCTTCCTGGCGCAGGCCGCCCATGCGCAAGGGGCGGGCAGCGGCACCATGCCGATCGATGCGGTCCTGTTCGGCGTGACCGAGATCGGGCCTGAGGACCGCCAGGAGCTCGATACCCGCGACCGCGTCCAGCTGCAGCGGCGCACGGCCAGCGGCGGCGACTATGCCAACCGGGGCCCCGAACGCATCACGGTCGAAGGCATTTTCGCCGAACGCGAAACGCTGTTCCGTTTGCCCGAACTCATCCTCGGCCGCTACCGGCTGGAGCCGGGCGGCGCCACGCTCACCTACGATCCCGACCATACTGTCGAAGTGGGCGAGCGCGTGCTCGGCATCCCCTTCTTCATGGAGGTGGGGCGCATGTCGGTGTCGCGCGAAAAGCTGGCCTTCTATTTCAGCGGCAATGACGGCGACGAACCGGACCGCTGCTATAAGGTCGAATAGAAACGCGGCAGAGAGGAAAATGAATATGCGGAAATTCTGGCCTGTCATGACCTTGCTGCTTGCGACCGCGCCGGCCTTGGCCGAGGACGCAAAACCGCCGGTCGTGGTGACGCCGATCCTCACCACCGACAGGACGGTGAGCGGCCAGCCGATCCAATGGCCGCGGCAGAATGCCGAACTGGTGACCGCCACTTACGAGATCGCGCCCGGCACCAGCCTGCCGGTGCACAAGCACCCCTTCCCGCGCTACGCCTATGTGCTGGCCGGCACGCTCGAAGTGACCAACACCGAAACCGGCAAGGCGATCATCTTCCACCCCGGCGACGTCATCGTCGAAGCCGTCAACCAATGGCACAAGGGCGCCAATATCGGCCCCGACCCGGTCAAGCTCTTCGTCATGGACATGATCGAGAAGGGCGAGGGCAACGTGGTGAAGAAGTATGTTGTTGGACACATGAACCTGGAGTGAGGCATTGAACCGGGATCTTCCTGGATTTGGCCGGACGAGCCTGGACGAAACCAGCGCAAATCGGGCGTTTCTCGTCGTCGTCATCGTTGGCGGCGCTGCCGACGGACGGCGCCGCGTAGAACCTGGAGTAGCTGTCTGCCGAGCCCCCGCCGCCACTTGATGTTAGAGAAACGCGCCCGCTCGGGCGGTCTCTTTTCGCGTGCAAGGCATTGACGCCATCAGCACCAAATGGTGGTATCCGAGTGACCCGGACTAGCTTTAGGCCGACCGTTTGCTAGATGAGGCGCCGTCTGCCGGCGATTTCCGGAGGTCGTGCCGGAGTTCCTCCAGCATCACCTTCAACCCTACTAGCCTCTCTTCCGGGTCGTCATAGACAGCCAGCAGTCTGTTCAAAATCCGGGCCTGTGCCCGGCCTTGGTCAATAGGCGCTATACGAGCGCCTTCCTCTTTATAAATCCTTGCAATACCGTCAGAAATTCGCCCCAGAAGCTCCTCGTTTACTGCCTCACTTCCACCCTTCGACAGCGGAACCAGGTGCTGCATCGGGCCTTCGCCGGTCGCCAGCCATGCTACCGAGACGTTTGCCGCCGCTGCCATCGCAACGAGCCGCTCGCGGGAAGGATCGGACTTGCCTTCACGGTATTTATCGATCACCGCGCGGGACAATCCAGACGCCCTGGCAAGCTTCGAAGGCCCGCCGACAATCTCAATGATGGCCTCAACCCGCTCTGTAAACTTTCGTGTACTGTCAGTGTTCATGATTGTAACTCTGACTTTCCATTGATTGCCCGCGTCTCGCGTCAGAGTTAAATATTTCCATATAGTTAGCCATCATTTTACGCCCCTGAAGCTCCCTCCCAACACTGACGTCACTTTCGTGTTGAATGATGTTTACGTTCGTGTATTATTTTCTTCGTTCGTAGACTACATCGCTTCACAAAAACCGGCCTGGCAGGGCCGGTCCTTCAGAGACGAGGCATGGCGCGCAAATCCCGAGACCTGGCGCCGGAGGAAATCCGGTACCGCTTGAACCGCAAGGGCCTGACCTTTGCCGATATCGAGCGGCAGCATGGCCTTAAGTCGGGCATCGCCCGCATGACCAGCCGCCATCCACATATCGCTGGCGAACAAGCGATAGCTGCCGCCTTGGGCCTCGCTCCCCACCAGATCTGGCCGTCGCGTTTCGATCCCGAGACGGGTGTGCGTCTCACGCCCCAACCTGTCGAGAACTATAGGGATCGGCCGCGCCTTCGCACCAGTCAAAAACGAAAGGCCGCCTAGACCATGATTTCAGCAAACTTGACCATTCTGCCGGCCGACGAGCCGGCCACCGCCCCCCAAAAACCATCACCGCTCCTCGATCGGCGCCTGCGCCTCAGCAAGCCGAAGCGGGAAGTCCAGCTCCAGGCCTACTTTTCCGGCGCTTTCAAAGTGATCGACACCGCGATCGCCCTGGTCTCAATGGCGGACGAAGACAACGCCATCGCGCAGCTCGTCGCCGAGTTCGTCGATTACGCGATCCTGGCCGGTTTCAAGCCGGCCTATGTCTTTGATGAGCACTTCACCTTCCCTTCAAAGGATGCCGCGCGGACGCTGGTCCGCAAGCTGGTGATGGCCGAGATCGCCACCCGCGAGGTGCGCAAATGAAGAGCCTCGGCCTGCAGAAGATCGACATCAGCAAGATTGACGCCGATGGCCGCCTCCGGCCGATCAGCCCGGCGCATGCGGCGCTGATCGCCGACAACATCAGGGAAACCAGCCTCCGAAACCCGATCGAGGTCCGGACCGCGAAGGGCGGCCGGTTCAAGCTGATCGCGGGCGGTCACCGCCTGGCCGCCATCGGCCTGCTGAAACACCCGACGATCGACGCCTTCGTGTTCGAGGCCAATGACGACGAGGCCCGGATTGCCGAGATCGACGAGAATTTGGTCCGGCACGAGCTGAACCCGCTCGACCGGGCCGTCTTCCTGGCCGAGCGCAAGGCGATCTATGAGCGGCTTCACCCCGCCGCCAAGCAGGGCGGTGACCGGAAGTCGAAGGCGGCTAAGGATCAAACGGAAACGATTTCCGTTTGGTCGTTCGCCAAGGACACGGCCGACAAGGTCGGCCTGACCGACCGTGCCATCCGCTTGGCCGTCTCCATCGCCACCGGCCTTTCCCCGGAGAGCCGCGCTGCCATCGCCGGCACCGCGTTTGCCTTGAAACAGGCCGAGCTGCTGGCCCTCGCCAAGCTGACCCCCGTCCAGCAGCGAAAGGCCCTCGCCGGGCTGCTGGGCGACGCCCCGAAATTCCATTCGGTACGGCAGGCCGCCGACAACCTCACCGGGCGCAAGCCCAAGGCGGTCGATGGCTATGCCCGCCTGGTGACTTCCTGGCGCCATGCCACCGGCGCCGAGCGCAGGGAGTTCCTCGCCTTCCTCAACAAGGAAGGCGAGCTGCGCCTAGCCGGCCGGAAGGAGGCCGCGTGATGGGCATCTTGATCCGCCTCATGGCCCGCCTGTTGGGGCCAGTTATCAAGGAAGCGCTCCGCAGCGAGCGGGTGTGCCCTGCCGGCGATCCATGGTCGAGACCGGCACCGGCGGGCTGGGAAACGCTCTGGCAGGGCGACCATGCGCGAAGCTTTAACCCAGATCATCCTCTGGATGATCTTCCCACCAGCTTTCAGGGCACCGCACCGGAACGTTCTCATGACCAGCGGCGGCAAGCCTATGTCGAAGATCAGTTGCGGCGGCTTCATGAAGCGCGGCGCTTGTCGCGCGATGCTCAGGGGGAAGCTTCTTGATGTGCCCTCGCGCGAAGAGAAAAACGCAGTTAACTGCTGAGGGCGATAGCACCTTCTCGGCCATCAGCACCTCTATCAATCCGGCAAATAGCGGCCCGCTGGCTATGCCGGCATCGAAGGTGCGGTTCAGCAGAAATTCCTCGGCAACTTTGTCCATCGTCCTTCCCCTCCTCTCGATCGAGTCGTGTCTGTCGATTGTAGGGGAGCCGGTGGCGGCCGTCTTGGGAGACCAAGTCCCACCCATGACGGCCGCGCCGATGCTGGCGGGAGGTCCCCAATGAACCGCCATGAACGTCGACGCGCGGCAAAACTGTCGCGCAGTGCCACGCCCGACGAGATCTTCCCGGATGGCCATCGCCCCATCCCCGGGGAGACGGCCGCCAAGATGACAGCAGTGCTGGAGGCGCTGCTGCAAGGTTTCCCAAATTGCGACGTCACGCTGTTTGTCGCGGAGCGGGCCGCCACCGAGGGTCGCGAACTGCCCCGGTTCAATTACATCAGCAGTGCTGAGCGGCCCGACATGCTCGCTGTCCTGAAGGCGTTCGTTGCCAAGAACGAAGCCGAAAGCGCGGCGCTCGACAAGATCAACGACGCGCCGCCGACCGGGAGCGTGCAATGAGCCGCGACCCACGCGCAGCGCCCGCAAATAACCTTGCCGGCGTCATCGGCTTCGACATCGTCGACAGCATCTATGGACCGATGGTGAAGGTCACGGCCGACGCGGTGTTCGGGGCGCCGTACACCATCGGCTGGCTCAGCCCGGATCTCGCCCGCCAGCACAACCAGCGCCTCTCCGACATCTGCACCCAGCTCGCGGAAAGGACCGCCTGATGGCACGGCAACGCAATGACGGCAAGACAATGGATCTGTTGAACTGGCAGCCGCCGGCCACGGCGGCGGCGTTCCCGGCCGAGAAGGTCCGCGCCGCGACGTTGCGCGCGAAGATTTCGAAGGCGGTCGCCCTGTCGCTGCACGAATGCGGCCAGGACCGCGACAAGATCGCTGCCGAGATGACGGCCTTCCTCGGCGAGGACTGCCCCAAGAACATGCTGGACGCCTATGCCAGCGAAGGTCGTGAAGACCATGTCATCAACCTCATTCGCTTCATCGGCCTGGCGCATGCCACGGGCGATGCGCAGCGCCTGCTGCAGACCTTCGCCGAGATGTTCGATCTGGCGGTCATTCCGGCGCGCTACGTGGCGGCGATCGAGGAAGCCATCATCACCGACAAGATCGAAGAGCTGACGCAGCGGCAAAAGCTGTCGCGGGGACGTTGGAAAGGGGCACGCGGATGATCATGGGGACGGCGCCGGTTGGCCTGCAGGAGCAGCGCGAGTGGTTCACCGCGCGCGAGTTGGCCGCCTTCAATCTGCCGGCATTGCCAAAGAGCGAGAGCGCCATGATCCGGCGTGCTAAGGCCGAACGCTGGACCCGTCGCGAACGAACTGGGCGCGGCGGAGGTGTCGAGTACCATATTGGCGCACTACCCACCGCCGCCCATCTTTCCTTGATGCTGAAGCTGGCGCCGCAAACACCGGCACCGGAACAGGCCCAGCGCAACGTGCTGGAGCGGGGCGAGCTATGGCGCTGGTTTGAAGCCCAGCCGGAAGCGAAGAAGGCGAAGGCACGCGAGCGCCTTGCTGTCATCACGGCGGTTGCCGACCTCTATCAGACCGGCATGCAGAAAGACATCGCGGTTGTCTCGGTCGCCAATCACAAGAAGGTCGGCGCGTCGACCATTTACAACTGGCTCAACCTAGTTGCTGGCCGGGACCGCAGCGACTGGCTGCCGGCGCTGGCGCCGCGCCATGTCGGCCGCACCGCGTCCTTGGAATGCGATCCCGATGCCTGGGACATGATCAAATCGGATTATCTCCGGGAAGAGGCGCCCAATTTCTCCGACTGTTATCGCCGCGTTGAACGGGCCGCCAAGGAGCGCGGCTGGACCTTTCCGTCAGAACGCACTTTGCAGCGTCGCCTCCATGCCCAGGTGCCGCCGGCAGTGATCGTGCTGATCCGTGAGGGCGCCGATGCGGTGAAGCGCATGTATCCAGCACAGGAACGCGACCGTTCGGTCTTCCACGCCTTGCAGGCGGTGAATGCGGATGGCCATCGCTGGGACATCTGGGTCGAGTGGCCCGATGGCGAGATCTCGCGCCCGTGCATGACGGTGTTCCAGGATCTCTATTCCGGCAAGATCCTGTCCTGGCGCGTCGATCGCACCATGAATGGCGGCGCGGTGCGCCTGGCCTTCGGCGATCTGGTCGAGGATTGGGGCATTCCTGAATATTGCTATCTCGACAATGGCCGCGAGTTTGCCAACAAGTGGTTTACCGGCGGCACGCCGACGCGGTACCGCTTCACGGTGCGCGAGGAGGATCCTTCCGGCATCCTGACCCAGCTCGGCGTCGAGGTGCACTGGACCCAGCCCTATAGCGGCCAGTCAAAGCCGATTGAACGCGCCTTCAGGGACTTCGCCCAGACCATCGCCAAACACCCGGCCTTTGCCGGCGCCTATACCGGCAACAGCCCGGTCGACAAGCCGGAGAATTACCGGTCGAAGGCCATCCCGCTCGAGCGGTTCCTGCAGGTAGCGCGGTCGGAGATCCACGAACACAATGCGCGCACCGGCCGCCAAGCCAAGATCTGCAACGGCCTCTCCTTCGACGCCACCTTCGCCAGTTCCTACACCCAGTCGCCGATCAAGAAGGCCACCGAGGAACAGCGCCGGCTCTGGCTGCTGGCGGCGGAAGGCATCTCGGTCTCCGGGCAGGATGGCTCATTGAAGCTGATGGGCAACCGCTATTGGGCGGACTTCCTGCATCTCTATCGCGGGGAAAAGATCGCGGCCCGCTTCGATCCTGACTTCCTCCATGACGGCCTCCATGTCTACCGGCTCGACGGCGTCTATCTCGGCCACGCACCGGTGATCGAAGCCGCCGGCTTCGACAACGCCGACAAGGCCCGCGAGCATGGCCGCCAGCGGAAGCGCTGGCTGCGCGCGCAGCGTGAAATGCTGGAGGCGGAACGTCGCATGTCAGCGGCTGCCGTTGCCGACCTGGTTCCGCTCAATGCCGGCCCCTCGGAACTGCCGGCCGCCACCGTCGTGCGGTTGCCACGCCCGGTCCACGATTTGAAGCGCATGCCGAGCCGCGAGGTCACCCCCGAACAGGAAGCGCGCCACGAGGCGCTGATTGCCGAGTTCCGTTTGCCGGCTGCCGCCGTCGATCAGCAGCGCAGTGCGGCCGACCTTCGCTTCGAGAAGGCGATGCGCATCGAGCTGGCGCTGGCGACCGGCGGCGAGGTCGGCGACGGCGAAGTGGCGTGGCTGGAAGGCTATCGGAACGAGGCCGAATACAAGGCCCGCCGTTCTGTTCAAGAGGATCTGGGTCAGGTGCTCGCCTGAATTAGGGCCCTGACCGAGCGCGTGGGCGGCACACCCTGGCAGGAACGTGCCGCCCGATGACAACAGCAAACGAGGAAAAAATGACCGTTTCAAAGCCCAGCGTCAAGACCCCGGCCAGCAGCAACATCGCACCGCTGACCAATGTGACCCTCTTCACCGAGCTGGTCGAGCGCATCACGACGCGCCACCGAAACCTTCCGGCGATCGGCGCCTGGTATGGATGGTCGGGCCTCGGCAAGACGATTTCCGCGACCTATGGCGCACACCGCTTCCGGGCCTATTATGTCGAGGTCGGGTCGAGCTGGACGCTGGCCAAGTTCTGCCAGGCGTTGCTGACCGAGTTGGGTGTACCGCCGCGCGGCACGATTGCCAGCATGGTCGACACCATCATCTCCATGCTCGCCGAAACCAACCGGCCTCTCATCATCGACGAATTCGACCATGTCGTGAAACGCGGCTATGTCGAGACCATCCGCGAGATCCACGACAAATCCGGCGCGCCCATCATCCTCATTGGCGAGGAGCTGCTGCCCGACAAGCTGAAACAGTGGGAGCGGTTTCATAACCGCGTTCTCGACTGGGTACCGGCGCAGCCCTGCAACGCGCGCGACGTCGTCGCCCTCGCTGGCATCTATGCACCCGGCCTGGAGATCGCCGCGGATCTGGTCGAGCTGCTGCTCACCAAATCTGAAAAGCGTGCCCGGCGCATCGTCGTCAATATCGACCGCATCCGCGAGGCATCGGTACTGGAAGGCTGGAAGGGAAAGATCGACCGCAGCCTCTGGGGTGACCGCGCGCTCTTCACGGGTGCTGCACCGTCGCGGAGGATTGGCTGATGGGTCGCCACGCCGCCGATATCATGGTTCGGCTGACGGCGCGTGTTCCACGTGGCCATCAGGGCTTCTGGGAGATCATCCGAAAACTGCACCGCGACAAGGGCGCCTGGACCGTCCAGGAGGTCGACGGGCGCAGCAATGTCAATCGGGGAACCGTCGACGACTTCATTCAACGCCTGTTGAAGGGCGGCTATATCGTCAAGGACGGTGCTACCGCCAAAACCACCTTCTATCGCTTGGTGCAGGATCAGCCTGACGCGCCGCGCCTGAAGCGTGACGGCACGCCGGCGATTGAACCTGGTCTTGGCCAGGAACAGATGTGGCGGTCCATCAAGATGCTGACTCGTTTCGATGCGCGGGAGGTCTCCGTGCATGCCAGCACCGAAGAGGTGCCGGTGCCGCTGGTGGCGGCAAAAAGCTACATCTCACGCCTCCACCGCGCCGGCTATCTCGCCGAGGCCGCTCCCGCCAAACCGGGCCATAAGCCTGGCACCGGCACGCTGGCGACCTATCGCCTGCTGCCCAGCATGAACACCGGTCCGCTGGCACCGCAGATCCAGCGCACCGATTTCGTGTGGGATCCCAATCGCAAGCAGGTGATGGGGCCGGAAGGCAAGCCGGTGCGGTCGGAGATGCGGCCGGCGACGAAGCACGGCAAAGGCGGTGCCCGATGAGCCCCGTCATGAGCCATCTGGCCAAAGCCCAGGCCGCCTGGGGCGATATCTTGCCCGATTGGGTGAAGGTGCTGGCCTTGCGATGCGATGAGACCAGCCAGTCGCGCGCGGCCGGCCTGGTCGGTTACTCGGCCGCGACCCTCTCTTATGTCATCGGCAACCGCTATGGCGGCGACATGCCGGCAGTCGAGGAGCGCGTCCGCGCCACTTTGATGGCCAGCACCATCACCTGCCCGGAGATGGGCGAACTCTCCCTCGCGCAATGCCTGGAGTGGCGCAAGCGTGCCGAGGACTTCCAACCCACCAGCAGCCTGCGGCGGATCATGTTGTCCGCCTGCAGGATCTGTCCCCGCAACGTCGGCAAAGGAGGCTGACCCATGCTTTCCACCGAACTGATCAATTTGGCACGGCACATGGAAGACGCCGATCGGCTGAAGGCCGGCCGGCCGGTCGACACCACCTTTATCGCCTCGAAACTCCGCGCCATCGCCGAGGGCGTCACCCAGCTTGAAGCCATCACGGTGCCGGACCATGCCCGCGTGGTTCCGTCCGAGGTGCGCCGCCAGGTCCTGGGTGAGAATGTCCTCGCCTTCGAACAGGCGGGAGGTGCGTCATGAACCTCGATCCCATGCTTGATGCGACTGCGGAGGTCTTCGGCGTTCACAAGATCCTGCTGGCGGGCGTCGGCCGCGCCCGGCGCCTCGCCTATCCGCGCTTCGCCTTCTACCTGGTGGCGCGGGAGACCCTCGGCTTGTCGCTGCCGGCGATCGGGCGAGCCGTGTCGCGTGACCACACGACCGTCATGCACGGCCTGGTCCGCGCCGAAGAGCTGAAGGCACGCGATGCCGACTTCGCGGCCAAGGTGGCTCTGCTGATCACGGCCGCCGAGCAACATCTGGTGGCCAACAAGGAAGCGGCGACAGTGCTGCAGAGCAGGCTCGAACGCCGCGCGCAGCGGCACGTGCTGCAGGCCATCCACCGCCTCGCCCTCGAAAACCCGAAAGGGTTCGATCAACTCGTCTTGCAGGCAGGCAGCTATGACCCGACGCACCACCATTAACCCCGTCTATCTGGGCGGCGCCATTTCGGCGCCGTACAGGCGTCGGCGCGGCTTCCGCGCCTTTCTGGCCCGGTTGCTCCGGGCGCTGTTCTAGGAGGTTTCAATGTCACTTGAAGAACTGAACGTCTATCGCCTGCCGGCGCCGGCTGACGGCATCCCGGAAGGCCATCGCATGGACGGCAAAGGCCGGCTGGTGCCGGAGCGCGCCATCAAGGCCCAGGAGCAGCTTGAGGACGAGATGGTCCGCAAAGTGATGGGGCATGCCGCCGACCTTGCCAACCAGGTGCGGCGTTTCCGCGCGCATACGCTGGCCGACATCGGCGACTTCCTCGACCTCCTGCGCCAGCAGTACGGCATCACCCCTCGGGGCGCGCGCGGGAAGGGCAACATGACCTTCATGACGTTCGACGGCCTTATGAAGGTGCAGGTGCAGATCGCCGACCAGCTCGTATTCGGTCCGGAACTCCGGATTGCCCAGGAGGCGTTCGCTATCTGCATCGCCGAGTGGGGCCAAGGTGCCCGAGCCGAAATGCGCGCGATCGTCGACCAGGCATTCGAGGCCGACAAGGAAGGCAACATTAACCGCGAAGCCGTCTTCCGCCTGCTGCGGCTCGATTTCGATCATCCGCAGTGGAAGGCGGGACAAGACGCGATCCGGGACAGCATCCGCGTCGTCGGCTCCAAGTCCTATTTTCGCTTCTACACCCGCGAGAACCATGATGCAGGCTGGCAGGCCGTGCCGATCGACCTGGCGTCAGCGTGATCCATGGCAGCCCACATGACTGGCAAATCCTCTCCCTGCCCAGTGATTGGCTGCAGGGAACACCGCAAGCACGGGCGGCTCCTCTGTCTCCGTCATTGGCGTCGCGTCAGCCGCAACGTGCAGCGCGCGGTCTGGTCGACCTGGGACGACTTCCAGCACGCGACAGGCGCCCATCGGCAGCCGGCCTTGCTCCGGTACCGCGAGGCGGCCAACCAGGCGATCGAGGAGGCGTGCGCGAAATGCTGACCCGCTTCGTTGCCGTCGTCTGCCGCTACATCTCGCCGGCCACCGGCAGACGGGTTTGCTACGAATTCCGCCTGCGGATGACCGGCCACAACATCACCGATGAACAACTCGCCGACGCCGCGATCCGGGACTCCGATGTTCGGGTGGCCGCCCTGGCCCGCGAACTCAACGATCAGTTCCGCCCGCTGGAACAGCCGGAGGGCATCTTCGTGGAGGTGCAGGATGTCTGAACGCTCGAACGTCATCGCGGCACTCGATCTCGCCTGCCTCATGCAGCGGCTGCTGGTGAAGCCATCGCGCTGTACCGCCGAGGAGCGGAAAGAGGTGCGGACCTTGTCGCTGCGCGCCCTCGCCGCCCTCAACGGCCACGAGCTGCCTGCCGGCGAGGCGGTCGACGAAGCGACCGGGCGCGCCGCCTTCGAGGCCGTCTGTCGCGCCCTGGTCCACAACGGCATCAGCAACATGGACATCGTGACCTGGTTCAACGACAGCGCCTCGCAGCGCCAGCAGCCGACCGCCCGATGAATGCTCATGCCAAACCCGCTCACGTCATCTGCGCGCGCCGGCATGCGCTGCGGCGGCTGCGCGAGCGGTTTGGCATCCGCATGAACGAAGCCGAGTTGTTGCACCTGGAGGCGAAGCTGGTGGCTGGCGACTATTGTTGGCTCGCCGTGCGGCCCCGCCGGACCATCGCCTTTGCAGTGCCGATCGGCGGCCTCATTACCTATCCGCTTTTCAGCGTCCCGCTCTGGGCAATCGTTACCTTCCTCCCGTCGGCGCCCATGGCGCGGCCGGGCAACTCCAGGAGATAGAAGATGGTGCCAGCCATGCATCAGGCCGAGGTGAAGGGCCATTGGATCGCCATTGAAATGACGTTCGCGCGCGGCGACGACGGGTTGATGACGACGCGCGCCGGCAAGGTCGCTGCCGGCGACTTCACCGTCTTCGATTTCGAACGGGAGGCATTGGGCGAGGCCGATCGCCTTTCCAGGAAACATCCCGGCCGGATCTTCATGGTCCGCCGGATGGCCGCCTATGTTCACAATCCGGGGAGATAGAAGATGAAGCCGAGCTATGCCCATGTCCCAGATCCCGATGCCGGCGGCACCTGCGGCGAGTGCGTTCATGCGCGCTACGTCCCGAAGACCGGTCGGGAGAAGGCTTTCACGTATTGCTTCAAGGCTGCTGATCTCGCGCGGCATGCCGGCACCGGCCTGCCGATCAAGCTTGAAACCCAGGGCTGCAAATACTGGCAGTTCAAAGGTCGGGTCTATCCGTCATGACGGCAGCAGCGAGGAAACCCAACCCGGTGCGCGCAGGCCTCATCGGCAAGCTGCATGTCGCCAAGGCCCAGCTCGGCCTCGATGACGATACCTATCGCGGCGTGCTGAGGCGCATCACCGGCAAGGAGTCGTCCAGCCAGTGTTCGATCACCGAGCTGGAGAATGTGAAGGCCGAATTCGTTAATCTCGGTTGGACGCCGGCAAGGAAAGCCCATCCGCGCGCCGGCAACCGACCGTTGGCGGACGGCGAGACGGCCGCCAAACTGCGGGCACTGTGGATCTCCGGCTACCACCTTGGTGTCGTCAAGGATCCCACCGAGGCAGCACTCGCCACCTTCGTCAAGCGGGTGACGGGCGGCAAGAAGCGCGGCGTCGATGCCCTGCAATGGATGACCGACAACGATGCACGCAAAGCGATCGAAGCGGCGAAGGCCATGCTGACCCGTGAAGCCGGCGTCGATTGGTCAGTGAAGTGGCATGAGGGTGATCGTGGCGCATTTCCGCGCCGCGACGTGGTACGGGCGCAATACAAGATACTGCACGGCGTCGAGTTGGTGGGTTCTTTCGCCCTAGGACGGTTCCTGTCGAACCTCGGCTTCGGACCGGTCCTGTCGCTCTACGACGACGCGGACATGGATAGGCTGATCGAGAAGCTCGGCGCGATGGTTCGCGCGGCCAAGGACGGGCGGTGAGCGGCAAGCCGTCATACCGCGAGACCTACGGCTATCTGCCGGAGCCTTGCGTGCGGCTGATCGAAAGCGGCGCCGATGGCGAAGAGCTGATGCTGCGCGTCATCGCACGCCTGGGCGGCACCGCCATCCGCATCCCGGTGCGCCTTACCAGTAGATCGATCCTGGTCCGGGAGCTGGGCGATAGTGACGCCACGCGCGTCTGGCAGATCTGGCGCGGCAAGGGTGCCGCCGGTGAGATCGAGGTCGACGTGCCGCGTATGTCAGCCGCCCAGCAGAAGGCGCGCCGTCTGAAGCTATTGTCGTTGCTCGCCGGGGGCGTTACCGTGCGGGAGGCCGCGCGGCGTTACGGCGTCACCGAACGCACCATCTATCTGATGCAGGCGCGCGCCCGCGATCTCGGCGAGACATCGCTCTTGCCGAAGCCCCAACTCGACCTCTTCCCGGCCGCTTGAGAACTGGCGCCTGAAACCCTTCAGGGTCCGGGCGGCGAGCGACGCCTCTAATCTGATCCTCACTTTAGCGCCCTGGCGCCGGCACCTCTTCGGGCCGGCGGTGCTCATTGGAGGGGATCATGACAACCGCTTCACCGGCCGTTCAAGAGATCGCGCCCCAGCCGATCGTCGGCACGCTCCTGAAGTCGGCGACGTCTCTTTCGCCGACCGTGTTGAGCAGCAGCGTTGCCGGCGGCACCGCCTATCTGTCCCTGGCCCCCAACCTCACCACGCTGACGATGTACCGGTACCAGCTCGACGCCCTGCCGGATGCGGTCAGGGAGGCGGCCGCCAGCGTCATCACCACCGGCTGGACCGGCGTTGCCATGCTGGTCACGGCGGGCTTCGCCTATCTCATCACGCGGCTCGGCCGCGCCGGGGAGGCCTAACCGATGAGGCGTTCCTGGCTTCTCTACACTGTCGGCTTTCTGATCGGTGTGTCACTGACGCCTTTGCTTAGTGGCTGCACCACGACGGCCGGCTCGCTGCGCGATATCGAGCAGGCGGCCGATGAAGACAGCACGCTCTCCAAGAAGCTCGCCGACCGCCTTCTGGGCGAGGTCGGCGGCCAGGATCACCGCGCCGTCCGCATGTGCATGATCGCCGCCGTCGCCAGCGAACTCGTCGCCTACCGCATGAGCAAGGAGCCCGAGCAGGCGATGATGGGCTATGGCCAGATCGTCGCCCTTGAAGGCGCCGTCAATCGCTTCGAGCGGGCGGATGCCATGTGGCTCAACACCGAGATCGCTCAGGTCACCCTCACCATGACATCGATCATGGTGGACTCGGCAAAGGCCCGCATTCCCAGGCTGCTCTCCAATTTCGCGGGCGGCATCAATGTCCTCGGCCTCCTCGATAGGGCCGCGATCGCCGCCGGCCAGGGCACCTTGATGGCCGCTGGCATCCAGGACATCCGTGAGCGGGTGACGGCATTGAATACCGGCACGGCCGATCCAGCGCTTTCGATGGCGGCCTGCCGTGCCCGCATCGATCTCAACCAGGACCGGGTCGCGGCGATGATCGGCATGACGGGGCCGCAGCAACCATGACGCTGTTCGCCAACGACATCACCGAGGCGCGGTTCGAGGCCAATCTCGATATCCGCCGCAATCTGGAAGCCGTGAAGCGGGATGGCGCCCGCGTCGAGGCCATCCTCACGGCCCCTTATCACGTCTCGTTCCGCTGGCGCGATTTGCGCTGGAGCCTGACGGTGCCGGCCGGTTTCCTTGCTGCGCCATCGGTGCCACCGATCCTCCATGGCATCGTCCCGTTCTGGGGCGCCCTCTTCGAGGCCTCGATCGTCCACGATTGGTGCTATTGGACGCGTTGCTTCGATCCTCTGTGCCAGGGCGACGGCCGGCGCCGGGCGGACCTCCTTCTTGGTGCCTTGATGCGTGCCGGTGGCGCCGACCTTGGCGATTGTCTTGAGGTCTTCACGGCGGTGCGCGCGGCGGGGGCCAAGAGTTACGCCGCCTGCACATTCAAGCCGGACAACAATCTCGTCGAGGTGCCGGCATGAAGATCCAGGTCACGGCGCGTGACAAGGATATCGCGGCCAGGACTTTGTTCGGCGAAGGGCGTGGTGAGTCGCGCGCTGGCCGCATCGCCATTTTGTGGGTCATCCGCAACCGGGCCGAGGCCGACCTCGGCAACGATGGCAAACCGGATTGGTGGGGTGAAGGCGTTGCCGGCGTGTGCCAGAAGCAGAACGCCAGGGGCGTCCATCAATTCTCCTGCTGGAATATCGGCGATCCGAACCTGAAGCGCATTTCCAGCGTGCAGATTGGCGACCCGGTCTTCCGTGAGTGTCTGCAGCTCGTCGACGAGGTGTTCTCGGACAAGATCCCGGATCCGACCAAAAGCAGCACCCACTATCACACCCGCGCCATCATGCCGGCCTGGGCCAAAGGCGTGAAGCCGGCCGCCGCGATCGGTGCGCACCTCTTTTACAACAGCGTGAAATAGCCATGGGGCTGCATGCTTCCGGCTTCAACGGCCATTGCGACGTCTGCGGTACACTTCTGCCGGTCCCCGCGCTCGACGATGCCTCGGCGCGAAAATTCCTGCGCCTCCATGGCTGGGAATGCGGCCAGATCTACCTCTGCCACTCCTGCGTCGAGAAGCGCGATGCCGGCAACGAGGGCGCCCTGCTACTGATCAAACAACGCCTGAAACAGAAAGCCACCGATGGTGGATGAGATCGACCGGGCACAGGCCCTGGCCCAGCGCCTCCTGGACCAGGATCTCAACCGACAACTTGACCGTGAGGCGGAGAACAAACGGCTAAAGGGAACGACGCATTGCTGCGATTGCGGCATCAAGATCCCAGCGGCCAGACGGAAGGCGGTGCCGAACGCCTGCCATTGCGTCGACTGCCAGATCGATCACGAACGGGCCGAGAAGGAAGGTAAATGGAAGAAGCTCTGAAATACTGGCCGCTCGGCGTCTCCGTCATCGCCTTCTTTTGGGGCTGGGCGATGTGGTCGGCGCGGCATTCATTTGCCAGCAAGACTTCCGTCGAAGCCTTGGCCGCCACCTTTGCCAAATCTCAGACCGATGCCAACGCCGCCATGGAGACGCGCGTCTCGGCCATCGAAAAGCTGCTGATCAAACATGACGAGCGGTTGAAGACGGTGCCGTCGGCCGACGATCTCAACGACATGTCCTTGAAGATCGCCGACCTGCATGGCGACCATAAGACCCTCCGGGCGGAGATGGGCGGCGTAAAGAGCGCCGTCGATACCATCGGCAGCTCGGTCACCCGCATCGAAAATTATTTGCTGAAAACGGGAAATCGCGCATGAGCTTTCGTGATGATCTGATCGCCAGCCGCCGGCTGGCCATGCTCCGCCTGGTCAAGGAACAGGAAGGCTGCAACGAGAGTGTCCTCAACATCGGCATTCACGCCCTCGGCTTCCGCAAGACGTCACGGCAAGAAACCCGCGACGATCTCCGCTGGCTGGAAAAGCGCGACCTGGTCACCATTGAAATGGTCAGGGACACCGTCATGGTGGCGACGGTCACCGATCGCGGCCGGGAAGCCGCGGCTGGCCGGGGTGAGCCTGTCGAAGGCCTGGAACGGCCGGAGTAGAGCATGGCCCGGCCATCCAAGATCGATCGC
Source organism: Dongia sp. (assembly GCF_041918875.1). Classification (GTDB taxonomy): domain Bacteria; phylum Pseudomonadota; class Alphaproteobacteria; order Dongiales; family Dongiaceae; genus Dongia. Next base: position 57,884 of record NZ_JAYRUV010000009.1, read on the forward strand.
CTGCCATCGGAGCTGAAGTCGCTGATCGGTCAACTGCGCCAGGATGGCTGCACCGTCGATGAGATCCTCGCCAAGCTCCGCGAGTTGAAACCCGATATCGATATTTCGCGCTCGGGCCTCCACGTCCATGTGCAAAAGAAGGTCGACGCCGTCCTCGATACCATGAACAAGACCAGGGCAATCGCCCAGGCTGTCTCGGCGAAGATCGACAGCGCCAGCCAAACTGAGGTGGCGCGCCTCAATGTCGAACTGATGCATGGCCTGATCTTCAAGCTGGTCACCGAGAGCGAGGATGGCGGCGACGTCACGATCGACGCCAAGGAAGTCTCGCTGCTGTCGCGCGCCCTTCGTTCCCTCAATGCCGGGTCGAAGACCATGGTCGATATGGAGATTAAGATCCGCGAGGAGATGGCGAAGAAGACGGTTGCCGCCGCCGAGCGCGCGATCGACGCCAGCGGCGCGCCGGACAAGGCCGAGCTGCTGCGGAAGATCCGCGAAGACGTCTATGGGATCGTCGGATGATCGGGCCAGCGCTCCAGCTCTACGATTACCAGCGGAAGTGGATCCAGGATAAGAGCCGCTTCAAGATCGGGATGTTCGCCCGCCAGACCGGCAAGACCTTCACCACCACCCAGGAGATCGTCGACGATTGCTTCGAGGCCTGGAGCGAAGGCCGGCGGGCGCGTTGGGTCATCCTGTCGCGTGGTGAGCGCCAGGCCAAGGAGGCCATGGACACCGGCATCAAGCTGCATGCCAAGGCCTACCAGGCAGCCGCCAATTTCGTGATCGAGAACGAGACGGAGTATGACTGGCGGCCGGACGACAAGCCAGACGTCAGCTACAAGGCGCTGGAGATCACCCTGGCCGGTGGCAGCCGTATCACCGCGCTGCCGGCCAATCCGGACACGGCGCGCGGCTTTTCCGCCAACGTCTTCCTCGACGAATTTGCCTTCCACAAGGACAGCCGCGAAATCTGGAAGGCGCTCTTTCCCGTCATCTCGGCCGGCTGGAAGATCCGCGTTACCTCGACGCCCAATGGCAAGGGCAACAAGTTCTATGAGCTGATGACCGCCAGGGACTCGATCTGGTCGCGGCATACAGTCGATATCTATCAGGCCGTCGCGGACGGTTTGCCGCGCGACATCGAGGCCTTGAAGGCCGGCATCAATGACGATGAAGCCTGGGCCCAGGAGTTCCTGCTGGAATGGGCCGACGAAGCCACCTCATGGCTGACCTACGATCTCATCACCGCCTGCGAGGACGAGAATGCCGGCCGGCCTGACCTCTATCAGGGCGGCCAGGTCTTCATCGGCAACGACATCGCGCGCCGTAACAACCTCTGGGTCGCCTGGGTGCTAGAGCTGGTGGGTGACGTGCTGTGGACCCGAGAGATCGAGGCGAAGCGCAACATCTCGTTTGCCGAACAGGATCTGATCATGGACGGCCTGGCGCACAAATACCGCATGATGCGCCTCGCCATGGATCAAGGCGGCATGGGCGAGAAGCCGGTCGAGGACGCCAAGCTCCGCTATGGCGAGCTGCGCGTCGACGGCGTGCTGCTGCAGGGTGCAACGCGCCTCAACATCGCGACGGTCGGCAAGCAGAAATTCGAGGATCGCAAGATCCGCATTCCGATGGGCGACACATCGCTTCGCGCGGATCTCCATAAGGTGCGGAAGGTCGTGGGCGAAACCGGTGGCATCCGCCTCGTTGCCGATGACGACGCCGAAGGTCACGCCGACCGGTTCTGGGCCGGCATGTTGGCGATGTCGGCCGCCCAAGGCCCAACCGAAGAATACGGCTATCAGCCAGCCAATGCGAAAAAGACCGGCGGGGCCAGCGATCTCGAACGGGATCAGCTCCAGCCCGGCGGCTTCAGCGATGGCGCCTGGTGATGGCGGCCATCCATCTGTCTAGCGCGTGCCCGACTAAACCTCGAAAGGAAGATCGACCATGAACGTCCGAGCCAAATTCAAGCTTATCAGCATCACCACCCTCGCGGGAACACCGGCCAAGACTCTGGTCTTCAGCCCGCAATATGACGAGAGCATCCCGGAAGACGTCCGCTTCGCCAAATACACACCGAACGGTCGACTCGAAATGCAGGTCGACAACCCCGCCGCCCTGGCCGCGTTCGAGATCGGCCACGTCTATTATCTCGACTTCAGTCCGGTGGCGGCACCGGCCGCTCCGCAAGCCTGACGCCCGGCAGCGCTAGACAGACTTTCAACAACCAGTTCCCGGTGACGCCATGGCCATCCTCGATCAGTTCGGCAACCCCATCGACCTCAACCGCCTACGGGAGGAGGAGGCTGGCCCGACCATCACTGGCGTGCGCCGCATCATCTCCGGGCATCCGGCCGACGGCCTGACGCCGCATCGCCTGGCACATCTGCTGCGCGCGGCCGAGGAAGGCGATGCAGAAGGCTATCTCGAACTCGCCGAGCAGATGGAAGAGAAGGATCCACATTACCGCTCTGTGCTGGGCACCCGGCGCAACCAGGTGGCCGGCCTGGAGATCACCGTCGAGGCCGCGACCGACGACAAGGAAGATGTGAAAGCGGCCGATCTGGTGCGCGAGGTGTTGTGGCGCGACACGCTGCAGCAGGAGCTGTTCGACGTCCTCGATGCGATCGGCAAGGGTTTCTCCATCACCGAGATCATCTGGGACACCAAGTCGGACGGCCGCTGGATGCCCGAGCGGCTAATCTGGCGCGACCCGCGCTGGTTCACGCATGACCGCACAGATGGCGAGACGGTGATGCTGCGCGGCGAAGCCGGGCTGCCGGAACCGCTGAAGCCCTATGGCTATATCCAGCATGTGCACAAATCGAAATCCGGCCTGCCGATCCGAGGCGGCCTGGCGCGGCCGGTGGCGTGGTTCTATCTCTTCAAGAATTTCGATATCCGCTCGTGGGTGCAATTCTCGGAGGCGTTCGGCAAGCCGATCCGCATCGGCAAATATGGGCCCGGCGCCAGCCAGGCCGAGAAAGACACGTTGCTCCGCGCCGTGCGCAACATCTGGTCGGATGCCGCCGCGATCATGCCGCAGGGCATGACGATCGACCTCATCGAGGCGAAGATCTCCGGCAACATCGAACTCTTCGAACGCTTCGCCGATTGGGTGGACCGGCAGACCAGCAAGGCGGTGCTGGGTCAGACCGGCACGACCGATACCGGCACGCGCGTCGGCACGGCCAATGCCCATGAGCGCGTCCGCGATGACATCGAGACCGCCGATGCGGGCCAATTGTCGACGACGCTCACCCGCGACCTGGCGCGGCCGATCGTCGATCTCAATATGGGGCCGCGCCGCCGCTATCCGCGCATCAAGCTGTTCCGTCCGGATCAGGAAGACATCGGTGCCCTGGTCGACAACGTGACCAAGCTGGTGCCGTTCGGCCTTCGTGTCGAACGGAGCTATATGGCCGACAAGTTGGGCATCCCCGATCCAGACAAAGGCGCGGAGCTGCTGACGGCGCCAGCGGCCAAAGCTGCCCCGGCCGCGCCTGGCGCTGACGTTGACGAACCAGCAGCGCAATCGCAAGATGCCCTGGATCAAGGCGGTGGTGATCAGCCGCGCGACAGCGTCGAGCGCCTGGCACGGCAGGCCGAGCGCGCGGCGCAGGCCGCGATGGACCGGAATATCGACCGCGTTAAGGAGCTGGTGAACGATCCTTCAATCACCAGCCTGGAAGAGCTGTCGACGCGATTGATCGATCTCTACCCCGGCCTCGACCCGTCGGAGATCGCCGAACGCCTGGCGGAAGCCTCAATGACCGCCAACCTCGCCGGCCGGGATGAGGTGCGAGATGCCTGATCCCAAAGTCGGGTCGGTTCCCTTTCCGGAGGCAATCCGGTATTTCCGTGACAAGGTGCGCCTGCCGACCGCGACCTGGACGGATCTGTGGCAGGGCGAGCATGCGCGCGCCTTTGTCGTCGCTGGCGCCATGAAGGATGATCTGCTGCGCGATTTCCAGACCGCCATCCAGAAGGCGATCGAGACCGGCGGCACGCTCGCCGATTTCCGGCAGGATTTCGACCGCATCGTCGCAACCCATGGCTGGTCTTACAAAGGCGGCCGCAATTGGCGGACCCGCGTGATCTTCCACACCAATCTGCGCATGGCCTATGCCGCCGGCAAATGGGAGCAGGCGCAGCGCTTGAAAGCCGATCGGCCCTTCTTGCGCTATGTCGCCGTCGATGACGGCCGGACGCGGGAGCAGCATCGCGCCTGGCACAACACCATCCTCCCCGTCGACGATCCATTCTGGGAAACGCACTATCCGCCGAACGGCTGGAATTGCCGCTGCACGACGCAGTCTCTGTCGCAGCGCGATCTCGACCGCTTCGGCTTGACTCCGAGCGATGGCGCGCCACCGGTGACCCTGGTCGACCGCGACGTCAATTTCCCTGAAGGGCCGCGCACCGTCCAGGTGCCGGACGGCATCGATCCGGGTTTCGGCTACAACCCCGGCCAGGCCGCCTATGGCCGGCGCCTCGCTGACGAGGTCATGGATGGCTGGCGCCAATCCGGCGCCGATGCCTGGGAGACAATGACGCGGGGCGATTGGAAGGCCTACGCGCGCCCGGCCGAGCTGCCGGCCGATGCGGCGGTGGCGCATGCCGGCCCCAAACTATCGTCGGCCGATAACATGGCGTCGGCGATCAGCCATGCGATCGGTGGGCGAGAACGGATGTTCGATCTGCCGGACGGTAGCGTCGTCGCCGTCAATGCCGAAAGTCTCGCCGCCCATATCCCGATCGAGCGCGCGCCGTTCCTCCCATACCTGCCGGAGCTGCTCACCGACCCGTTCGAGATCTGGATCAGCTTCGAGCGTCACAAGGGCACCGGCCGGGTGGAGCTGCGCAAGCGCCTGGTCAAGGTGCTGGATATCGGTGGCAAGGAACGCGGCCTCACCATGTCGGCCCAGGTGGTGAAGGGGCGGCTGGAGGCCTGGACGTTCTTTCCGACCCGGCAGCTCGGCTATCTGCGCAATCAGCGGCGCGGCCGGTTGCTGTTTGGCCGGCGGATAATTGAGCCTGGTTCTGAGGGGGAGTGAAGCCTAGCGCGATGCAGCCGCGCCGACACCAGGAAGGGGTTCAACAGGGCTGCATCCCAGCCCGATCCATCGTGTGCCCGGGAATATAGCCCTCCGCTCCCATCGCGGCAAGGCCGCCAGGCCGTAGCCGCCAGCTAGGACCACCCTTCCTGACCCCAAAATCCGACATCCGGCAGAAACGGCCCACGGGCGCCCTGGACGGCCTCGTCAGCCACGGTGTTAGCGCGAAATCCTTTGAAGGCGTTTTTGAAGGCCCGTGGGGGCGCCTGGTGCCAAGCCGCAGGCAATCGTCTTGCCACGGCCGGGGCCAATCGTCATTCTGGCCCCCTGACGCATTGGTGGCGCCCCGGACCCGCCCCTCCGGCCCGCGCGTCGCCATGACCTCCATATAGATAGACACCTGAAACCCTTCAGGGGCCCGAACAACCGCCCTCCGGCCACACTGCGACCACTTTCACGGTCAGCAGGAACTGCCGGTGGTCCTCCGTCGCAACATTGCCGCTCATAGCACCGAACTCCCCGCCACCGGCGCCAGCGGCACCGGCCTGCCGGACTGGGTTCACCTGCTGCCGCTCGGCACCTTCCACGGCCGCGACGGTCGCGGCCCCTACACGCTCCGCGATGCGGCCCACGCCAGTGAGGTCATCGCCGCCACCAGGAAATACCAGGGCGGCGCCGACATTCCCGGCGACTTCGATCACCAGATCCTGTTTGCGGCCCAGAACGGCCAGCCAGCGCCGGCCTCGGGCTGGATCAAGGAAATGGACGTCCGCGCCGACGGGCTTTGGGGGCGCGTCGAATGGTCCGCCTCCGGCTCCGAGCGTCTCGGCCGCAAGGAATACCGCTATCTCTCGCCGGTCTTCAATCACGACAAGGCCGGCGTCGTCACCCGCATCCGGGCATTTGCTTTGACCAACATGCCCAACCTCGAACTGACGGCACTCGCCAGTCAGTCCCTTTCAGACCGAGAAGAGGATCCCATGGACGAAGTCGCGATGAAGGCGCTGTTGAAGGCGCTTGGGTTGCCCGAAACCACCACGGCCGAGGCGCTGTCGGCGCATTGCCAGAAGCTCGACACGGACGCGAAGGCGGCCAAGGTGTCGCTGGCGGCGATCGCCAAGTCGCTCGGCCAGGCCGAGGACGCCACCGGCGAGGTGCTTGCCGCCGCCGCCCAGGACGTCAGCACCAAGGCGAAGGCCAACCCGACCGATCCGGATCCGGCGAAGTTCGTGCCGATGTCGGCCTTCGAGGATCTGCAGGGCCGCGTTGCGGCGATGTCGACGCAGCTCTCGGGCGACAAGGTCGCCCAAGCCGTGGCCACCGCCAAGGCCGACGGCAAGCTGGCCCCGGCCCAGGAAGAATGGGCGAAGAGTTACGCGACCAAGGATCTCGACGGCTTCATCGCCTGGGCCTCGGCCGCGCCGGTGATCGTCACCCCGTCGCACAATCGCCAGGGCGGGGGCGCTCAGCCGCCGGCCAATCTTGGCGCCAACGGCCTCACCGCCGAGGAGACGGCTGTCTGCAGCCAGATCGGCATCACCCCTGAGCAGTTCAAGAAAACACGGGAGAACGTCTAATGGTAGCCCTCACCAAAGATCGCGACACGCAACGCAAGTCCGATCCCACCCTGCTGTCCTTCCCCGTGAAGGCCGCCACCACCATCTTCGCCGGTTCGCTGGTGGTCAACGATGCCGGCGTCGCCGCCCCTGGCCGCACCGCCACCACCCTCAAGGCCCTGGGCCGCGCCGAGGCGAATGTGGTGAATGCCGGCGCTGCTGGCGATTTGAACGTCCCGGTGAAGCGCGGTGTCTTCCGCTTTGCCAATTCCGCGGCCGGCGACCTCATCGCCCTCACCGAAGTCGGGGCCAATTGCTACATCGTCGACGATCAGACGGTGGCTAAGACCGATGGCACCGGCACCCGCAGCATCGCCGGCATTGTTCGCGACGTGGACGCTTCTGGCGTCTGGGTCGAGATCTAAGCCGCTCTCTCTCACCTCAGGAGCATTTCTAAATGGAACTCAATCGCGCCAACCTGCAGGCCATGACCACCGGCTTTCAGACGGTCTTCAACGACGCCTTTGCGGGCGTCACGCCGACCTCCAGCCGGGTCGCCATGGAAGTGCCGTCGAACAACACCTCCGAACAATACGCGTGGCTCGGCTCGATGCCGCGCTTTCGTGAATGGCTGGGCAGCCGCGTCGTCCAGAACCTCTCCGTCAGCGACTTCACGATCAAGAACAAGACCTTCGAAATGACGGTCGGCGTGAAACGAGAGTCGATCGAGGATGACAGCTACGGCGTCTTCCGGCCGATGATCGGTCAAATGGGGGCCGAGGCGAAGCGCCACCCGGACGAGCTGGTCTATAGCCTGTTGAAGGGCGGTTTCACCGGCCTCTGCTATGACGGCCAGTATTTCTTCGACACCGACCATCCCGGTTACGATGCCGCCGGCGCCATTGTGTCAGTCTCGAACATGCAGGCCGGCGCCGCCACGCCATGGTATCTGATCTCGGCCCGCAACTTCGTCAAGCCGCTGATTTTCCAAAAGCGCCGCGATTACAAGTTCGTGGCCAAGGATCAGCTCACCGACGACAACGTGTTCGACAAGGATGAGTTCGTCTATGGCGTCGACGCCCGCGCCAACGCCGGCTACGGTCTGTGGCAGCTCGCTCACGGCAGCAAGGCAGCACTCGACGCGACGACCTTCGACGCGGCACGCACTGCGATGTCGAGCCTCCGTGGTCCGAACGGAAAATCGCTCGGCATCGTCGGCGATCTGCTGGTCGTTCCGCCGTCGCTCGAAGGCGCCGGCCGCCGTCTTCTGCACAATGAGACGGCCGCGAACGGTGCCACCAACGAGTGGAAAGGTACTGCCGAACTGCTGGTCGTACCCGATCTCGCCTGATCCTGATGGTCCCGCTCGAATTTGAGCGGGGCCGTCCGATCGCGCCGGCTTCCATCCCATCCACACCAAGCCACCAAGGAACCATCTGATGAAGATGTTGAGGATCACCGCCAAGAAGGACGGCTTCCGTCGTGCCGGCGTCGAGCACTCCAGCGCGCCGGCCGAGCACAAGGCCGAGGACTTCACCGCCAAACAGATCGAGGCCATGAAGGCAGAGCCGATGCTGGTGGTCGAGGAATTCGAAGGCAAGCCGCCCAAGGAAGAGAAGAAGTAATAACGGCGCACGCGAAGCCTGCGCCAGTAGGGGAGCGGCCGGCAGTTTCACTGTTGGCGGCTCCCCGCCCAACCAGCGGCGGATGCCCATGACCAGGTCAATCAACATTCTCCTCCTCGCGGTCAACATCGTGGTGTTTGCCACGGTGTTGCTGCTGCCGGCGGGGAATGGGTTGCTGGGTCTCCAGATCGCTGTGGTCAATTTCATCGTCCAGCTTGCCTGGGTATCGTACTCGAAGGCTCTGAAGCCATGAGCTACGCCAATCAGGCCGACATGGTGGCACGCTGCTCGGTCGCGGATCTCATTGCGCTGACCGACCGCGTCGAACCGCCCGCCAATGTCATCGATACCGTGGTGCTGCAGGCAGCGCTCGACCAGGCCACCGGCCTGATGGACGGCTATCTCGCCGGCCAATACACGGTGCCGCTTGCCACGCCCACCGACGACGTCAAGCTGCGCTGCGTCCATCTCACCTATTACCTCCTGCACCGCGACACGGCGCCCGAGAAGGTTCGCAAGGATTATGAGGATGCCTTGCGCTGGCTGCGCGACGTCGCCGACGGCCGCATTCATTTGACCGGCGCCCAGGTGCCGGCGCCGGAGAGCAGCGGTAACGAGGCGCAGATCGATGCGCCCGACCAGATCTTCACCAATTCGACCATGGGCGGCTTCTGATGAGTGGCGCCGCGATCCATATCCGGCTCGACGATCATGTGGTCATTCAGGCTCTGGCCCAGGCTGCCGCGCGCGCCGCGGATCTCACCCCATTGCTCGACAATATCGGCGCCAGCCTGGTCACCTCGACCCAGATGCGCTTTGAGCGCGAGCAGGGTCCGGACGGCCAGGCCTGGCCGCCCTCCATCCGCGCCCTCATTGAAGGCGGCAAGACGCTGCGGGATCACAATCAGCTCTATGGCTCGATCACGCATGTGGCGAGCGCCAATGGCGTGGAGGTCGGCAGCAATGTCCTCTATGCCGCCGTCCATCAGTTCGGCGCGACGATCGAGGCCAAGAATGCCAAGACGCTCAAATTCAAGGTCGGCGGCCGATACGTGAGCAAGGAACGCGTCACCATCCCGGCCCGCCCGTTCCTCGGAATAGACGATGGCGACCGGGCGATGATTGCCGAGACGGTTTCCGAATGGCTGGAGGCGCTGCCATGAGCGCCATCGTCATGGAAAACATCATCGCCCGGTTGAAGGCCCAGGTGACGGCCTTGCATGGCCGCGTCGAGGATGCCGGCGAGTTGGCGCGCCTCATCGCCGCCGGCACCGCGCCGCGCCAGGTGCCGGCCGGTTTCGTCGTGCCGATCGGCGAAGATGCGGAGCCCGCTGTCGACATGTCGGGCACCCTGCGCCAGCGCGTGACAGAGACGATCGGCATCGTCCTGGTGAATTCGGTCGCGGGCGATGCCAGCGGCGCCAAGTCCCGCGCGCCGCTCGACCTCATCAACGATGCCGTGAAGACCGCCCTGGTCGGCTGGGAGCCGGCGCCAGGCTGCGACCTCATTGAATTCCGGCGGTCGCGCCTGGTCGGCCTGCAGGCCGGCGCCGTTTTCATACAGACCGATGTTTTGACCCGCTGGTATCTCCGCGCGTGATGCGCTGCCGGCATTCGACCTTAGAGGAGAAGACGAGATGAATAGTTCTGGTGGCAGCTTCATCAAGCAGGCGGACGGCTCTCTCCTGCAGGTTGAAGGCCTCAACATGAACGACGATGAGCGCGCGGCGGCAAAAGCCAAGGCGGAGCAGATCGTCGCCGACGCCCAGAAGGCGGCCGAGGCCCAAGCCGCTTCACCGGTCAGCACCAATGCGGCGGCGATCGAGGCTGCGGCCGGCGAGACCGAGGGCGGCCGCACCGGTCGCACCCGCACCAACGCCACCCCGAGCAAGGAGTAATCCCGAATGGCGAGCTATCAATGGAAGAAGAAGGCCCTCCTGGCGAAGGTCGAAACCGTCTATGGCACCGATGCCGTGCCAACCGGTGTCGCCAATGCCATGCAGGGCATGAATGTCGAACTGACGCCGCTCGATGGCGACAGCATCAGTCGCGATATCGAATTGCCGTATTTTGGCCATAATGGCGAACTGATGATCAAGTCGCATGTCAGCCTTAGCTTCGATATCGAGATGGCCGGTTCCGGCGCCGCCGGCACGGCCCCTGCCTATGCCCCGCTGCTCCGTGGCTGCGGCCATGCCGAGACATTGACCGCCTCGGTGAAGGCGGAATACGCCCGCGTCTCCACCGCCTTCGAGTCGCTGTCGATCTATTTCCACTTCGCCGGCAGCGTCCACAAGATGATCGGTTCCCGTGGTTCAGTGCGGGCGGCGATCAATGCCAATGGCTTGCCCGTCTGGCGCTTCACCTTCAAGGGTCTGCTCGTCGCGACCGCCTCGGCTGCCTTGCCCGCCCTCACGCTCACGGGCTTCAAGAACCCCCAGGTGGTCAACAAGATCAACACGACGATCTTCTCGGTGCATGGTTTCAACTGCATCGCGCAGTCCTTCGAAGCCGATTGGGGCAATCAGATCGAGGGCCGCTTCCTGATCGGGGCCGAGTCCATTGAGATCGTCGACAGCAAGCCCACCGGCAGCGTCGTGATCGAAAGCCCGGACATCACGGCCAAGGACTTCTTCGCGATCGCCACCAACCGCACCCGTGCCGCCGTCCAGGTCAAGCACGGTGTCGGCGCCGGCAACATCATCCAGTTCGACGCGCCGGCCGTCGAGATCGGCCGGCCGAGCTACAGCCAGGACCAGGGTGTGGTCATGATGACCCTGCCGCTGATCTTCGCGCCGGTGGCCGGCAACGACGAATTGAAGGTCGCGATTTCGTAACGGGGATCCTGCCGCTGGTTTTGCGGCATGTGCCCGGCAGCTCTAGCCGGGCTACCGGCGGAAACTGATCCAGCCGGCGGCCGGTGAAATCCCGGCCATCTTCTCATCATCAACCATGCCGCTGGCAGGCGGCACCAACAGACGAGGTTTCGCATGTTCAAGCTCGCTACCGAACGCAAATTCAAGACCAAGATCGTCGTCCGCATGCCGAATGAGAACGGTAGCCATTCCCAGATCGACTTCAATGCAATTTTCAAGGCGCTCAAGGTGAGCGAGATCGATGCGCTGCGCGAAGGTGGCGAAGATCTCGCCCTGCTGCGGGAGGTGTTTGTCGGCTTCGAGAAGGTCGTTAACGAAGACGGCACCGAGGCGCTCTTTAACGACGAGACCCGCGACGCGCTGCTCGATGAGCCACTCGTGCTGGCCGCACTTTCCCAAGCCTACCTGTCGGAAGCCATCCGGGGGACCGGCCGGCAAAAAAACTAAAAGAGGCCGCGCAGGCAATCGCGCGCGGCCGTCGTTCGACAACGATTGATGACGATGTAGCAGCGGAGTTTCTGGCTCTCGGCGTGCCGGAAGAAGAGATCGAGGCGATGATGGCAAAGGCCGAAGCGGTCGAAGATGCCAACCTCACCGAAATCTGGCCGGACAACCTAGAAGTTTTGCACCTGTTCCTCGGCTTCATCACGCAATTTCGTCGCCATGCGACCAGCGGGTTGCCTACCGGCCTCGATTACAACGGCGTTCAAGCGGGTTTGAAGATGATGCGACGGCGCATTTCAGCAGAGGAATTCCAGGACCTCCAGATCCTTGAGAGCGCCTATGTTGCTGAGTGCACGCGGGTCGCAGGCCCGAATGCAGATCCTGGAGGGCGCCCGTGAACGATATGCGGGTTGCCCTCGTTCTTACCTCGGATGCCAGCGGTCTTAAAACTGGCATCAGAGAGGCGAGCGGCGAGGTCAAGCGGTTCTCCGAAAGCGTCGAGCAGACGGCGCGGGCAACGGGTCGCGCCCGCGATGCCGTCGGCCGCTTCACGGCCGGTGCCGGTGCCGCGCGGGCAAGCGCCGCTGGGATCGCCACCGCTGCCGGTGGTGCAGCCCGCGAGGTTGATCGCCTCACCGGTTCGACCCAGCGGGCGACCGGCGCAACCACCAGTATGGTGTCACAGCTTCGCAGCATGGTGGCGGCGATCGGCGGCGTGCTCGTCGTTCGGCAAATCATTCAATGGGCTGACGCCTGGAAATTGACTGAAGGCCGGTTGAGCCTAGTCACCAAGTCGACGCTGGAGCTGAAGGCCGTCCAGCAGCAATTGTTCGAGGTTTCCCAACGCACCGGGCAGGCCTTCGGCAGCACTGCCACGCTCTATAGCCGGCTGGCACAGTCCACGACGCAGCTCGGCGTCAGCCAGCGGCAGCTCCTCGCCATCACCGAGACGATCAATCAGGCGTTTGTGGTTTCCGGCGCCGGTGCTGCTGAAGCCCAGGCCGCGATCGTTCAGCTCAGCCAGGCGATTGCCTCCGGCGTTCTGCGCGGCGACGAATTCAATTCCGTCATGGAACAAGCACCGCGCCTGTCGCAGGCTCTCTCCGATAGCCTAGGCAAGACCAGGGGCGAATTGCGCACAATGGCCGAGCAGGGCCAACTCACGGTTCAGATGATCTTGAAAGCGCTCACCGAGGAAGCGCCGAAGATCGGTCAGGAATTCGCGAAGATGCCGCTGACGGTCGGCCGCGCGATGACCCAGCTCGGGAATTCCCTGCAGCGCCTGGTCGGCCTCGCCGATAGTGCTTCAGGCAGTTCCGCAGTGATCGCAGAAGCAATTGCCGGCCTTGCCCGAAAATTGAGCGAGCCGCAGGTCGTGGCCGCTGTGGCGAATTTTGCCGAGGTCTTAACCAAGGGGCTGACGCTGGCGATCGACGCCGCCGTCGCCGTGTCGGATCATCTTGAACTGATTGGCTCTGCGGTGGCCGGCCTGGTTGCCTTCAATATCGCGGGCTGGTTGAACGGCGCCATTCTCGGCATGAGGGCCCTGGCACTCGAAAGCCTGGCCTTTGTTGCGACACCGTTTGGAGCCGCGCTGGTCGCGATCGGCCTGATAACAGCGGCAGTGTCCTACCTCTGGATGGAGAATGCGGAAGCATCGCGCCAGGAGAAAGCACTCGCCGATGCCATGAAGACGACGGAGGACGCTCGTCGTCTGTCGGCGGCCCAGGTCAAGAACCTGACGGAGATGGAGCGCCAGCTCACCGTCGAGAAACTAAAAGATGCCGCGGCGACCCAGCAACAGGCGGTCGCCGAACTCGAATTGCGTCGCGTTAGCCAATATGCCGATCTTGCAAAGGCGGTGAAGCACAATCAGGATTATCAGGATCTTGGCATCGGCGCACGGGATACATCGAACGATGCCGACTCGCCCATTCGGACTGCCCGAGCAGAAATTGCCAAGATCGACGAGGAGATCGCCGGCCTTAAGACCACCATAATGGGCACGGGGGAAACGATCTGGCGCATTCTAAATGGCGCGCCAGAGGTGGTGGGTGGCTCAGGAAGCAGTTCTGACACTGGTCTCGCCGACAAAATCAAGAAGGCGCGCAAAGAGATCGAGGCTCTCCAGCAGACAGTCATCGACCTGTCGGCCCAGAAGATCTCGCTCGACAAGGGCGGCGCTGACGGTCTCAGCATCACGCAGGATGCCCAGAAAGCCCGCGACATGCTGCTCTCCTTCGGGGATGCGGCGAAACTTGGGACGGATGATCTCGCCGCCCTGGAGACGGCCGCCGGCGCCACCGTCGAGCAGATCGCCAACTGGCTTTCCGAGCAGCGCACCCTCAACGACGCGATCGCCGAAAACCTCGATCTGCTGCAGAAGCAGGCCGATGCGCCCGAGACCTTTGCCAAGTATATCGAGGATCTGAAACAACAGAACGCCGAGCTGAAGCTTGAGGTCTCCGGCCGAAAGAACCTCATTCCATTATTGCAGGCGGAGGCGCGGCTAAAAGCGGATATGGGTGGAAAGGAGCTGACCAGCGACCAGCGGCAGCAGCTCACGGCACTGCTCGACGAGCAGAACAAGCTCAATGCCGCCATTGATCGCCAGAAAGATATTACCGACGCCGCGAAGAAGTCGGCCGAGATGATGCAGGAGCCGTTCAAAAACGCCCTGCGCGGGATCCAGCAGGCCTGGACCGATATGTTCCGCAAAGTCCTCGATGGCAACATGAAGTCGTTCAAGGATTTCGGCCGGTCGCTGCTCGGGGTCTTCAAACAACTCGCGGCCGAAATCGCCACCCTCCTGGTCTTCCGCCCAATCGTCGGCGGCGTTCTCAGCAATCTCGGCATGGGCGACCTCAGCAACCAGCTCGGGCTCGGCAGCGGCAATGGCGGCGCCAACACCGGTGGCAGCGGAGGAAGCATCCTCAGCGGCAGCTTGAGCAGCGGGCAATGGAATACTGGCATCGGATCGATGCTATTTGGCAGCGCGGGCACAACCCTTGGTGCACTCGGTAAGGGTGGCGGTGGCGTGTCGAGCCAGATTGCGCCAGGAACGGCGACATCCGGCCTATTTGGAACGGGCGGCGGTCAGCTTAGCGGTGCGCTCAATAGCCCGATCGGCGGCGGCATCTTCTCCGGCCTAGTGGCCGGCGCCACGACCTACGCGTCTGGTGGCAACGCCGCCGAAAGCATCGGCGCAGGCGTCGGCGGCATGGTTGGCGGCATCGCCGGCTCATATTTTGGACCGGTGGGCACCATGATCGGCAGCACCATCGGCAGCATCGCCGGCAAGATGCTGGGTGGTCTGTTCGGCAAGAAGCCGAAGTGGAAGAAGCAGAAGAGCGTGGCCGGCGCCGTCCTGGGCTTTGGCGACAACGGTCTGCTCGGCGTCGACAGCAGCTTTGCCTATACCAAGGGCAAGGGCATGAAGGCCGACAACCAGGCGGGTGGCAAGCTTGGCGATGCCATGTCGGATGCCTTCAACGACTTCTTCCTGGATATCGGCGCGCAATTTGACCCGAGCGCCCAGGCGCAGGTCCAGGAGGTCTATCAGGCCAAGGTCAAGGGCAAGAAGAAGAAGGGCGAAAAGCACTACTTCTATGGCAGCTTTGCCGATCAATATATCGGCACGTCGGAAACGGCCGAGCAATTCGTGCCGCAGTTCCTCAGCGGGTCGCTTGCCGTTGCTGCCGAGAAAGGCCTGGTGACCGGCGTTTCGGAAACCATTCTCACCATCTTCAAGAACGTCTTCAAAGACAATAACAACATGGGCATCCAGGACAGCGACGAGCTGACCCGGATGGTCGAGTTCGGCAAGTTCTATGATCGGGTCGACGAGGTGCGGACACCGGCGATCGCCGCCGCAGATGCGCTGACCGATCTCAAGAAGGCATTGTCGACTGCCAAATCGACGGCCGAGGAATTCGGGCTCTCGGTCGACCATGTCACAGAGGTCTTTCAAGCAAACTTCCTCGACCAGGTCGATGCTGAGCTGCTGCAGATCAAGGATCCCCAGGCCTATGCCCTGGCGGAGCTGGACAAGGAATATGCGGCGCGCAAGGCCGTCGCCATCGAACTGGGCGTCGACCTCACCAAGGTCGAAGAGCTTTATGCGCTGAAGCGCAAGGAGGTGGTCGAGGCTGGCCTCAACCAGATGCAGGATCAGTTCCGCGATTTCTTCGATGAGCTGACCCTGGGTGATCTCGCCGCCAACAACCCGACCCAGAAGTTCGCCCAGGCGCAGGGCCGCTTCAATGACGTCGTGGCGGCCAACGACAATGCACATTTCGTCGAGGCCGCGCGCGACTATCTGCAGGTGGCCCAAGGCTATTACGGCGCCAATGCGGCCTATGCCAAGATCTATGACCAGGTTCTGGAGCTGACGCGGAAGCTCGGCAACATCCAGGGTTTCGCCAATGGCGGTGTCGCCAGTGGCATCTCACTGGTTGGTGAGCGCGGGCCGGAGCTGATCAATGCCGGCATGCCATCCATGGTCATCAATCCGCGCATGGCGGCCGAGCTGCTCAATCGGTACCACCGCTTTGACGACACGCAACTCGTCCATATCAACGACAACGAAGCCCGGATGCTTGCCCGAGCTGGCGGCTCGAACACCATCAATCCTTGGACAGGACTTCGCGAGTTCGGGTACGGGTCCGATACGCCTGGCGGACGCAATGAAGGTGCCGGCGGGAAGCCCGACAAGGACAAGTCCGATGGTGGCGGCGACGGACATGGCGGCAAAGCCGGCGGGGGCGATAAGGACAAGGGCGGCGGCACCAAAGGTCCGTCGACGCAGGATCTCGCCAAGGCTTACAAGGAATATGCCGACAGCCTGAAGCAGGCTGGCATGTCGAACCTCTCCGGTCCTCCGGGTTACGGCAAATCGGTTCATGAGTGGAACGAGCGCCCTTGGTACGAGAAGTTGTTCGACTTCGTCGCCGGCCCGTTCGTCGACTTCGAGCGGCCGACCACCACAGTGCCCGCATCCTACGAGGACGGAACCTATCACTGGTCATTCGACCCGATGGGCGTGCTTGGCGGCATCCTCGGCGGCCTTGCCTTTCCTGGCGGCGGTATTCTCGGCAGCATCGGCGGCTCATGGGTCGGCGACCAGCTCGGCATCGGTAACGTCTATCCCGGTAGCTTGGGGAGTTTAGGCGGCTCAGCCGGTGGTACGTCGGGCGGCACCGGTAGCCTCTCCGAGCATGAAGGTGGCGGTGGCCTGCAGGGCCTGCTGGCGCGCGTGACCTCGGCCTCCATGTCGACCACCAGCGCCAATGACAACAAGGTATCCGATATCAACGCGCGCCTGGCTGCGGTGCTCGGTCTCGGCAGCGGCACGGCCGGCCTCACGGGTGGCAGCTCGACCACGGAGACGCTGCGGCTGCTCACCGAGATCCGCGACATCAATGCCGAGGGCCTCGATCAACTCAACGCGACCTTCGCGGAGCGGTTTGAAGAACTCACCAGCGAGACGCGGCGCGACCGCATCGCCAGCCAGAACAGCGCCACCCACCAGAGCTGGAGCGGCAAAGTCGCCGCCGGCCGCAAATGACTTCCGGGAGCTAATCGATGATCCGCAACAACGTACAGCAGAACACGAATACGGCCGGCGCCGGCACCTACACGCTTTCCGGTCTGGTCACCACCAAGGGCGTCGTGCCGTTCGCTACCGCCTGTGTCAGCGGCAAAAAATACCGCTACAAGGTTGAGGCCATCAACGGCACCGATTTCGAGATCAATGAAGGCACCTTCACCAGTCCGTCAACGCTGACCCGTGATCGACTGATCCAATCCTCGACCGGCGGGCCGATCGCCTGGCCGGATGCATCGGCCAAAGTGGTGAGCCTGGTCGCCCTGGCAGAGGATTTTGGCCCTGAAGGCGGCCGGCACAGCTATCTTATCGGCGGCGGTACCGCCGCCGCCTATACCGGCAGCACCGATGTGCTGACGCCGGTCCTGGTCGCCGGCATGCGTGTGCGGGTCAAGATCCCGGCCACGAACAGCGGTGCCTGCACCTATAGCCACAATGGCCTCGGCGCCAAGGCGATCAAGAAGCGCGGTGTGACGCTCGATCCCGAGCCCGGCGAATTGCCGGCCGATCTCATCGCCGAGTTCGTCTATGAGGCCGTCGCCGATGTCTGGCAGGTGATGAACCCGGCCGTCTCCGGTTCGCTCGGCGTCAAGGTCGTGTCGGCGACCACCTATACGATCCTCGCTTCCGATATCGGCAAGCTGCTGGTCTTCACCAGCGCCACCGGTTGCGCCGTCACCTTGCCACAGGCGATTGGCGCCTTTGCCTCGCCCTGGTGGATCGAATGCCAGAATGCCGGCACCGGTAGCTTGGTGATCACGCCGACGACATCAACAATCGATGGCGCGGCTGCGTTGACGATCACGCCGAACTCTGGTGCCGAACTCCGCAGCGACAGCGCCAACTATCGCGCCCGCCGTGATGTGGCCGCCCAGGGCATTAACATGCCGGTCACCAACAAAGCCGTCACATACACGATGGTGGCCAACGACAAGGGCGCCGAGATCAATTTCACGGCGACGGGTGTCACCTTCAATCTGCTCGCAGCCGCAACCGTCGGCAATGGTGGCACCATTGCTGCGCGCAATTCTGCGGCGTCGGGCGACGTGACAATCGACCCCAACGGAGCTGAGACCTTGGACGGCCTGGCCACGCGCCTGTTGAGGCCGGGCGATTGGGTCTTGATGCGGAGTGATGGCACCAACTGGCAGACCATCGGCGGTTGGTACTCGTTCGAGAGCACCCAGCAAACACTCGCCCTCTCGACCGTGTTTACCACCGCCCATGGTCTTGGCGAAAAACCGAACTGGTATCAGGTCGTATTTCGCTGCACGACAGCAGACGCCAACTGGGCGGTGGGTGATGAGATCGATTACACGGCCGTTCAGTGGACCTATGGTGGCGCCATTCAAGCCGATGCCACGAATGTTCGATCCAGCGTTAACCAAACCTACTATCCCAGCATCGTGAACAAGACCACGGGTGCGGGTATCGCTCTCACCGCTGCGAATTGGAAACTGGTGCATCGCGCCAGGTGCACAAAGGGCTAGATCATGCAGAAATTCTATGTGGATGCCGAAGGCAAATGCGTCGGGAGTTATGACGGCCCGGCCGGCCAAAGCCCATTTGCTGGAACGCCCATCAACTCCGCACCGGCTGATGCCGACGGCCAGCGCTGGAGCGGCGGCTCCTGGGTATGGCGCATCGAGATCGCGCAGCAACGAAAGATCGCCGCGATCAAGCAACGCCTCGCTCAGGCCCTGCTCTCGGTGCCGTGTCCGCTCGCGGGCAACCGACCGGTCCAGCTCGACAAGGATAGCCAAGGCAATATCGGTGACGCGACGCAGCAGGCGACCGTCGTCAAGGCGAGTGCCGGTGCCGTCACCTGGCCGGCACGCATGGTGTCGCGTGGCTGGCGTCTGGCCGACAATTCCTGGTACCCGCTGGCCACACCCGACGACATGATCACACTCGGCCTTTGGGCAGCGCATGCGGTCGAGCTGCGCCGGGACATTGCCTGGTCGCATATCGACGCCGTGCGGGCCCTCAGCGATCCAGCGGCGGTCGAGGCCTATGATATCGAGACGGGGTGGTAAGCCGTGCTGGCCGGCGATCCCGTCGCATCACAGCCTGTGGCGACCACGACGGTGCCACCGGCCGTCACCGTGCCTGACTTCACGCAGATCCAAGGCGATGCGGCTGTCGATGTGGTGGCCCTTGCCATCCTGACGCCCTTTACCCAGGACGCCGCCTGATGTTGCTTGGTGCAGATCCTTTTGCCTTTTCACCTGTTGGCGGCGCCGGCATCCTGCCGACCGGCCTCGCTGGGCCGGCGCCGTTCTATTTCTCCGATCGCGGCTGGTCCGGCGAACCCAATGACACCATCTGGCCCAACCGCCATTTCGCCCCAAGGGTCGAACAGGCCCTGAACCTCTCGCGCTCAATTCCTGTCTCGCCGCTCGATCAGCAGCGCGTGGTGCCGATCGCCGGCAGCCTTTCCCTGCTCAATGCCGATGGCGGCCTCGATGCCATGGTCAGCGACATGGCGATCGATGGGCGCGAGGTCGAGATCCGCGTCGGCTCGCCGCTCTACGATGGCAGTCAGTTTGAAACCCTCTTCAAGGGCACGGCCGGTGGCTGGAATGTGGCCGACCAAGGCCGCATCGAACTCAACCTACGCGACCTGGTCTGGCCACTCGATCGGCCGATCCAGCCCAACCTCTATGGCGGCACCGGCGGCCTGGACGGGTCGGCCGATCTAGCCGGCACGCCGAAACCGCTCACCTTCGGCCGCGCCCGCAATGTGCCCTTGAAGCTGATCGACCCGGTCAATCTGATCTATCAGTTTCACGATGGCGCGGCCGGTGGCGTCACCGCCCTCTATGTCAAGGGCGCTGCCTGGACGCCCAGTGTCGATGTCGCCGACATCATGCTGGCAGCTCCTTCTGCCGGCTGCTTTGCCACACAGCTTTCCGGTGGCTATGTGCGACTTGGTTCATCGCCGGCTGGTGGCACCGTTACGGCTGACGTCATCGGCGACAACACCTGGGGCGTTGCCGCCATGACGACGGCCGCCATTGTCTATCGCATCCTGCGGCATCGGTTGGACCTCGCCGATGGGCTGATGGACAGCTCCAGTTTCATGGCGTTGAACCTGGCTTGGCCCGGCATCATCGGGCTTCATATCCCTTCCCAGGCGACCAGCGCTGTCCAGGTGCTGAACCGCTTGCTCGGGCCGGTGCTGGGGTTCCTCAACCATGGCCGTAATGGTCGCCTCCGTGTCGGCACGCTGGCTCTCTCCGCACTCAGCGGGCCGCTGGCCGCGACACCCAAGCTCACCCTCGACAGCAGGGACATCCTGGAGATAAGCCGCGTACCCCTGCCGGACACCATCAATCCGCCATTCTGGCGCGCGTCGATCGGCTGGGGCGTCAATTGGAATACGATGGCGGTCGAGGACATCGCCGGCAGCGTCTTCGACACCGAGCCCGACCGCTTCCAATTCCTGACCTCGCAGATCCGCTACACGCCCTGGGAAGACGCCGCCGTCATCGTGCGGCACCCGGAAGCCCAGGACATCTATGTGGACTCCCTCTTCGACGAGAAGCCGGATGCGGATCTGCTCGGTGCCACGATCGGCGCGTTCTATGGCGAGATGCGCACCATGGCGCGCCTGCGCTGCATGCAGCAGGGCTATCTGCTGGAAACGAACGATGTGATCCGCGTCGACAACCCGCGCTATGGGCTGGCGGGCGGGCGCTCGGTCGTCGTGGCCGGGGTTGATCTCGATCTGCAGACCCGCAGCAGCTCCGTCCTCATCATGTGGTGACCAGTCGTCATGGGAACAATCAACCTCTCCTGGGTCAATTACCTGAAGACCGCCACGCTCGCGGCCTCCTCGGAAGTGGGCGACCTGTCGGCTGGCAATCTGATGGTCGACCATCTGGTGACGGCGTGGCGCAGCGCGCCGGGTACCTCGGCTTATCTCACGGCCGATCTCGGCGCCGTCAAAGCCTGCCGCCTGGTCGGCATCTTCGGCAGTAACCTCACGCCGACTGCCACCTGGCGCATCCGTCTGTCGTCGAGCGCCGCCCATGCCGGCGATCTCTATGACAGCGGCACGGTGCTGATGAAGGCGACCGTCGTCAACATCATCAAGAAGCGTGACGTCTCGCAGGCCGCCCTCTATCTGCCGGCGGTGGTCAATGCCCGCTATGTGAAGATCGATTTAAGCGATGCCGGCGTGGCGGCCTTCAATTACATCCAGGCCGGCGCGGCGTGGGTTGGCGACGCCTGGCAGCCGACCTATGGCCGTTCCTGGGGTGCCGTGGATGGGATGCGGGACGACAAGGCGCCGAGCTATTCGGAAGGCGGCCAGAAATATTCAATCCGTGCCGACGTGCCGCGCATTCAGCAGTTTTCCCTCGACAACCTCACCGATGCGGAGCGCTACGGCCCGGTGGCACAGCTCGATCGCATCGCGCGTCGGATCGAGAACATCCTGGTCGTGCCCGATCCAGGCGGCACCTACCAGAATGACGACGTGGTCTTCGGGACGCTCACGACATTGGGTGGCGTCACCCGGCGCCAGGTCAATCTGCGGGCCCGCCGATATGAAGTCGAGGAGAGGCTGTGATGCGGATTTCCTGTGACCGCGCCGACGTTGATTTTCGTCCCGACGCATCTCGATATCTGGTCATGCTCGACGGCCATGTGCTGCCCCTATGCATCACGGCGGATAGCGATGCCGGCAAGGCCATCTGCTACGTCACCGGAAATGACGGGCAACCCGTCAAGAACCCGGTCGATCCGACCGAACTGCTTCGCGTCACCAAGCGGGGCAGGATCGAGATCGTCTTGCCAGCCGGCCAAGGGAGGGCATGACATGGCGCGCGTCACCATCACCATCACGGACAGCAAGCGCCGGCCAGGGAATGTCTCGACCAAGGTCGTGACGCATCTGGAGCCAGGTGAGCGCGCCGCCGGGCCAGCGCAGAAAGCCGCAGACGAGGTGCTGAAGGAACTTGGCATCAAGTTCTCGGCCGAGAAGGTGTTGCCGTGACCGTCGACCCGCACCCTTCATGTTTATCCCGACACCCCGCTTTGTGAATTCAAGCGTGAGGTATGGCGCGCCGAGCAGGCAACGGTTCTCCGAGGAGATTGGCCAAACCCAGGCAGGCTCTGTGGATGCAATTCCCGGCTTCCTGGAGTTGTCTTCGGTATATCAATACAAAGTCCTCGGTGACCGGCACGGCATCACCCGCATCAAGCATCATCTGGCTGTGGAGCTTCGCAAGGCCGACGCCCTGGTTAATGACCTTGGCCAGGTCGTTTGGAAAGTGGCGGTACTCCAACCAGGAGTCGTCAATATCGCGCGGAAGGCCAATGATAAAGGCACTTGGGTTCCTATATTGCGTCCCACTGGAAACTTGGTCGAAGTCGATGATGACGCGATCGACGTTGTCGCTCAGCAGAAGCATGGCCGGGAAAATGCGCCAGCCGACTGTGAGCGCGGCCTCCTGCTTATCCCGGACGGCAGTATCTTGGTCCATTGCTTTCTGAAAAACCGGGACGCCGATGGCGAGAATGATACCAAGCATCGCCGCGATGGTCTCGGGCTTGGCACCGATATCACTACCCTGTTGAATTGTGACAAGGGCCAAATCGAGCACGCCGAGGCCGGTCCATATCTTTCTGACTTGGAGGGATTTGAGCTTCGTGAACATGTCTGCCGTCCCAATTCTTTTTGGGCGGGGGTCAGGGCTGCGTCAACAGCCCGAACCGCGAGCTGTCACTCGCACAGCAACAACCGGCCGATTGAGGCCGTCCCGCCACCCCTGCAGGGGCGGGTTTGGAGTACCAGTTTCATGCGTCAAGAGTCGAGTCCGGCAACCGCCAACCAGGTCAATGTCAGGCCGGTGGCCCCCTATGTCGGCGGAAAGCGGGGTCTAGCGGCCGCCATCATCGCCCGCATTGCCAAGATCCCACACCATACCTATGCCGAACCCTTCATCGGCATGGGTGGCGTTTTCCTGCGGCGACCGACGGCCGCGAAGGCCGAATACATCAACGATTATAGCCGCGACGTGGCGACCTTCTTTAGGGTGCTGCAGCGGCACTATACCGCCTTCCTGGACATGCTGCGTTTCCAGCTCACCACGCGGGTCGAGTTCGAGCGGCTGATGGCCACCGATCCATCCACCCTCACCGATCTGGAGCGGGCTGCGCGGTTCCTCTATTTGCAGCGGACCAGTTTCGGTGGGAAGGTCGCCTCGCGGAATTTCGGCACCAGTCCGGGCAACCCGGCACGCTTCGATGTCAGCAAGGTCGTGCCGGCGCTGGAGGATCTCCATATCAGGCTAACGGCGGTGACGATCGAATGCCTGCCCTATGGCGAGTTCATCGACCGTTACGACCAACCGGGGACGCTCTTTTACCTCGACCCGCCCTATTGGGGCAGCGAGGGATATTATGGCAAAGACATGTTCGGGAAGGCGGATTTTGAACGGCTGGCGGACCAGCTCGCCGGCATCAAGGGGCGCTTTCTACTATCGATCAACGACGTGCCCCAGATCCGCCGGATCTTCGGGCGCTTCAAACAGCAGGCCGTGTCGACGACCTACACGGTGCGACAGACCGGGCCGGGCAAAAAGGCAAAGGAGTTGATCATCTCCAATGGCTAATCAGAAGGTGGCCCCTCTCTCGCTCTCCCTCATGCTGGTGGCGGCAGTCGCATTGGGCCTGCTGACGGTCGCCCAGGCATCGGCCGACGCGGCCGGGGTGGGAACCTACCGCTGGCCTGTGATCGAGGTGACGGACGGCGACACCATCAAGGTGGCGATCCCCGGCCTCCCGGCCGAGCTGAACCCGATCGGCGTGCGCCTCCGGGGCATCAACACTCCGGAGACCGGGGGCAAGGCGCAGTGCCAGAGCGAGCGCGATCTCGGCGCCAAGGCGAAGGCCGAGGCCAAGCGCCTGGTCGCGGCGGCCCTCCGGGCGGGCCAGCCGATCGAGTTCCGGGAGGTGAAGTGGGACAAGTACGGCGGTCGGGTGGACGCCCGCGTCTTGATCGGCGGCCAAGACATGGCCGGAACCCTGATCGGCAAGGGGCTGGGGCGCCCCTATGACGGCGGCAAGCGGGCTGGCTGGTGTGGCAGGGTCTAGAGGCCAGGTCGAGTCCGGAACGGCTGTGCGAGGCCCGAGAGGTTCTCTATGCTGGCCAGCGGCAATGACCAAATTGGGGTGGGCGAAATGGCACTGGAATACTTCTTCAAGGGATTGAGCGTTCTGGTCGTTCTGGCCGGAATATACAGCGCCTCGATCTCCTGGCCGGCCCCGGCGGGCGACCCGGTCGAGGTGGCCCAGTGCGAGACGGCTCGCCTGCAGGAGATGCTTAACCCAACGACGACCCTACCTCCCAGGACATGTGCCGGCTCGATGCCGCCAGAACTACGTCAGGCCCAGATGCGGTGGGCATTGGGTTTTGCCGGGGCGGCCCTCATCGGCGCCAGCTTCCTATTCTGGATGGGGGAGATGCTCTCCCATTCGCGAGGCACCAGAGACAAGCTCCGTGAGCTGGTCGACCTTGAATACAGCCGGCGGTCAGCCGAGGCCAAACGGCAGGCCGTGGGCGAGGCCGGCACACCGCCGGAACTTGCCCCCTTCAAGCACACTTAAATGGGGTCGGAACGTCCCTGGAACCCACTGTTTTCCGAGTGCTCCAGGATCAAGTGGCGACGGCTCCAGGATCAAGTGGCGCGCTACAAAGTAGGGGGCCAAAATGCAAAAGCGGCCCGCTGGGGGCCGTTCTTCGCGATCATCTTCTTTGAAAGTCCAAACTGGAGCGGGCGAAGGGATTCGAACCCTCGACCCCAACCTTGGCAAGGTTGTGCTCTACCCCTGAGCTACGCCCGCACTCCGTTTGGCAGCGGCGCCCGCCGAGGCTTGGCCTCACGAGCGCGGCGCATCATACGCATCGGCGGCGCATTTGCAAGTGGGCTTATTCTTTTTTCTGCGCAAAGGCTTAGCCAGGAATCGGCGGTTTGGCGGCTTGACGGAATCGGTCCCGCGCGGCGGCTTCCCGGCGGTCTCGCCATTGTCGCGGGCGCCGGGCCCGGCTATACCCGGCGGCGAGTTCGTTAACGAAGGTCCCAGAGCCCCATGCCCGCCGATACCGTACCCGATCACAGCGCCGCCCTCGTTGCCCAAGCCAACCTGCCGACCAGCCCCGACCAGCTTCTGGCGCGCCTGACCGAACTCGGCCTTGCCACTCGGACCACGGACCATGTCCCGGTCTTCACGGTGGAGGAGAGCCAGCAGGTCAGCCGCGACATGAGCGGCGGGCATATCAAGAACCTGTTCCTGCGCAACAAAAGGGAAGAGATGTGGCTGGTGACGGTCGAGGAGAATCGCCGCGTCGACCTGAAGAAGCTGGGCGAGAAGCTCACCGGCGAGACCGGCTCCAATGCCAAGCTGTCCTTCGGCTCGGCCGACCGGCTGATGACGTATCTCGGCGTCATCCCGGGGGCGGTGACGCCCTTCGCCGTCATCAACGACAAGGGCCGCAAGGTGAAGATGGTGCTGGACCGGCATCTGCTCGACTGCGATCCCGTGAACGCCCATCCGCTGGTCAATTTCAAGACCACCGCCATTTCGCCAGGGGACCTGCTGGCGTTCCTGGAGGCCGAGGGGCACAAACCGCAGCTGGTCGATTTCGACTAAGATCCGTGCCCGCCTAAGACCTTGGTCCGATTGGGAACAAGGCCAGTCCAGCGCGGTTGATTTGAACGCCGGAAAGGCCCATCTATAAGCCTTGAATCCGGATCATTTGGGAGTGTTTGAGAATGGACAATCTGATCGGCGCCGGCGCCACGAATGGCGCGGCCCCGGCCGACCTGGTGAAGGATGGCAGCCAGCAGACATTCAAGGCCGATGTCATCGACCCGTCGATGGAAGTGCCGGTGATCGTCGATTTCTGGGCGCCCTGGTGCGGCCCGTGCAAGCAGTTGGGCCCGCTGCTGGAAAAGGTGGTGAAGGAAGCGCGCGGCGCCGTGCGCATGGTCAAGATCAATGTCGACGAGAACCAGGCGCTGGCCGGCCAGCTGCGCATCCAGTCGATCCCGGCCGTGTTCGCCTTCTTCCAGGGACGCCCCGTCGATGCCTTCCAGGGAGCACAGCCTGAAGGCCAGCTCAAGGCCTTCGTGCAGCGCCTCTCGAAGCTCGGCGGCGAGCCCGGCCCCTCGCCCATCGACGAGGCGATCGAACACGCCGAAGCCGCGATCGAGACCGGCGACCATGCGACCGCGACCGAAATCTTCGGGCAGGTGCTGGAGCACGAACCCGGCCATGTGAAGGCGATCGGCGGCATGGTGCGCTGCCTCGTCGCCCTTGGCGAACTGGATCAGGCGGCCGAGTTCCTGGGCCAGGCGCCCAAGGACAAGCAGGGCGATCCCGCCATCGCCGCCGCCAAGGCGCAGCTCGACGTGGCGATGGCCGGCCAGAAGGCCGCGGGCCAGTCCGATGCGCTGCGCGCCCGGGTCGATGCCGATCCGAAGGATCACGAGGCGCGTATCGAACTTGCCCAGGCCCTGTTCGCCACCGGCGACAAGGAAGGGGCGATCGACCAGCTGCTGGAGAGCATCCGCATCAACCGCGCCCATAACGAGGAAGCGGCGAGGAAGCAGCTCGTGACCTTCTTCGAGGCGATGGGCCCGATGGATCCGCTGACCTTGAGCGCGCGCCGGCGGCTTTCCTCGCTGCTCTTTTCGTAACCTCACGGGAAAGGCAAGGCAGTCATGCGCTCCGGCCCCAGCCATCTTGGTCCCTTCGATCCGGGTTTCGCCGATCTGCCGGCGGAAATGCCGATCTTCCCGCTGACCAATGCCCTGCTGCTGCCGGGCGGCCGCCTGCCGCTCAACGTGTTCGAGAAGCGCTACCTCGCCATGGTGCGCGCGGCGCTCTCGACCCCGCAGCGCCTCATCGGCATGGTGCAGCCGGTCGAAGCCAATGCCGACCGGAACATGCAGGCCGATTTCGTGCCGGCCGTGCACAGGATCGGCTGCGCGGGCCGCATCGTCTCGTTCGAGGAGACGCCGGACGGGCGCTATCAACTCATCCTCTCCGGCCTCATCCGCTTTCGCATCAGGCAAGAGCTGCCGCTGGCCAAGGGCGGTTTCCGCCGCGTCTTGCCGGACTTCCAGCCTTTCGCCCATGACATGGCGGAGCATGAATTCCAGCTCGCGGACCGGCCGCGCTTCCTGGCCGTCCTGCAGGAATATCTGAAGACGCGCCAGGCGCGGCTCGACTGGAAGGGCATCGAGGAAGTGGCCGATGACGAACTGGTCGTCGCCATGGCGCAGATGTCACCGCTGGAGCCGGAGGAAAAACAGTCGCTGCTGGAATGCGCCGATCTCGACGCCGTGGTCGAAATGATGACGGCGATGTTCGAGGTGCACGGCGCCACCGCTTCCGGCGGCGAACACCGGCTGCACTGAAAGGACGCCGAGCATGGGCGACAACGATATTCTCATCGATCCGAAGCTGCTGGAAATCCTGGTCTGCCCGATCAGCAAGACGACGCTTGTCTACGACCGGCAGAGGCAGGAATTGATCAGCAAGGCCGCCGGGCTCGCTTATCCGATCCGCGACGGCATTCCGATCATGCTGGTCGACGAAGCGCGGCCGCTGGAGATCGATGAATGAGCGACACTCTCGGCACCGAGCATTGGCCGGTCGAGATCCGACATCGCCAGGCGGAGAAGCTGCTGGAGATCGAGTTCGACGACGGCAAGGTGTTTCAATATCCGGCCGAACTGCTGCGCGTCGAAAGCCCCTCGGCGGAAGTGAAGGGGCACGGACCGGGGCAGAAGACCATCGTGCCGGGCCGGCGCCATGTCGGTATCATGAAGATCGAGCCGGTCGGCCGCTACGCCATCCGCATCGATTTCGACGATATGCACGATACCGGCATCTATACGTGGCGCTATCTCTACGAACTGGGCCGCGACAAGGACAGGATCTGGCAAGGCTATCTCGACGCACTCGCCCAACATGGCCTCAGCCGCGACCCGCGCGCGGTGAAGGCGCCGGCTAAAGCCCATGATCGTGATGGCGGCTGCGGGTCGGGCGGCTGCGGCTGCCGCTAGCCGTGCAGCGCGCGGCTGTCGTCCGGCGCCTGTTCACGCTCGTCGAGGCCGTAATCGCGCAGGACCGATGCCACGCGCAGCCGGTATCCGGCAAAAAGGCCGTTGCGGCCGGCTTCCTGGGCGCGGCGGTGAACTTCCAGATTGCGCCAGGCGCGCACGGCCTCTTCGTCACGGAAGAAAGAGAGCGAGAGCATCCTGCCCGGATTGGCGATGCTCTGGAAACGCTCGACGGAAATGAAGCCGTCGATCTTTTCCAACTCGGGTCTCAGCCTCGCGGCGATATCGAGATAGGCGTCGCGATGCGCGGCCACGGGTTCGACTTCGAAGATGATGGCGATCATGGGGCGACGCTCCTGGGGGCCTGGTCTCTTGTGCCGGCGACGGGTTCCAAGAATGTCCGCTCCTCGCGCAGGATGAAACGCTTTTCCTGGGCGAGGGTGAAGTTCGCGCGCCCCGCTTCATCCGATTTCAACCGCGCGCGATAGGCCTCGTAAGCGGCAAGGTCGGGAAAGGAGATGAGCCCCCAGGCGATATCGCTGGTGCCCTCATGGGGCAGGAAGTAACCGATCAGATGCCCGCCGCAGGCCGGAATGATGCGGCCCCAATTCCCGGCATAGGCATGGAAGGCCTCTAGCTGGAAGGGATCGATCTGGTAGCGGATGAAAACGGTGACGGCCATGGATCAATCTCTCGAATTGTTCGCCCGCTTTTACCGCATGACGCGCGATCGATGCTTCGTCCCGCAGCGAAATGTGCCATGCTGCAGCCTGTCGAATTCAGCAGGGGGAGTGTTGCATGATCAGTGCCGATCTTTCCGGCAAGGTGGCGTTCGTCACGGGTGGTGCCTCGGGCATCGGCCTTGCCACGGTCGAGCGGCTCGCCGCCAACAAATGCAGGGTGGCGATCAACGATCTTGCCGCCAGCCCGCGCCTTGCCGCCGAGGTGGAGCGGCTGCGCGCCGCCGGTCGTGATGTCGCCGCTTTCCCGGGCGATGTCTCCAGCCAAGCCGACATGGATGCGGCAGTGGCGGCTGCGGTCGCACATTTCGGGCGGCTGGACTACCTGGTCAACAACGCCGGCACACCCGGCACGGCGGCGCCCATTCCCGTCGACGATTTTGCGCGCATGGACGAGGCGTTCTGGGCCAAGCTTGTCAGCATCAACCAGATCGGGCCCTATCGCTGCCTCAAGGCCGCGGCACCCCATCTCAAGGCAGCCAAGGGTGCGGTGGTCAATGTCGCCTCGACGGCGGGCCTCGGCTATGGCGGCTCGTCGAGTGTCTATGCTTCGACGAAAGCCGCCATCATCCTGCTCACCACCGAATGGTCCTACGCCATGGGCCCCGAGGTGCGCGTCAACGCCATCGCGCCCAATGTCGTCGACGGCTCCGGCTGGGACTGCAGATTCGATCCCGACCAATTGAAGAACTATGTGGCCAAACTGCCGCTGCAACGCGCCGGCACCCCGGCCGATTATGCCGAAACGATCTTCTATTTACTGGCAGGAGCCCCCTATATCACCGGCCAGACCATCGTCATGGACGGCGGCGGGGCGCGGTAAGGGGTTTGACAATTTTGGGGTATTTACGCCTCATAGTTGTTGTAACGAGGTGAAATTTCTTCTAAGTAGTTCTTGGTTTGTACTGTCGCCTTAAGTTTTGAGGAAATGAGCGTGGACATTACATTTCCTGTCGAGTTTGTCGTTGGCGGCACTGCTGTATCTCTGTCGGCCAAACGAAGAGAGTCTGTCGCTGAGTGGAAAGAGCGCATCAAAGCGGCTGGAAAGCGGGCTCTGCCAGAGGGATACTTTGCAAACGATGGCCCGTTGGCTGTGACGTTGTATTATTTTCCGGATGCTGAGATGCAGGGCGACATCGACAACATCGTTAAGCCCGTGCTCGATGCAATGAGCAGGGATATCTATGCCGATGATCGGCAGATCGAACGCGTCGTGGTGCAGAAGTTTGAGCCGGGTGGTATCTTCCGGTTCTCAGCTCCGTCGGACGCCTTGGAGCAAGCCCTGAATGGGGACAAGCCAGTGCTTTACGTCCGCTTGTCGGACAATCCATCAGAGGAATTAGTCTAATGGGTGTTGCCGCCGTGCGCGAAAGTGAAGTCCTCCAAAGTATTGTGGCAAGGCTTGAAGACGAAGGCTTTGAAGTTTTTCTGCAGCCGTCGTCGTTTGCGTTGCCGCCATTCCTGAAGAATTTCCGGCCCGATGCGATTGCGCGACGGGGCGACAAGAAGATTCTGATTGAGGTGCTCACCGGCAGGGAGCGCGATGAGCAGAGAGCGAACGAACTAAAGCGCCTTTTGCAAGATCAAGATGAGTGGGAGTTACGTGTCTTCTACGCACCACCTACATCTTCCAAGGTTGATCTCGACATTATGCCGACTGAAACGATTGAAGCGGAACTAGCGGAATTTAGAAATTTGGCTTCTGGTGGCGGCGCACCTTTCGCGACCTTAATGATGGGTTGGACTATTCTCGAAGCAATCGGCCGTTCTCTTCTCCCCGGGCGTCTAACCCGGCCTCAGGGCGTTACGCCGCTCATCTCCGCTCTTGCGTCAGAAGGCTATGTGACACCGACCGAAGCGGACCAACTCAGAGAGATCGGCCAGATAAGAAACCGCGCAGCTCACGGTGGACTCGATACGCGGATTGATCGGCAACATATTGAGGTATTGGCGAGAATTCTTATCGCCCTGGCGTCAATGTTGCCAGGTCATTCCTTGACACCGTCCAAGTGAAAAGCACTCGTTTCACACATATCAATCCCGGTCCGTGTCGTAGGGATTGTCCGTCCGCCGCATGACGATGCGGATCGGTGTGCCTGGGAGATCGAAGACGTCGCGCAAGCTTTTCACCAGATAGCGGTGATAGCTTTCCGGCAGATCGTCGGCCTTCGAGGCGAAGATGGCGAAGGTGGGCGGCCTGGTCTTGATCTGCGTCATGTAGCGGATCTTGATGCGCCTGCCGCTGACCAGGGGCGGCGGATGCTGGGCGGTCACTTCCGATAGCCAGCGGTTGAGCCTGGCAGTCGAGACGCGCTTGTTCCAGGTCACGTAGATGTCGAGCACCGCCTGCATCAGCTTGTCGAGGCCGCGCTCGGTCATGGCGCTCATGGTGATGACGGGAATGCCCTTGGCTTGGGGCAGCGACCAGTCGATGCGCTCATGCAGCTTCTTGATGGCGGCGTTCTTGTCCTCGACCGCGTCCCATTTGTTGGCGGCGATGATGAGGGCGCGGCCTTCCTCCACCACCTGCCTGGCGATGGTGAGGTCCTGCTTCTCCAGCATGTCGTTGCCGTCCAGCACCAGGACGACGACATGGGCGTACTGGATGGCGCGGCGCGTATCGGCGCCGGAAAGGCGCTCGAGCTTCTTCGTGACGCGCGAATGGCGCCTGAGACCCGCCGTGTCGATGAGGCGGATCGCCTGGCCCTTCCATGACCAGTCGATGGCGATGGAATCGCGCGTGATGCCGGCTTCCGGCCCGGTCAGCAGGCGGTCTTCGCCGAGAAGGGCATTGACCAGGGTGGATTTGCCGACATTCGGCCGGCCGACGATGGCCATCTGCAGATGCTTGGGCGCCGGCGGCGCCTCCACCAGATCTTCCTCGCCCGTATCCTCCTCGAGGTCGAGCGGGGCCACTTCCTCGAGATCGGCATCGAGATGGGCAGTGGATTTTTCGCCGGCCTTTCGAACCGCGAAGGGTTCCAGCGCGTCGTATAGATCGCTCAAGCCCTCGCCATGTTCGGCCGAGAGCGGCAGCGGCGTGCCGAGGCCCAGCGAGAAACCCTCGCGCGCGGCATCCGTCCCGGCGCGGCCTTCGGCCTTGTTCGCGACGAGGATGACGGGCTTCCTCGACTTGCGGATGAGGCGCGCGAAATGCTCGTCCATCGGTGTCACGCCAGCGCGGGCGTCGAAGACCAGCAGCGTCACATCTGCCTCGGCGATGGCGGCCTGCGTCTGCTGGCGCATGCGCCCTTCGAGACTGTCGTCGACCGCATCCTCGAGCCCCGCCGTGTCGATCACGGTGAAGCTGAGATCGCCCAGATGCGCTTCGCCATAGCGCCGGTCGCGCGTGACGCCCGGCGTATCGTCGACGATGGCGAGACGCTTGCGGATCAGACGGTTGAAGAGTGTCGACTTGCCCACATTGGGCCGGCCGACGATGGCGACGGTAAAGGACATCAGGTCAAGGGCCGATCAAAACGAGGCGCGGCGCAAATGCACCGCGCGCGGTATTATTTCAGGGCAATGAGGTCGGCATCGTCCGACAGCATGTACACCATTTCATTGGCGACGACCGGCGGCAGATGCGAGCGGTCGGGCAGTTCCTGCTTGCCCAGCAGCGCGCCCGTATAAGGCGAGATGGAAAGCGCCAGGCCGTTGGAACCGGTCACCAGCAGCCGATCGCCCACCAGCACAGGGCCGGACCAGTAGATCGGGTCTTCGCGATATTCCATGTCCTCGAAGGGCGGCAGGGGAGTGAGCCACTTGATCTTGCCGTCGTCGCGCGTGAGGCAGACGACTTCGCTCTGCGAGGTGACGAGATAGATGAAATCGCCGGCGGCCCAGGGCATCTGCGTGCCGCCCAGGTCCTTGTCCCAATAGCGCTCGCCGCGGCGCACGTCGATCGCCGCCATGACGCCGCCATTGCCGATGGCGATGACGCGGTCGCGGTCGATCACCGGCCGTCCGCGGATATCCGAAAGGGCCGCCACCGACGAGGTGCGGGCCTTGCCGGCGAGGCTGTCGGTCCACAGCGAGTTGCCGTTGACCACGTCGAAGGCCAGAAGCTCGCCCGACGTGTAGGCGGCGACGACGACATTGCCGAGCACCGCCGGCGTGGAGCCGCCGAGCAGACCCGCCGCCTCCTCGACGCCGGCATTGGACCACAAACGCCGCCCGTCATCGAGGGCGAAGGCCACGAGCTGGTTGTCGATGGTGGTGACGAAGACGCGCCCATCGCTCACCGTGGGGGCCGCGCGCATCGGCGCCGGAGCCTTGGCTTCCCAGATGAAGGCGCCGGTCTTGGCGTCGAGCGCATAAACCTTGGCATAAGGAGTGGTGACGAAAATCTTGCCTTCGGCCAAGGCCATGCCGCCGCCGAAGAGATCGTCATCCTCGTCCTCGGGCGTGAAATCGGCCTGCCAGACGCGGGCACCCGTATTGGCATCGAAGGCGCGCACCAGGGCTTCGGCGTCGAGCGTATAGACCATGCCGTCGGCCACGACCGGTTCGGCCAGCAGACGGTTGGTGGAATCGGCCGACGAGCCGATGTCGGCGGACCACACTTCGGTGAGTATGTCGGAGGTTGCCTGCAGGTGATACATGGCATGGGCCTGATTGCCGCCCACCTGCGCCCAGTCGCTGTTCACATAGGGTTTGGGCAGGCGCACGGCGATCTCGCCCAGGGTCGGGTCGGCCGCATTCTCGCTGCTCTGCTGCAGCACCGAGACGCGATCGCCCGGCAACGGCACCTTGTTGGGACCGCAGGCGCCGAGCATCGCCGTCGCCGCGAGGCTCGCAGCCAGCAACACGCCGGCGCGCTTGATCCGGTCAGTCCGCCGGTCGGTTCGGTTGCCAGTGGTCGCCATCATTCCCCCGAAATCATTCTGTGCCATCGCCGTCTTACGCCTATCGGACTCATGCTTATCGGACTTACGCTTATCGGGCCCGTTCACGCACCCAGCCGGTCGAGCATGATGGCGACGCGATCGCGCAGGTTGGCCGGCGCGGTGCCAAGGCCTTGGGCCTCGTCTTTCTTCAGCGCCGTGTCCAGGCCCTGGTAGATTTCCTTGGCCTTCGCCGTGTCGCCGGTGGCATAGGCGGCAAGGCCCGTGATCTCGATGGCGGCCAAGCGGTAGGGCTGGCCCTCGGCCGAGAGCGGCTGCACCAGCGCAAGGGCTGCGTCCGCTTTGCCCAGGTCGAGCGCCACATAGCCACCCATGAGAGCGGCGGCACCCTTGAGGGGGGCGGCGAATTCGGCATCGCCCGCCATGGTGGTCAGCAATTCCAGCGCCTTGGCCTTGTCGCCGGCTTTGAGGGCGGCATGGACCAGGTCGAAGCGGGCGAGGCTGGCGAAGGGACCGCCGGCATGGATGAGCTGGCCCAGGAGTTCGGGGGCCGCCTTGGGATCCTGCGTCGTGCGCTGGAGGGCAGAAAGATAGTCGAGCCCGGCCTTTTCGCGCGCGTTGCGGTCGTAGATCTGCCAGCCGGTGGCGGCCGCCGTGCCGATGACGATGAGCGCTACCGCGCCATAGACCAGGTTCTGGTATTTCGCCCAAAGCGCCGCTGCCGTGTCTCGGCGCAGATCCTCGTCGACTTCTTCAAAAATGTCAGCCACTTAAGACCCCTGGAGCCCATCCGGGCGCAATTGTTCACCCCCAGCCTGATGGGCCGGGTTCTTGATCGGGCGCTAACATACAGGCAAGCTCGTTGCCTTGCCAACCAAGGCTTTGGCGCATCCACCGGGCGGTTTGCCGGGCGATTGGAACGGGAATTGCTTACCCGTGGGGTGGCAACGGGCCAATGCGACCAATCTGGGTGAACGAGATGGCGAAGACGAGCTGGAAGGGTGCAATTCTGCTGGCGGCGGCCATGGTCCTGCAGGGATGCAATACCACGACGATTCCCACCTGGGTTTCCGGCACAACGGCCTATGCTGCGGTCGAGGGCATATCGCTCAATCAGACTGGCAAGACGGCTTCAGACCATCTGGCATCGCTGGCCACCGGCGACGATTGCTCGATCCTGGACTATACCAAGACAGGCAAATACTGCCGGACCGCGGCCGAAATCGCCCAGGAGCAGGCGGAAAAGAACCGGCCTTATCCCGGCTATTGCTACCGCCAGCGGGCGACGGTCATCTGCTACGACACACCCGACCGCACCGCCACCGATGCGCTGGAAACCTATCCCGAAGCCCATGGCTGGTAGGGAGGGCCGATCGGCGCTTTACGGATTCGTGACTTTCGGCGACACTTAACGAAGGCATGGAGCAACCTCCGAGTCGCCTATAGTTCAGTGATCATAAGGACCGAATGGCGCAGCTCGTTCTTCTTAATGATTACCGCCGTCAGGGCCGCCGGGTCTATTTCAACCGCGACGAACTCAATCTTCTGCTTGGAATCTACAGCCGCAAGGTGGCGCATGCCGTCTGGCGCGACTATGCGATCGACCATCGCAGCAACATGGCGGTCTTCTCCGTCTACCGCCGGGCGCAGGAGCAGCCGACCTTTGCCATCACCAAGGTCCTCCTGCGGGGCGAGAAGGAGCCCAACTACATCCTTCTCTCCGGCAAGCGGCAGCTGAAATCCTCGCGGCGCCTGCCCGAGCTCATCGAGTTCCTCGACCGGCAGCTCAACCTCGTGGACTGATGTCTCACCCGATTGTGGCCCGATTGCGTGGGTGAACACCATATGTTCCGATAGAATCTGCTGTTATCCACAACATTTTGAGTTTCCCCTCTTGCCTCCCCGCATCTTGTAGGGTGAAATAATCCTCACTCAACATCTTGAGCTGGCGCCGCCTTTGTGGCTTATGGCGCCAGCAAAATCGCCAGCCAGAAACCGGTGCGGAGAAGACATCATGGAATGGACCGAACAGCGGATTGAAATGCTGCGCAAGCTCTGGGGCCAGGGCCAGACGGCAAGCCAGATCGCGACCCTGTTGGGGGGTGTCACCCGCAATGCCGTGATCGGCAAGGCGCACCGCCTGGGGCTGACCGGCCGCCCGTCGCCCATCAAGCGGGAAGGCGCCGAATCCGCCGCGCCCCGCCGCAAGCCGGCCGCCCAGCGCCGGCAGCAGCCCGCCATCGCGCCAATGCCGGCACCGCGCCATGCGGTTGCCCCGAGCGCCCACCAGAACATCCAGGCGCCGGCCAGCGTGCCAGCCGAAACCCGCTATGCGGCGCCGGCGCCGGAAATCGTCGAAACCCGCATCGAACCGCAGGTCGCTGCCGTCAAGGCACCGAGTGCGCCGCGGGTGGCGGCCGGCGCCGGGTCGAAATCCTGCTCCTGGCCGGTAGGCGACCCCAAGCAGCCCGGCTTCCATTTCTGCGGCGATGTGGCGGAACCCGGCCGGCCCTATTGCGCGCATCATTGCACCATCGCCTATCACCGCAAATCCGAAGCGGCGTAAACGGCTTTTATTCTCCCTATTAGCAGCGGCGCCGCGGCAAAGGCGCTGTTCCGGTGGGGGCCAGACTGGGGCGGTTCGGTAGCGGACCGCCCCTTTTTGCTTTGCGGCTTCCCGCTAACAGGAATTTCCGCTTATCACACTATTATGGACGCAACATAACTATCGAACGGCATCGCTCCTTGCCGTGGCGGTTCCGCGCATCTGCACGGCGGGATTAACTGATTGTTTACGATAGATTTTAAGAATATTTCCCGATAAGAACGTTCGCATCACCATAGTGTGCGCGATTTCGCGTTTACGAAATGGCCGCCGGGACTAGCGCGTCCCATGTTCCGTTTTCGAACCAGAGGCACGCGGGCACCGATGCCCGCGCCGAACCGGAAACCGAAGGAACAGATTCATTATGGCCAGTGTCGAAACCAGCATCCCGGGCAGCAATGCCATCACCCTCCCCGAGGGCGCCGGGACCATCCGCATCCAGATGGTGCCGGGTGCCACGGTCGACCTGCCGTTTGCGCCGCAGGAGCTGGCTGCAAAGCTGGGCGAAAACGGCAACCTGTCGATCCGCGTCCAGGACCAGACCGTCATTCTGCTAGGCTATGCCGAGGCCAATCAGGCGGCTCCGATTACCCTTACGACGTCCGGGCAGCCCATCGACATTGCCGAAATCCTGGCATCGACCGATCCCAGCCTCGATATCGAAACGGCGGCCGGGCCGGCGGCGGGCGCGCCGGGTGCCGGGGCGGTGGACAATAATGGCGGCCTGTTCTCGCCCTTCGCACCGGCTGCCGGCATCGGCGGCCTCGATGCCGTGGGCGGATTGCAGGCGACGGCGCTGAACTATGCGACCATCCAGCGCGCAGCGCCCCTGCTGATCGAGGAGGACGATGCCGAGGTCGTGGCGGCCGAAACCGGCCCGACCGGCGAGACGGGCGAAACCGGCGAAACCGGCGAAACCGGCAATACCGGCCCGACCGGTCCCACTGGCCCGACCGGCCCCACCGGTAACACCGGTGAAACGGGCAACACTGGCGAAACGGGCAACACTGGCGAAACCGGTCCGACCGGTCCTGACCTGGACCTGCCGGCCGGTGTCTGTGAAGGCACGTTGCCGACCGATCTTTCGGTGGTGACGGGCGGCGGCACCGGATCCGACGAGCTGCATGGCGGCGACGGCAATGACAGCATCCACGGCTACCAGCAGGGCGACCAGCTCTATGGCGGGAGCGGCGACGATGCGCTGTTCGGCGATCAGAGCGACGACACGCTCTATGGCGAGACCGGCAACGACTGGCTGGAGGGTGGCAACAATGACGACAAGCTCCTCGGCGGCACCGGTAACGACATGCTGTTCGGCGGTTTGGGTGCCGATGAGCTCCATGGTGGCGAGGGCAATGACTGCCTGTTCGGCGAAGGCGGCGCGGATGCGTTCGAAGGCGGTGCCGGCAACGACATCTTCCACGGCATCGACAATAACGATCTGCACGGCAACCAGCCGGTGATCGTCGGCGACAATGGCGATGGCTCGACCCAGGGCGACGACATCGCCATGATGAGCGGGCTGCAGAACTTCCGCGGCGACACCGCCAATAACGACGACCAGTATGTCCGCGAGATCGAAGTGCTGAACTTCGACGGCAAGCAGGCGGACAGCGCCGACGACGGCGTCGGCACGACGATCACCCTCGACGCGTCGAGCGTGCTCGACATGACGGACGATCGCAACACGCTGTTCGTCCAGGGCGACGACAAGGACCAGATCAGCATGTTGGGCGATTGGACCCAGGATGCGGCGTTGCACAATGGCGACGACGGGCGGACCTATGCGCTCTTCACCGCGGATGTCGGCGGCGAAACCGTGCATGTCTATGTCGATACCGACATCGTTATTACGCCCTGACCGTCTGGAAGAAACGGGAAAAAGAAGGCGCTCCCATCGCGGGGGCGCCTTTCTTATTTCTGGGCGAAGATCCAGCTGGAATTCTTGATCAGGCGCGCATTGTCCGGTTCGAACGCCAGCGCCTTGGTCAGCCATTCGCGCGCCAGTTCGTGCTGGCCGGCGTAATAAGCGCAGATACTGCCGATATCGTAGGGGCCGATGCCCCAGGCCTTGGCGTCGCGCGTATGGTCGCGCGGCATGACGTCGATGGCAAGCGCGCGCTGTGCCGCCCAGATGCCGCCGGCCCAATCCTTTCCGTCCATGCAGAGTTTGGCCAGATCGTGCCAGGGTTCGCGTGCATCCGGCGTCTCGGCGCAGGCTTGAAGATAGGCACCGCGCGCTTCGGCAAGGCGGCCCAGGGATTTGTGACAGCGGCCGATGAAGCGCATCGAGGCGGCCCGCTCCGCCTTCCAGGTGGCGCGCGGCAGGCCGAGATGCCGGCGCAGCTCCACGATGGCCTCTTCGTACCGGTGGCGGAACATCAGTTCGCGGCCGTAATAATGCGCCAGCCGGTCATCGTCCGGCGCCTCCGCCGCGGCCGCCGCCAGCATCGGCAGATATTGGCCGCGCGACTTGTTGTCGTCGGGCAGATGGCGGATGCGCAATTGATCGGTATAGGCGGTCTGCTCGGTGATATGCGCCGCCGGCACGATCAATTCATGAATCGGATACTTCCAGCTATAGCCGAAGCGCTGGTGGATGCGGCTGCTGTTGAAATGGCTGCGTGCCACGCCGTCGGCGCCGATATGGATTTCCAGCGGATTGCGTACCCGCGTCGTTCCCGGCTTCCAGGCCGCGAGCAAGGCTTCGCGCCAGCCCGGCTGGATGACTTCGTCCATGTCGAGCGAGACGCAGATATCCACATCTCCCGGCACCAGCGCCAGCGCGGTGTTGCGTGCATGGTCGAAGCGCCAGGGGTTGATGCTGATGCTGTGTACCTCGACGCCGGCCGCGCGCAGTTTTTCGATGGTGCCGTCGGTGGAACCGGTATCGGCCACCACACGGCAGTCCGCCGGTGCCGCGGTCTCGGCCCACCGCGCAACGAACTGCGCTTCATTGAGTGCGATGGTGTAGACGGCAATCTTCATGGGTTCGGAATTCTGTGATCGTGCTGTTCATTCAACCGGCCGCAGCTTTGCAATTCGGCGGAAAACGCGGCTTTCCAACCTCAGCGGCTCCGGGGATCAACGCGCTGCAACCGCACCAGAAGCCTACTCGTATCCGGCCCGGATCTAATACAGGGATGACGGAACAAGGCGAACGATTCTGAGTAACGTTGAAGCGCACCATGCCGACAGCCTGAATTGGACTTGTCAAAATGGCAATCTGATTGTAAATAACAACTGGTTGTAATATGAGATCAATGGAGGCTTACCATGGCCCTGTCGCTGTTTGCCCATCCCTTTTCTTCCTATTGCCAGAAGGTCCTGACCGCCCTTTATGAGAACGGGACGCCCTTCACCCTGCGGCTCCTCGCGCCAGACCAGCGCGAGACGGGGGCAGAGTTCGCGCGGGCCTGGCCGATCCAGCGCATGCCCCTGCTGCGCGACGGCGCGGCCAGCGTCATGGAATCGACCGTCATCATCGAGTATCTGGATGTGAATCATCCGGGCCCCGTGCGGTTCATTCCCGCCGACGCGTCGCTCGCGCTGCAGGTGCGGTTCCTGGACCGTGTCTTCGACAATTATGTGATGACGCCGCTGCAGCAGATCGTTTTCAACGCCCTTCGCACGGAAGAAAGCCGCGACCCCCACGGCGTCGGCGAGGCGCGCCGGCTGCTCGACAGGAGCTATCGCTGGCTCGAGACGCATCTGGGCGGGCGTATCTGGGCGGCGGGTGACAATTTTTCGCTGGCCGATTGCGCGGCGGCCCCCTCGCTCTTCTATGCCGATTGGGCTCACCCGATCGCGGACGAATTCGACACGCTGAAGGCCTATCGCGCGCGCCTGCTCAAGCGGCCGAGCTTCGCCCGCGCCGTCGACGAGGCGCGGCCCTATCGTCACTTATTCCCGCTCGGTGCTCCGGATCGGGATTAGGCGTTATTTCACCGCCGCCGCATATTCCTCGGGCCTGAAACCAATGAGGCGCTGCTTGCCGAGATCGAGCACGGGGCGCCTGATCATCGAAGGCTGCGCCATCATGAGCGCGATGGCACGGGCTTCGGTGAGGTTCACCTTCTCGGCATCGGGCAGGGCACGGAAGGTCGTGCCGGCACGGTTGAGCACCTTCTCCCAGCCGAATTCCCGGCACCAGGCGGCAAGGTGCGCCTTGTCGATGCCCACCGCCTTGTAATCGTGGAAGGCATAGGCGACGCCCTTGGCATCGAGCCAGCTGCGCGCCTTCTTCATCGTGTCGCAATTCCTGATGCCGTAGATCGTGACGCTCATCCTGAAAACCCCGCTTGCCGGACCTTCCGCATAGCCCAATCCGCCAGCCTTTGCCAGCACGGTCCGGATTCCGTACCGTATGCGCGCGTGGCCTGTGCTAGGATGCGCGCATGAGCGGATATGGCCAATTCTGCGCGATCGCACGCGCGCATGAGGTGCTGGGCGGGCGCTGGACCCTGCTCGTCGTGCGCGAACTGCTGATGGGCAGCCGGCGTTTCAACGATATCCGCCGCGGCATCCCGCGCATCTCGCGCACCATGCTGTCCGAACGGCTGCGGGAACTGGTCGAGGTGGGCGCGGTCCTGCGGTATGCAAGCGGGCGCGGTCCAGAATACGACCTGACCGAGGCGGGACGCGATCTCATGGAGCCGCTCATCGCGCTCGGCAGTTGGGGTCAGCGCTGGCTGCCGCGCAAGGCGCAGGCGGAGGATATCGATCTCGATCCGCTGCTCGTCGACATGCAGCGCCGCGTGAACTTCGCCGGCCTGCCCAAGGCGCCCCTGGTTGTGCGCTTCGAGATAGACCGGCAGCGCCCGCGCTTCCTGCTGCTCAAGCCCGGCGAAGCCGCGGCCTGCGCCGAGAATCCGGGCTTTCCGGAAGGGCTCGTCGTGCGCGGCAGGCTGGCGGCCCTCATCGGGTGGTGGCGTGGCGATACCGACTTCGCCGGGGCGCAGCGCGCCGGGCTGAAGCTCGAAGGCGCGCGCGCACTGGTGCGCGCCTTTCCCGGCTGGTTTCAACTCTACCTGCTGGCCGATATAGGCCCGGCCCGGGGGAGGGAGGGGAAGAAATGAGCATCCGCATCATCCGTCTCGGCGCGCCGCGCGCGAAGGGTGAGGGGACAAGGATCGGCACCGTGCGCCGCCCGCCGCGCGGCGTCTCCAAGGAACGTTTCGCCGCCGACGACTGGTTCGACGTCTGGTACCCGGAGCTTTCGCCCAGCCCCGATCTGGTGGCCAAGGCGCTGGGTGCCGCGACGCCCAGGGAATGGTCCGCCTTCGAGCGCGCCTTCCGCGCCGAGATGAACGCACCCGCCGCCAGGCGCACGCTCGATCTGCTCTCGGCGCTCTCGCAGCATGCCGATTTTTCGCTCGGCTGCTATTGCGCGGACGAAGCGCGCTGCCATCGCTCCATCCTGCGCGCCCTTCTTGCCGAGCGCGGCGCGAAGATCGCCTGATCCGGTCCGGATTTCGTACCGCCGAGGGCGCCGCTCCGGCGCTATAACCCGCCGGCTGCACGATGGAGGCGCTCATGAACGCGACCGGCATTCTGGATTGTATCGGCGGAACCCGCCTGCTGCCCTTGCGCAAGGTCGGCGCGCGCATATCCCTTAAACTGGAAACCGAGAATCCGACGGGCAGCATGAAGGATCGCATGGCCCTGGCCATGATCGAGGCGGCGGCGGACGGCCGCCTTCCGCCCGGCGGTGCGGTGGTCGAATATACCGGCGGCAGCACCGGCGTCTCCTTGGCCCTTGTCTGCGCGGTCAAGGGACATCCGCTCCACATCGTGACATCGGATGCCTTCGCCGCCGAGAAGCTCGCCCATATGCGCGTGCTGGGTGCCAGGCTCACGGTGCTGCCGAGCGACAGCGGCCGCATGACCGAGAAGCTCACCAGGGACATGATCGCCCGGGCCCATGCGATCGCCGATGAGACGGGCGCCTATCTCACCGACCAGATGCGGAACCGCGACCAGCTCGCCGCCTATCGCATGATGGCCGACGAGATCTGGGATGAGACCGAAGGCCGGATCGACGCCCTGGTGCAGTCGGTGGGGACGGCCGCCAGCATCAGGGGCCTCAGCGAAGGCTTGCGCCGCCGCAATCCCGAAATCGAGATCGTCGCCGTCGAGCCCGCCGAATCCGCCGTACTCTCGGGCGGCCCCACCGGCGCCCACAGGATCGACGGCATCGGCGCCGGCTATGTGGTGCCGCTGTGGCGCGACGGCATCGCGGATGCCATCGAGCGCGTCTCGACCGAGGACGCCAAGGCGATGATGCTGCGGCTGGCGCGCGAAGAGGGACTCTTC
Source organism: Dongia sp. (assembly GCF_041918875.1). Classification (GTDB taxonomy): domain Bacteria; phylum Pseudomonadota; class Alphaproteobacteria; order Dongiales; family Dongiaceae; genus Dongia. The sequence goes on from NZ_JAYRUV010000009.1 coordinate 100,641, forward strand.
GCCGGCACCTCGACCGGCGCCAATCTCGTGGCGGCGCTGCGCACGGCGGAACGGCTGGGGCCAGATGCCCGTATCGTCACGGTGATGTGCGATACGGGCATGAAATATCTCAAGGGACTTACCGGCTGAGCAACTTATCGGATAAACACTGGGAGCTACGGGATCCGGTCAAGCAGTTTCATGAAGTCGCGACGTCGCCGGAATCGTTCCTTCCGGTAGAACGCGATCGGTGGTGAGCGACAGGAGGGCGATCCGGTCATCGCGATGATAGGCCTCACCCCGCGCGAAGCACCGGTCGCCACATCCATTTTGTGGTTCGCTTCGCCATCGCCTTCCCTAGCGTTCTCTCATCCAGTCCCGCAATCCAAGAATGATCTCCCGTTTGTCGTCAGACAGTCCAGCGAGCTGCCCTTCATCCATATGGCCGAGGCAGATGAGCCGGGCAAAGACAGAGCAGAGTCGCGAATAGCGATAATCGAACAGCTCATCTGCCTCCCTGCGTAGACGCCGCAGGTAGTTCTCAATGTCCCACACATCGGAAACCGTCACTACCGCGGCTGCCTTCGCCTTGAATTTGGTGACGATTCCCGCCAAAGCTGCCTCGATCGCAGCCTCAAAGGCTTGCCGCGCGATCTTCTTCTCGGAGCCAGACCATCTGAGTTCATGCAGGTCCATGCAGCTTCCTCCTGGCGTCCCGATAACGCATTGATCCAGAGGTGCGATATTCTAACACCGGCCGAGAACGCCGCAATCATAAGGCTGCTGGCCGCTGTCAGATCATGCCCGCCCTCGGCCGCCGCCGCGGCAATCGCCTTCTGATACAGCGCCTCCGTATCGAAGAGCAGACCGTCCATGTCGAAGACGATGGCGGCGGGAGCCAAGGGAAGGCGCAAGGGAAGCTCGCCCAATCATTCCCACTCGATCGTTCCCGGCGGCTTCGAGGTATAGTCGTAGACGACGCGGTTGATGCCTTTGACCTCGTTCACGATGCGCGTGGCGACGCGGCCCAGGAAGGCGGGTTCGAAGGGGTAGAAATCGGCCGTCATGCCGTCGGTCGAGGTGACGGCGCGCAAGCCGCAGACGAAATCGTAGGTGCGCCCGTCGCCCATGACGCCGACCGTGCGCACGGGGAGCAGCACGGCGAAGGCCTGCCAGATTTTTTCATAGAGGCCGGCCTTGTCGATCTCCTCGAGATAGATAGTATCGGCTTTCCGGAGGATGTCGCATTTCTCGCGGGAGACGGCGCCCGGAATGCGAATGGCGAGCCCCGGTCCCGGGAAGGGGTGGCGGCGGATCATCTTTTCCGGAAGACCGAGCTCGCGGCCCAGCACCCGGACCTCGTCCTTGAAGAGCTCGCGCAAGGGTTCCACCAGCTTCATGCGCATGCGTTCGGGCAGGCCCCCCACATTATGGTGGCTCTTGATGGTGACGCTGGGTCCGCCGGTGAAGGAGACGCTTTCGATCACGTCCGGGTAGAGCGTCCCTTGCGCGAGGTATTCGGCGCCGCCCAGTTTCTTCGCTTCCTCCTCGAACACTTCGATGAAGAGGCGCCCGATGGTCTTGCGCTTGGTCTCCGGGTCCGAGACGCCGTCGAGTTCCCCAAGGAACAGCGCGCTCGCGTCGCGATGCACCAGCGGGATGTTGTAATGGTCGCGGAACAGGCTCACCACCTGGTCGCCTTCGCCGGCGCGCAGCAAGCCATGGTCGACGAAGATGCAAGTGAGCTGGTCGCCGATCGCCTGATGGATCAGCACCGCCGCCACGGCTGAATCGACGCCGCCGGACAGACCGCAGATAACGCGGCCCTTACCGACCTGGGCGCGGATCTTGGCGATCTCGGCATCGCGGAAGGCGGCCATGGTCCAGTCGCTCGTGCAGCCGCAGATCTTGTGGACGAAATTGGCGAGCAGCTTCGACCCGTCCGGCGTATGCGCCACTTCCGGGTGGAACTGCACGGCATAGCGCTTGTCCTTGACGTTGGCGATGGCGGCGAAAGGGGCGCCTTCCGAGACCGCCACCACTTCAAAGCCGGCGGGGATGGCGGCGACGCGGTCGCCATGGCTCATCCACACCTGATATGATCCGCCCTTGACCCAGACGCCCTCGAACAGCGGCACGTCCTTCTGCACATGCAGTTCCGAGCGCCCGAACTCGCGATGGTCCGACCCCTCGACCTTGCCGCCCAACTGCGCGCACATCGCCTGCTCGCCATAGCAGATGCCCAGCACCGGCAGTTTCGACTCCCACACATATTGCGGCGCGCGCGGGCCGTCATCGGTGGTCACCGAATGCGGCGAGCCAGAGAGGATGATGCCCTTGGGATCGAACGCCTTGATGCGCGCCGCATCGGCGCTGAACGGGAAAATCTCGCAATAAACCCCAGCCTCGCGCAGTCGCCGCGCAATCAACTGCGTCACCTGCGAGCCGAAATCGAGAATAAGTATACGGTCGGTCATTCGGTCTCCTTAGCTTAAGCCTTTCCTGAGCGAGGGTAACCCCTTCACCCCGACCCTCTCCCCCTTAGAGGGGGCGAGGGAGTCTTCTTCAGTTCTCCACACCGACAACCCCCTCGCCCCGCACCGGCGGGGAGAGGGTTGGGGTGAGGGGTGTCTCATTCAGACCGGCCAGCGCCGTCAAATCCCGCCAGCCATAGGCAACGTCGGGCACGCCGTCGTCGATGCCTTCGGCGATGAGTTCGCCACCGATCTTTTCGTAGAACCTGCGATAGGCGTTGTCGCTATAGGCCCAGAGCATCAGCGCGTTTTTGCCGGTCGCGGCCCAATGCGCGGCGGCGGCGGCGATGAGGGCGCGGCCCAGGCCCTTGCCCTGAACCACGGCGCGGCAGTGGAGCGAATAGATTTCGCAATCGAAGCCGGTAAGGCTGCCCCGGCGGATATCGTGTTCCTTGACCGGGCCACCCAGCACGAAGCCGTCGATCTGCTCGCCGACGCTGCCGACCAGGATCAGTTTCGTCGGGTCCGCCAGCCACGCGCGCCAGAGCGGCAGGCGCCGGTCCGGCTGCATGGCGGCGAGCTGGTCCGCCGGCATGAAGGCGCCATAGGCGAGTTCCCAACCCTTGAGGTGGATCTCGGCAATCGCCGGCAGATCGGCTTCAATGGCGGAGCGGATATTCATGTGGCCTTATAGCCGCTGGACATGAGCGGCGTAAACCGGGATTGTGCGGCTCATGATGGACTTCAAGACCGGCGCCAATGCGTCAACAAGTGCAGGGACTTACCCTCCCCCTTCAGGGGGAGGGCAGGGTGGAGGCGCAAGTGAAGGCTCCCAAAATGCGCGCCAGCAGCCCCCCTCCAGCCTCTCCCCTAAAGGTCTGAGGCTCACTGCGCTTTCGTCTGCCGCCCAACACGAAACCGAAATCTTGATTGTGGGTGGCGGCCTCGTCGGCATGGCCATGGCGGCGGCCCTCGGCGGGGCCGGAATCCCGGTGACCCTGGTCGAATCGGAAAAGCTGCCGGACCTCACCAGGGCTGCGTTCGACGGCCGTTCCTCGGCCATCGCCTATGGCTCGCAGCAGGTTCTCGCCGGGATCGGCGCCTGGGATCATATCGCCCCCTTCGCCGAACCCATCCGCGATATCCGCGTCTCCGACGGCGGCTGGCAGTACAAGGCGGCCAGCCCCTTTTTCGTCCACTATCATTTTGCCGATCTCGATCCCCAATCCGTGCCGGGCGCTCATGGCGGCCAGCCGCCCTTCGGCTGGATCATCGAGAACCGGGCGGTGCGCGTGGGGCTGCTCGAGCGTCTCAAGGAAATCCCGTCGCTCCTTCACATTCCCGGCACGCGCGTAAGCGGGATCGAGTTCGCCGGCGGCAGCAACCTGGTCACGCTGGACGATGGCCGGCGCATCCGCGCGCGCCTCGTCATCGGCGCCGACGGCCGCGCTTCCGCCGTGCGGCGCATGGCGGGGATCGGCGTCAAGGAACTGGGCTACAAGCACAGCGCCATCGTCTGCACGGTGACCCACGAACTGCCGCATGAGGGCGTCGCACACGAGCATTTCCTGCCGATCGGACCCTTCGCGATGCTGCCGATGCGGGACGATGCGGAGGGCCGCCATCGTTCATCCATCGTCTGGACCGAGGATGCGCGCATCATCCCGATGCTGCTGAAGCTCTCGGATGCGGATCTGGGGGCCGAGATCGAGCGGCGCTTCGGCAAGACGCTGGGCGCCATCATGCCCACGGGGCCGCGCTTTACCTATCCGCTCAAGATGATCCTGGCCGATACCTATATCAAGGAAGGCCTGGCGCTGACCGGCGATGCCGCCCATGGCATGCATCCCATCGCGGGGCAGGGTTTCAACATGGGGGTGCGCGACGTGGCGGCACTTTCCGAAGTGCTGGTCGACGCCTGGCGCGGCGGCCTCGACCTCGGCAGCTTGCAGGTGCTGGAACGTTACGCGCGCTGGCGCCGCTTCGACAATCTCATGATGCTGGTGGTGACCGACGGGCTGACCCGGCTCTTCTCCAACGATCTGCCGCCGCTGCGGCTTGCGCGCGATCTCGGTTTCTTCCTCTTCAACAAGGCAAAGCCGCTGAAGCGGCTCGCCATGCGCCATGCGATGGGTGTGGTGGGCGACCTGCCGCGTCTGGTGCGCGGCGAAAAGCTCTGACCGCGCCTATGTTCGACCCGGCCCCGCCCAGCGCCACCTTGGCCGGGGCATGACAAGAAAGGTTTGGCGGATCGAACATCAAACCAGCTGAAAGGCGCCCGTTTCGCGGAAGCGCAGATAGGCGGCGATGCCGACCGGCGTCGAAGGCATGATTGCTTCCGGCAGCGCGTTCGGGCGGAACCAGCCGAATTCGAAGGACTCCTCCGACGTCACCGGCACGGCGCCTTGCGGCCAGTCCGCCCAGAACAGCATGACGAAGAACTGGCAGCGATGGCCGTTGGGGAAGGTGATGGTCTTCGTCCTCGGGTCGGACGCGAAGCCATAGGGTGTCACCGTCTCGACCTCGACACCCGTTTCCTCCGCCATCTCGCGGCGAATGGCGGTGGCGATATCCTCGCCCGGTTCCGGACTGCCGGCGGGAATGCCCCAGATGCCGAAATCGCTGCGCCGCTCCAGGAGGATGCTTCCGTCATCGTGGACGAAGAGGCACGAGGCGCCCGGCAGCAGCAGCAGGTCGTTACCGACCTTCTGGCGCAGCGGGAACAGATAGCTGTCGCGGAAGCTCATAACCGCGGTTCCTTCATAACGTCATGCCCGGACTTGATCCGGGCATCAGTATGCAACTGAAGGACAGAGCTCAGTCGAACCTGATTCCCGGGTCGAGCCCGGGGATGACGGTAGAAAATGCAATTACGCGCGCGGGGCGTATTTGGCGAGGATGCGCTGCAGGGTGCGCCGATGCATGCGCAGGCGCCGCGCGGTTTCCGAGACGTTGCGGTCGCATTGCTCGTAGACGCGCTGGATATGTTCCCAGCGCACGCGGTCGGCGGTCATCGGCTGTTCCGGCGGCGGCGGCAGGGCGTCGCGATGCTCCAGCAGCGCCGCTTCGACCTGGTCGGCATCGGCGGGCTTGGGCAGGTAATCGATGGCGCCCGATTTGATCGCGGCCACGGCGGTGGCGATATTGCCATAGCCGGTCAGGATGACCACACGGCAATCGGGCCGGCTCTTCTTGATTTCCGGCACGACGTCGAGGCCGCTGCCGTCGGCCAGCCGCAGATCGACCACGGCATAACGCGGCGGATGCGACCGGGCGGCAGCAATCCCCGCATCGACGCTCTCCGCCTGGGTCACCTGGAAGCCGCGCTTCTCCAGTGCCAGGGAAAGACGCTGCCGATAGGGCGCATCGTCGTCGATGATCAGCAGGGTCTTCTCGCCCGCCATGGTTTCCGGCTTGTCGTTCATGTCACCTCGCTCTTCACTCTCTTGACGCTTCGTGGGCAAGCGCGCTGCGTGGCCAGACCACTTTTACCTCGGCACCGCCGAAATCGTTATTGCCGAACTGGACGTTGCCGCCCGACCGTTCCAGCAGATTCTGGGCAATGAAGATGCCCAGCCCCATATGGTCGCCCTTGCGCCGGTCCGCCGCCCGGCCGCCGCCGCTGCCGACCCGGCCGACCAGCTTGCCCCCACCATAACGCCGCATCGCCGCGGAAATATAGGGGTCGCCGAGCCGGGCGAGAAGGTCGGGCGGAAATCCAACCCCATCGTCCGTGATGGTGATGCTGAGTTCCGCGCGCGACCAGGCGACGACCACCTGCACCTCTTCCTTGGCGAATTCGATGGCATTCTGCAGCAGATTCCCGAGGCCGTGCATGATTTCCGGCCGGCGCGGCATGAGAGGCGGGTCCTGTTCGCCGCCCTCGCTCCGCGCCTCGATGCGCAGGGCGACCGACGGGCGCAGGAAGGGCTCTGCCGCCAGCTCCACCAGCAAGGGGGCGGCCAGCACATGGAAATGATCGTGCGAGGATTGCTCGGGCCGGGCCGCGATCTCGGCCAGGATGTGCCGGCAGCGATCCGCCTGGCTCAGCAACAGCTCGGCATCCGCGCGGTAGGGCGACTCGGCCGGAAGCTCGTTGGTCAGTTCCTTGGCGATGAGGGAAATGGTGCCCAGCGGCGAGCCCAGTTCGTGCGCCGCGGCAGCGGCCAGCGCGCCGACGGAGGAAATGCGCTGTTCGCGGTCGAGAGCCGACTGCACCGCCATCAGCGCATCGGTCACCCGGCGCGATTCCTCGGCCACCTTGAAGACATAGACCGAGATGAAAACCACGGCGAGGCCCAGGGCGATGGTCAGGCCGAAGACGAAAATCGGCGGCAGATCGAAGCTCGAACCTGGCCAGGGCAGCGGCAGATGGAACAAAGCGAGGATGTTGATGCAGGTGATGGCGAGTGCCGTGAGACCCAGCGTCGAGCGGAAGCTGAGGGCCGCAGCCGAGACCGTCACCGGCGCCAGGAGCAGCAGCGAGAAGGGGTTATGAAGCCCCCCGGTGAGCGCCAGCAGCACCGAAAGCTGCACCATGTCGAAGGCGAAATAGAGCGCCGATTCGCGGTCGTTGAGGCGGGCATTGGCCTTGCGCCGGATCTGCGGCACCAGGGTGGCCGCGGCCAGCGCCGCCACCGCGGTCACCGCCAGCAGCAGCGGGATCGGATAGCCCAGAACGAAATCGACGAAAAGGAGCGAGGCCGCCTGGCCGGTCACCGCGACCCAGCGGATGGCCAGAAGCGTGCGCAGCCGGACCCGGCCGCGAGCCGGGCGGCGGCTTGCCCGCCGGCGGGCAGCTTCCGTCTCGGATATGGGGGGTGAAGTAACCTCACTCATGACAGGGTATATTCGTGATGGGGCATCAATGGCAGGTCGGCCAGGAGTCGCAATCGGCCGATTTTACACCAACATGTTGAATCGGCTATCAAGGGGCTGGAAGTCATGCCTATTTCTTTAATTGAGAATAATTCCGAACCGACCCGTATCATGGATTCCAGCTGCATCATTGACGTGGATCAGCTTGCCAAGGATTTCGGCGCCTTGCGGGCCGTGGACGGGCTCGATTTCACGGTGGCGGCCGGCCATACCGTGGCGCTGCTGGGCGGCAACGGGGCCGGGAAGACGACGACCATCTCCATGCTGCTGGGCCTGCTGATGCCCAGTGCCGGGCGCATTGCGCTGTTCGGCATCGACATCGCCCGCCATCGCCACCGGGTACTGGGGCGGATGAATTTCTCCTCACCCTATGTCGACCTGCCGCATCGTCTCTCGGCGCGCGAAAATCTCACCATCTTCGCCAAGCTCTACGGCATCAAGGATGTCGCGGGCCGGATTGGGGAAATCGCCAAGGCGCTGGACCTCGAAGCCCTGCTCGACCGCCGCACCGGATCGCTCTCGGCCGGACAGAAGACGCGCGTGGCCCTGGGCAAGGCGCTGCTCAATCGTCCCGAATTGCTGCTGCTCGACGAACCGACCGCCTCGCTCGATCCCGACACGGCCGACTGGGTGCGTCATTACCTCGAGACCTATCAGCGCGAGCACGGTGCCGCCATCCTGCTGGCCTCGCACAATATGGGCGAGGTCGAGCGCCTGGCCGACGAGGTGCTGATGCTCCGGAAGGGCAAGATCGTCGATCGGGGCACGCCGGACGACCTCATCTATCGCTTCGGCCGCCAGAATCTCGAAGAAGTGTTCCTCGACATCGCCCGCGACCGGCGCGTGGGTGACGCGCCGAAGCTGGAGGCGTGATGAGCCCTGTCGGAGGTAACTCGGTTCAGTCCCTCCCCCTTCAGGGGGAAGTTAGATGGGGGCCTGGGCGATGGCTCTTGCAGAATATTTCCAGCACCGCCCCCCTCCCGACCTCCCCCCTGAAGGGGGGAGGAGGAGAAGCATGACCGCCCTCTCGCTCGCCCGTGTCGGCGCCATGTGCCAGCGGCATTTCTATGTGCTGCGCCGTTCCTGGCCGCGCCTCGTCGAGATGGCTTACTGGCCAACCATGCAGATGGTGATCTGGGGTTTCCTGTCGCAGTTCCTGGCCACCAACAGCTCCTATATCGCCGGCGCCTTCGGCGTGCTCATTTCCGGTGTCATGCTGTGGGACGTGCTGTTTCGCGGCCAGCTCGGCTTCTCGCTTTCCTTCATCGAGGAATTGTGGTCGCGCAACCTGGCCAATCTCTATTGCTCGCCGCTGACGCCGCTGGAACATATTCTCTCGCTGGTCGCCATGTCCTTCGTGCGGGCCGTCATCGGCGTCGTGCCGGCGATGCTGCTGGCCATCCCGTTCTACGATTTCTCCATCTTCACGCTGGGCGTGCCGCTGCTGGCCTTCTTCTTCAACCTGCTCTTCATGGGTTGCGCGCTGGGCCTCATGGTCACGGCCATGATCCTGCGTTACGGCCTCGCCGCCGAGAACATGGCCTGGTTCCTGGTCTTTTTCCTGGCGCCCTTCTCCTGCGCCTATTATCCGGTGACGGTGCTGCCCGGCTGGGCGCGGGCCCTGGCGCTTGCCTTGCCCTCGACCCATGTCTTCGAGGGCATGCGCGCGGTCCTGTTCCACGACACATTCCTGTGGGGTCACTTCCTGGCGGCGGTCGGGCTCAACGCGCTGCTCTGCCTGGTCGGCATCGCGCTCTATCTTTTCTGCTTCAGCAAGGCGCGCAAGCTGGGCCTGCTGCTGCAGGTTGGGGAATAGCGGGCTGGGTCAGGGCCTGCGGCGGCAGCGTCATGATGGCGGTCGTGCCGAGTCCGGGGGCCGATTCAAGATGCAGCGTGCCGCCATGCAGCGCCATGATCTGGCGCGAAAGGGGCAGGCCCAGCCCCGTCCCCTCATTCTTGCGGTTGAGATGGTTCTCCACCTGGACGAACGGCTCGAAGACGCGTTCCAGATCCTCCGGCGCGATACCGAGGCCCTGATCGACCACTTCGATCACCGGCGAACCGGCAAGGTCGCAATGCGCGCGCAAGCTGACGATCTCGCCGCCCGCCGAGAACTTGATCGCGTTCGAGAGCAGGTTGATCACCACCTGCCGCAGGCGCCGTTCGTCGGCCATGACCGTGAGCGCGGACATCGCCTCCAGCTCCAGCCGGACATTGCGCGCCGCCGCCTGGCCGCGCGTGACGCCCAGCGCCGACTGCAGCATCTCGTCGAGCTGGAACTCGTGCGCGTTCAGCGTGAGCGCACCCGCCTCCAGCTTGGAATAGTCGAGGATGTCGTTGATGAGGCCCAGCAGGTGCTTGCCGCTCTGGCGGATGTCGCCGATGTAATCGGGCAGCTGTGGCGCATCGCGCCCGGCACCGGGCAGGCCCAGCAGCAGTTCCGAAAAGCCGATGATGGCGTTCAAGGGGGTCCGTAATTCATGGCTCATGGTGGCGAGGAAGCGCGCGCGCGAACTGGCCGCGAATTCGGCTGCGTGGCGCGCCTCGTCGAGCTGCTCCAGGCGCCGGTGCGCCTGCTCGACGGTCAGTTCCAGCAGTTTCGCCATCGTGCCGATGCCGCTGAAGCGGCCATCCCTGGTCACCAGGAACCCCGACTGAATGGCATCGGGATAGCTCGCGGTGATGAGGCGCTTGATCTCGTCGAGCGGCGTCTCCTCATCGACCACCAGCGGCTGGCGGTTCATCAGCGGCAGGACCGGGCGCTTGAAATAAACGTCGAACCATAGCGGCTGGGCGAAGACGGAAAGCAGCCGGTCGCGCTCGACCGCCCCGTAGACGATTCCGGTTTCGTCGGCAACGGCAAGGAGAGGCAAGGCGGTGTTGCTGCGGAAGAGTTCCAGCACCTTGGCGCCCGTTGTCTCCGGGCGGATGACGGGGGCGTCCGAGGCGAGCTGGCGCGCCATCAGCGTGAAGGCACGAACCTTTGTCGCCGCTTCGCTTGCCGCAATCTCCGCGGGGCGCAGCTCAGCTTCGCTCCGTTCTTGCGGCTCCGGCTTCATGTCCACCTTCGTCTGCAACATGGCCGTTTTTGTGCCATGCGGCTCATGACAGCGGGATGACAGCCGCAGGAAGGAATCACATCATGGTCTGTGTTCGGATCAATTCCGTCAACTCGAACGGATTTCTCGCCGCGATTCCCTGCCCAGGACGGGCAGGGGGTCAAGCATCGATCTTTCCCGTCAGGCCGCTGCGCAGCGCCCTGCTCAAGCCGCGATTGCCGGTGACCCGCATGCAGCCGGCGATGCGGGCGAAACGGTGGATGGCGGCGCGCAAGCTCTCGAGCGGAACCTCGCTGTGGAGATCGAGGCCGGTGATGCGCCAATCGGCCTCCTCCTTTTTGCCGTCGACCAGCCCCACGGCGCGGTCGCGGTAGAGCAGCGGCATGGCGAAGTAGAAGCGGCGCTGGGCCTCCGGCGTATAGGCCTCGAACTTGTAGGTGAAGCCGAACAGTTCGGTGAAGCGGCGCCGGCTGAACATCAGATTGTCGAGCGGCGGCACCAGGCGGACGGTCTCGTCCTGCGGCCTGGCCTCGGCCTTGAACCGGTCGAGATCGGATTTCAGCGCCAGGAAACGATGCTGCGTCTCGCCTTCCAATGTCTCGATCCAGTCGATCTGGTGATGGTCGAGTGCCTCCTCGATCAGCTTGCGTGCCACCGGCAACCCGCCGCCGCGCCAGGTGCCCATATGATGCGAGACGCGCTCGGCCAGCTGCTGCGGCGTCGCCAGCTTCAGCACCTCCAGCGCGGATTGCACGAAGAAGGCCTTGTGCCGCGCCCGATAATCCTCGACCGGCGCCAGCAATTCGGGCGCCACGCGTTCGGTCAGGTCGAACAGGCGGTGGAAATTCTTGTTGCGCCCGCTGATCTGCACCTGGCCGGTGTGATAGAGATATTCCAGTGCCCGCGTCGTCGCCTTGATGGTGTTGAAACCGCCGACCACGCGCTCGGATTCAAGATCTGCAGGCGAGACGGGCCCGTTCTCCTCGATATGCTGCTTCACCTTGCGCATCAGCGGGCGCATTTCCTTCAAGCGGGCCTGATTGACCGCCTTGGCGAAATCCTTGAGGAAGAAGGGCACCCAGTCGCGCCTGGTGGCAAAGAGCGGATAATGCGTCTCCAGCATCTGCCGGTCGCGGTAATAGACATCGTAGAGGTCGGAAATCGGCGCGTCGGTGCGCGTCGCCCAGGCGATCTCGTGATTTCTGAGGCCCGTCGAGCGGATGCTGTCGATCTGCATCATGCCGAGGCCCACGGCGCGCCCGGCGGCTTCGGCACGCGGCCAAAAGGGACCGCGCAGGCCCAGCCGGTCGAGCAGAAAAGCGCGGGCGAGGTCTTGGGACATGCTGCTCCGCTATTCTCCAATAACGCCACGCCCCGGGGACGACGAGGGAGTCCACTATCCCTTGTCGCTCACCCCGGCTTCGGCGAAGGTCGCCATGCCGCTGTGGCAGAGGGCCGCCGCGCGCAGAATCGGAATGCACAGGGCAGCGCCGGAAGCCTCGCCCAAGCGCATGCCGAAATCAAGCAGCGGCTTTTTCGCAATTTTTTCCAAAAGCCGCTTGTGGCCGGGCTCGGCCGAGCAATGCGCGACGACGCAATGATCGAGCGCATGGGGATCGAGCTTCAGGAGTGCCGAGGCGGCGGCCGTGGTCGCAAAACCGTCGAGGATCACCGGCACGCGGGCGATGCGCGCGGCGATGACCGCGCCGGCGATGGCCGCCAGTTCATGGCCGCCGAGATTGGCAAGGATCGCCAGCGGATCGTCGAAGCTCGCTTTGTGTCTGGCAAGGCCCAGATCGATCACTTCCGCCTTGCGGGCGAGCTGCGCCCCATGGACGCCGGTGCCGGGCCCGGCCCAATCCGTGCCGGTGCCGCCGAACAAGGCGGCGGCGATCGCCGATGCCGCGGTCGTGTTGGCGATGCCCATTTCACCCACGCAGAGGAGGTCGATGCCGGGCTCGACCGACATCATGCCGTAAGCCATGGCGCGGGCGGCATCCACTTCGCCCAGCGCCGGCCCTTGCGTGAAATCCCGCGTCGGCTGGTCGAGCGACATTTCATAGACGCGCAGATCGGCGTCGGCATTCCTGCAGAGCTGGTTCACCGCGGCGCCGCCATGGGTGAAGTTCAGCACCATCTGCCGCGTGACTTCCGCCGGGAAGGCCGAGACGCCAAGGGCGGCGACGCCGTGATTGCCGGCGAAGACGGCGACGCGCGGGTGATTGATGGCGGGCGGCGCCTTGCCTTGCCAGGTCGCCAGCCAGGCGGCCAGCTCTTCGAGGCGCCCCAGGGCACCAGCGGGCTTGGTCAATTGCCCTTCGCGCGCCTGGGCTTCCTGGGCGGCGGCGAGATCGGGCCCGGGAAATTCCGACACAATGCGCCGCATTTCGGCAAAACTGGCGATCGACTGATGGTCTAGCATGTCCTGTAACTCCAATATCGCCCGTCCTATATCCGGGGCGCGGTTCCTGATACAACGGTAACGGCCCCACCACCAGCGGCAGCGAAACCGAAGAAGCCATGAGCGAAGCCAACCAGCCATTTCCGCAGGAGGACCCTGCGGCCAGCCCACGGCCCGGTCCGCACGAGGGACACGCGGCGACCTCGCTCCTGGCCGCTTGGCGGCGCGATGTCTGGCTGGTGCTCGGCTTTTTCACGCGGCTGCCCATCCCGGCCACGGCCGGCAATCTGGGCGATGCGGCCCGCGCCTTTCCTTTCGCGGGCCTGGTGGTCGGGCTGATCGGTGCCCTGGTTTATTTTGTGGCGATGGAGATCGGCCTCTCTGGCCTGCTCGCGGCATTGCTTGCCGTGGCCGCGACCGCGATCGTGACGGGGGCACTCCATGAAGATGGCTGGGCCGATGTCTGCGATGCTCTGGGCGCCCGCGGCGGCGTCGAAAAGCGCCTGGAGATCCTGCGCGACAGCCGGCTGGGCTCCTATGGCGGCCTCGCCCTCATCTTTTCGACCTCGATCAAGGTCGCGGCGATCGCCAATCTGGGTGCTCCGGAGCTGGTGGCCGGCGCCCTCATCGCCGCCCACGCGCTGGGCCGCGGCGTTTTGCCGCTGGTGATGGCGCGCATGCCGCTGGCCAGAGCCAACGGCCTGGCGGTGGATGCCGGGCGCCCCAGCCTCGCCGCCGCCAACTGGTCGCTGACCGTGGCGCTGGTCATCAGCGTCATCGCCGTGGCGCCGATCGCGGCCCTGGTGGCGCTGGTGGCGGCGCTGGCTGCCACTTGGGCGGTCGCCAAGCTGGCGCAGAAGAAGTTCGGCGGCTATACCGGCGACGTGCTGGGCGCCATCGAGCAGGTGGCGGAGATGGCGATCCTCGTCAATCTGGTGACCCTGGCGTAAGCGAAGTCGAATGGATCATACCGAAACCCGACTCTGGCTGGTGCGCCACGCACCCGTCATCGGCGCCCTCGGCCGCATCTACGGCCAGGACGATCTCGAAGCCGATTGCAGCGACGAAGCGGCCTTCCAGGCGCTGGCCGGCTTCCTGCCGGTCTCGCCCATCTGGGTGGCGACGCAATTGAAGCGCACGCACCAGACGCTCGCCGCCGTGCATAGGGGACGGGGGCTCGATCCCATCCCGCCGCAGATCGAACAGGATCTGGCCGAGCAGCATTTCGGCGATTGGCAGGGTCTCACCTATGCCGAACTCGATGCCAGCCGCGACGGTGCCTATCATCGCTTCTGGCATGCGCCCGCGACCGAGCGGCCGCCGCGTGGCGAAAGCTTCGCCGATGTCGTGGCGCGGGTGGAAAAGGCGCTGCTGCGCCTGACGCTGGCGCATGCGGGGCAGGATATCGTGGTGGTCGCCCATGGCGGCTCGATCCGCGCGGCCCTCGCCGCGGCCCTCGATATCGAGCCTGAACGCGCGCTGGGCTTCTCGGTCGACAATCTTTCGGTGACGCGCCTCGATCACATCGAAGGCCAGAGCTTCGGCGCCGCCTGGCGCGTCGCGTTCGTGAACAGAAGGCTGTGAGTCGGGCTCATAGGACGTTGTCATGCCCCGGCCAAGCCGGGGCATGACAGGTTAGCAATGGGCTGCGCCGTCCCTCACGCCACCGCGAAGACCTGTGCCGGATCCTCGAAGGATTTGAACTCCAGCGCGTTGCCGCTGGGGTCGCGGAAGAACATGGTGGCCTGCTCCCCGACCTCGCCCTTGAAGCGCACATGCGGTTCGATGATGAAGTCGATACCGGCGGCCTTCAGCTTGTCGGCCAGGCGGTGCCAGTCGCCCCAGGGCAGTATGGCGCCGAAATGGCGCACCGGCACATTATCGCCGTCGACCTGGTTGGTGCCGGCGATGGACGTCTCTTCCGGCTTGAGATGCGCCGAAATCTGATGGCCGAAGAAATCGAAATCGATCCATTTGAGGTCGCGCCGGCCGATCCTGCAGCCCAGGAGGTCGGCATAGAAGGCTTCGGTGGCGGCCATGTCATGGACCGGGAAAGCTAGGTGAAACAATGGGATGGACATTTTCGCGCAACTCCAGAAGTCCCGGATCCGGAAATCCCGGGCGCCATGCCCGGCCGCTCATTCCGTCAATTTGTCAGTCTAGCCTGACAGGAAGCTGACGGACCACCCCGTCTAAAGGAGCGGGGTCTAAAGCAGCGCCAGGGTTGCCGGGTCGGGCGCGCCGCCGAAATATTTGTCGAGGGCCGCCGCAAATGGCGAACCGGCCGGCGCCACCGCGGCGAAGAGGGTCATGGAGGAGCGGAATTTGAGATCGTCCGGGCTGCCGAAAACGGCATGGGCGTCGTGCCCCGCCAGGGCATTGACGATGAGCGTGCATTTCAGCAGCCTCTGCCCCAGCAGCGGATGGGACAGATAGGCGGCGGCCTCGGCGCGGCTGCCGATGGCGAAGAAGCGGGCCGTGTCGCTGCGCCCCAGGCCCGCCATTTGCGGGAAGATGAACCACATCCAATGGCTGGCCTTGCGCCCCGCTCGCAGTTCGTCGAGCACGGCCGGGTAGACCGCGTCCTGCGCCTCGACGAAGCGTTGCAGATGATAGGTATCTTCCATCCGCCGACCTTTCTTTCGGGCTATCATCGGGCCGCAAGACCCGGATAGCGCACAGGGCCTAAACCAGCATATCCCATCAGGGCAGGATGATATGACAAACAGGCGGTCGAAAATGCCCGAAGCAAGCGTTCTGGAATCTCATGGCAAGGTGGGCGCCGCCACGCTGGTGAAGCGCGCCGCCGCCTATATCGAGGCCCGCCAGGAATCCGAGGCGGACGGGCCGATCACGCTGGAGGAGCTGGCCCGCCATTGCGGCATGTCGCCCTGGCATCTGCAGCGCCAGTTCAAGCGCGCGATGGGCGTCAGTCCCCGCGATTACGAGGAAAGCCTGCGCCTGGCGCGCTTCAAGAAGGGCCTGCGCGCCGGTGCCGGCGTGGCGGCAGCCACCTTCGATGCCGGGTTCGGCTCGTCGAGCCGTGTCTATGAGCGCGCCGGAACGGCGCTCGGCATGACGCCGGCCTCCTACGCCGGCGGTGGCAAGGGTGCCGATATCCGCTATGCCCTGACCGGCTCGCCCCTGGGGCGGGTGCTGGTGGCGGCGACCCGAAAGGGCCTCTGCCGGGTCGAAATGGGCGAGAACGACGATGCCCTCGTCGCGGATCTCGAAGCCGAATTCCCCGAGGCCAGCAGCATCGCCCGCGACGAGCGGGCGCTCGGAACCTATGTCGCGGAAATCCTGCGGCGCATGTCGGGCAAGGCGTCCCAGGCGGATCTGCCGCTCGATATCCGCATGACCGCTTTCCAGCGCCAGGTCTGGGCGGCCCTGACCCGGATCCCGGTGGGTGAAACCAGCACCTACGGGGCCGTGGCGGCGGCGATCGGCCAGCCCGGCGCGGCCCGCGCCGTGGGCAACACCTGCGGGCGCAATCCCGTGGCGATCGCCATTCCGTGTCACCGCGTACTGCGTAACGATGGGGCAATCGGCGGTTACGCCTGGGGTTCCGAGCGAAAACAGGCCCTTATACAGGCCGAATCGGCATCGTTAACGACGCATGGCAGGGTGGCTCGCAAAAAAAGAGTAAGCGGTTGAAAGCGCCTTGAGGCAGGCCGTAAAGTGGTCGCCAGGGGAATTTGGGTAACCCTGGGGATATGTGGATTGTTTTTGACCACCATGCGGAAAGTCGCGAAAAATCTGGCTAAGTCGTTAATCTCCCCGCGCGCCCAGGCGGTTGATAAGCCGCGCGCAAAGCGTCGGCGCATTGCGGAAGCGACCGACATTCACATGCTCTCTTTCGAGAGCCGCAAGGTGCCGCTGGTCTTCAAGCAGAACAAGCGCGCACAGCGCATCATCCTGCGGCTCGATCACGGCAATTCGTCGATCATCGTGGTGCTGCCGAAACGCACTTCGCGCGACGAAGGCAAGCGATTTGCGTTAAGCAACAAGGATTGGATCGAACAGCGACTCGATCAGCTGCACGAGCCGGTGCCTTTCCTGCACAACAATGTCATTCCCATTCTCGGCACACCGCATCGCATCCGCCACAAGCCGAATGCGCGCGGCGTCGTCTGGTGCGAATCGGAAGAGATCCATGTCGCCGGGCATGAGGAGCATGTGCCGCGCCGCATCCAGGACTGGCTGAAGCTGGAAGCCAAGCGCGAGATCGAGACGCGCGCCTTTCAAAAGGCCGAGAGCGTCGGCAAGAAGATCAAGAAGATCACGATCCGCGATACCAAGAGCCGCTGGGGCTCCTGCACCAGCGAAGGCGAACTCGCCTTCTCCTGGCGCCTCATCTTTGCCCCGCGTCACGTCATGGATTATGTGATCGCCCATGAAGTGGCGCATCTCCGGGAAATGAATCACGGCCCCAAATTCTGGAAGCTCTGCGGCGAGATCTGCCGCTCGATGGATTCGGCGCGCCTGTGGCTCGAAAATCACGGGACCGACCTTTACCGCTACGGCCGGTTCTGAGTTCTCCGGGCCGCCAGCCCCGGCGGCGTGCGGGCAATGGTCTTCACCCGAACTTCGCGGTGAGATCCATCGTGCTTTCCCAGCCGATGCGGTCGAAATTCTGCGTGATCCACTTGTCCGCGGTTTCATAGCCGAGCTGGTGGAGATGTTCCAGGAACGGCCGTTCGGTGTTCATCTTGCTCAAGCTGCCCATGTCCGCCAGCTCCGCTTCCGCGCTGATTTCGTGGAAGCGCACGGCGGTGTAGCGGTCATTGTGCAATTCGCCGCTTTCGATGAGCCGCGTGATGGTGACAAAGCCCTCCATCTCCCGCACCAGGCTCGAATTGAAGGTCATTTCGTTGATGCGGTTGAGGATGTCGCGCGACGAGACGGGCACGTCCAGGCGGTTCATCGGGTTGACCTGCACGATCACCACATCCGAGGAATCGCATTCGTGGATCAGCGGATGTATCGCCGGGTTGCCGAGATAGCCGCCGTCCCAATAGAACTCGCCATCCACCTCGACCGCTTCGAAGAGCAGCGGCAGGCAGGCCGAGGCCATCAGCGCCTCGACCGAAATCTCGGGCGTGCGGAAGATGCGCGAACGGCAGGTACGCACGTTGGAGGCGGTGACGAACAGCTTCACCTGCGGGTGCCGGCGCAGATTCTCGAAATCCACCAGGTCGCGCAGCAGATCGCCCAACGGATCCCGGCGCAGCGGGTTGATCTGGCGCGGCGCCAGCAGGCGCGTGGTGAAGTCGAGCCATATGAAACTGGGATCGCGGTCGACATCCCAGCCTTCCGATATGCCGGGAATGCCGCGCGGGACCGTGCGGGGGAGCGGGTTGAGTTCCGAGACGCCCATCCAGAAGGTCTGCAGCGCATCGATGGCGCCCTGGCGCTTGCCCTTCAGGAAGCCGTCGGCAAAGACCGCCGCATTCATGCCGCCGGCGCTGGTGCCGCTTAAGCCGTCGATATAGATCCGGGGCTCGCTGATGAGCCGGTGCATGACGCCCCAGGTGAAGGCGCCATGCGACCCGCCGCCCTGCAGGGCGAGGCTGATATGCTTCACCCCCGGCTTGTGCGGCCGTGGCGTGGTGTCACCGGAATCGGGCGTCACTGTCTTACCGTCCATCGGAACCTGAAGGTGCTTCAGCAAGCTGGCGCGCCGTCATCATCCGCCGGGATGGTTTATTTTTCATGAAGCCCCTGAATGCAGGGCAATCGCATTCGGCATTTTACAGGTCGTCATCCCCGGGCGAAGACCCGGGGATCCACTGCGGCAGTTGAGAGAGTGGATGCCCGGATCAAGTCCGGGCATGGCGAATTTGGGTATATGCGATTGCCCTGCCCGCGAATGGGGGCGGCTCAGCCGCGCAGCAATTCCAGGAAGTCCCTGGCCGGCATGGGCTTGTGCCAATGGAAGCCCTGGCCGAGATCGGCGCCCAGCGCACTGGCGCGCCGTGCGATGTCGGCATTTTCGATGCCGACCATGACGATGCGCCCGTTGCACTTCTTGGCCAGGCGCACCAGTTCCGCCACCAGGCCGGAGACCGGTCCGCCATTGGCCGAGAGCGAGACGAAGCGGCGGTTGAGCTTGACCAGATCCGGATTGAGCGAGGAGAGATATTCGCTGTCGCCCCCGCCGATGCCGAAATCGTCGATCGAAATGCGGAAGCCGCGCTGCTTCATGTCCCAGATGGCCGGGCGGATGTGGCGGTCGGCGGCGTCGATCTCGTTCACCTCGATGGCAAGGCGATGCGGCGGAATGCCGGCAGCGGCGACCTTGGCCGCCAGCGCATTGCGCTTGGCGACATCGGTGAACTCGTCCGGCTCCAGGTTGAGCGTCACGCAGAGTTCGCGTTCTCCGGTCAGCGCCGGCTTGAGGTCGGCCAGCACCATGTCGAGTACACGCTGGTTGAGTGTCGCGGTGAGGTTCAGCGCCTTGGCCATCGGCAGGAAGTCGCTGGGGGAAATCGCGTCGCCCACTTCCGTCGTCCAGCGCAGCAGCGGCTCGGCACCGATGATCGTGTGATTGGCGTCCAGCGTCACGATCGGCTGGTAGGCCATGGAAAGGCCGCCTTCCTCGATCGCGCGGGTGAATTGCTTGGCCAGCGGCTCCGGCCGTTCCACGGCCATGGCGGCCACCAGGCCCATGATGATGCCGATCATGGCGCCGAAGGCCAGCAGCATATTGGGGTTGTTGGAACCGATGAGGGGCGCCGCCAAGCCGAACAGGAAGGCGATCACGAACACCAGCAGCTTCAGTTTCAGTCGACCTGACATTGCTACTTTAAGACCTTGCGATTTTGTATCGTCCCCGGGGGGCAAAGTGACGGATACAAGTACAAACGGTCAAGAGCGACAGAAAAACGTCACCGAGTACCGCCGCCCGGCATTCGCGTGGAGAATATCCGCTCCCCAAGCTCTTTTTCCCGGGCAGCGGCGGCCCCGTCGCCGGAATGCGCCGCCCTTAGGAAAGTTGTGCCTTGAGGAAGGCGAAGATCCGGGAATCCTGGCTCTGCGCGACATTGAAGCGCAAATGGTGGGGCCAGGCCGCTTCCGGGCTGAAGACGTTGCCGGGAGCCAGGATGATGCCGGCATCCTGCGCCGTCATCGCCAGGTCGGCGGCAAGCTTCCTTTTGCCGCCCCTTCCGGTCGGCAATGCCAACCATAGGAACAGACCCTCACCGGATTCGGCGCCGTCCCCCAGCCAAGGTTGGAAACCCAGGGATGCCAGTTTCCGCGTGACCTGGAACCGCACCCGCGCCAGCCGGTCGCGGATGCCGGCCGCATGCCTGCGGTAGGATCCGTCGCTGAGGAGCCGGTGCACCAGCTGGGCCGAGAGTTCGTTGTTGCCGAAGCTCATGGCGAGCTTCAGGTCGGCAAGATCGGCGACGGTGGCGCCGTCGGCGGCAAGAAAGCCGATCCGTGTCGCCGCCGACAGGGTCTTCGAGAAGCTGCCCATATGGATGACGCGCTGCAGCCCGTCGAGTGCGCCCAGGCGCAATCCCGGATGGGCTTCGAAATCGCGGAAGATATCGTCCTCGAGGATACGGAAATCGTGGCGCTGGGCCAGGGCCAGCAGCCGGTGGGCGGTGGCCAGGCCCAGCTTGGCTCCAGTCGGATTCTGCAGGCCCGCATTGGTCAGATAGAGCTTGGGCCGGTGTCTTGCCGCCAGTTCTTCCATGACGGCAAGGTCCGGCCCCGCCGGCGTCATCGGGACGGAAAGCACCTTGCCGCGTTGCGCGCGCACGGCGGCATGGAAATTGAAATAGCCTGGATCGTCGACCAGGACCGCATCGTCCGGCTCGACGAGATAGCGGCACACCAGATCGATCGCCTGGGATGCTCCATCCATCAGCACTATGCGCTCGGGCGTCACCGGCACCTCGATCTCGTTGAGCCGCCGTGCCAGCAGATCGCGCAAAGGGCGGAAGCCAAGCGGCACGCCATATTCCAGAAGGCCCGTTTCAGGCGCCCGCGACAGAGCGCGGAGCGCGCTGCGCAAGGCGGCATCCGGCAGCCAATCCTCCGGCAGCCAGCCGCAGCCGGGCTTGGGCTGCCTGGGATCGAGCGTCAGCGAGCGGCGCATCATCCAGATCGGATTGACCCCCATACGCGCATTGGGCAGCGGATCGAGCGTGAGGGGCCTGGCCGCCTGGGCGCGGGGCGCCACGAAGAAGCCGGATTTGGCGCGCGCCACCGCCAGCCCATCGGCCACCAGCCGGTCATAGGCCGCGACCACGGTGAAGGGGCTGACCCGCAGGCGTGCCGCGAGGCGCCGCACCGACGGCAGTCTTTCGCCGGCACCCAGCGCGCCGCTCGTCACGCGCTTGCCCAGCGCGGCGGCGATGCGGCAACTGAGCGGACCGGTTTCGCTGGCGAGGTCGATGTCCATCTGTATCGGTTCTTGTACTGGTATAGATTGATGGATTGTATCGGATGTGTGCCTGTCCGCGCCAGCCCATCGCAACGCATTCTGCCGGCATGTCAGCAATCGGAAGCAGGAACATGACCACAGAAGCTCTGCAAGGTGCCGCCATCGGACCGGCGGCGCGCGGCCTCGCTTACGGCCTCGTCGGCGTCATCATCTTCGGGGGCTCGCTGCCGGCGACGCGGGCGGCCGTGCTGGCGCTCGATCCCTGGTTCGTCAGTGCCGCCCGCGCCGTGGGCGCGGCGATCCTGGGCGGCATCTGGCTGCTCCTCAACCGCCAGGCACTGCCGCGCAAGCGCCAGTTGGCCGGCCTCATCGTCGTGGGCCTTTGCGTCGTCATCGGCTTTCCGGTCTTTACCGGCATCGCACTCCGTTTCGTGCCGGCCAGCCACAGCCTGCTTTTTGCCGGCTTCTTTCCGCTGGCGACCTGTCTGGTCGGTGCCTTTCTCGGCACCGTGCGGCCCCAGCGTCCCTTCTGGTTCTGGACGGCGCTGGGGTCTGTGTCGGTAGCGACCTTTGCGATCTACGAAGGTGGCGGCAAATTCGGCCTGGCCGATCTGCTGATGGTGGGTGCGGTCGCCGCGACCGGCATCGGCTATGCCGAAGGGGCCAGATTGTCTCACGACATGAAGCCGGCAGCCGTCATCTCCTGGGCACTGGTGGCGAGCCTGCCGTTGACCCTGCCGGCGCTCATCTTCACCTGGCCGAATTTCGCGGTCCCGGTGCCGGTCTCGGCCTGGGTCGGGCTCGGCTATGTGACCATGTTCTCCATGTTCATCGGATTCCTGTTCTGGTATCGCGGCCTGGTCCTGGGCGGCACGGCGCGGGTCAGCCAGGTCCAGCTGTTCCAGCCCTTCATCGGACTGGGGCTGGCGGCCGTTTTCCTGGGCGAGCAGGTCGGCTGGGGATTGCTGGCGGGAAGTGTCATGGTGACAATCTCGGTAGCCCGGGCCCGGCGTTACGCCTGAAGGCCCACATCATTCGGCGGCGCATTGCCGCCTTGCGTCCCGGAAGGGTCAATTTGGGTTGCCGCGATCGGGGGTGGGGGCTATCTTCCGGCCCGATTTTTGCCCCCTCGAATGGTGACCCGAAATGGCCTTTCTCGCCGACCGCCTCGACCGTATCAAACCCTCGCCCACGATCGCCGTGACCATGAAGGCGCGCGAACTGAAGGCGCAGGGCCGCGACATCATCGGCTTAGGTGCCGGCGAGCCGGATTTCGACACGCCGGACAATATCAAACAGGCGGCGATCAAGGCGATCAATGCGGGCGATACCAAGTACACGAATGTCGACGGCACCGATGCGCTCAAAAAAGCGATCGCCGCCAAGTTCAAGCGCGAGAACAATCTCGACTACGGAATCGACCAGATCACGGTCGGCACCGGCGGCAAGCAGGTGCTCTACAACGCGCTGGTGGCGACAGTGAATCCCGGCGACGAGGTCATCATCCCGGCGCCCTATTGGGTCTCCTATCCGGACATCGTGCATCTGGCGGAAGGGACGCCGGTCTTCGTCGAATGCGGCCAGAACCATCAGTTCAAGCTGCAGCCGGAAATGCTGGAAGCGGCGATCACGCCGAAGACCAAATGGCTGATCCTCAACTCACCCAGCAACCCGACCGGTGCCGCCTATACGGCGAAGGAACTGCGCGCGATCGCCGATGTGCTGCTGAAACATCCCCATGTCTGGGTGCTGACCGACGACATGTACGAGCATCTCGTCTACGACAATTTCAAGTTCGCGACGATCGCCGAGGTCGAACCCAAGCTCTATGAGCGCACGCTCACGATGAATGGCGTTTCCAAGAGCTATTGCATGACCGGCTGGCGCATCGGCTATGCCGGCGGGCCGGCCCCGCTCATCAAGGCCATTGCCAAGATCCAGTCGCAATCGACCTCGAACCCTTCGTCGATCAGCCAGGCCGCCGCGGTCGAGGCGCTCAATGGCCCGCAGGATTTCATCGCCAAGCACAATGTCTCGTTCAAGGAACGCCGCGACATGGTGGTGGAGATGCTGAACAAGGCCAAGGGCCTGCACTGCCACAAGCCGGAAGGGGCGTTCTACGTCTATCCGTCCTGCGCCGGTGCCATCGGCAAGACGACGCCCGACGGCAGGACGATCGCCACCGACGACGATTTCGTGACCTACCTGCTGGAAGCGGAAGGTGTCGCGGCGGTGCAGGGCTCGGCCTTCGGCCTTTCCCCGCATTTCCGCATCTCCTACGCCACCTCGACCGAGGCCTTGAAGGATGCCTGCAACCGCATCATCCGCGCCTGCGAGAAATTGAAGTAGGAAATGAGAACGCCTCTCCCTCCGTTCATAATGCGGGGGGGGGGGGCGTTCAGAGCGCTCAAATTGGCAAGCGCAATCAAATCGTATCATCCCGTTACAACGTCTTCCCATTGGCCGTGGTTTCCCTACCGACTTCCCGCTGGTAGGCTTCGCCGTGCGGGTTTTCGTCGGACGACTTGGCCGTGGTTTCCCTACCGACTTCCCGCTGGTAGGCTCATGCCGCCGGTCACACGTTGAAGGCGTATGCCGTGGTTTCCCTACCGACTTCCCGCTGGTAGGCTCGGCCCGACCAGGAGGATATCAAATCCCTGGCCGTGGTTTCCCTACCGACTTCCCGCTGGTAGGCTCATCCGCTCGAACATCGCGCGGCCGATATCGCCGTGGTTTCCCTACCGACTTCCCGCTGGTAGGCTAGAAGGCCGCTAGGCAATGTGCCGAAATGGGCCGTGGTTTCCCTACCGACTTCCCGCTGGTAGGCTATCACGCTTCTATCGCTTGTTGTGTGGATAGCCGTGGTTTCCCTACCGACTTCCCGCTGGTAGGCTTATTTCGATTTCATGGAGGCGGCCTGTCGCGCCGTGGTTTCCCTACCGACTTCCCGCTGGTAGGCTAGAACGACCGCCGCAAGATCGGCAATGAGCGCCGTGGTTTCCCTACCGACTTCCCGCTGGTAGGCTACCTCACCTCGGCCACGTTGCCGGCTTGGTGCCGTGGTTTCCCTACCGACTTCCCGCTGGTAGGCTTGCCCTCGCTGCGATATCGGCACCAGTCAAGCCGTGGTTTCCCTACCGACTTCCCGCTGGTAGGCTCCGGGCGACCGCATCGGCTTCGTCGCCGCTGCCGTGGTTTCCCTACCGACTTCCCGCTGGTAGGCTCGGGTGCCGGCGAACCAGCGCGATTTGACCGCCGTGGTTTCCCTACCGACTTCCCGCTGGTAGGCTCTAGGCCAGAGCCGATCAGGCTACTGAGGTGCCGTGGTTTCCCTACCGACTTCCCGCTGGTAGGCTCGGCGGCTCGTCGCTCTGCGTCGACAGGTAGGCCGTGGTTTCCCTACCGACTTCCCGCTGGTAGGCTTAAATTTCGATGCGTTTCATCGGTCCATTTGCCGTGGTTTCCCTACCGACTTCCCGCTGGTAGGCTGTGTCAATCGCTCGTGCGTATGGGCTCTACGCCGTGGTTTCCCTACCGACTTCCCGCTGGTAGGCTCGCCAAACGTGGCGATAAGTGTTGCGATTGGCCGTGGTTTCCCTACCGACTTCCCGCTGGTAGGCTATCCTGTCTTGAACGGTGTTCTTTGGTCGAGCCGTGGTTTCCCTACCGACTTCCCGCTGGTAGGCTCCTCGTCACTAGCGCCGACCACACACTGGTGCCGTGGTTTCCCTACCGACTTCCCGCTGGTAGGCTTTCGCCGCGCAGGTTCTCGGCGTGGTAGAAGCCGTGGTTTCCCTACCGACTTCCCGCTGGTAGGCTACGTGGCTAATAGGCTATTGAATTTTATTGAAGAAATGCCGTTTTGCCGCGGCATTTCTTTATAGCAAGACCATTTGCCTCGGTGCCACATGCTCATTTTTTCCCGATTCGCCCAGCAATAGTTTCATGCGGGCATATTGCTTGTCGGTCACCTGTAGGGTCCGGATAGAGCCCTTGCCCGGCAGATGCTTGGTGATGCGCCCAAGATGCTTACCCGCAGCTTCTTCACCTCTGCAAATGCGCGCGTAGACAGAAAATTGTAACATCATAAATCCGTCGTCCTTGAGGAAATTGCGAAAGCGGGTCGCGGCGCGGCGTTCGTCCCTGGTGCCGACAGGCAGATCAAAGAACACGAACAGCCACAAGATGCGTACCTCGCTGCTTTTCATGATCCCGGTTTGGTCGCTGGATCGGGGCGGGGCAGTTCGAGCAGCGCCGGCGTCTTTGCATCCATCGCACGGACCAGAGTGTCGGCGACGCGTTCGGTGGCGTTGAGAAGAGTGGTTCTCTCAGTGCCAATGAGGCAATTTTCAAGAAGGAGGCTTGCCAAGCTGCGGCGGTCGTTCAAAGTGAGATCGGCTTTGAAATCGCTACGCCCCAGCATCAGCCTTTGTGCCATTATATCGGCAAAAGGTCGGAAGGGTTCGACCAAATCGTCGGCCAGATTGAACGCATTGTTCTGCGATGCGTGCATCAAGCCCAGCCCAGGTAACAAACCGAAGGCTACCAGTGCCCGAGCTACGCCGGAGCGTAAAATGGCATAGCCATAGTTCAGCATCTTATTGCGCAGATCGCCGTCGTCGGCCCGCACGAAACCGATCTTGCTGCCATCGCTGCTTTCCCTGCGGAACATGCGGCCGAAATAGAATCTTGCGGCGCGTGCTTCGACATTGGCGGGGTCGCCCGAACGGACACGTCGGCTGGCAGACAGAAGCGTCTTACTCCCGGGGCGGCCACAGAGCGACAGGGCCACCGCCTGATTGTCGATCTTCTGCATCACGATCGCCTGCCACAGGCGCTTTGCCAGCGGCGCTGTCAGTGAAGTCTGCAACTGCGCCACGGCCGCTTGCCGGAAATGTCGGTGAAATGGCAGCGCCATACCGCTCGGCATATGCCTCTCGTCGGTAAAGACCAGCACGATACCCTTATCCATGCAGGCGCGGATCAGGGCGAAGCTCAACATGGCGGCCGGCGCGTCGACGACAATCCAGGCGATATCTTCAAGAGCAAGCCGCACGTCTTCGTCATCCTGGGTTACGACCAGTTGATTGTCAGAAAGGCGCAATCGTGCCTCGCGACTTATATGCAGGCCGCGCCACGCCATGTGCGTACCTCTGGCGCCACCTCGTAGACGCGACCGAGACGGTCTATAATCAATTTCTGGAAGGAAGTCAGAGTCCGTCCACCTATTCCCCGTGTAATCGCATTCCTTGAGCGGTCGCCGGAAAGCGAGATCGCGCCGGTCGACCTGTCCATGCCGCGGAAGTAGCCCCGCAGAATCTCGCCATTGGAGGTGACAAGTTCCAACAGGGTCATCGAGTATACGGGCCAGAGAAACTGATAGGTTTCGTCAATCAATGGCCAATCCACTTCGTCCGTTGCGGCCTGAACTGCACGCATCGGCGGGACGTCTTCCACCGCAATTTGATGTGGGTAGATCGGCACCATGAAGTACTGCCATTTGCCTCTGGCGTTCTGCCTGCGAAAGACATCGACGCGTGCCATTTCACCGCGGTCGGCAAGCCCGCCGCGAATGGCGACGCCGTCCTTGGCTTTGTTGCGCACCCGCAACTTGCGAATTGGGTCGCCTTTGGGTGAAAGGGGCGGCGTGTCCTTAGGTTTTCCGGCCGCGAGCCAAGCACGGACGTTGGCCACGATGGGTGCGTTGCGTTCGGGATCCTTGATGTTTACGAGATCCTTTTCCGTCACCTTGTCGATGGCTTTGCGTTCATAGATTTCCCGGCCGTCCACGGTGTCGACGATCTGCTTGATGGTGGCGTCATGAGCCTTGCCGCGCGCGCGGTGACGGGCAGCGCGGGCAACGAATATGGTTGGGAAAACTTCACGTAAATCGTCCTGGAAGCCGGGCCAGGGCAAGGGCATCTCCGTCAACTCGCGATGCAATCCCTTATCCTCGGCCGCCTTGAAGGCCGCAGTCAGGCGCTGCAGCATGCTCTCGGTCGTTGCCGCGCAAACCAGGGCGTCCAAGGCGTGGTGCCGGTCGTCGCTCAGTCGGTTGCCGTCCGCGTCCTTCTTGAACCCCTGAATGCCCCAGGCCTGTCGCAGCTTGCTAGTGATGGCGCCGGGCCGGGCGAAGACGCGCCTCTTCCCGGGATCAGGAGGGTATTTCTCAGTCAGAAATTGACTGAGCGCGCGGCAGGCATAGCGTGTATCGTTAAGGTTGCGGTTGCGGAATTTCCCCGCCATCTCATCGGCGTTCTTGAGCAGCAGGTTGCGTTTCTTGAAGCCGCGAAAGGCCTTGCTGGCCTCGACGCGGGCGGTAAGCGCGTCCCAGGCCTCAACCGGCTTGTCGGTGCCGAACCATTCGAAGGGTGTGCGACCGCGCTTATCCTGATTGCATTTTGCATTGACCAGTACCTTGTTATGGAAACTGTCATCGCCGAAACGGCTCCATGGCAGGATATGGTCGGCCTGCGCCGCATTGCTGCCGGCAGCTATATGCTTCGGATCGATATAGTCGTCGCAATAGATGCAACGGCAATTCTGCTGCTTCCACAATTCATAGCGCAGCAGGTCCTCGGCATTGCGCGGCTCGTTGCCGATGTCGTCCAAATATTGCGCGCGAAGGCGGTCCTTCTCGGCATTGCGCTTGTCGATGCCGCTTTTTATCCTGTCCCGTTCCTCCTTACCCTTACCGACATCGCGCGCCAGTTCGATGTGAATCGCATCGGGGATGCCGAATTCCAGCACCAGTGCTTTTACCTGTTTGATGGATTCGCTCATGGCTTTGCGCGCGACAGGCGAGCCGATATCCGCAAGCGTAATGGAATTCTGAGCGGCATGATCGTAGCCGGCTCTCGCGCAGGCCTCCGAATAGACGAGGCCATGGCGCAAATGTGGAATGAGAGCGCGACAAGCCTTGGCCGAAATGCCGCCGGCACCGGTAAACTTGGCGAAGTCGCCCGCCCGCACGCCATCCATCAAGGCAGTTTCGATGAGCGGATCCAAATGCAATTCCGCCAAGCCGACCTGAATGCGCTCCGGCGAATCGCGAAAGGTGAGGATGAAGGCGATACGGTCCAGCACGTCCGGCTGCCGATGCAATACTGCCCAGCCGGTTTCGCCAAGCACCTTGCGTAGCTTGGCCGTGCCATAGGCAGCTTCGCCGTGCCGCGATGTCACGTCGCGCTTCTCATCCTCGGTGCTTATGCCGGCGAAACCCCAATCGGAGGGAAGGCAGATGAGTTTGCGCAGGCTCTTGAACGTGACGGTCGCGGTCGAGCCAAACCGGCCGCTGGCAGCGGCGAATTCATCCTCGGTCAGTGATCGCTCTTGACGGCCTTTGCGCAGGCGCAGGGCTGCAAGGCGCGAAAGATAGCGAAACAGTTCGAAGGAGGGCGCGACGCGAGCGGCACGTTTTTCACCTGCCTCGAACGGGCAGGGGCCGACCATATTCTCGCTGTCCTGCAGTGGGCGCTGGAAAAAGGCCGTGGTTATAAATTCTGTCTCCAACTCCGTCGTGGCAAGGGCATTGCCCAATCGCCTTTGGGCGGAAAAGATGGCGCGGACCTCCGCCTCCAGGTCGCTGCGCAGGAGCGAATGCGAATAATCGCCGTCCCGATTGCGTCGCCTGCCGGCGAAGGCTGCATCGTTCTGCACCATTTCGCCAATTGTACGAAAGGCCGCCAGCCGGTCTCGCGTGGCCTCGATTGCCTTGAGCATTTTGGATGAGTCGTCAGCGGCGTTGGCGCCATCGCTTTTCTTATTCGACTTGAAGGCCCGATGGCGAGCGATATGTCCCAAGGCGATCGCCATTTCTTCCGGCGACAACATATGGTCCAGCGCCTTGACCCGCAAAGCCAAAGGATCCTGCCGGGGGAAATGCAACGCATCCTTGGCTCTGTTCTTCAGCAAGCCCCTTTTTGCAAAGAGAGCGCGAATGTCATTCATGCGTTGTCGGCGCCGCCGAATGACGCGGCGCCGGCCGCGCATCTGGCGGCGAATTTGGTTTGTCGGCGTCCCTTCCTTGTCTTCGGGGGCGTCGAACATCCAGCTACCCACGGCCAAAATGGCGCCTTCGAACTTGCCGTTGCCGGGATCGCCGATGTCCACGACGGCCCAGCCGCATGAAGCGATGCCGACATCCAGACCCAGATACCGGCTGCTGCCCGCAATTTTGTGTAGTACCACTTTGCCCCTATCCATCTCGGCCTCCACATCGATTGCGTGATTGAAGCGCTTGACATTAGCGCGTAAAGATCTGAATCTGCGAGCGGGAAGTCGGTTGGGAAACCACGGCAAAGTGGTTTTTCCACTGAAGGATTACCCCCGGAGTCTCGGCTCCGGGGGGATTCCTCTTATTGGATACAGCCCCGACAATTGATCGATTTGCGGCGAGAATTCAGTGCACGGTGATCGATCCGCTCGATCACCGGCTGCGACATTTTTGATCCTGGAATACCGTCTAAAGCCTTGCGGTTGTCATGGCTTAGGGCCAGATTTAGAGCCTGAACAAAATGCGAGGGTCGGAAAATGGACATCGATATCGGCATTTCCAAGAAGGACCGCAAAGCCATCGCCGATGGCCTGTCGCGTCTTCTGGCTGACACCTACACGCTCTATCTCAAGACCCACAATTTCCATTGGAATGTCGAAGGGCCGATGTTCAACACGCTGCACCTCATGTTCGAGACGCAGTATACGGAGCTGGCGCTCGCGGTCGATCTCGTCGCCGAGCGCATCCGGGCCTTGGGTTATCCGGCGCCGGGCACCTATGCCGCCTATGCCAAGCTTTCCACGATCAAGGAAGAGCAGGGCGTGCCATCCGCCGAAGACATGATCCGGAAGCTGGTCCAGGGCCAGGAAGCGGTGGTGAAAACCGCCCGTTCGGTGTTCCCGGCAGCCGACAAGGCCGGCGACGAGCCGACGGCGGATCTCCTCACCCAGCGCATGCAGATCCATGAAAAGAATGCCTGGATGCTGCGCGCGCTTCTGAGCAAGTAACCGCAGTTTCATGAGGGGTTAAGCCGGCGCGGGGCCGTTCCCGCGCCGGTTTTGTTTTGGGGCCGGCAGGCGCCGCTGTAATCTATCGCCCAGAGCCTGCGTATCTCCTTGAGGACACCAAGGGAGAAGGCGATGTGGATTCGCAAGAGACGCGGTTGGGAGTTGAAGGAATCGGCGCTGACGCCGGAGAGCGTCTTTGGCAACCGCCGCCGGTTCCTGGCGGGTGCGGCCGGCGCCATTTTCGCCCCGGCCCTTCTGGCCTGCGAAAAGAAGGCGGCGGCGGAAGGCGATGCCACGCCCGATCCGTCGACCGGCCTCTATCCCGTGCAGCGCAATCCCAGATACGCGCTGGATCGCGACATGACGGCCGAGGGCGATGCCACCAGCTACAACAATTATTATGAATTCGGCACCTCGAAGGATGTCGTCGCGGCGGCGCAGGCCTTGCCGATCCGGCCCTGGGCCATCACCATCGACGGGATGGTGGGCAAACCGCAGACCATCGCCATCGACGATCTTCTGAAGCAGATGCCGCTCGAAGAGCGGGCCTATCGCCACCGCTGCGTGGAGGCCTGGTCGATGGCCGTGCCGTGGAGCGGGTTTCCGCTGAGCGCGCTGGTGGCGCTGGCCGAACCGCAGGCGGGCGCCAAGTTCGTAAGGTTCGAAAGCTTCATGAACACGCAAGCAGCACCCGGCCAGACCGATCCGCTTTATCCCTGGCCCTATGTCGAGGGGCTGACCCTGGCCGAAGCGACCAACGAACTCGCTTTCATCGCCACCGGAATCTACGGCAAACCCCTGCCCAAGCAGAACGGCGCGCCTTTCCGCCTAGCTGTGCCGTGGAAATACGGTTTCAAATCCGCCAAGGGCATCCAGCGCATCACCTTCACCGATATCGAACCGACCGGATTGTGGCAGCTGCTGCAGAGCAGCGAGTATGGTTTCTATGCCAATGTGAACCCGGCCTTCCCGCATCCGCGCTGGAGCCAGGAATCGGAACGCCTGCTGGGCTCGGGCGAACGCGTGCCGACGCAGATCTTCAACGGCTATGGCGAATTCGTGGCCGGCCTCTATCCCGACCTCAACGACCGGAACTATTTCTACTGAAAACCCCACTCCCCAACCCCTCTCCCCGCAAGCGGGGCGAGGGGCTTAGAGGCAGGGCCCGATCGGAACTCCCTCACCCCACGAAGTGGGGAGAGGGTGGGGGATGCGGCTCATAGCGCGCCGGCCAGGGCCGCGATGGCGGCTGCGTCGGGATTGCGCTTCAGTGTCAGAATGCGCGTGTCCGGTGCGTGGCGCCGCAGGACTTCGACGGTCTCGGCGATGGGTACGGGACTGACCGGCGATTCGTTGACGATGACCGCATGGGGTGCGAGGCCATGCAACTTCATCGCGGCGAGGGCTGCCAATGTGTGGCTGATGGTGCCGAGATAGGAGCCGGCGACGAGCAGGACGGGAAGCTGCAGATCCTTCATCCAATCCATCACCGTATGTCTGTCGTCGAGCGGCACGAAGATTCCGCCAACACCTTCGATGATGAGGCGGCCCTCTTCGGGCATCATGCCGGCAACCGCGCGGCAGGTGTCGACCAGTTTGGCATAGGGGATTGTCCTGCCTTCGCGCGCGGCCGCCATGTCGGGCGAGAGGGGGGCTGCAAAGCGCCAGGGCGAGATGAGGTTGAGGCCGCCCGAATCCATCGGCGCGCCCATGGCCATGAGCAATTGCCCGGCGTCCGAGCCGGCCACATCGGCGGGATCGAAGCCGCTCATGACCGGTTTCAGCGCGGCGATGGCGCGTTCCTCCCGGCGCCAATGACGCAGCAAGGCGGCGCCGAGATAGGTCTTGCCGATATCGGTGCCGGTGGCGGTGACGAAATAGCCCGTCATGGTCCAGTGTCATTCGGTTGAACGGTCAAGCCGCCGTCGGCTTGACACCCTTTGGGGGCAAGCTTAGCGTCCGGCTCGATCGACGTTAAGCGGGAAAGGCTGTTGCGACATGGACAATTTAAACGCCGAAGATCTGCGTCATGACTGGTCGGTGGCCGAAATCGAGGCCTTGTTCGCGCTGTCATTCAACGATCTGATCTTCCGTGCGCAGAGTGTCCATCGCCGGCGCTTCAATGCCAACGAAGTGCAGATGTCGACCCTGCTGTCGATCAAGACCGGCGGCTGTGCCGAGGATTGCGCCTATTGCCCGCAGGCCGCGCAATACCAGACCGGCGTCGAAGCCGACAAACTGATGCAGGTCGAAAAGGTGGTCGCCGCCGCGCGCGCGGCCAGGGAGGGCGGCGCCTCGCGCTATTGCATGGGTGCCGCCTGGCGCGAGCTCAAGGACCGCGACGTCGATGCGATCTGCGATATCGTCAAGGGGGTCAAGGATCTGGGGCTCGAAACCTGCATGACCTTAGGGATGCTGACCGAGCCGCAGGCGTTGCACCTCGCCGAAGCGGGGCTCGACTATTACAACCACAATATCGATACCTCGCCGGAATATTACGGCGAAATCATCACCACGCGAACCATGCAGGACCGCTTCGATACCCTGCAGCATGTCCGCTCGGCCGGCATGAAGGTCTGTTGCGGCGGCATCGTGGGCCTCGGCGAAGGCCGGCGCGACCGTGCCGGCATGCTGGCGACGCTCGCCAACATGGAAGAACATCCGGAATCGGTGCCGATCAACATGCTGGTGCAGGTCGAGGGCACGCCGCTCCACGGCACCGAGAGGCTCGATCCGCTGGAATTCGTGCGCACCATCGCGGTGGCGCGCATCGTGATGCCGGCCTCGATGGTGCGCCTTTCGGCCGGGCGCGAAACCATGAGCGACGAATTGCAGGCGCTGGCCTTTCTCGCCGGCGCCAATTCGATCTTCTGCGGACCGAAGCTGCTGACCACGGCCAATCCGGCGCAGCCGAGGGACGAAGCCCTGTTCGACAGGCTCGGTCTCAAGCCAATGCCGGTTCAGGCTCATCATGCCTGAAGCGGCTGCGGCGCCGGACTGGCTGCGGGAAGGCTTCAAGCACCTGTGGCTGCCCTATACGCAGATGCAGACGGCGCCGACGCCGCTTCCCGTCGTGCGGGCCGAGGGAGCGAAACTGTTCCTTGCCGACGGAACGGTGCTGGTGGACGGCATCGCTTCCTGGTGGACGCAGGCGCATGGCTATAACCATCCGCATATCCGGGCGGCGGTCGCGGCCCAGCTGGAAAAGCTGCCGCATGTCATGCTGGGCGGACTTGCCAACGAACCGGCCATGGTACTGGCGACGCGGCTTGCGAAACTGGCGCCGGGCGATCTCGATCACGTCTTCTTCTGCGAATCCGGCTCGGTCTCGGTCGAAGTGGCGATGAAGATGGCGATCCAATATTGGATCAACCGCGGCATTCGCGGCCGCACGCGTTTCGTCAGCTTTCGCCATGGCTATCACGGCGACACCATGGCCTGCATGTCGGTCTGCGACCCGGACGAAGGCATGCACGGCCATTTCAAAGGCTATCTGCCCGAACAGATCGTGGTGCCCCTGCCGCGCGACGCGGCCGGCGAAGCAGCCTTTGCAGCCCTGCTGGCACAGCGTGGCGGCGAGATTGCCGGCATCATCGTCGAACCGCTGGTGCAAGGGGCGGGCGGCATGAAGTTTCACGAGCCCGCGTCGCTCTCTTTCCTGCGCCGCGTCAGCGAGGCGCAGGGACACCTTCTTATCCTCGATGAAATCATGACCGGTTTCGGCCGCCTGGGGACCATGTTCGCCAGCGAGCAGGCCGGCATCGTGCCCGACATCATGACTTTGTCGAAGGCGCTTTCCGGCGGCACGCTGCCTTTGTCCGCGGCGATCGCGCGGCGCCATGTGTTCGGCGCCTTTCTATCGGACCGTCCCGATACGGCGCTGATGCATGGGCCGACCTATATGGGAAATCCGCTGGCCTGCGCCGCGGCCAACGCGTCGCTCGATCTCTTCGAACGGGAACCGCGCCTGCAGCAGGTCGCGGCCATCGAGGCGCATCTGCGGGAACGCCTGGCGCCCTGCCGTGCCCTCAAGGGCGTCGTCGATGTGCGCGTCAAGGGTGCCATCGGCGTCGTGGAACTGGACCGGGCCGGCGAAGGCGTCTGGCTGCGGCCCCATTTCCTCGAGCGCGGCGTCTGGGTCCGGCCCTTCGGCAACATCGTCTATCTGGCCCCGCCTTTCGTCGTGTCGCAGGATGAATTGGCGCAGCTGACTGGCGCCATTGTCGACGTGCTGCAGATCTGGTCGCGGGAGCGCGCCTGATCAGCGAGTCCGGTCAGCGAATAGGCGGCTTGATGCCGAGCAGGCCCAGCTTGGCCAGCCAGACGAGGCCGCGTTCGATGCGGTCGCGCCGCGCATCGGGTGCATCGGCCAGGATGTCGCCCACGCTTGAAGGTCCGCCGCGCTGCAGGTCGGCCAGGATGCGCGCGCAATCGTCGGGATCCGGTGCCACGGGCTTCACGAAGGAGATGAGGGGCGATTGCAGCAAGGCCTGCAGCCGGGCACCGTCGGCACCCTGCATCGCGGCGGCGATATGCCCGTCGGTCAGAGTGTCGCTGGGATAGCCGGTAAAGCTGTCGAAGGGGTCGAGCCGCGACGGATTGGCGGCTTCGCCGGCACGGCGCGGCGCATTCTCGGTGCCTGCCTTGCGCAGGCCATCCAGTTCCCGCCACAGGGCCTGATAGCGCTTGACGATGACGGCCCAATCGAAAGTTTCGACCGCGCGCCGCCGTGCCGCTTCGCCCATGCGGCGGCGCAGATCGACATCTTCGATCAGCTTGAAATAGGCGCGTCCCGCCGCGATGGGGTCGATGGCAACGAACTGGCTGGAGAAGCCGCAATAGAGGTCGTAGGTGTCGATGCCCGCGGCGTGCCGGTCGGCGAGATCCGCGCCGAGACCCGCGCGGGGCATCAGCGTGGGCACGCGCAGGCCGTCGATGCCGTCGCGCACCGTGTCCTTGTAGCCATTCCAATCGCTGACGACGCCAGGCAGGCCCGCCGCCATGGCTTCGATCGGCGTCAAGCCGAACGTTTCCTGGAAATTGTCGGAAAGCGAGGTGAAGAGATCGGCCGCGGCCCAAGCCTGGGCGCGCTGGTCCGGCTTTCTACCGTCGAGGAAGATGGCGTTCACGCTGGGGCAGAATTGCGCCGCACCGCTCTTGAAGGCGTTCTCGATGAAATCGTTGGCGAACCAGCCTGCCTGGATGAGATGGACCTTGCCCGCCCCCTTCGTGGCGAGCGCCTGCGCCGCGCGCTCAAGGCCCAGATACATCGGCAAGGGATGCGCCTTGGCATGAAAGGACAGACGGCCGACGAAAAGGACGGCGACATCCTGGGGTCCGAATCCCAGGGCGGCCCGGGCGGCGTCGCGCTTGTCCGCGTCCGGCGCGAAGGATTGCGTGTCGACGCCCAGCGGAATGACGGGCAGCTGCGGCCGCGTGAAATGCGCGGCACCCATGCGCTGCCGCAGATAGTCCTGCTGCCGGTCGAGAACGAGGTCGATCGTCTCGCGCACCACAGACGAGGTGCAGATCAAGGCATCCCAGGCCTGCACCGGTGCCGAGAGCAGGCCGACGATCCAGTCCATGGCGCCGGCCGATGCGGTCGTATGGGTGATGCCGGTGATCGAAAAGAGCTTCTGCCCGACGCCGCGCCGGCGCCAAGCGGCGGCGGCAAGGCTGGGATCCGGCAGATACAATGTTCCAGGCGCCTTGGGCGAGGCCGCGTCGCGCTCGTCCAGCCAGCGCACGGGGCGCTTGTTGCCGAACTGGCCGACCAAGCGCTGGAAGTGCCCGGCATATTCCTTGCTGGCGGCATAGCAGTAAAGCGTATCGACGCCGCCATGCCGGGTGAACCCCTTCAGGAAACCCTCGCCGGCGGCGTGCCGGCCCATCAGTTTCTGCCGGCCCGTGTCGTAACCTTCGGGCTGATAGAAGATGGCGGCGTTGGCCGCTTCGTTCGGATTGTCGGCTGGATCGTCCATGGCCGGGAGCATAAACGGCCCGGGTTCCATGCCAAAAGATATTCTTTCCGAGTCGGATGGCTGCCGGCCGGGCTTGGCGGACCGATGCCGAGAATGTCATGATCGGCGCGAGGGCGGATTCGGGGAACGGGTATGGGGCGAAGTGCGCGGAACAAGGTGGCGCGTCAGAAACGCATTCTGGAAGCGCTGCAAGCGAATGCCGCCGTGCGGGTGGGAGCGCTGGCCGAGGCGCTGGGCGTTTCCGGCGAAACCATTCGCCGCGATCTGGCCGAACTGGGCAGCGAGGGCGCCGTCAGCCGGACCTATGGCGGTGCCGTCGCCAAGCCCATCCTGCAGGAGCCGAACTGGCGCATCCGCCATGGCGAGTTCCGCGAGGAACGCCGGAAGATCGCCCAGCTGGCCAGCGACCTGATCGCGCCGGGTGACATCCTGATTCTCGAAATGGGCTCCACCGTCATGCATCTGGCTGAATTGCTGTCCGCCGGCGGCCGCGACCTGACCGTGATCACAAGCAGCCTGGAAGTGGCGCTGACCCTGGGGCGCAACGACAGCATCGCCGTGCATCTTTGCCCGGGTGTTCTCGATACGCGCGAAGGCAGTGTCATCGGCGCCGAAACCGAAGCCTTTCTGCAGCAGTATAATGCGACGATCGCCCTGGTCGGTTCGACCGGCGTCACGCGGGAGGGGCTGCAGGAAAGCCATACCGGCATCGCCGCCGTGAAGCGCGTGATGCTGTCGCGCGCGAAAAAGCGCGTGGCCCTGCTCGATCACAGCAAATTCGACCAGACCAGCCTGGTGACAGCCTGCCCGCTCGGCGCCATCGATCTCCTGGTCAGCGACCGGCGGCCGGAGGGCGAGCTGGCCGCGGCCTTGGAACAGGCGGGCGTGGAGGTTCGCGTCTAGCCCTGCCTAGCCGGCAAGCAGGCGTTTTGCCAGCCAGCGATGGAAGCAATGGGTGGGACCGTCCATCGCCGGCGAAAAGACGCCGCCATCATAGGCCGGGGAACGCCGCCCGTTCTGCATGCGCTCGACCATGTCGACATCTTCGGCGAAGACCTTCTTCCAGGCATTGAGGTTGGCCTGCTTCGCGGCGTCGAAATGCGGATCGGCGGAGGCGTCGCCGACATAGTAGATTTCCAGATGCTCGCGCGTCTGGCTCAGCGATACCGGCTCCAGGCGGATGGCGAAGAAATGATCGCGATGGATGCCGAGCAGCACATTGGGAAAGAGCGAGGCATATTCCGAGGCCTTGTCCCAGCGGGCAGGGAGGTTCGGGAATTGCGGCAGGTTCGGCCCGTCCTTGACCAGCAGCGGCGTGTAGGCGTGGCTGCCCTGGCCGCTGAAACGGTCTTCGACCTCGATATTATAGTGATCCTCCAGCTTCGAGTAGGAGTTCAAGGCGGGATGGATCGAGGGCAGGTGATAGGCCTCGCAATAATTCTCGACCGCCAGCTTCCAGTTGCAATCGACGGTGAGCTTGAGGCTGCCAGCATCGCCCGGATGGCGGATATGGCTCATGTCGAAATCGCCCCAGCGATCGGCCAGCGGCTTGATGAAGTCCGCGAAGGGTTCGGCGTCGCCGCTCATGTTGACGAAGACCATGTCCCAGAAGACGACATGGCGGACGGGTTTGAGGCCATGCTCGCTCTTGTCGAACCCGGCGGTTTCGTTGGTGCGCGGGCCGCCGATATGCGGCGTGCCGAGGAGCCGGCCTTCGAGATCGTAGACCCAGGAATGATAGGGGCAGCGGATGCGCCGCTTGACGCTGCAAGGCTCCGTCACCAGCTGCGCGCCGCGATGCGAGCAGACATTGTGGAAGACGCCGATCGTGCCGTCATAGCGGCGGACCATCAGGACCGGCAGGCCCAGCACGTCGCTGGGGAAGGCGTCGCCCGCATTGGCGACGTCGCGGCCGAAGCCGATGCAGAACCAGGTCCTGGCGATGACACGGTCGCGTTCCCATTCGCGGAAGGCCTGGCTGACATAGGCTTCGTTGGGCAGGCCGCGTGCACGTTCGATCGGCTGCAGCACGCGCGCGATGGCGGCCGGGTCGAAAGGAAGCCGGCCCGATTGAAGCCCGATTGAATGTTGGAAGGAATGCACTGGCGATACTCCTGGGGACGCCGCTGGGGTCGCACGGACGGCAGTCTTGGCCGGACCGGGGCGACAAGTAAATGCAGACTTGGCTGATACCGGCATGATCAGCCGTCATGACCGGACCCCGATTATGCGCGGGCTTTATGCTGCCCTGACCGTGCAGTATAGAAGACGGAACTTCTGCTCATGGGATTGCATATGGCTCGACCCTCGCTGCGCCGCTCGCTGCCGCCATTGAATTCGCTGGTTGCCTTCGAGGCCGCCGGGCGCCTGGAAAGCTTCACGGCGGCGGGCAGGGAACTCGGCCTTACCCAGGCCGCCATCAGCCGGCAGATCCAGCAATTGGAATCCGATCTCGGTGTACTGCTCTTTTCCCGCTCGCGCCGCGGCATGCGCCTGACGCCGGAAGGCGACATTCTCTACCGTGCCGTCACGTCGGGCCTGACCTCGATCTCCGACACGGCGACGACGCTCAGGCAGCAGCAGGGGCGGCGCAGCGTCACCATCGGCGCCAGCCTGGGCTTTTCCACCTTCTGGGTCATGCCGCGCCTGCCCGGCTTCCGCTCGGCCAATCCCAGCATCGATCTGCGCCTCGTTTCCTCCGATGCCTTGGGGGATCTGGCCGAGGAGCGCATCGACATGGCGATACGCTATGGCGACGGGCATTGGCCGGCGCTCAATGCCACGCGCATGTTCGGCGGCGAGATGTTCCCGGTCGTGAGCCCGGCCTTGATCAAGGGCAAGAAGCTGCCTTTGAGCCTCGACGAGTTCTGCGCGCTGCCATTGCTCGAATATGAATCGGCCGATCCGCGCTGGCTTTCGTGGGAGGATTGGGCGCAGAACATGCCGGACCGGCCAAAACTGCCGGCCGCGCGCATTCGCTTCAACTCCTATCCTCTGCTCGTCCAGGCGGCGATCGCCGGCGAGGGCATGGGGCTGGGCTGGCGCTATTTCGTCGATGAATTCCTGCACGATGAGCGCCTGGTGCGCCCCGTGGATGAGGTGATGGTGACCGAGTTCGGTTTCCATCTGGTGGAGCCGATCGGCGCCCGTCCGCGCACGGCCACAACCCTGCTGCGGAAATGGCTGCTGGACCGAGCGCGCGAGAGCGAAGCGACGCCGCTGCCTTAGAGCCAGTTTCCATCTGAAAATCGGTCAGACGATTTTCCGTCATCGTCGGTCGATAATTGACAATGCCGTAAAATCGGCTGAGATAGCCTTGCCGCCATTCCGCTGCATGCGCCGAGGCAATCCGATGATCCCAGCCTTCGTTCCCCTGAAGATCCTGCGTTACGGCTTTCGCAAGAAATACCCGGCCGAGCGATTTATCCCCAAGCAGCAGGATCTGAAGAAATCCTATGACGTCGTCATCATCGGCGGCGGCGGCCATGCGCTGGCCTGCGCCTATTACCTGGCGCATACGCACGGCATCACCAATGTCTGCGTGCTGGAGCGCGGGTATCTGGCCGGCGGCAATACGGCGCGCAACACGGCGATTATCCGTTCCAACTATCTGACGCCGGAAGGTGTGCGTTTCTACGAGCAGTCGCTGAAGCTCTACCGCGACTTCAGCCAGGAACTCGATTTCAACATCCTCTATACGGAGCGCGGGCATTTCACCCTGGCGCATACCGATGCCGCCATGCGCACCAGCCGCTGGCGTGCCGAGGTCAACAAGCAATTGGGCGTCGATTCCGAGCTCATCTATCCGGACCAGATCGCCAAATTGTGCCCGTATCTCAACATGTCGGACCATGTGCGCTATCCGATCATGGGCGCCCTCTTCCATCCGCCGGGATCGATCGCGCGCCATGACGCCGTGGCCTGGGCCTATGCCAGGGGTGCCGCCAAGTTGGGCGTCGAGATTCACCAGCAGACTTCGGTCAACGGCCTCATCATCGAAAACGGCACGGTGAAGGGTGTCGAAACATCGCGCGGCACGGTCTATGCGAACCGGGTGATGCAGGCGGTGGCCGGCAACACGTCGGTGGTGGCCAAGATGGCGGGCTTCCGCCTGCCGATCCGCACCATTCCGCTGCAGGCCTGCGTCAGCGTGCCCCTGAAGCCGTTCCTCGACCAGATCATCGTCTCCGGCTCGCTCCACGTCTATGTCAGCCAAAGCTCGCGCGGCGAATTGGTGATGGGCGGTTCGACCGACCCCTACGGCCTCTATGGCACGCGTTCGACCCTCGACTTCAAGGAAGGCCTGCTCGGCCACATGCTGGAACTGCTGCCCATGCTGGGCGAGGTGAAGGTGATGCGGCAATGGGCCGGCATGACCGACATGACGCCCGATTTCAGCCCGATCATGGGCCTGACGCCGGTCAAGAACTACTATATCGACAGCGGCTGGGGCACCTGGGGCTTCAAGGCGACGCCGGTCTGCGGCATGACCATGGCGCACACCATCGCCCATGACAGCCCGCATGATCTCATCAAGCCATTCTATCTCGACCGCTTCGTCGACTATGCCCAGGTCGGCGAAAAGGGTGCCGCCTCGGTTGGCCATTGAGGGGAGGAAAAGACCCATGAAAGTCATGAATTGCCCCTTGAACGGCCCGCGCAACATCAGCGAATTCTCCTGGGGCGGAGAGGTGAAGCCGATGCCCGATCCCGCGACCCTGGGCGACAAGGAATGGGCCGATTGGCTGTTCCTGGAAAATAACGATGCCGGAATCGTGCGCGAATGGTGGTGCCATGTGCCGACCTCCTTCTGGTTCATCGCCGAGCGCAACAACATCACCGACGAGATCATCAGGACCTATCCGGCGGCGGAACTGTTCACGACCCGGGTCGAATTTGCGCCCAAAACCACTGTGAGCGGGATGGGGGAGAAGAAGTGATGAGCGACATCAACCGCCTGCCCGCGCCCTTCGGGCGTCTCCTCAATCGCGCCGAGACGGTCACCTTCGATTTCGAAGGCCGCACCATCACCGGGTTCAGAGGTGACACCATCGCCAGCGCCCTTTGCGCCAACGGCCAATGGATGATTTCGCGCTCGTTCAAATATCACCGGCCGCGCGGTGTGCTGACCATGGCCGGGCAGGACGCCAACACGCTGGTACAGCTGCCGCAGGAACCAAATTGCCTGGCCGACAAATATCCGGCCGGGAATGGCCTCAAGGTCAAGGCGCAGAACTATTTCGGTTCCTTCGACAGCGACATGGCGCGCGCGGTCGAACTGGTGCACCGCTTCCTGCCCGTGGGCTTCTATTACAAGACCTTCAACGAGAAGAAGAAATCCTGGGCCTTCTGGGAACCGATCGTGCGCGCGCTCACGGGCCTCGGCACCATCGACCCCAAGGCCGATTTCCACGAGAGCTATTACGACAAGCAATATCTCTTCGCCGACGTGGCCGTGATCGGCGCGGGGCCGGCGGGTCTTGCCGCGGCGCGGGCGGCGGTGGAAGCGGGGGCCGAGGTCATCCTCATCGAGGAGAATGCGGCCATCGGCGGATCGCTGGGTTATGCCCGTTTCGATGCCGCCGGTTCGCGCGCCGAGACCCTGCTCGGCGATTGCGGCCGCATGCTGGCCGGCGCCAAGGGCTTGCAGGTCATGACCGGCACCATCTGCTCCGGCGTCTTTGCCGACAATTGGATACCGCTCATCAAGGGCAATCGCTTCTACAAGCTGCGCGCCAAATCGATCGTGGTCGCCACCGGCTCGATCGAGCAGCCGGCGGTCTTCCGCAACAACGATCTGCCGGGCGTCATGATGGCCAGCGCCGCCCAGCGCCTCATCCGCCTTTACGGCGTGCGGCCGGGCCGCGACGCGGTCATCCTCGCCGCCAATGACGACGCCT
Source organism: Dongia sp. (assembly GCF_041918875.1). Classification (GTDB taxonomy): domain Bacteria; phylum Pseudomonadota; class Alphaproteobacteria; order Dongiales; family Dongiaceae; genus Dongia. The sequence goes on from NZ_JAYRUV010000009.1 coordinate 142,714, forward strand.
ATGGCGCCGCCCTCGATCTCATCGACGCAGGTGTCAAGGTGGCGGCCATTGCCGACCTGCGCGCCGACGTGCCGGCGACGCCCCTGGTGGCGGCGGTGCGGGCGCAAGGTGTTGCCATTGACGCCGGCCACGGCATCAGCGAGGCGCTCTACGCGCAGAAGTCGCATATTTCGGGGGCTGTGCTGGCACCCGTCGCCGGCGAGGGCAAACTCGGGACCGGCGGCAGGAGCGTGGCCTGCGATCTCATCCTGATGTCGGTCGGTTTCAGCCCGGCCGGGCAGCTGCTGCACCATGCCGGCGCCAAATTCGGCTATTGCCATCAGTCGCACATGTTCGAGCCGGTCGAACTGCCGGCCGGTGTCCATGCCGCAGGCTCGGTCAACAATGTCTACGATCTCGATGCCGTCATCGCCGATGGGAAGCGCGCCGGTCTGGCGGCTGCCAAGGATGCGGGGCTCAACATTGCCGGCATTCCGGCGGCACCGGCCGAGAAAGGCAATGTCGGCCGCACGCATCCTTGGCCGATCTTCCCGCATGAGCGCGGCTTCGATTTCATCGATTTCGACGAAGACCTCAAATATCACGACCTCGTCAACGGCATCGCCGACGGCTATGACAATGTCGAATTGCTGAAGCGCTATTCGACCGTCGGCATGGGCCCCAGCCAGGGCCGCCATTCGGCGGTGACGTCGGTGCGCATTGTTTCACGTGAAACCGGCACCGATATCGCCAGGATGAATGTGACGACCCAGCGCCCGCCTTACACGCCGGAGAAGTTCGGCCATCTCGCCGGCCGCGTGTTCGACCCGGAACGGCGCACGGCGATGCATCACCGGCATCTGGAACTGGGTGCGCAGATGATGCCGGCCGGCGTCTGGTGGCGCCCGGCCTATTACGGCGCCAGATCGGATCGCGGCAAGGCCATCGACACGGAAGTAAAGGCGGTGCGGGAGAATGTCGGCCTCATCGACGTCTCGACCCTGGGCGGCCTCGACGTGCGTGGGCCGGATGCGGCCGAATTCCTCAATCGCATGTATACATTCAGCTACACCAAGCAGCCGGTGGGGCGCTCGCGTTATGTGCTGATGACCGACAATGCCGGTGTCATCACCGATGACGGCGTCGCCTGCCGGTTCCATGACGAGCATTTCTATGTGACGGCGACGACCAGCGGCGTCGATGCGGTCTATCGCCAGATGCTGTTCTGGAACGCGCAATGGCGCTTGGACGTCGATGTCGCCAACGTGACGGCGGCCTTGAACGGCGTCAATATCGCCGGGCCGAAATCGCGCGCCGTGCTGCAGAAAGTCTGCAGCGATATCGACCTTTCGCCCGAAGCCTTCCCCTATATGGGCGTCAGGATGGGCACGGTTGCCGGCATCCCGGCGCGGCTCATGCGCGTCGGCTTCGTCGGCGAACTGGGTTATGAAATCCATGTGCCGGCCGGCTATGGCGAGGCCTTGTGGGATGCCTTGCTGGAAGCCGGCAAGCCCGAAGGCATCAGGCCATTCGGCGTCGAGGCGCAGCGCGTGCTGCGTCTGGAAAAGGGCCACATCATCGTCAGCCAGGACACGGACGGCCTCACCAATGTGTGGGAAGCCGATATGCCCTGGGCGCTGGCGAAGACCAAGCCCTTTTTCGTGGGCGGCCGTTCGACCGAGATCATGGCCAAGATGAAGCTGCAACGTAAGCTGGTCGGCTTCACCTTGAAGAATGCCAGCGACGTCTGTCCGGAAGAATGCCATCTGGTGCTTCGCGGCGAGGAGATTGTCGGCCGCGTGACCTCGGCGGTGAAATCGCCCAGCCTCGGCAAGGTCGTCGGCCTTGCTTACGTGCATGGCGACGATGCCAATCCGGGCAGCGAGTTCACCATCAAGGTCGATGGCGGCCAGCGTATCACGGGCGTGGTGACGAAATATCCATTCTACGACCCTGAGAACAAGCGGCAGGAGATGTGAAATGAACGCGATCAATCCTGCCGGCCTGAAACGGCGCAGTTTCATCTACCGCGAACTGGTCAAGCTCGGCGCCAATTTCGGCGAACTGAATGGCGGCGCCGTGCCGCTCGATTTTGGTGCTTCGCGCGAGGCGGAGCTGGCCTCGGCAGGGCGGTTGGCCTTGGCCGATCTTTCGGTCATGCCGCATGCCGGTTTCAAGGGCCGCGGCACGGTCGAATGGCTGGCCGCGCAGGGCCTCGCCATCGGCCCGGATTCCAACAAGGCCTATGCGCAAAGCGGCGGCGAGCTGGCGGCGCGCCTGGCGCCGATGGAAATCTTCCTGCTCGATTCCCTGGCCGGGGCCGGTCTCCTGATGCAGCGCCTCAATGCTGCCTGGAAATGGGCCGAGGCCGCACCGCGCCCGCAACAAGGCTATCCCCTGCCGCGCCAGGACAGCCATGCCTGGTTCATGTTGACCGGCGAATTCGCACCGGAGATGTTCTCCAAGATGTGCGGCGTCGATCTTCGGCGCGACCGCTTTGCCGATGGCAGCATCGCCCAGACATCGGTTGCCAAGATGAGCGCCATCATCATCCGCGCCGACCGCAAGGCGAAGGACGGGCGGGCGCATGCGGCCTATCACGTGCTGGCCGATATCGCCTCAGCCGAATATCTCTGGTCCTGCCTGATGGATGCCGGCAAGGAATTCGGCATCCGGCCGGTGGGCCTCACCGCCCTCCGCGATCTGGAGCGATGAACGAGCGGGAAATCGCCGATTTCGCGGCGGCCCGCACCATCGGGTCGGCGCCTTTCCGTCTTGCCATCATCCTGGTTCCCGGCTTCGCGCTGATGTCTTTCGCCTCGGCGATCGAGCCGGCGCGGGCGGCCAACCGCATGTCGGGCCGGAAGCTCTATCAGTGGGCGCTGTTCGGCACGGGCGCCGAGAGTGTCGAATCCAATAGCGGGATCGAGGTTGCGGCGCGGCCCGTGAGCGAAATCGACCCGGCCGATTTCGACATGGTGATCATCTGCGCCGCTTCCCATGCCGAAACCAAGCGCTTCATGACCGTGGAGGCGGCGGCGCGGCGGCTGCACCGGGCGGGTCTTGCGCTGGCCTCCGTCAGCACCGGCAGCTTCGTGCTGGCGCGGGCCGGCCTCCTTACCGGGCGGCGCTGCACGGTGCATTGGGACTATGCCGATTCCTTTCGCGAAGCCTTTCCGGACGTCGATCTCTTGAACGATCTCTTCGTCGTCGACGGGCGCATCCTCACCTGCGCCGGCGCCACGGCCGCCCTCGACATGATGCTGGAACTCATCCAATGCCATCACGGGCGGGAACTGGCACGCCAGATCGCCGACCAGTTCCTGCATGGCGGCATCCGTGGGGCGGCCGAAGGCCAGCGCCAGGTACTGCTGGGTGCCGCGGTGCGCAACACCATCGTGCAGCGCGCGGTCCAGCGCATGGAAGCCACTGTCGAGGAGCCGGTCTCGCCAGCGCGGCTGGCCCATGAACTGGGCGTCAGCCAGCGCCAATTGGAGCGGCTCTCCAAGCGATATCTCGGCTGCACGCCGGCGAAGTTCCACGCCCAGCTCCGCCTGCAGCGGGCGCGGCGCATGCTGCGCCAGACCGAGCTGTCGGTCGCTGAAATCGCCATCGCCTGCGGTTTCGTCTCGCTGTCGCATTTCGCCAAGGCCTATCGCCGACAGTTCAGCGTCAGCCCGCGCCAGGATCGCCAAGCGGCGTAGCGGTCGAGAGGGCATGACGTGGCCGGAAACTGCCGCTATGCTCTGACATCGACCATTTGAGTCGGTCGCAGGACAATAATCGGTGGGACAAGTCATGGCGCGAGAGCGCGGCAACAGCCGCGAGAATGGCAGCAAGAAGGACGGCAAGGCCGCCAAGGCGACAATGGCGCGGCAAGGCCGCTCGACCACCTCCATGGCTGGCGCCCCCGACAAATTGACCGCCAAGCAGGTCAAGCGCGCCGCCGATCTGAGCCAGGATCCGCACCACGTCTCGGGCAAGGGGCGCTCGCTGGAGGCAGCCATCGGCCGCGAAGTGCGCAATTTCCGCCACCAGCTCAACATGACCGTGGCGCAGCTTTCGCAGGCTTCGGCCATGTCCGCCGGCATGCTCTCCAAGATCGAGAATGGCCAGACCTCGCCCTCGCTTGCCACGCTGCATGAGCTGTCAAAAGCGCTGCAGGTGCCGGTGACCTCCTTCTTCCGCGGCTTCGAGGAGGAACGGTCGGCGACCTTCGTCTCGGCCGGCCAGGGTCTGCCGATCGAGCGCCGCGGCACCCGCGCGGGACATCAGTACCAGCTCCTCGGGCACGGTTTCAGCCGGGGCCTGGCGGTCGAGCCATATCTGGTGACGCTCACCGAGAATTCCGACGTATTCCCCATCTTCCAGCATGATGGGGTCGAATTTCTCTATATTTTACAAGGCGAAGTCGGTTACCGGCATGGCGACAAGCTTTACCACATGCGCCCCGGCGACAGCCTCTATTTCGATTCGGACGTGCCGCATGGACCGGAACAGCTGATCAAGCTGCCGATCCGGTTTCTGTCGATCATCACCTATGCGCGGGATAACGACTGACGCATCGCAAACCGCGTCATGCCCGGGCTTGACAGTCAAGGCGGGTCGGAAATGTGCCGGGCCTCGCGCCAGGAATAGAGTTTCCTGTAAGTAAAAAAAGTTTCATAACCCTTGACAGCGGGCGGCAGGCGGTTATCTTTGCAGCATCGCGGCTCAAGGCCGCATTTTCCGCCACCAAGGGAGATATGCGCCATGTGCGGTATCGTTGGCTTGTTCCTTAAGAATCCGGCGCTCAAACCCGCGCTTGGCAAGCATCTCGAAACCATGCTGATCGGCATGACCGACCGGGGTCCGGACAGCGCGGGCATCGCCGTCTACCACAGCCCGGTTTCGGGCAAGCGCAGCAAGCTGACGCTCTTCAACGCAGACACCGCCTATCCGTGGCGCGGAATCATCGGCGATCTCGGCGCCGACCTCGATGTCGAGATTGATGTCGAGCAGCGCGGCAACCATGCCCTGGTCACGGCCGACACGAACGAGGCCGACGTGGTCGCCTGGGTGAAGGCCAAGCACCCGGAAATCCGCATCATGGGCTATGGCAAGCTGATGGAAGTCTATAAGGACATGGGGCTGCCGGCCGATGTCGCCAGGAAATACGGCCTCGCGCACATGCAGGGCAGCCATGCCATCGGCCATACCAGGATGGCCACGGAAAGCGCCGTGACGACCGAGCATTCGCACCCCTTCACGCCAGCCTCCGACATGTGCCTGGTGCATAATGGCTCGCTCTCGAACCACAACAATTTACGCAAGTGGCTCAGGAAGCAGGGCCAGGAATTCGACACCGACAATGATTCGGAAGTGGCGGCGCGCTATTTCGCCCATCGCCTCGGCGAAGGCGCCACGCTGAAGGAGGCGATGGAAGCGGGCCTTGCCGATCTCGACGGCTTCTTCACCTTCACCATGGGCACCAAGGACGGCTTTGCTGTCGTGCGCGACGGCATCGCCTGCAAGCCGGCGGTTCTGGCCGAAAACGACGATTGGGTGGCAATGGCCTCGGAATTCCGCAGCCTGGCCTATCTCCCCAACATCGAAAAGGCCAAGATCTGGGAACCGGCCCCCGCCACCGTCTATAGCTGGAGCCTCCACTGATCATGTCCAATCCGAACATGAATGCTTTCGACCTGACCAAGACGTCTCTGCGCGAGGTCAATTCCAAGCTCCAATCGCTGCCCGTCGACACCAATGAGAAGGTGTGGCATCTCAATAACCTCCATGGCGAGCATGCCTGCGCGGTGGGGCTCACGCAGCCGATCGAGGTCCATGTCAACGGCCATATCGGCTACTACTGCGCCGGCATGAATCAGAAGGCGACCGTCGTCATTCATGGCCAATGCGGCGTCGGCGTTGCCGAAAACATGATGTCCGGCGAAGTGCGCGTGAAAGGCACGGCAAGCTCCGCCGCCGGCGCCACCGGCCAGGGCGGCCTGCTGGTGATCGAAGGCGATGCCGGCACGCGTTGCGGCATCTCCATGAAGGGCATCGATATCGTCGTCAAGGGTTCGGTCGGTGCCATGAGCGGCTTCATGGCCCAGAGCGGCGCGCTGATCGTCTGCGGCGATGCCGGAGCAAGCCTCGGCGATTCGATCTACGAAGCGCGGCTTTATGTGCAGGGCAAGGTCGAGAGTCTCGGCTCCGATTGCATCGAGAAGAAGATGACGCCGCATCATCTGGCCAAGCTCGAGCGCCTGTTGAAGCAGGCCGGCATCGATGCCGACCCGAAAAAGTTCAAGCGCTATGGCTCCAAGCGGAGCCTCTACAACTTCCACGTCGACAATGTCGATGCGTATTGAGAGGGAATGATAGAATGTCCTCGAACGAACATAGCCCTTTCTATACGCCGCCGCGCTTCAACGCGACCTTCGATCCGGACGCGGTCGCCCAGATCCAGCGCGCGGCCGCGACCGGCATCTACGACATCCGCGGCGGCGGTGCCAAGCGCAAGGTGCCGCATTTCGATGATCTGCTGTTCCTCGGTGCCTCGATCTCGCGCTACCCGCTGGAAGGCTACCGCGAAAAATGCGGCACCAATGTCGTGCTGGGCACCCGCTTCGCCAAGAAGCCTATTGAAATCAAGACGCCGGTCACCATCGCCGGCATGAGCTTCGGCGCCCTCTCCGGCAATGCCAAGGAAGCCTTGGGCCGGGGGGCGTCGGCCATGGGCACCAGCACCACGACCGGCGACGGCGGCATGACGCCCGAAGAACGCGGTCATTCCAATCTCCTGGTCTATCAGCTCCTGCCGTCGCGCTATGGCATGAACCCGGACGATCTCAGGAAGGCGGATGCCATCGAAGTCGTGATCGGCCAGGGTGCCAAGCCTGGCGGCGGCGGCATGCTGCTGGGGCAGAAGATCACAGAGCGCGTGGCCAAGATGCGCAACCTGCCCATCGGCATCGACCAGCGTTCGGCCTGCCGGCATCCGGACTGGACCGGCCCCGACGATCTCGCCATCAAGATCACCGAACTGCGCGAGATTACCAATTGGGAAAAGCCGATCTATGTGAAGGTCGGCGCCACGCGGCCCTATTACGATACGGCGCTTGCCGTGAAGTCGGGCGCCGATGTCGTGGTGCTCGACGGCATGCAGGGCGGCACGGCGGCGACGCAGGAAGTCTTCATCGAGCATGTGGGCCTGCCCATCCTCGCCGCCATCCGTCCGGCGGTGCAGGCGCTGCAGGATCTCGACATGCACCGGAAGGTGCAGCTCATCGTCTCCGGCGGCATCCGCAACGGCGCCGACGTGGCCAAGTGCCTGGCGCTGGGTGCCGACGCGGTTGCCATCGGCACGGCGGCGCTGATTGCGCTGGGTGACAATGCGCCGGCGCTGGAAAGCGAATATAAGAAGCTCGGCACCACGGCCGGCGCCTATGACGATTGGCATGAAGGCCGGGATCCCGCCGGGATCACCACGCAGGATCCGGTCCTGGCCGCGCGCCTCGATCCGGTCAAGGCGGGTCATCGCCTGGCCAATTATCTCGCCGTGTTGACGATGGAGACGCAGATCATCGCGCGCGCCTGCGGCAAGAGCCATGTGCACAATCTCGAGCCCGACGATCTGGTCGCCCTCACCGTGGAATCCGCGGCGATGGCGGGCGTGCCGCTGGCCGGCACCAACTGGATCCCGGGCCAGGGAAGATACTGAACCGGGAAATACTGAAGAACAGAAGAACGATGGCGGCCGCACCCAAGCAAGCGGCCGCCGGAACAAAACGAAACAGGTGAATTGAGGCTTTACAACGAAGGGGGCTTAAAAATGGCAACCGACCTCGCCAAGGTCGCGAAGGAACGCAAGATCAAGTATTTCCTGATCTCCTATACCGATCTCTTCGGCGCGCTCCGCGCCAAGCTGGTGCCTGCGGCCGCGATCGCGGAAATGCAGAAGAATGGTGCGGGCTTCGCCGGGTTCGCAACCTGGCTCGACATGACGCCGGCCCATCCCGACCTCTTCGCCAAGCCCGATCCCGACAGCCTCATCCAATTGCCGTGGAAGCCGGAAGTGGGCTGGCTCGCCTCCGATTTATGGATGGACGGCAAGCCGGTCGCGGACTCCCCGCGCAATCTGCTGAAGCGCAAGATCGCCGAGGCCGGCAAGAAGGGCCTCCGCGCCAAGGCCGGCGTCGAATGCGAATTCTTCCTCATCACGCCGGATGGCAAGGAGATCGCCGACACGGCCGACACGGCCGACAAGCCCTGCTATGACCAGCTCGCCTTGATGCGCCGCTATGACGTCATCACCGAGATCTGCGATTCCATGCTGGCCCTGGGCTGGAAGCCCTATCAGAACGACCATGAGGACGCCAACGGCCAGTTCGAAATGAACTGGGAATATGACGATGTGCTGCTGACGGCCGACCGCCATGTCTTCTTCAAATACATGGCCAAGTCGATCGCCGAAAAGCACGGCCTGCGCGCGACCTTCATGCCCAAGCCCTTCAGCACCCTGACCGGCAACGGCGCTCACGCCCATATCTCGTTCTGGGACATGGCGGGGAAGAAGAACCTGTTCGGCGATCCGAAGGGCGAGCTGGGCCTTTCCAAGCTCGCCTATCAGGTGCTGGGCGGCATCCAGTACAATGCCGATGCGCTCTGCTCGTTCTTCAACCCGACGGTCAATTCCTACAAGCGCATCAACGCGCCGCGGACCGTGTCGGGGGCCACCTGGGCGCCCAACACCATCACCTGGACCGGCAACAACCGCACGCACATGATCCGCGTGCCGGATGAGGGCCGCTTCGAACTGCGCCTCGCCGACGGCTCGACCAATCCCTATCTGCTGCAGGCGGGGATCGTGGCCTCCGGTCTCGACGGCATCAACAACAACCGCGATCCCGGCAAGCGCCTCGACATCAATATGTATACCGAAGGGCACACGGTGAAGGGCGGGCGCAAGCTGCCGCTCAACCTCCTGGATGCCCTGCGCCTCACCGATAGCAGCAAGGTGGTGCGCGAGCAGTTCGGCGATTCCTTCGTCAACGCCTATGTGCGGATGAAGACGGAGGAATGGAACAGCTACACCAAGCATCTTACCGAGTGGGAGCGGCACAACACGCTCGATTGCTGAAGCGAGATCGACCGCCCGGATAAAGCTCCGGGCGGTTTTCTTCTGGGTTGCGATGTTTCCGCAAAGGAAACTTCATTTAAGTCTAGTAAAGTCATAAATGGCGTGTTAGGAATTAATAAGAGCCATAGATGACGCACCCGAATCGACCCCAAGGGGTCAGTTCGGGATGACGAAAGCTCCCGCCAAGTGGAGCGCCGCGACGACCCCGAATGGGGCGCGTGAATTGGGAGTGCCGCCTCGGCAGGACCCGGGGCGTTCAGTCGAAGATGAAGCGATGGCCCTAAAAGCCGATCGCCGTCTTAAGGGGAGAGTGATATGGCGAACGACCTTCAGTCGCGCGTGGATTCCATGTTCAAACTTGACCGGCTTTGGGCCTATGGCTTCGTGCTGGCCCTGTGGGTCGTTGTGCTGTTCGTGCTGCTGGCAGTGCACAATCATATACCAAACACAGGCATTGAGATCGTGTGCTGGATCGCGGCGGCATTGTTGCTGCTGTTCAATACGGCATCGATCACGGCGATGGTGCGGCACTACAGCGAAGACCGCAATCACGTCTATGGCGTCGATATCAAGCATCTGGATGCTGGGCACTGAGCCGCATCGCGTGTTGCAGGTTCAACGCTGCAACTTGTCCCGGGGAGGGGAACATGGCGCAACGCTACAAACCACCCAAACAAAGTAAGGCCGGACAGATCATCGACGTTTTCGTCGTGCTCGGCCTCGTCTTCCTGGCGCTGTTCCTGCCGCTGTGGCTGGAGATCGCCGTGCCGTCGCGCGTCGAGAAACTGCCGGCCGGCATGACCTATGCGATGCAAGCGGGGGCCGATGGCACCGAGACCAAGGTCTGGACGGGCCTGAGTTGGGAGGCGCTCGGCCAGAATCCGACCATGCAGCAGCAATGGGAGAAGCTCGGCTATACGCCCGAGACGGCAGCCGACATCATCACGATGCCGTTCGAATACGACATCGACTATCTCGGTATCCTGATCACGGCATTGGTGATCCTCGGCTACTACATCTACGTGCTGCGCGTCTCCGACAAGGAGTATCGCCAAGTGGTTCGAGAGAAATTCGACTGATCGGCTTGCGGGCCAATGGACCGCAATACGCAAGCAAGGGGAAGCCGAACATGAATATCTGGCAGATGTTGGAGTGGGCAGCCTGGGGAATATCGGCACTGATGTTTGCCTGGATGCTGACCGATGCCTGGCGGGTGAGCCAGCAGTATAACGAAGAAACGCTATTGAGCTCGCGCGAGGGTGTCGACGACCTCTTCGGCGACCAGGCTAAGGGGGGCTGAGTCATGGCTGATGTGACGGCGGATAAAGCCGAAGGGGCAGGCATGAATTTGCTCAAGGTGCTGGGGCCGGTGCATGTTTGGGCATTGGGCGTCGGCATCGTGCTGGTCGGCGAGTTCATGGGCTGGAATTACGGCGTCGGCAAGGGCGGTGCCTTTGGTGCGCTCATTGCCGCATGGGTGATCGGCCTTCTCTACACCTGCGTCGCCATGATCGATTCCGAGGTGACCTCAACCGTCGCCGCGGCCGGTGGCCAATACGCACAAGCCAAGCACACGATCGGGCCATTGATGGCCTTCAATGTCGGCCTTTACCTGGTGCTCGCCTATACGATGCTCGAAGCCGCCGACGTCCAGGTGGTAGGCCAGTTGGTCCAGATCGGCATCGGCCGCATCGACCCCGAAGGGGCCGCCGTCCTGCATGCGGAATGGTGGTGGTCATTCACGATCCTGTCGCTGATGTTCCTGGCATGGCTGAATTATCGCGGCGTGCTGATGACCTTGACGGTCAATTTCATCATCACCGCGGCAGCCTTCGCCTCGATCCTCATTCTCTTCTTCGGGGTGCAAGGTTGGGATCCGGATGCGCAGCTGATGCATGAAGGGCTGCTCACCGACCTTCCTTACGGCTGGCTCGGTGTCATTGCCTCGCTGCATTTCGGCATCTGGTACTATCTCGGCATCGAGGGCACCTGCCAGGCGGCGGAGGAAGTGCGGTCGCCGGGGCGTGCTCTGCCCCTGGGCACGATGACTGGGATCATCACGCTGCTGATCGCCGCGGCTCTCACCTGGTATCTCGCCTGCGGCATGCTGCCTTGGGAATATATCGGCTGGGATCTGGAACTGGCACCGCTCTACGATGCTGCCAAGATCACCGGCTCGCCTCTCCTGGAGACGGTGTTGTTCATCGGCACGCTCTTCTCGGCCATCGCCTCGGCCAATGGCTGCATCAACGATGCCGCCCGGGCCTGGTTCTCGATGGGTCGCGACCGCTACTTGCCGGCCTGGTTCAGCGCGGTGCACCCGCGCTATCGCACGCCGTTTCGTTCGATCATCTTTCTGATCCCGGTTGCGGCGATCTTCGCGCTCAAGGTTCCCTTGGCGCAGATCATCACCTTCTCGATCCTCTCCGGCTTGCTGAACTACACTTTCATGCCGATCAATGTGTGGAAGTTCCGCAAGATGTGGCCGCTGGGCTCGATCCGGCGCGGATATGAACACCCGTTCCATCCGATCCCGGCCATCGTGTTGATGATCCTGTGCCTGACCACCTTCTTTGCGGTCTATTTGGGTTACGGAAGACAGCTTCTGGCGATGATGGCCTTCTATATCATCATTTCCATCTGGTTCAGCCTGCGGCGCTATCAGTTCGTGCGGCGGGCCGATCAGTTCACCATGAACTGGCCGCGACCAAAGGGTTACTAGGTTCCACCCAATCGTGACGAAGGACCGGGCGAATTCCCCTCGCCCGGTCCTTTTTGCCTTGCTATCACCGGTATCGAACATGGGTCGGGGAACGGATCATGCGTTTTGAAGTCCTGGCGGCAATCCTGGTTGCCGCCGGAATCCTCTATTGGGTCTACCGGCGCGACCGCCGCCGCTTCGAGGCCGAGCGCGCCATGCTGTTCGACGATCTGCGCGGCCTGCTGGCGGAATCCGAACTCAGCCGAACACCGATGAGCTATCCGGTCCTGCGCGGCCGCTACCGCGGCCACCGGGTCGTGATCGATGCCGTGCTCGACAATCTGTCCGTACGCAAGGTGCCGTCGCTGTGGCTGCGCGTAACCTTGCTGGCCGACATTCCCTTCGCCGGCAGTTGCGATATCCTTGCCCGCGCCCACAATGTCGAATTCTATGCGCCGTCGAACAGCTTCGATCACGCTCTGCCATTGCCGGCCGACTGGCCGCAGCACCTGACCATCAAGTGCGACGTACCTGACGCGGTGCCACCGCAGAGCCTGCTGCAGGCCCATATCGGCCTGTTTGAGGATGAGCGGGTCAAAGAGCTGCTGGTCACGCCCAAGGGGGTCCGCCTGGTCCGTCAGGCGGCGCAGGCTTCGCGGGCGGAATATCTGGTGCTGCGCCAATCGCTGTTCGGCCCGGTTGTCGTTCCGCGGGGTGGGGTCCAGGATCTGCTCGACCGGGCGCTGGCACTGGCCGATACTCTGCGCAGCCATAACGCCGCCGAGGCCGCATCATGAAGCCGGTTCATCCCTATCTGGTTCTGCTGATCGCCATGGTGGCGCCCGGCAGCGGGCATTGGGCGGCGGGCAACATCCAGCGCGGCGTGATGTTCGCCTGGTTCATGTTCATCCTGGGCTGGATCACCTGGAAGCTGACACCGGCGGAAATGAGCATCTTCGCCCGGTTGTCCGGCGGCCTGATCGTCTACGGCATGTCGGTCCTCGACGCCTATCGCCTTGGCCGCCTGCGCTGGGTACGTCACCGCTTGGCACATGGCTCCAAGTAACGCGGCACTCAGCTGAGGCGGTAGAGAGATGTGTAGTGGAGGTGCGAGACGAGCCGGTAGCCGAGCGGGCGCAGGAAGCGGAAGATGCGGCTTTCGGTCACCCGCTCAAGATCCAGTTCCAGATCCTCGACCGCGACCAGACGAGGGTGAAAGCGCGCCCAATCGTTCGAGCGCAGCACGTCGAGATCGGCGCCTTCGCAGTCCACATTGAGGAAATCGACCTGCCGCCCCGGCGGCACGTGACGGGCCAGGATATTGGCCAGCGTCCGGCGCTCCACCACGATGTCACCCTGATGGCGCTTGCGCGGATTGTCGAGGGTCTTTTCGAACAGCGTGTCGTCCACCGTGTTCATCGAGCGGTCGTTGAAGAGGTGGAGGGTCACCTTGCCGGGCTTGCTGCCGACAGCCACCTGCAGGGTGATATCCTCTGGCCGCTCTTTTCCGAAGGCGGCGATCGCCTCCGGATCCGGATCGATGGCAAGCCCGCGCCAGCCGCGCCGGTAGAGCGCGTAGGTGTTCGAGTAATCGATCGGCGCATGGGCGCCGACATCGACGTAAAACCCGGCCGGCTGCTTGGCGAGGAATTTCAGGATCAGGCGGTCCTCGCCGAAGGAGGAGTAGCTTTCGATGGGAAAGGTCATGATCGCCTCCTAGAGACCGAGATCGTGCAAGATACGATCAAGCGTGCCCAGGAAATGGGCGCACGCCGCCGCATCGATGACCAGCGGCGGCTTGATCTTCAGCACATTGTGGTGCGGTCCTTCGCTGGACAGCAGGATACCCGCCGACTTCATCGCTTCGATCGCTTGCGCCAAGATGGCAGCGTCGGGCTGCAGGGTCTTGCGGTCCTTGACGAAGTCGACGCCGATGAAAAGGCCGATCCCGCGCACATCGCCGATGGCCCTGTGCTTCCTGGCGAGGCCGCGCAGACCCTCCATGAGCTGCGCGCCGCGCGCGCGGGCATTGGCGAGCAAACGCTCGTCGCGGATGACATCGAGCACGGCGAGGCCCACCGCGGCCGAAACCGGATTGCCGCCGAACGTGTTGAAATATTCCATGCCGTTGGCGAAGGAGGCCGCGATCTCCGGCCGCGTCGCCACGGCGGCCAAGGGGTGGCCGGCGCCGATCGGCTTGCCCATGGTGACGATATCCGGGACGACGCCTTGCGTTTCGAAGGCCCACCAATGCGTCCCGGCGCGCCCGAAGCCGACCTGTACCTCGTCGGCGATGCAAAGACCGCCTTCCCGCCGCACGTCTCGGTAGGCGGCCTCGAGATAGCCCGGCGGGAACGGCATCTGTCCACCGCAGCCCTGAATGGATTCGGCGATGAAGGCCATCGGCTTGCGGCCCAAAGCCACCATATCCATCACCAGCGTGGCGACGCTTTCGGCATAGCCCGGACCTATCTCCCTCTCGCCAGCGCGCAGGCGCCCGCGATAAGGATCTGGCATCTCGGCGACCCAGGTGTGGCTGGGGCGGCCCTCGCCGCCGGGGCCGTCGAACTTGTAAGGGCTGATATCGATCAGGCTGCTGAGGTGCCCGTGATAGGCATGGTCGACCACGACCACATCGCGAGCGCGCGTATGGGCACGCGCCAGGCGCAGCGCCAGATCGTTGGCCTCGCTGCCGGAATTCACCAGATAGATCACCGACAGTTCCGGCGGCAGGATTTCGGCAAGGCGCCGGATATAGGTCGCCAGATTGTCATGCAGATAGCGGCTGTTGGTATTGAGTTCACGCATCTGCCGGCCGGCCGCTTCGACCACGCGCGGATGGCAGTGGCCGACATGGGCGACATTGTTGACCATGTCGAGATAGGCTTTTCCGGTTTCATCGTAAAGATGGCAGCCTGACCCCCGCACGATCTTCAGCGGCGCTGCGTAAGCGAGGCTGAAGGAGGGGGCGAGATGGCGCCGCCTTTCACGCAGCAACTGCGCCTTGCCGCGCGCGACGGGTGCCGCGCATTCGGCGCCGATGCCCAGGATGATGTTGGGATCGGGGCAGATCTCGCGCCACAATTCCCATTGACCGGCCCAGGAAAGGCCGATGACTTGCGCGGCTTTCCAGCCCATCAGATGCGTCATCAGCTGGAAATGGAGGTGCGGCGGCCAATCGCCATTCTCGGCCTCCGCCGCCAGCCGGCCAATGACGGCACCCGGCGCAACGCCTTGGCCGTGTTCCAGCGCGGCGAGGCCGGCCGGGGCCAGATGGCCATAGAAGGTCCAGAAAGGCGCACCCTCATCGGTCTCATGCCGCAGGATCAGAATGCCGCCGAAGCCGTGCCGTTCGGTATCGTTGCCGAAATCCTCGATCGTGCCCGGAAAGGGGCAGAGGATTTCCGTTCCGGCGGCGAGGAAAATGTCGATGGCATGGTGGATCCTGCGCGGGTTCTCGTCGCGCGGCTCGCCGGGATGGTCGTAGATGCCGCGATCTTCTGCATAGCGGCCGATGCCGATACGCGGGGCCACGCGCGCCGCCGCCGCGCGCCACCATGCGGTCAAATTCCCGCCGCCATCGCGGCTGGGATGGCTGAGCCTTTCCGGGGCGAGACTGGCATCGAGGATCGCCACATGGTCGCGACCCAGCGGTGCCGCCACCACGGGGCCGAAACGATGGTTGTTGAAGTCGAGCCAGCGCCTGAGATGAGGAACATGGTCATGGGCCGGCAAGCCGGCCCGGACGCGCGCCAGCATCTGCTCGATCAGGGTGGCCGTGGCATCGTTCATGAGCATGCTCGGAAACGGAGGGCGAGAGCGGTCCCTCTTGTACCATCCCGCCACGGTGCCGTGCAGCCATTGATCCTTGCCCCGCCCAAGGGACAAAACGTTGGGACAAATGGCCCGCCAGAGGGCATGATCCGGTCAAGATTCGACCGATTGAGTGCCCATCATGAGCGACCCCAAAGGCCCCGACAATTCCCTGCAGCGCAATGCGCCTAGCTATCTGCTGCCGGTACAGGATACCGATTTCATTGCCAACCGCGACGAGCTTCGCGGCCTGCGCTTCGCGCTGGAATATTCCAAGGCGGATCTGACCCTGCGCGATTGGGGGGTGCGTTCGACGGTGATCGTGTTCGGCTCGGCGCGCATCCCCTCGCCCGAACTGGCGGCGGCGCGCGTCGCGGCCGCGGCCCCCGGTGAGGCGCGGGCACAGGCCGAAAAGCTCGGCGCCTGGTCGCGCTATTACCAGGAAGCGCGCAGCTTCGCCCGGCTGGTTTCCGAGGAAGGCGGCGCCATGAAACCCGTCGACGGCCAGCGCGACAATGTCATCGCGACCGGCGGCGGTCCCGGCATCATGGAAGCGGCCAATCGCGGAGCCCATGAGGCGGGCGCCCCTTCGATCGGTTTCAACATCACGCTGCCGGGCGAGCAGGAACCCAACGCCTATTCGACGCCGGACCTGACCTTCCGCTTTCACTATTTCGCGATGCGCAAGATGCATCTGGCCATGCGGGCCCGGGCGCTGGCCGTGTTCCCCGGCGGCTTCGGCACGATGGACGAACTGTTCGAGATCCTGACCCTGCAGCAGACGCAAAAGGCGTCGCCGACCCCGGTCGTGCTGGTGGGCGAGGATTACTGGAACAGCGTCATCAACTTCAACGCCATGATCGACAGCGGCCTCATCGAGGTCGGCGACATGGGAATCTTCGACATCGTCAACACGGGCGCCGAGGCCTGGGCGGCCCTCAAGGCGCGGGGACTGAAGCCGGCCAGCAAGAAGCGCCGGCCGGTCCCCTGATCGAGCTTAGTGGCGGCGCTTGAACGGGGCCGGGCGCGGGCCCGTACCGGTGTTCGGGCGCTCGTCCTTGAAGCGGAAGGTGATGCGGCCCTTGGTGAGGTCGTAAGGGGTCATTTCGACGGTGACCCGGTCGCCTTCCAGGATACGGATGCGGTTCTTGCGCATCTTGCCGGAGGTATAGGCCAGGGTCTGGTGCCCGTTATCGAGCTGCACCACATAACGCAGGTCCGGGAGCATCTCCGTGACGGTGCCGTCAAAGGTGATGACGTCTTCTTTGGACATGTGTCTCTTTCAGTTTGGATCCATGTGGCGACTAGCCGGAATTTCGGCGCCAAGCCAAGGGCCTGACGCCGGATTCGTCGCGGTTTCATCGCTGATGGCGGATGAAATAAAGCAGGATTAAGGCCCGTTCAAGCCCAATCCGGACGGGGCTGCCCCGCGGAGCTGGATCTATCCTTCCATCTATATGAAAGATAAGGTTTTCTTGTCCCATCACACGTCCGCGAAGGCGTCGATCACCGCGCGGTCATAGCCCTTGCTGGCCAGCAGCAGCTGGCGCGAATAGGCATGGGCCAGCGCACCGGACGACAGATCCTTGCTCTCCGCCACCTCGACCAGCTTGCCCTGCCGCATCACGGCGAAGCGGTCGCACATATGCGCCACCACGCCCAGATCGTGGCTGACCAGCAGGTAGGTCACCCCAAGCTGGGTCCGGATATCGTCGAGCAGATTGAGGATTTCCGCCTGGATCGAGACATCGAGCGCCGACGTGGGCTCGTCCAGCAGGATGACGCGCGGGTTGAGGATGAGCGCGCGGGCGATGGCGATACGCTGGCGCTGGCCGCCGGACAGTTGGTGCGGATAGCGGAAGCGGAAGGTGGGGCCAAGCTGGACCTGGTCGAGAACGGCGCGGACCTTGGCTTCGCGGTCCGCGATGCCATGGACGACCAGCGGCTCGGTGAGGATGCGGTCGATCGTGTGCTTGGGATGGAGCGACCCGAACGGATCCTGGAACACCATCTGCACCTGGGCGTAGAAACCCTTGTCGCGCTTGTGGCCCAGCGGTCTGCCCTCGATGCTGATCGTGCCATGGGCGCTGCTCACCAGGCCCGCCACGGCGCGCAGGATGGTCGATTTGCCGGAACCGGATTCACCCACCAGGCCGAAACTCTCGCCGGCCCGGACGCTCAGCGAAACCCGGTCAACGGCGACAACGCGGTTATCGACCTCGCCGAAAACGACCGAGAGGTTCTGGATATCGATCATCGCGCGGCTCCCGCCGATGGCACAGCCCCGGGCACTTCAGCCCAGGCCGGATCGCGGTTGAGCGTCGCCAGCCGCTTGGCCGGCCGGTCGACTTCCGGCGCGCAGGCGAGGAGGCCGCGCGTATAGGGATGGGTCGCCTTGTTGAGATCGCGCGCCGGCAGTTCTTCGACGACGCGCCCGCCATACATGATGAGGACGCGGTCGGCGAAGGTGCGCACCAGGTTGAGATCGTGGCTGATGAAGATGAGGCCCATATCCCGGGTCTTGACCAGATCGTCGAGGATCGCCAGCACCTGCAGGCGCACCGTGACGTCGAGCGCCGAGGTGGGTTCGTCGGCGATGAGCAGTTCGGGTTCGGCCATCAGCATCATGGCGATCATGGCGCGCTGGCCCATGCCGCCGGAAAGCTCATGCGGCCAGGCCTTGAAGACGCGCATCGGATCGCGGATCTTCACCGCTTCCAGCATTTCGAGGCCGCGCTGGCGCGCGCCGGCCTGCCCCAGGAGGCGGCTGCCGGCCTCGATCAGCTGATCGCCGATGCTCATCACCGGATTGAGCGAATATTTCGGGTCCTGCATCACCATGGCGATGCGCCGGCCGCGAATCTCGCGCCAGGCCGAGGGCGAGAGGCCGAGCAGGCTGGTGCCGTGGAAGGCCATCCTGTCGGCAGTGATATGCCCTTGGGTCAGCCCCAGAATGGCGCGGCCGGTCTGTGTCTTGCCGGAACCGGACTCGCCGACGATGGCCAGTTTCTCGCGGCCCATGGTGAAGCTGACATCCTTCACCGCATGGAAAATGCCCTTGGGCGTGTCGAAGCGGACATTGAGGTTGCGGACATCGAGGACGGGTGTGTCGGTCATATGCTTGCCGGTCCTTACTTGCCGCGCGGGTCGAGGACATCGCGCAGGCCGTCGCCGATCAGGTTGAAGCCGAGGCTGACGATGCAGATGGCGATGCCGGGATAGGTGCAGACCCACCATTGCTCGAGAATCTGCGAGCGGCCTTCGGAGACCATCGAGCCCCATTCCGGCTGCGGCGGGGCGACGCCGAGCCCCAGGAAGCCGAGACCGGCCGCGATGAGGATGATGCCGGCCATGTCGAGCGAGACGCGCACGATGAGCGATGGGATGCACATCGGCATGATATGGCCGAAAAGGATGCGCAAGGATCCCGCCCCCGTCATGCGCGCGGCGGCGACATAATCGCTGTTGCGCACGGTGAGGGTCTCGGCGCGGGCGATACGCGCATATGGCGGCCAAGCTGTGAGCGCGATGGCCAGTACCGCGTTTTCAAGGCCCGCCCCCAGGGCCGCCGCGAAAGCCAAAGCGAGAATCAGCTTCGGATAGGCGAGGAAGGCATCGGTGAGGCGCATCAGCGTGGTTTCGACCCAGCCGCCCAGATAGCCGGCGGTCGTGCCGATGAGGAGGCCGATCGGCGCCGCCGTCACGGCGACGAGGCCGATGATGTAGAGCGTGGTGCGGGCGCCGAAGACGATACGGCTGAAGATATCGCGGCCATTCTCATCGGTGCCGAGCAGGAATCTTCCGCTGGGCGGCAGCAACCGGTCCTGCAATTCACCCGAGAGCGGGTTGTGCGGCGAGATCCAGGGCGCAAACACGGCCATGACGATCAGCAGGATCAGGATGAAGAGGCCCAGCATGGCGAGCGGGTTCTTGGCAAAAGTCAGCCAGCCCAGATAGAAGCGGCCCATGCGCGCCTGGAACCGCGAATCCGGCACATCGCTCAGCAGCCAGTTGCGGAAGGAAGCGGAAATCATGCGTCTCCTCCCTTATTTCGCGCGCGGATCGAGCAGCCGGTAGGCCACGTCGGTCAGCATGTTGATGATGATGAAGATGGCGCCCACGACGATGGTGCCGCCCATGACCGCCGGCATGTCCTGGCCGAAAATCGAATCCGTGATGTAGAGGCCAAGGCCGCGCCAGGCGAAGACCGTTTCGGTCAGCACCGAGCCTTCCAGCAGATTGCCATAGGAGAGCGCGATCACCGTGATGAGCGGGACCAGGATGTTGCCCATGGCGTGCTTCCAGATGATGCGCGCCTCGGACACGCCCTTGACGCGCGCCGTGAGGATGTATTCCTGGCTGAGCTGGCCCAGCATCAATGAGCGCGTCATGCGGCTGATATAGGCGAGGCTGAAATAGCCCAAGAGGCTGGCCGGCAGGATGAGATGGCCCAATGCATTCTTGAAGAGGTCCATGTCGCCGGCGATGAGCGTATCCACGGTCATCAGGCCGGTGACCGGCGTGATCATATCCTCGTAGCCGAAATCGAGGCGCCCGGGGCCGGGCAGCCAGTCGAGCTTGGCATAGAAGACGAGGAGGCCCATCAGCCCCAGCCAGAAGATCGGCACCGAGTAGCCGACGAGGCCGAGGAAGCGGACGACATGATCGACCAGCGTATCCTTCTTGACCGCCGCCAGCACGCCCAGCGGAATGCCGAGGATGATGCCGATGATCGTGCCCAGCGTCGCCAGTTCCAGCGTCGCCGGGAAGACGTTCATCAGTTCCTGGGCGATTGGCTGGCTGGTGCGGATCGACTGGCCGAGATCGCCCTGGAGGACGTTGGAAAAATAGATCCAGAATTGAACGAGGATAGGCTTGTTGAGGCCGAGCTGTTCACGCACGCGCGCTACATATTCTTCGGTCGCATGATCGCCGACAATGGCAAGGACCGGGTCAGCGGGCAGCAGCCGGCTGATGACGAAGGTCACCAGCAAAAGGCCGAAAAGGGTCGTCAGAACGGACGCCAGGGTGCGCAGCAGGCCGCGCAGGCGGCGTGATTTGATCAGCATGTTCTTATTCTATTCGATTGCGGCACGCGATAGCCGCAAGACTGCGCCAAGGCCCCTCCCTCCTTCAGGGCAGGGCTATCGCATGCACCCCAATTCGTCATCCCCGGGTCAAGCCCGGGGATGACGCCTAAGGAATGCCACACGCGATTAAGAATGCCACATGCGATTGCCCTGCCCTGAGGGGGGAGGGATATCCACGGATAGCAGACAGGATTCCGCATCAGCGGAAACTTATTCCTTCGTCACATTCGTATAGAGATTGAGATCGAAGGTCGGGCCGAGAATGAAGCCCTTCACGTTGTTGAGGATGGCCGCGGTTTCGACCTGCTGGAACATGATGATGTAGGGGCTGTCCTCCAGCGCCTGCTTCTGCAGGTCCATGTACATGGCCGCACGCTTGGTGCTGTCTTTTTCGTCGCGGGCGGCGAGAACGGCCTTTTCGTTTTCCGGCAGCTGCCAGACGTTCCGCTTGGCGAGCGGCGCCATCAGATAGCCTTCGGCGTTGGAATGCGGATCCTGGTAATCAGAACCCCACTGGCCGATATAGATGTCGTGCTGGCTGGCGCGGTACTTGGTCAGCGTGGTCTTGTTGTCCGCCAGCTTGATGATGATGTTGATGCCGGCCTTCGCCATGGTGTTCTGGATCGAGGCGGACAGAAGCCGCGTCTCGGTCTTGTTGGTGGTGTCCATGGTGATGTTGAAGCCGTCGGGCACGCCGGCCTTGGCCAGCAGTTCCTTGGCCTTGGCGAGATCGAAGGTGAACGGCGTCTCGTTATCGGCACCCAGCTGGCCTTCCGGCAGGAAGGTCTGGTGCTTGATGCCAATGCTCTTGAACGAGGTATTGGCAAGGCCGTCATAATCGACCAGGTACTTCATGGCCTGGCGGACTTCCGGCTTGGCGAGGTTCTCGTTCGTGGTGTTGAGGCCCATATACCACAGGGTCGCCTTCGGCGTCGCCGCGACGGTGACGCTGTTGTCGCCGGCAATGGCCTTGAGCTGATCGCCGGTCAGGTTGCGCGCCATGTCGACATCGCCCTTCTGCAGCAGCAGCTGCTGGGTGGCGCTTTCGGTCACGTTCTTGGCCAGCACGCGCTTGATCTTCGGGGCACCCCCCCAGTAGCTCTCATTGGCTTCGAGGACGAGCGATTCATTGGGCTTCCAGCCCTTCAGCACGAACGGGCCGGAACCGGCATAGTTGGTGCGCAGCCAGTCGTAGCCGAGATCGCCATTGGCTTCATGCGACATGGCCTCCTTTTTGTCGACCACGGCCGATGTATAGGACAGGCAGTTGAGGAAGAAGCTCGGCGCATAGGCGGCATCGAGCTCGACCTCGACGGTCGATGCGTCCTTCACGCGAACCATGTCCTTGACGTTCTCCGGCTTCAGGCCGAACTGATTCATGATGAAGGACGGGTTCTTGGCGAGGAGGACATAGCGCTCCATCGAGAATTCGGCGTCTTCCGCCGTCATCTCGTTGCCGGAGGCGAATTTGATGCCGGGACGGATCTTGAAGCTGAACACCTTGCCGTCGTCGGAGACGGACCAGCTCTCAGCCGCCTGCAGCTTCACCTCGCCCGGCTTGGCGAGGTCCTGCACGACCAGGCGGTCATAGGTGTTGGCCATGTATTCCGAGCTGGAGAATTCGTAGATTTCCGCCGGGTCCAGCGAAATGATGTCGTCGAAGACCCAGGCCATGACCAGAGTATCCTTGGGTGTCTTGGCTTGGGCGGCGGTAAAGCCACTGGCCAAGACCAAAGCGAGACCGGCAGCGCCGGCCTTCAGAAGCATATTCATCGAGAGCCTCCAGGTTTGAGATCTATTATTCTTGCATCCCACAAGCACATACCGGGCGCATTCCCCAGCACCCGTGCCGCCCGCTAGGCTATACCGCGATCACAAATCTGCAATGAAAATTTGACCGAAGGGCCAAGGAGATGGGCGATCCTTCCCGCGCCGGAATTCCGCCACGTCCATCCCGTCCCCCTTGCAATGGCCGCGCGGCAAACCTGGCCGCGGGCGGGGCGTTCGACGCTGGAGGGGATCAGCCGGCCAGCGTGCCCCAGAGGTCGTAATCCTCGGCGCGCTCGATCTTGACCTTGACCATGTCGCCGGCCTTGAGGCGCTTCTTGCCCAGGCCTGAGACGAACACCTGGCCGTCGATTTCAGGCGCGTCGGCCGCGGAACGGCCGATCGCCTGCACCTTGTCGGCCTCGTCGATGAGCACGTCGAGCGTGCGGCCCACCTTCCTTGCCATCCGCTTTTCGCTGACGACGCGCTGCGTTTCCATGAAACGGTCCCAGCGGTCGTGCTTTTCATCCTCATCGACCTGTTCGAGGCCCAGATCGTTGGCCTTGGCACCGTCGACAGGTTCGTATTTGAAGCAGCCGACGCGGTCGAGTTCCGCTTCCTCCAGCCAATCCAGCATATAGTCGAAATCGGCCTCGGTCTCGCCGGGGAAACCGACGATGAAGGTCGAGCGGATGGTGAGGTCGGGGCAGATCCCGCGCCATTTCTTGATGCGCTCCAGCACCTTCTCCTGATTGCCCGGGCGCTTCATCGCCTTGAGGATCTGGGGGCTGGCATGCTGGAAGGGAATGTCGAGATAGGGCAGCACGATGCCTTCGGCCATCAGCGGAATGACCTCGTCGACATGCGGGTAAGGATAGACGTAATGGAGCCGTGTCCAGGCGCCGAGCGATCCCAGTTCGCGGGCGAGGTCCAGGAACTTCGCCTTGACCATGCGCCCTTGATACTTGCTCTCGGCATATCTGATATCCACGCCGTAGGCGCTGGTATCCTGGCTGATGACCAGCAATTCCTTGACGCCGGACTTCACCAGATTCTCGGCCTCGATCAGCACTTCGCGCGCCGGACGCGAGGCGAGATCGCCGCGCAGGGCGGGGATGATGCAGAAGGTGCAGCGATTGTTGCAGCCCTCCGATATCTTCAGATAGGCATAATGGCGCGGCGTCAGCTTCAGCCCCGCCGGCGGCACCAGATCCTGGAACGGGTCGTGCTTGGGCGGCACCACTTCATGGACGGCGTTCACCACCGTCTCATATTGCTGCGGCCCGGTGATGGAGAGCACCTTGGGATGCTGCTGGCGGATGAGATCCGGTGTGGCGCCAAGGCATCCGGTGACGATCACCTTGCCGTTCTCGTGCAAGGCCTCCCCGATCGCATCCAGGCTTTCCGTCCGCGCGGAATCGAGGAAGCCGCAGGTGTTGACGATGACGACATCGGCCCCGGCATAGGAATCCGAGATGTCGTACCCTTCTGCCCGCAACTGCGTGAGGATGCGTTCGGAATCGACCAGCGCCTTGGGACAGCCCAGGCTGACGATGCCGACGCGCGGCTGGCTCTTGCTCATGATCTCGAATTCCTGAAAACCTGCTTTGGCATCGCGCCACCCGCCCCGGGGCGGCCTTTTCCGGCGCAAAAGGGCCGCGGCCCTGCCATTCATGCGCTGTCACCTAGCCGGATTTTCCCGAACCGGCAAGATGCCTTCTAAGCACCTGAAATATCTACATGAATATCTATTCACGGCTTTGTGACGCCTGTCCTCGGGCACTATTTCCGTTTTCCCCCGTTCGGTCCGGCGTCGACGATTGAAACAGGAGATAGCGATGTTACGAACCCCGACCGGCCAAAGCCTCCGCATTATTGCCGCCGCCGGCTTGCTGCTCGCCAGCCTCGGCGCCTGCTCAAACATGTCGCAGACCCAGCAGCGCACGCTTTCCGGCGGCGCCATCGGTGCCGCTGGCGGTGCCGCGATCGGCGCGCTGAGCGGCGGCTCGGCGGGCATGGGCGCGCTCATCGGCGGCGCTGCGGGTGCCGGCACCGGCTATCTGCTGTCGCAGTGACAATTGCGGGGTCTAGCCAGATCACAAGCGGCCGGGCCTCAATGCCTTGCACCCCACCTCATTCCGGTGGAATGGCGAATCAGGTCTAACGAATTGTCCTAAAATGCAAATATGGGGTCACAGTCTTGTCACGCCGGTCACCGGCTTGTCGGCGGCATCGGTCGGAGCGCTCCCGTAGCTTGGCACTCGGAGGTTGGCCCAAGACCGTGGGAGGAAATGGCCATGATTGAGACGATCGTTGCGATGGCACTGGTGACCTGGGTCATCGCGCTGGCCATGACGCCGGCCTGGCTTGGCCCGGTCTCGTTCCGCTCGCGGCTTTTGGAACGATCGCGCCTGCTGTGGCGTTCGCGCCTTCATTTCCGCTCGCGCATCGGCCCTGCCCGTTCGCGTCTTTCGGTCCTCGCCTAGCGCGCATCCATTATTATTCCCTGCGATAGTCACTTGCCCTCAGACTGCCGGCCCCAACTGGTTTAGCCCCATACTTGCTTAACGTTGCATCCTGGTCGGTCGATTTTGGTGAACCCAGCCGGACCTACCCCCCGAAAGGGAACCCCTGCCGAGATCGGCCCACGCGCCCAACCGCTTCCTCTTGCGGTTGGGCGATTTTTTTCGCGGCACCTTGGCCGAACGACGCTGGAGCCCAGCTTTTGCTGCACTGCATCGTTTTCTTGGTGGAAAGCCCGGGCATGGCTTGGTTAAGCTGTGCCGCCCGCCTTCGAGGCCGCGGTAATTTCCGGATTCCTTCCCACCATGTCCCCCATCGCGAGTGACCGCCCCATCCGCTTCCATGACTTGTCCAAGATGGACCAAGCCGCCCGCGCCCGCCTGCTGGTGCGTTCCGAGGAGAATCTCGACACATTCACCGAGGCGGTGAAGCCGATCGTCGCCGCCGTCGCGGCCGAGGGCGACGCCGCCCTCATCCGCTGCGCGCAGCGCTTCGACGGGGCGCCGGCAGGCTTCGACGCCATCCGCACGCCGCCAGAAGATTTCGTTCATGCACGGGGCCGGGTTTCTGCCGAGGTCGTGGCCGCACTCGAATTCGCCGCCGACAATATCCGCCGCTATCACCAGGCGCAGATGCCCGAGGACATGTGGCTGAAGGAAATGCGCCCCGGCGTCTTTGCCGGCGAGCGCTGGTCGCCGATCGATTCCGTGGCCTGCTACGTGCCGCGCGGCAAGGGCTCGTTTCCGTCGGTGGCGCTGATGACGGCGATCCCCGCCGTGGTGGCCCGTGCCAAGCGCGTCATCCTGCTGACGCCACCCGGCGCCGATGGTCGCGCCGACCCGGCGACGCTCATTGCCGCCGAACTGGCCGGCGTTGCCGAGGTCTATCGCGTCGGCGGCGCCCAGGCGGTGGCTGCCGCCGCCTATGGGACCGAGAGCGTGCCGCGCTGCCTCAAGATCGTGGGGCCGGGCAGTCCCTATCTCATCGCCGCGAAGAAGCTGTTGGCCGAGCGCATCGATCCCGGCATGCTGGCCGGCCCCTCCGAAGCGCTGGTGCTGGCCGATGAGACGGCGGACGGTCGCCTGGCCGCCCTCGACCTGCTGGTCGAAGTCGAGCACGGTCCGGATTCATCGGGCTTTCTGGTCACACCCTCGCGCGACGTGGCCGAGGCGGCACTCAAGGCCATTCCCGGTTTCTTCGGGCAGATGAGCGAAACGCGGATCGATTACACGCTCACCGTGTTGTCATCCGAGCGCGGCGGCATCGTGCTGACGCCAGATCTCCAATCCGCCTATGATTTCGTCAACGATTATGCCCCCGAACATCTGATGATTCACGCCAAGGAGCCCTATGCGCATCTGGGGCAGATCCGCAATGCGGGCGAAATCCTGCTGGGCGAGAACAGCTCCAACACGCTGGCGAATTTCGTCATCGGTCCGAACAACGTGCTGCCCACCAGCGGCTGGGCCAAGACCATGTCGCCGCTGTCGGTGTTCGACTACATGAAGCGCGCCACGGTGGCGCAGGTGACGCCGGCGGGCTTCGCGGGCCTGGCCAAGGCCGCCGAGGTGCTGGCGCGCTACGAAGGTTTCGATGCCCATGCCAACGCGGTCTCCGAGACACGGGCGAAGATCATGGCGGAGAGAAAAGGATGAGTTTGATGGCGGTACCGGCCCAGCATATCGCCCCTCGGCATATCGATTGCCCGCCCTTCATGGACCAGCGGCCCGGCACGTCGGGTCTCAGGAAGAAAGTGAAGCGTTTTGCCGAACCGCACTATCTCGCCATGTTCGTGCAGGCGATCTTCGACGGTGCCGGCGATTTGAAGGGCGGCACGATCGCGCTGGGCGGCGATGGGCGTTATTTCAACCGCGAAGCCAGCGCCATCATTCTGCGCATGGCGGCGGCACACGGCATCGCGAAAATCGTCGTGGGGCAGGGCGGCATCCTCTCGACGCCCGCCGTCAGCAATCTCATCCGGGCGCGCCAACTCAAGGGCGGCATCATCCTCTCTGCCAGCCACAATCCCGGCGGTCCGGAGGGCGATTTCGGTATCAAATACAATGTCGGCAATGGCGGCCCGGCCCCTGAATCGGTGACCGAGGCGATCTTCGCCGTGTCGCAGCGCCTCTCCGGCTACGATATTCTACCCGAAAGCGCCGGCACCATCGACCTCGACCGGCCCGGCACGCAACAGCTTGGGTCGCTCACCGTCGAAATTGTCGATCCGGTCGCCGATTATGCGGCGCTGATGGAGAAGCTGTTCGATTTCGGCCGCATGCGGCCGTGGCTGAAGGCCAACCGCATCCTTTTCGACGCCATGCATGCCGTGACCGGTCCCTATGCCACCGAGATCCTGGTGAAGCGCCTCGGCGCCCCGGCAAGTTCGGTCATCAACGCCGTGCCGAAACTCGATTTCGGCAACCATCATCCCGATCCGAACCCGGCCCATGCCGAGGAACTGATGGCCAGGCTCTGGGCCGCGGATGCACCGGCCCTGGGTGCGGCGTCCGATGGCGACGGCGACCGCAATATGATCCTGGGGCCCAAGCTCGCGGTCACGCCCAGCGACAGTCTCGCGGTCCTCGCGGCCAATGCGACGCTCATTCCGGGCTATGCCAAGGGCATCAAGGGTGTGGCTCGCTCCATGCCGACCAGCCGCGCCGCCGATGCGGTGGCGCAGGCGCTGGGCATCGAAAGCTTCGAGACGCCGACGGGCTGGAAATTCTTCGGCAATCTCTTGGACGCCGACCGCGTGACCCTTTGCGGCGAGGAAAGCTACGGCACCGGTTCCGACCATGTGCGGGAAAAGGACGGGCTCTGGGCCGTTCTCTTCTGGCTCAACCTGATGGCGGCGACCGACAAGAACGTGCCGCAGATCATGGAAGCCCATTGGCGGCGTTTCGGCCGGCATTACTATTCGCGCCACGATTACGAGGCGCTCGACAGCGCCAAGGCCAACGACATCATGAACGGCCTGCGCGGTCGCCTTTCCGATCTCGAGGGGCGGCACGGCATCGAACTCGCGGACGATTTCCGCTACCAGGATCCGATCGACAATTCGGTGAGCGAGAAACAGGGCGTGCGGCTGATCTTCGGCAATGGCGATCGCCTGGTGCTGCGTCTTTCCGGCACCGGGACCGAGGGCGCCACCTTGCGCCTCTATATCGAGCGTTTCGCGCCGCGCACGGCTGACCTTCATCTCGATGCGCAGGTGGCGCTGGCCGAACTCATCGGCCAGGCCGAGGATATTATCGGCATCAAACGTATCTCCGGCCGTGCCCAACCGGATGTGGTGACATGACGAAACCGACCGAACTTTCTGCCTGGAAAGCGCTCAAGGATCATCACGCCAGTCTGCAGGGCGCCACGCTCTCGCAGCTGTTCGCCAGCGACGGCACGCGGTTCAGGAATTTCTCCACGCGCCTTGGCGATATCCTGCTCGATTATTCGAAGAACGGCGTCACCGACGTCACCATGGGGCTGCTGCTCGGCCTCGCCCGGGAATCGGGCCTTGAGGCCGCGCGCAGTCGTCTCTTCGGCGGCGAACGCATCAACAACACCGAAGACCGCCCGGCCTTGCACATGGCCTTGCGCGCGCCGGCGGCATATGGCGGCGAAGGCCTGGGCTTCGCCATCGACGGCAAGGATGTGGCCCCGCCGGTTGCGCGCGAATTGGACGCTTTGTGCGATTTCGCCGACGAAGTGCGCAGCGGCTCCTTCAAGGGAGCGACCGGCAAGCGCATTCGCCATATCGTCAATATAGGTATCGGCGGATCCGACCTGGGGCCGGCTCTCATCGTCGATGCATTGCGCCCGGATATCGGTGGCAAGCTGCAGCTCGATTTCGTCTCCAATGTCGACGGCGCGCATCTCGACCTGGTGCTGAGCCGGGCCGACCCGGAAAAGACGCTGTTCATCATCGCCTCGAAGACATTCACGACTGCCGAGACCATGGCCAATGCCAGGGCCGCGCGGAAATGGCTTGCCGGCAAACTGGGCGAGGCGGCGGTCGACCGGCATTTCGTCGCCGTCTCCACCAATATCGAGGCGGTCAAGGCTTTCGGCATCGACCCCAGGCGCATGTTCCGCTTCTGGGACTGGGTCGGCGGTCGTTATTCGCTGTGGTCGGCGATCGGCCTTTCCATCATCCTCGCCGTCGGCCCGCATAAGTTCCGCGACCTGCTTGCCGGCGCGGCGGCGGTTGACCGGCATTTCCGCGAGGCGCCATTTTCAGAGAATCTTCCGGTCATCATGGGCCTGTTGCAGGTCTGGCATCGCAATTTCTGTGGGTATGGGTCGCAGGCCATCCTGCCCTATGCGCAGGATCTGTGGCGTCTTCCCGCCTATCTCCAGCAATTGGAAATGGAGAGCAATGGCAAGCGCGTGACGCGCGCTGGCGCGGCCGTAACCTGGCAGACCTCGCCCGTCATCTGGGGCCAGGCCGGGACCAATGGCCAGCACGCCTTTCATCAGATGCTGCATCAGGGGTCCGAACCGGTGCCCTGCGACTTCATCCTCACGGCCCGCGACCGCTCGGCGTTTCCAGAACAGCACCAGATGCTGTTCGCCAATGGCCTGGCGCAATCGGCGGCCCTCGCCTTCGGCAAGTCGGCCGAGACCGTGAGTGCCGAGATGAAAGCCGCCAGCAAATCGGCGCAGGAGGTGGCGTTCCTCGCCCCGCACCGCACTTTCCCCGGCAACCGGCCATCGACCACGCTCCTGCTTCCCGTCCTCGATCCTTATCACCTGGGGGCGCTCATCGCCCTCTACGAGCACAAGGTCTTCGTCGCCGCAACCATCTGGGATATCAACCCCTTCGACCAATGGGGCGTGGAACTGGGCAAGGAGATGGCGAACGCGCTCCTCGCCGGCAAAGGTGGCCCGGCCGATTCCTCGACAGCCGGCCTCATGGCCCTATATGATAGTTATACGCACCGAAAATAGGGTGCGCGTCGCCGCATGGGGTGGCGGCGATGGGGGATAGTCATATGATTAAGATTGATCCAAGCAGTGCCGCCAGCACTGCGCTGGCGAGCCAGTTCAAGGCGGCGCCTTTCGGGCCCCACAGTGCCGATCTGCAGAAGATGCTGCAATTGTTGCGTTGGGGCCATGCACGCGGACGCACCATCATTGTCTGCACCGAGCCCTACCGCGAATGGCGGTTGGGGCGCATGGGATCCAAGCGCGGCATGAAGGTCGAGACCGACGACAGCATGGTCTTCACCGACTACGCCGCCGCCGTCTGGGCCTGCTTCCGGGCGCGCTTCCAGGAAGTCACCGGCCAGCCCTGCCCGATTCAATAGGCCCCATCCAGTAAGAGTCCCAGCATCATGAGCGAACGCATTCTCGGCTATACCGACCGCCTGAGCGCCGTGCCCGGCGACGTGGTCGAATTCAAGGTGAGCGCCCCCTTGCAGGGCAAGTTCAAGGCGCGGCTCATCCGCCTCATCTGCGGTGACGATTCGCCCGAAGGTCCAGGCTTCAAGGCGGAAAAGATCGACAGCGCTCTCGACGGCACATACCCCGCGCGCCAGCAGCGCATCATGGCGGGCTCCTATGTCTGGGTGACCGCCCGCCAGCCTTTCGACCTTGCCAATTTCACGCTCCAGGCGATGATCTGGCCGACCCTGCCCGGCAACGGCGCGCCGCAGGCGATCCTCGGCAATTACGATGCGGCGAACGGTTCCGGCTATGCCCTCTATATCGACGAAAGCGGCTGCCTTGCCTTCCGCGCCGGCGGGAATGCCCCGGTTTCGACCGGCGTCAAATTGCTCGGGCGCCATTGGTACGAAGTCTATGCCGTGTTCGATGCCGGCACCGGCCGCGTCACCATCGGCCATAACATGATGCTCGCCTATCACGGCATGGCGCCATCGGTCAGCGCGACGCATACATTGGCCGAGCCGGTGGGCGAGGGCGGGCGCTTCCTGATCGCCGCCTGGAACGAGGATAAATTCGCCGCCGCCCATTTCAACGGCAAGATCGACGGCCCCCGCGTCTCGGCGCGCGCCCTGAAGGTTGCGGAAATCGAGCGCCTGCGCGACCTGCCGCTGGATGTCGAACTGGCCCAGCATGTCGTGGCGGCCTGGGATTTCTCGCGCGGCATCCCGACGGTCAAGGTCTCGGACGTTTCGGGCAACCGCCATCACGGACGCACCATCAACCTGCCAACGCGCGCCATGACCGGCTGGAACTGGGATTCGTCGGATTTCAGTTTTCAATCGAAGCCCGAACATTATGGTGCCATCCATTTCCACGATGACGATCTCTACGATTGCGGCTGGCGCACCGATATTTCGTTCGAGGTCCCGGACGGGCTGAAATCGGGCATTTATTGCGCCCATGTCTGGCAGAAGGATGCCTCAGGCCGGAAGACCGAGGATTTCATCCCCTTCTTCGTGCGCCCCCCGCGCGGCACGGCGACGGCGCCCCTGGCGCTCCTCATTCCCACCGCCTCCTATCTCGCCTATGCCAACCATCAGATGATCTCCTCCTGGTGGTTCGAGGAACTCTCGAGCTGCAAGTTCGCCACCATGAGCGAGGCCGACCGCTATCTCGAGGAACATGAGACTTTCGGTTTGTCGGTTTATGACGAGCATACCGACGGCAGCGGCGTCTGTTATTCATCGCATCTCAGGCCCATTCTCAACATGCGCCCGAAGACCGATCTGTGGCAGTTCAATGCCGACACGCATCTCACCGACTGGCTGGAGAAGCTGGGCATTCCCTACGACGTCATCACCGACGACGATCTCCATGCCGAAGGCGTCGAATGCCTGAAGCCCTATCGCTGCGTCATGACCGGCACGCATCCGGAATATTATTCGAAGGCGATGCTGGATGCGCTGCAGGCCTATACCAATGGCGGCGGGCGCCTGATGTATATGGGCGCCAACGGCTTCTATTGGCGCATCGCCTATCATGCGGGCCTGCCCGGCGTCATCGAACACCGTCGCGCCGAGGATGGCATGCGCGCCTGGTTCTCCGAAGCCGGCGAATATTTCATGAGCTTCACCGGCGAGATGTCCGGCCTCTGGGTCAGGAACGGCCGCCCGCCCAACATGCTGGTCGGCAACGCCTTCGCGGCCCAGGGCTTCGTCAATGCCGTGCCCTATCACCGCACGGACGAAAGCCGCGACCCGCGCGTAGCCTTCATGTTCGACGGGCTGGGCTTCGAGCCGATCGGCGATTTCGGCACGGTGGGCGGCGGTGCCGCCGGCTGGGAGATCGACCGTGCCGATGCGCGTCTCGGCACCCCGCCCCATGCCCTCATCGTGGCGGCCGCGACCGATTTCCCGGACAGCTATCATTGGGTGAACGAGGAAATGAACCACACCCATTCGGCCGTCAACGGCGACACCAATCCGCGCGTGCGCTGCGACATGATGTTCTTCGAAACGCCCAATGGCGGCGCCGTCTTCTCGACCGGCTCCATCTCCTATGGCGGGTCGCTGGCCTTCAACGGCTATGACAACAATGTCAGCCGCCTGACCGAGAATGTCGTGAAGCGCTTCGTCGACCCAACGCCGTTCTGAAGCGCCCCCACCTCAACCCCTCCCCCTGAAGGGAGAGGGGCTTTGGCGCCGCGCTTGATGAGCGACATGTCTCGCTCCGAGAACACTCTCCCTTCAGGGGGAGGGCAGGGCGGGGGTGAGACTCTATCCCCGCTGTTTCTTTCCCCAATCCTCCACGCCATTCGGTCCGTTATGGAGATCGGTCAGGACATGCTCCTGATGCCTGAGGCGCCAGGAGATCATTTTCTGCGCCATTTCCAGCATCACGCCGGCATGCGCTGGATCCCTGGAGAGATCGTTCATCTCATCGGGGTCGTTTTCGAGATCGAACAGCAGTGGCGGCAGGGCCGCGAAATGCACGTATTTCCAGCGCTTGCCGCGCAGGATCGCCATCTGGCAATCGTGCGTGTCGATCCCGAAGGCGCGTTCCGCATCGATGCCGCCATAGGGGCCGGAGCGGAAGTCGATTTCCATATGCGCTTCCTCGCGCCAGCGCGCCGGCGCCTCGCCGGTGAGGAAGCCGGTGAGCGAACGGCCGTCGCATTGCGCCGGAATCTCGGCGCCCAGCCAGTCGAGGATGGTCGGCATGATATCGACCGATTCGGTGAAGGCATCGACGATGGTGCCGCGTGTTCCGTCGGCGAGGTCGCGGGGATCGCGGATGATGAGCGGAATGGCGAAGCTCTGGTCGAAATAGGTTTCCTTGCCCCAGGTGTAATGATCGCCGCCCATCTCGCCATGGTCGCAGGTGAAGATGATGAGCGTATGCTCGTATTCGCCGGTCTTCTTCAAATGCGCGATGATGCGTCCGACCGCATCGTCGACCTCGTTCATCATGCCGTAATAGCAGGCGCGCATCTGCCGCAGCTCAAGGTCCGACATGGTGACCAGATTATTGGGATTGTGCTCGTCATAGGAACTGGGCTTGGCGAACTTGCCGATCATGGTCTTCAAGTGCGGGTGCTGTCTGCCCTCCTCCTCCGGCGTCGCCTTGCGCTTGGGGAAGGGCACGTCCTCGGGCTTGTACATCGCGTTATAGGGTTCCGGCGTGATCACCGGCGGATGCGGCCGCAGGAACACGCAATGCAGGAACCAGTCATCATGCTGGCGGTCGCCCAGCCAGTCGAGGATGCGGTCCGCCATGAAGCTGGTATCGCTGTCCTGCGACTTGAAGATGGTCGGGATGAAGCGATGCCCGCGATCCGCGGGCTTCTCGAAGCCTGGCTTGGGCTGATAGACGTCGTGGCGCCCCTCGAACCGATAGCCCTTGGCCTTGAGATCGCTCATCCACTGCGCCATGTAATCCTGGAAGATCATGGTCGGCCGGTAGCCGTTGAGCGGCCCTTCATAGGTCTTGAGGGCGGGGTCGTTGGGGTGCCGCCCCCTGGGGTCGGCGCTGGTATCGGTGTAGCCCAGCAAAGTGGGGTCGAGCCCGATCTTGCGCGCCTCGAGCGCCACATTGGTATGGCGCGCGTCGAGCGGCGTGCCGTTGCGCCCCGAGCGGTGGTTCATCAGATATAGGCCGGTATTGAGACTGGCCCGCGCCGGACCGCAGGGTGCCGTCACGGTGAAGTGGCGCTTGAACAGCACCGAATCGGCCGCCAGCGCATCGAGATGCGGCGTCTTTACCGTGGGGTGGCCGAGGGCCGAGAGGCATTCGGCGCGCCATTGATCGGCCGAAATGAACAGAACCTTGCGCGGGGCGGACATTGAACGGCTACCTCAGTTGAAGAGCGGGACGGAATCCGGCGGCATCCTAGACGCTGGCATGGGGTTCCGCCAAGCACCACCCGCCGCGATCCTTGGAAACCTGGATCGCCCAAATCCTGGACCGGCATCGCAGGACTGACATGGCCGCTTCATGAAAGCGTCATGGCCCGCGTGATCTAAGCCACCCCGCAGTTTCAGAGCTGCGTCCTGGCCCGGCTGCCGCGCGGCACCGGCCCAATTAGATTGCGGGAGATTGATGATGAAATCCGTTACGCGTTCCATCACTGTGTCGCTGGCGACATTGATGTCGACGACCGCGCTTATGAGCAGCTTCGCTGCCGCCGGTTCGATGGAAGACCTGGTTGCCGCCGCCAAGGCGGAAGGCGAACTGACCACGATCGCGCTGCCGCACGACTGGTGCGGCTATGGCGAACTCATTGAGAACTTCAAGACCAAGTACGGCCTCAAGATCAACGAGCTCAACCCCGATGGCGGGTCGGGCGACGAGATCGAGGCGATCAAGTCGAACAAGGACAATAAGGGCCCGCAGGCGCCGGATGTGATCGATGTGGGCCTGGGCTTCGGCCCGTCCTCGAAGGCCGAAGGCCTCATCCAGCCCTACAAGGTCGCCACCTGGGATTCGATCCCCGACAGCGCCAAGGATGCGGAAGGCTATTGGTATGGCGACTATTACGGCGTCATGGCCTTCGAAGTGAATGCCGACATGGTGAAGAATCCGCCCAAATCCTGGGCCGATCTCATGAAGCCGGAATTCGCCAACCTGGTGGCGCTCTCCGGCGATCCGCGTACCGGCAACGAATCCATCATGTCGATCTATGCCGCGGGTCTCGCGGCCGGCGCCAAGCCGGGGGCGGATGCCGGCAAGGCGGGCCTCGATTTCTTCGCCGAACTCAACAAGGCCGGCAATTTCGTGCCCGTGGGCGGCAAGGCCAACAGCCTGGCGCAAGGCACCACGCCGATCGTCATGCGCTGGGACTATCTGGCGCTGGCCGACCGCGACACCTTGAAGAACAACCCGCCGGTCGAGGTCGTCGTGCCGGAAGGCCCGGTGCTGGCCGGTGTCTATGTGCAGGCCATCAGCGCCTACGCGCCGCATCCGAACGCCGCCAAGCTGTGGATGGAATATCTCTATTCCGACGAAGGCCAGATCGGCTGGCTGAAGGGCTATTGTCACCCGATCCGCTTCAACGATCTGGTGAAGAATGGCAAGGTGCCGCAGGAAATGCTCGACAAGCTGCCGCCGGCCGAAGATTACGAGCGCGCGGTGTTCCCGACGATCGACGAGCAGAAGGCCGCCAAGGAACTGATCACCAAGCAGTGGGACGCCGTCGTCGGCGCCAACGTGCAGTAACAGTCAGGTCCGCCAGTTACCGGCTTTGGTCATGGGATCGGCCAAAGCCGGTAATAAATCCCAAACGGCGCGGTAGGGCTTGGCGCATCGCGATAGCGCGGGGCTTTCACAAAACCGTCATCAATGGCGTGCTTTAAGCGCGCTTCGTGGGTTTGGGCTTTCGTTTCACTTTCGGTCACCTTGACAATCGAACATGGCCTAATCAGAGTGAAGCACTGTCAAGTGAAGTTTATATGACATCACAATAAGAAACCCACTTGAGAGATCATCTTTATGGACCTTGGGAGGTACCAATGAAATCCGTTACGCGCTCAGTCGCTCTTAAATCCGTCGCCGTGTCGCTGGCGACGCTGATGTCGACGACCGCGCTCATGACCAGCTTCGCCGCCGCCGATTCGATGGAAGATCTGATCGCGGCCGCCAAGGCCGAGGGCGAACTGACCACGATCGCGCTGCCGCACGATTGGTGCGGCTATGGCGGCCTCATCGAAGGCTTCAAGGCCAAGTATGGCCTCAAGGTCAACGAACTCAACCCCGACGCCGGTTCGGGCGACGAAATCGAAGCGATCAAGGCGAACAAGGACAATAAGGGCCCGCAGGCGCCGGACGTGATCGATGTTGGCCTCGCTTTCGGTCCATCCTCGAAGGCCGAAAGCCTCATCCAGCCCTACAAGGTCGCGACCTGGGATTCGATCCCCGACAGCGCCAAGGATGCCGACGGCTATTGGTACGGCGATTATTACGGCGTGCTGTCCTTCGAAGTGAACACCGACATCGTGAAGAACGTGCCCAAGGATTGGGCCGATCTCACGAAGCCGGAATATGCCAACTCCGTGGCCCTTGCCGGCGATCCGCGTTCCTCGAACGCGGCCATCATCGGCGTCCACGGCGCCGGCATGTCGACCGGTGCCAAGGCCGGTGCCGAAGCCGGGGAAGCTGGCCTCAAATTCTTCGCCGACCTCAACAAGTCCGGCAATTTCGTGCCGGTCATCGGCAAGGCCGCCAGCCTGGCGCAGGGTTCAACTCCGATCATCATCCGCTGGGACTATCTGGCGCTGGCCGACCGCGACACGCTGAAGGGCAACCCGCCGGTCGAGGTCGTGGTGCCGAGCAGCACGGTGCTGGCCGGCGTCTACGTCCAAGCAATCAGCGCCTACGCGCCGCACCCGAACGCCGCCAAGCTGTGGATGGAATATCTTTATTCCGACGAAGGTCAGCTTGGCTGGCTGAAGGGCTACTGCCACCCGATCCGCTTCAACGATCTGGTGAAGAATGGCAAGGTGCCGCAGGAAATGCTCGACAAGCTGCCGCCGGCCGCTGCCTACGAAAAGGCCTATTTCCCGACGCTCGACGAGCAGGGCGCGGCCAAGGAAGCGATCACCAAGAGCTGGGATTCGGTGGTCGGCGCCAACGTGCAGTAATGCAGTAATACGGCGCGGATAGGATCGGCCGCGTCAGCGCAAGGGAGTTCCCACGTGCTGGCGCGGCCTCTTATTTGGAGTTAAGGGCGGGGCCGCGCGGCGAATGCCGCTCCCGCCATCCGCTGCACCATCGGGTACATTGGGGAAGATGACACAGTTGCACGACACATCGGCCGCGCCCCCAGGGGTGGCGCGGCTTCAATTCATGCAGGCGACCTGGGCCTGGGTGGGCGTGGCGCCCTTCCTGCTCTTCGCCCTCATGTTCCTCATCCTGCCGACGCTCTATCTCATCGTCGGCGGCTTCCAGGACCCGGACGGCAATTTCACGCTGCAGAACCTCTTCGACCTGTTCCAGCCTTCGATCATGAACGCCTATTGGATCAGCATCAAGGTGAGCGGGGCCTCGGCCATCGTCGGTGCCGTCATCGGCTTCGGCTTGGCTTACGCGGTGGTCATGGGCGGCCTGCCCGGCTGGATCCGCCCGACCTTGATGACCTTCTCGGGCGTCGCTTCCAATTTCGCCGGCCTGCCGCTCGCTTTCGCCTTCCTGGCGACCCTGGGCCGCACCGGCCTCGTCACCGTGCTGCTGGTGAAGTTCTTCGACTTCAATCTCTATTCGACCGGCTTCAACCTGCTTTCCTTCTGGGGCCTGACGCTCACCTATCTCTATTTCCAGATCCCGCTGATGGTCCTTATCCTCACGCCGGCCCTTGACGGGCTGAAGCGCGAATGGCGCGAAGCGTCGGAAATTCTGGGCGCCAGCGTGTTCCAATATTGGCTGCATGTCGCTTTCCCGATCCTGTGGCCCAGCATTCTGGGCTGCACGCTGCTGCTCTTCGCCAATGCCTTCGGCGCCATCGCCACGGCCTATGCGCTGACCGGCAGCTCGCTCAACATCATCACCATCCTGCTCTATGCGCAGATCCGCGGCGATGTGCTGCACAACCCCAATCTCGGCTATGCCCTGGCGCTCGGCATGATCTTCGTGACCGGGCTTACCAACGGCGCCTATATCTGGCTGCGCGGCCGCAGTGAACGGTGGCTGCGATGATGCAGCGGGAAAGGTGGCCGCAATGAAGCAATCGCGTCTCGGTTCCTGGATCGCCCTCGCCGTCGGCACGCTCTATTTCGTCGTGCCGCTGGTGGGCACGTTCGAATTCAGCCTGCGCATGCGTCGTGGCGAGTACAGCTTCGATGCCTATCGCTCGGTCTTTGCTGATTCGAACTTCCAGGATTCCTTCCTCTATTCCTCCATCATGGCGCTGGCCACCATCGTCATCGGTGTGCTGCTGGTGGTGCCGACGGCCTATTGGGTGCAATTGCGCCTCCGCAGGCTGCGTCCGGTCGTCGAATTCATCACGCTGCTGCCGCTGGTGATTCCGGCCATCGTCATCGTCTTTGGCTATCTGCGCCTCTACAACAGCTCTTCGCTCATCCCGCTGACCGCCCAGGTCTGGTCGACCGATCTGCTGCTGGCCTTTTCCTACGCCACGCTGGCGCTTCCCTATATGTACCGGGCCGTCGATACGGGCCTGCGCGCCATCGATGTCCGCACCCTGACGGAAGCGGCGGAGAATCTCGGGGCCGGCTGGACGACCATCCTCTTCAAGGTCATCCTGCCCAATGTGCGGAGCGCCATTCTCTCCGGTGCGTTTCTCACCTTCGCCATCGTCATCGGCGAATTCACCATGGCGAGCCTCCTCAACCGGCCGGCCTTCGGTCCCTATCTGCAGCTTATCGGCGCCAACCGCGCCTACGAACCATCGGCCCTCGCGGTGATGGCCTTCGTCCTTACCTGGGCGTGCATGGGCCTCATCAACGTTTTCGGCCGCGCAAAACAGACGAAGCACGCGCCCTGAGGGCAGCGTGCGGTTAGCAGAGGTAAAGTCATGGCGTTTCTCGAACTCAACCAGGTCCGCAAGGCCTTCAATCAGAATGTCGTCGTGCAGAATTTCGACCTCTCGGTCGAGCGCGGCGAATTCGTCTCGTTCCTCGGGCCGTCCGGCTGCGGCAAGACGACGACGCTGCGCATGGTCGCGGGTTTCGAACTGCCCAGCGCCGGCACGATCAGAATCGAAGGCAAGGACATCACGCATCTCAGGCCGAACCAGCGCAATGTCGGCATGGTGTTCCAATCCTACGCCCTCTTTCCCAACATGACGGTGGCGGAGAACGTCGCCTTCGGCCTCAAGGTCGCCAAATGGCAGGCGGCGGAGATCGGGCCGCGCGTCGAGGAAATGCTGAACATCATCAAGCTGCCGCATCTTGGCGCCCGTTATCCCTACCAGCTCTCCGGCGGCCAGCAGCAGCGCGTGGCGCTGGCGCGGGCTCTGGCCGTGAAGCCACAGGTTCTGCTGCTCGACGAACCCTTGTCGGCGCTCGATGCCAAGATCCGCGTCTCCTTGCGCGAGGAAATCCGCTCACTGCAGCGTAAGCTCGGCATCACCACCATCTATGTGACGCACGACCAGGAAGAAGCGCTTTCCATGTCGGACCGTATCGTGGTCATGAACGAGGGCCGCGTCGACCAGGTGGGGGTGCCGTTCGAAATCTATAACCATCCCAAGACCCGCTTCGTCGCCAATTTCGTGGGCACCCTCAGCGTCCTCAATGGGACCGTGGTGGATGCGGCTTCGGGCGTGCTCGATGTCGGCGGCCAGAAGATCGTGGCCGGGCAGGGTTTCCCGCAAGCCAAGGCGGGCGAACCCTGCACCGTCTCCCTGCGTCCGGAAGCGGCGCGGCTGGAAGGCTTCGGCGGCCAGGGCGCGGTGACCAACAATGCCGACCTCGCCGAACGCAACCGCCTGCGGGGGGCCATCGAGGAAGTGGCCTTCCTCGGTTCCGTCGTGCGCATCAAGGTGCGCCTCGGCGACAATCTCGTGTCGCTCGACACCTTCAACAATCCCGGCATCACCCCGCCCGAACGCGGCACCGTAGCGACCGTCACCTTCTCGCCGGCCGATTTGCTGGTGCTGGAGGGGTAAGGGCGGTACGAGGCAGAAAACTCACAACCGCTCCGGGTCGATGTCGAGCAGAGTCTTCGCCCCACCAGTGATCTGCGCCAGATGGCCGGCGCTTTCGGCCAGGATATTGTCGGCGTAGAAGCGCGCCATGGCGATTTTGCCTTTGAGGAAGTCAGCATCGCCATCGTCCGCGGCGAGGCGCCGGCTGGCGGCCAGTGCCGCTTTCGCCAGCAGCCAGCCGGCGACGATCGTGCCGCACAGATTGAGATAGGGTTGCGCCACCGCCAGGGCCAGGTCTGGGTCGGTCCTGCCGGCCATCAGGATATAGTCGGTGCCGGAACCCAGGCGCTGCAGCGCCGGCATCAATCGGTCATGCAGGGCCGGCAGATCCTCGCCCGCGACGCCGAACTCGGCCAGATTCGCCGTCATCAATTCGATCAGCGCCCGCATGGCGCGGCCTTCGTCGCGCTGGATCTTGCGCCCGACCAGATCGATGGCCTGGATGCCGTTGGTGCCTTCATAGATCGCGAAGATGCGGGCGTCGCGGTAATGCTGTGCCGCACCCGTCTCCTCGATATAGCCGGCGCCGCCATGCACCTGGACGCCCAGCGAACTCACGCGAATGCCCTGGTCGGTGCTCCAGGCCTTGACGATCGGGATCATCAGATCGACCAGGCCTTGCGCGCGTTCAGCCTCGGCCTTGTCGGGATGGCGCTTGGCGCGGTCTAGGGCGCCGGCGGTGAAGAGGGCCAAGGCCCTCGCCCCTTGCGTCAGCGCCCGCATGGTGGCGAGGTTCCGGCGCACGTCCGGATGATGCAGGATCGGCAGGGTGACACCTGCCGGCGCACCCGCCACGGCCGATTGCACGCGCTGGCGCGCATAGGCGCTCGCATGC
Source organism: Dongia sp. (assembly GCF_041918875.1). GTDB lineage: Bacteria > Pseudomonadota > Alphaproteobacteria > Dongiales > Dongiaceae > Dongia. The sequence continues at coordinate 183,589 of NZ_JAYRUV010000009.1, forward strand.
TGCGTCGCGCGCTCGGCGACGCCGATGCCCTGGACGCCCACGGTCAGGCGCGCATTGTTCATCATGGTGAACATATGCGGCAGGCCCTGCAGCGGTTCGCCAACCAGTTCGGCCACGGCGCCGGTCTTCTCGCCATAGGCCATGACGCAGGTGGGTGAGCCATGCAGGCCCAGTTTGTGTTCGATGGAAAGGCAGGCAATGTCGTTGCGGGCACCCAGGCTGCCATCCTCGTTCACCAGGAATTTCGGCGCCACGAACAGCGACAGGCCCTTATGTCCGGCGGGGCCGCCGGGATGGCGCGCCAGCACCATATGAATGATGTTGGGCACGAAATCATGCTCGCCATGGGTGATGAATATCTTCTGCCCCTTGAGCAGATAGGAGCCTTTCCCGTCATCTTCGGCGCGCGTGCGGATGGCGCCGAGATCGGTGCCGGCCTGCGGCTCGGTCAGGTTCATGGTGCCGGTCCATTCGCCGCTTACCAGCTTGGGGAGGTATTTTTTCTTCTGCACCTCGGTGCCGTGGTGATAGAGTGCCTCGACTGCGGCTTGCGTGAGCATCGGGCAGGCGGCAAAGGCGACGCTGCCGCCGTTCCAGATTTCCTGCAGCGCCGTGGTGATCGCCCAGGGCATGCCCTGCCCGCCATATTCGGGGTCGAAGGCCACCGCATTCCAGCCATCCGCGACGAAGCGCCGATAGGCGTCGCGATAGCCTTCCGGCGTCGTGACCTTGCCGTCCTTGAAGGTGCAGCCCTTGTCGCCGTTCCTGTTGATGGGCGCCAGCACCTCGCCTGAGAAGATTCCCGCCGCCTCGAAGATCGCCGCGACCGTTTCCGGCCCCGCTTCCTCGTAACCGGGCAAGCGCGCGATCCCGGGCAGGCCCGCGATCTCCTCCAGCATGAACAGGATATCCTTCAACGGTGCATCATAGGCACTCATGACGTCCCCCGATCGGCTTCAGCGGCTTTCAGCCTAGCTTGGCGATTATTAAGGAACCTTTCCAGGGTTAAAGCGCCCCTGCGGGTCGAGGGCGGCTTTGTTATGGGCCGAAACGAGGTCGTGGACCAGGCCGTTGAGGGGTCCGGAAGACGCCGGAAACGCACCGGAATCGCCCCCTTCCGGCTGCAGCGGATTGAGCGGCCTGCTGAAAGGCCGCGTGGCGCATTTATTTGCGCTTGCGCCTGGGTGCTGCGCGCTTCTTCGCGGGCTTGGGCTGGCTGGCAAAGGCCGCGGCCCCGGTCACGCCCTTATAGGGCGGCTGGGCGATGGCCTGATGGCTGGCGCGCAACGCTTCCGACCAGCGCCGGCTCAGTTCCTCGAAATAATGATCGCCGTGATGGATACGGTGCAGCAGCTCCGGTGCGCAGGCATTTATCGGCAGTACCAGGACGTCGAGCGGAAGCCCGACGGCGAGATTCGAGCGCATGGTCGAATCCATGGAGAGGAGGCCGAGCTTCAGCCCCTCGTAAAGATCGGTCTCGAAGGTGACGGCACGGTCCAGGATGGGCTTCCCATATTTGTGCTCGCCGATCTGCAGATAAGGCGTGTCGCCGGTCGCTTCGATGAAATTGCCGGCCGAATAGATCATGAAGAGGCGCATGCGCCGGCCTTCGATCTGGCCGCCCAGCAGCAGCGCCACGTCGAAACCCGCCTGATGCTGTTCCAGGCTGGGCCCGTCGGTGCGGTAGACCTCGCGCACGGCCTCGCCCACCAATTGTGCCGCCTTGAACATGGAAGGGACCGTATCCAGCGTGCGCTTCCGGCCGGTCTCCGCATCGGGCAGCCCCTCGGTCAGTAACGAGATGACCGATTGCGTGATGGAAAGATTGCCCGAACTCGCAATGGCCATGCAGCGTTTGCCGGGCGTGCCGAAGAGGTGCAGCTTGCGGAAGCAGGAAATATTGTCGATTCCGGCATTGGTCCGGGTGTCGGAGATCATCACCAAGCCGCCGCGCAGCTTCAATCCAACGCAATAGGTCATGTTGGCCGTCTCAGGGTCCGTCGCCGGGTTCTTGTCCAATGCCCCTCCGGGGGTGCGGGTTCCCGTTATAGACCGCGCGGGTGAGGCTTGCCAATCGCTGCCTCCCTCTCCCCAACGCGGGGGAGGGTGGGAGAGAGGGCTCACGCCTGGAGTTGCTGGCTGGCTTGTTCGATCGCGGCGGCCGGTTGCTGCCAGCGGGTCTGCTGGGCGGGGTCGTTCTGATAGGAATCGGCGACGGTCACTTCGACTTCCATCCGTTCCGACTGGCCGCCGAGACGCGCGCCGCGGATGGGGGAGGCGCCGAGATAATCGAGCCCGGTGGAGACGCGGATATGCGCCTCCGTGGGGCAGATGCCGTTCGCCGGGTCGAAGCCCACCCAACCCAGGCCCGCCACATAGGCTTCGGTCCAGGCATGGCCCGCTTCCTGGTGGATATTGTCGTCCGAGCGCATGAGATAGCCGCCGACATAGCGCGCCGGAATGCCCAGATGCCGCGCGGCGGAAATGAAGACGTGGCTCAAATCCTGGCAGACGCCATGCTTCAGGCGGAAGGCATCCGCTGCGGTCGTGGCCGTGTCGGTCTGCTCGGTGTCGAAATTGATCTCGCCATGGATGCCGGCCAGCAGCCCGTGCAGAATCTTCAACTCGCTGCCGCCGGCTTTGGCGGCAATGCCACGGGCGAAGGCGGCGATTTCGGCATCGACCTGGGTGAGCGGCGTGTCGCGCAGATAGAGCTCGGCGGGGAATTTCTCCAGGGCGCCGCGCACGATGCCGTTGGTATCCAGCATCTCGACCTCGCCCTCGACCGTGATAGAGAGGCTGGTGAGCGGCCCGTCGAGGGAGAGCATGTGGAGGACGTTGCCAAAGGAATCCTCGCCCGGGCGCAATGTGCCCTCCTGGTCGAGGTCGATCTGCCAGCGCCGCACATACTGGCCCTCGTGATTGCGTGGGGAAAGGCGCAGGGCCTGGATCATCGAATGCACCGGATGGTCGTAGATGTAGCGGGTGCGGTGGCGCACATGGATCAGCATCGGGCCCTCAACCCAGATATTGCGCGGCGACGGCGGCGCCCAGACGGTTGTTGTTGGCGGTGAAGCCGGTGATGAATTCATGCAGGCCCCCCTGGAAGATCTGCTCGATGCGGCTGTTCTCGAGCTGCACATGGATGGCGCGAGCCAGGCGCTGCGCTTCGCCGTGCCGTCCATAGGCACTGCTGAGGCGTTCCAGATTGGCGACGATGGCGCCGTAGCAGGAAGCGAGCGAGCGCGGCATCTGCTGATTGAGGATGAGGAGGTCGGCGATGAGCCAGGGCTGCAGCCCCTGCCGATAGACCCAGTGATAGGAGGTGAGTGCCGAAACGGCGCGCAGGATAGCGGCCCATTGCGAATAGTCGATGCCGCCACCCACGGCGGCGTGTTCCGGCAGCAGCACATGATATTTGACGTCGAGGATGCGCGCCGTATTGTCGGCGCGTTCGATGAAGATGCCGAGGCGCGCGAACCAATAGGCATCGTTCCTCAGCATGGTGCGGTAGCCCGATCCGTCGAAGCGCAGCGAGATTTCCTTCACCCAGTCGAGGAAATCCATCAGACTGTCGGGATCCGTGGCCCTGGCCGCCATCTGCGGCAGTTCCAGCCAGGCACCGTTGATGGCCTGCCACATTTCCATGGTGATCGCGGTGCGCACGGCACGGGCATTGGTGCGGGCCACTTCCAGGCAGCGCTTGATGGACGAGGGATTGTCCTCGGAAAAGGCCAGAAAGTGGATGACGTTGGCGGCATCCGTCTCGTCGTGGAAACGGTGGAAGAGGTCGCCGCAGCCGGCGGTCGCCAGGGCGCTCTCCCATTCGTTGGTGCCGCTGCCATAGGCCTTGGGCAGAGCGGAAAGCCTGCTCGCCGCTTCCAGCACGCGGGCCAGGTAGTCGGCCCGCTCGACATAACGCGACAGCCAGTAGAGGGAATCGGCGGTGCGGCTCAGCATGTCATTCTTCCACGACCCAGGTGTCTTTCGTGCCGCCGCCCTGGCTGGAATTCACCACCAGCGAGCCTTCGCGCAAGGCGACGCGGGTGAGGCCGCCGGGCACGATGCGGATGCCGTCGGCGCCGGTGAGGATGAAGGGCCTGAGATCCACATGGCGCGGTGCTATGCCATTGTCGACGAAGGCGGGGCAGGTGGAGAGCGACAAGGTCGGCTGCGCCACGTAATTGGCCGGATCGGCCTTGAGGCGCTCGCGGAAGAGGGCGATGTCGGCGCCCGTCGCATGCGGTCCCACCAGCATGCCGTAACCGCCGGAACCGTGCACTTCCTTCACCACCAGTTCGGCAAGATGGTCGAGCACGTATGATAGATGTTCGGGATCGCGGCAGCGCCAGGTCGGCACGTTCTTGAGCAGCGGTTCCTCGCCCAGGTAGAAGCGCACCATGTCGGGTACATAGGAATAGACGACCTTGTCGTCGACGGCGCCGGTTCCCACCGCATTGGCGAGCGTCACATTGCCGGCGGCATAAGATGCAAAGAGGCCAGGGACACCCAGCATCGAGTTGGGGTCGAACACCAGCGGGTCGATATAGGCGTCGTCGACGCGGCGATAGATGATGTCGACGCGCTTGGGCCCCTCGGTCGTGCGCATGAAGACGATGCTGTCGCGCACGAAGAGATCGCTGCCCTCGACGAGTTCGATGCCCATCTTGTCGGCCAGGAACGAATGTTCATAGTAGGCCGAGTTGAACTGGCCGGGGGTGAGCAGGACGGCGGTCGGATCCCTGGTCGCATTGCGGGGTGCCGCCGATTGCAGGGTCGCCAGCAATTCGTTGGGATAGTTCTCGACCGGGGCGACGCGGTGGGCCGCATAAAGTTCCGGCATCAAGCGGATCGATATCTCGCGCCCGCCCAGCATGTAGGAGACGCCGGAGGGCGTGCGGGCATTGTCTTCCAGCACATAAAAATCGTCACCGTCGACGCGCACGATGTCGATGCCGGCGATGTGGATATAGATGCCGTGTGGTGCGGCGAGGCCCGCCATCTCCGGCCGGTAGGCGGGATTGCGCCAGACCAGATCGGGGGGGATGATGCCGGCCTTCAGAATCTCGCGGGGCCCATAGATGTCGGCGAGGTAGAGGTTGAGCGCCTTGATGCGCTGCTCGAGCCCGGCCTTGAGCCTGGCCCATTCGGTAGCGGAGAGGATACGCGGGATGATGTCATAGGGGATGATGCGCTCTTCGCCCTGCGCGTCGCCATAGACGGCGAAGGTGATACCGCCGCGGCGGTAGAAAAGTTCGGCCTCGGCACGCCGACGCTCCAACTGGGCGGAGGTGACGCCCTCCAGCCAGTTCGCCACCTCGAGATAGGGCGCACGGACCCCGCCGTCATCCAGCCGCATCTCGTCGAAGGCCATGTGTGCTCCCAAAAAAACGCTTCTTGCCGGCGCCGGCATGTGGGGCGCCGGGCCGCTTGCACCTTGGAACAGCAAGGACCGTGCCACGGTCTTCCTTCCGCGACCATCCTGGATTCCTTGGCGGAAAACCCGGCGATGCTCCGCCGGACGGCCAGCGCATCGCCTAAAGTTTGGGCAGCCGCGCCGCTTCACGCAGCGGGCAGGAAGCCAATGCCACGGCATGCAATTGGTTGCGCCACCTATATGTTCTTGAAATGTTTCACGTGAAACAAATACAAAAACGCTTTTTACATCAGTCGTTTGGCCGGAGCCATTCCCGGCTGGCCGGCTGCGCTCGTTATGTTATAACAAACCTCCCCTGGCCGGTCCGGCCGGGATTTGGGAGCGCCAGATGGCTTTCGGCATGAGCATGACACAAAGACTGGTCCTGGCGACGGCCCTTGGCCTGGCGCTGCTGGCCCTGCTGCGCTGGGCGCTCGCCTGACGGGCCTGCCCATGGATCACGCGCATGCACATGATCATGCTCCCAAGGCATCCGGGCATTTCCACGGTTCCAAGGATGCCGATGCCGCGATTGCGCTCGACAATGTCACCATCGCCTATCAGCGCCATCCGGCGGTCCATCATTTAAGCGGCAGTTTCGCCAAGGGCAGCCTCACGGCGCTGGTCGGGCCCAACGGCGCCGGCAAGAGCACGCTTCTGAAGGCCATTGTCGGGCTGCTGCCGCTGAGTGGCGGCCATATCGATGTCCCGGCGCGGGGCAACCTTGCCTTCCTGCCGCAGGTTACCGATGTCGATCGCAGTTTTCCCATGTCGGTGCGCGAGGTGGTCGACCTTGGTCATTGGCGGCGCATCGGCGCCTTCGGCCGCCTGACGCCGGCGATGCGGGCCAGTTCTTCCGCCGCCCTCGCGCAAGTGGGTCTTGCCGGTTTCGATGCGCGGCCGATCGCCAGCCTGTCGGTGGGGCAGTTCCAGCGCGTGCTGTTCGCGCGTCTCATCGCCGCCGACGCGGCCCTCATCCTGCTCGACGAGCCGTTCAATGCGGTCGACCAGCGCACCGTCGCCGATCTCATGCGCCTCATCGAAGGCTGGCATGGCGAGGGGCGCACGGTCGTGGCCGCGCTCCACGATCTCGATTTCGTGCGCGCGCATTTTCCGCACTGCCTGCTGCTGGCGCGCGAACCCATCGCCTGGGGCGAGACGTCGGCGGTGCTGACGCCGGACCATCTCGCCAGCGCCCGCATCGTGGCCGACAGCTGGTCGCAGGCCGCCGACATCTGTGCCGCCTGATATCCCATGCTGGCCGACCTGCTGATTGCCCCTTTCGTCGATTTCGCGTTCATGCGCCGGGCATTGGTGGCGGTGATCGCGGTGGCGCTGGTGGCGGGACCCCTGGGCGTCTTCCTGCAGCTTCGGCGCATGAGCCTGATGGGCGATGCGCTGGCCCATGCCATCCTGCCCGGTGTGGCCATCGGCTTCTTCCTGTTCGGGCTCGATCTCTGGGCGATGAGTGTCGGCGGCCTCGTCGCGTGCCTCGCCGTGGCGCTGCTCAGCGGCGCGGTGGCGCGCCTCACCGCGCTCAAGGAGGATACGAGCCTTGCCGCCCTCTATCTCGTCTCGCTCGCCAGCGGCGTGCTGATCGTCTCCTTGCGCGGATCGACGCGGGATCTGCTGCATATTCTCTTCGGATCGCTGCTCTCGATCGGAAGCGATGCACTGATGCTGGTGGCCGCGGTGACGATCCTGTCGCTCATCGCCTTCGCCATCATCTACCGCACCCTGGTGGTGGAATGTTTCGATCCGATGTTCCTGCGCGCCGTCGGTGGCAAGGGTGCCACGGCGCATATGGTCTTCCTCATCCTCATCGCGCTCAATCTGGTGGCGGCCATTCAGGCCCTGGGCACGCTGATGGCGGTGGGGTTCATGATCCTGCCCGCGGCCGCATCGCGTTTCTGGGCGCAGTCGGTGGCCGGCATGATCGCGCTCTCCAGCGGCCTGGCGCTCTGCACGGGACTCATCGGCCTGCTCGGCTCCTATCATCTCGACCTGCCGCCGGGCCCGGCCATCGTGCTGATGGCGGGTCTCGCCTACGCGGGCTCGGTGCTGGCCGGGCGCAATGGCGGTCTGCTGCGCCGCTTTTTTCCGGGCGCGCATCTGCAGCATTGACCCCGCCGCGCCGGTCTCGCACCCAGGTCTGGGCCGTCATGCGTGGGGCGCATTCCCCCGTCCCTTGTCAGAAATCGTTCGCTTCCGCATGATCCGCCGGGAACACAGGAGCAGAAGAACACAGGGGCCTAAGAGGGATAGAAGATGCGCGTGCTGGTCATTCAAAACGAACCCACTTCCCATGTCTCGCTCCTGGGCGAGCATCTCAAGGCGGCCGGCGCCGATCTGGTGACGGTCGAGCCGCATCATGGCAGCGACTTGCCGGACAATACGGAAGGATTCGACGGCGCCGTGGTGCTGGGCGGACCGCAGCATGCCCATAACGATGCCGACTATCCGGCCTTCGCATCGATCTGCGATCTGCTGGGCGAATTCCACGACCAGGGCAAGCCGCTGCTGGGCCTCTGTCTCGGCGGCCAGCTCCTGGCACGGACCTTCGGGGCGCGCGTGCGCGTCAATGATCATTTCGAATATGGCTTTCTGCCGATCGACATCACGGCGGAAGGCCAGCAGGACAGGCTGCTGGGCGGCCTCGCGCCACGCCAGCACATCATGCAATGGCATGAAGACACATTCGGCCTGCCCGACGGCGCCGTGCGCCTGATGACGGGCGCCACCACCGCCAACCAGGCCTTCCGCTATGGCGACACGGCCTATGGTTTCCAATGCCATTTCGAGGTCTCGCTCGACCATGCCAGCAATTGGATCGAGAATTTCAATCACGTCATCATCGGCAAGCTGGGCGAAGAAGAAGGCCGCAAGGCCATCGACCGCGCCCGCAGCGAATTTCAGCGGCATGCAAGCGACGCCAACGAATTCTGCCGCGCGGTCGGCGGCAGGTGGGCGGAGCTGGTGAGGGAGAGAAGGCAGGCGCGGGCGGCGTGAGCTGCGCTGGAGAGCGAACGCCTCACCCCTCACCCCAACCCCTCTCCCCATTTCATGGGGCGAGGGGCTTTGCGCGAACCCCACTGGAACTCCCTCGCCCCGCGATTGCGGGGAGAGGGCGGGGGTGAGGGGTTGTGCCGCAGCAATCTCCGGATAGCGCCGTTGCTTCTCTTCGATCATATCTCTGCGCGGCCGATGAAGGATCAAGACGATGACCGCACCGCGCATGGGCGCCCAGGAATGGGGACTGTTGATTTTTCTATCGCTGCTTTGGGGCGGGTCGTTTTTGTTTGCCAAGATTGCGGTGACGGAAGTGCCGCCGCTCACCGTGGCGCTGTTCCGCGTGGTGCTGGCGGCGCTGACCTTGCATTTTGTACGGATCGTGACGGGTGTCGCAGCGCCGCGCGATCACGGCTTCTGGCGCGATGCCTTCTTCATGGGCCTTCTCAACAACGCCATTCCCTTCAGCCTCATTTTCTGGGGCCAGCAGGCGATCGGGGCAGGTCTGGCTTCGATCCTCAATGCGACGATGCCGCTCTTCACCGTGCTGGTGGCGCATTTCTTTACGGCCGACGAGCGCGCAGGGTGGCCGAAGGTCATCGGTGTGCTGGCCGGCATGGCGGGGGTCGCGGTGATGATCGGCAGTGAGGTGCTGGCCGGGGCGGGAAATCACATCGCGGCAGAACTCGCCGTGCTGGGCGCGGCGCTTTCATACGGCTTTGCCGGCGTCTTCGGGCGCCGTTTCCGTGACCGGCCGCCGCTCGTTGTGGCGAGCGGCCAACTCACCGGCAGCTCATGCCTGCTCTTGCTGCCGGTGCTGCTGCTGGATCGACCCTGGCAGATGGAAATGCCGAGTGTCCGCGCGATGACCGCCATCGCCGGCCTCGCTTTGCTCTCGACGGCACTCGCTTATGTAATCTTTTTCCGCATCCTGAAGCGCGCGGGTTCGACCAATCTCTCATTGGTGACCCTGCTCATTCCGGTGAGCGCGCTGCTGCTGGGCGTGCTGTTCTTGGGCGAGGTGGTGGAACTCCATCACCTCGCCGGCATGGCGCTGATCGCCTCAGGCCTCGTCAGTATCGACGGCCGGCTCTGGCGCATCCTGGGTCGCGCCCTGCGTCCCGCCTGAAGCCGCTTTCCGCTCCATGATGGCGACGAAAAAGCCGTCGGTGCCGTGACGCAATGGTGTGAGTGACAAAGTCGGGCCATCGGCCGGACAATCCGTGCCGATCACCTCGCGCCAGACATCGGCGACAGGTACCGGCGTGAAATCGGGGTGGCTCCTGAGGAAGGCATCGACCTGGTCGTCATTCTCTTCCTTCAGCAGCGAGCAGGTCGCGTAGACCAAGCGTCCGGCCGGCTTCACCAGACGCTGCGCGGAATCGAGGATGCTAGCCTGGAGTGCCACGAGGCGCGGCAGGTCTTCGCGTTCCAAACGCCATTTGGCGTCCGGATTGCGGCGCCAGGTGCCGGTGCCGGAGCAGGGCGCATCGACGAGCACGCGGTCGAAGCCGCCAGCATGGCGCTTGACCCAGGGATCGCGTTCGCTCTCCAGACCCTTCCTTTCGACGTTGAAGGCACCGGCGCGCTTCAGGCGGTCGCCGGCGCGCTCCACACGGCCCTTCAGCGTATCGCAGGCGACGATCTTGCCCTTGTTCTTCATGGCGGCGGCGATGGCCAGCGTCTTGCCGCCGGCCCCAGCGCAGAAATCGACCACGCGCTGGCCGGGCCTTGCATCGACCAGGAGTGCCGCCAGCTGCGAGCCTTCGTCCTGCACCTCGATGAGGCCATCCTGGAAGCATTTCAAAGCCCCCATCGGCGGGCGGCCCTCGACACGGATGCCCAGCGGCGACAGGGCGGTGGGTGCTGCACTGACATTCTCGGCACGCAGAGCTTCAAGCGCCTGTTCGCGCGTGGCCTTCAAGGCATTGGCACGGAGATCGGTCGCGGCCTCTTCGATCTGGGCCGCCATCTCCTGCTCGAAATTGGGGCCGAAACGCTTCGCCAGGCTCTTCTCGATCCAGTCCGGATATTCGAAGCGCACCCATTTGGGCTGCGCGCCGGCCTTGAAATCCGCGGTTTCGAGGAAGCCGGCGAAGCTGCGTTCTGTACGGTTCAACTGCTTGGGGCGATAGTCGCCGCCATCGAAGCTGCCGGCGATCTTGTCGGCGGTCCAGCCGTCGATGAGGGCGAGCTTGGCGATGACGCGGGCGCGCTCGAGATGCGGCAGGCCCTGCTCGGATTGGAACTCGCCGATCCACCAGTCGAGCTTGGCCATCTGGCGTAGCACCGCATAGGCATGGTCGAGGATCGCGCGCCGGTCCGAGCCGCCGATATAACGCCGGTTGCGGAAGAACGCCGCCGAAGTACGGTCGGCCGGTGCGCTGCCGCCGTGGATCTCGGTCAGCAAATCGATAGCCGCCTGAATGCGGGCGCCGGGGGTCATGAATGTCAGTCCTTAAAACGCTGTCATCCCTCGCTTTAGGCGGGGTATCCACGAGTTGCTTTCTGCAGTTGCTCTCAAACTCGCGGATGGCCCGCCCGAAGCGGGCCATGACAAATTTAAGCGAGAGCGAGGTCTTTGCTTACATATTCTGCCGGTAGTTCGGCGCTTCGCGGGTGATCTGGACATCGTGCACGTGGCTCTCCTGGAGCCCGGCATTGGTGATGCGCACGAAGCGGCACTTGGCCTGCATGTCGGGGATGGTGCCGTTGCCGGTATAGCCCATCGCCGCCTTGAGGCCGCCCACCAGCTGGTGGATCACGGTGCCCGCCGGACCCTTGTAGGCGACGCGGCCTTCGATGCCCTCGGGCACCAGCTTCAGCTTATCGGACACTTCCTCCTGGAAGTATCGGTCGGCGGAGCCCCGCGCCATGGCGCCCAGCGATCCCATGCCGCGATAGGATTTGTAGGAGCGGCCGTTGAGGAGGAACACTTCGCCCGGCGCCTCGTCGGTGCCGGCCAGCAGCGAGCCCACCATGCAGCAATCGGCGCCGGCGGCAATGGCCTTGGCGACGTCGCCGGAGAATTTGATGCCGCCATCGGCGATGACCGGAATGCCGGCCTTGTGCGCGCGCTCGGCGGCGTCGGTGATGGCGGTGAGCTGCGGCACGCCGACGCCCGCGACGATGCGCGTGGTGCAGATCGAGCCCGGGCCGATGCCGATCTTGATCGCATCGGCGCCGGCATCGATGAGCGCCTGGGCACCGTCGGCGGTCGCCACATTGCCGGCGATCACCTGGGCTTCGTTGGAAAGGCGCTTCACCGCGGTGACGGCGGAAAGCACGCCGGCGGAATGGCCATGCGCGGTATCGACCACGACCACGTCGACGCCGGCTTCGAGCAAAGCCTCGGCGCGGCGCAAGCCATCATCGCCCACACCGGTGGCGGCGGCGACGCGGAGTCGCCCATTCTCGTCCTTGCTGGCATGGGGATAGGCCTGGGCCTTTTCCATGTCCTTCACAGTGATGAGGCCGATGCAGCGATAGGCTTCGTCGACCACCAGCAGTTTCTCGATGCGGTATTGGTGAAGCAGCTTCCTGGCTTCCTCGCGGTCGACGCCGGGCTTCACGGTGACCAGGCGTTCCTTGGTCATCAGATTGGCGACCGTCTCGTCGAGCTTGGAGGCAAAGCGTACGTCGCGGTTGGTGAGGATGCCGGCGAGCTTGCCCGAGTTGCGCTCGACCACCGGAATGCCGGAGATGGAATGCGTCTCCATCAGGTTCAGCGCGTCGGCCAGGGTCTGGTCGGGATGGATGGTGAGCGGATTGACGACCATGCCGGATTCGAAGCGCTTCACGCGGCGCACTTCCTCGGCCTGGCGGGCGATATCGAGATTCTTGTGGATGACGCCCATCGCCCCGTTCTGGGCCATGCAGATCGCCATCCTGGCTTCCGTCACGGTATCCATGGCGGAGGAGAGCAGGGGGATATGGAGGCTGATGCGGCTCGTGAGCCGTGTCGCCGTATTGGCCTGGGCCGGCAGCACCTGGGAATGCGCGGGCTCGAGAAGAACGTCGTCGAATGTGAAAGCGTCGCGGATCTGCATCGCACCAACCTTGCGGATATGAAAAACCGCCCCCCGTTTCTAAGGGGCGGTATGGGTTGGCGCCTCATCATACAGATTGGGGGGATTCCCACAAGTGTTTGGGGCCTGCGCCGCACGCCTAGGGGAGATGTCGGAAACGCGCAGCGAGGAAATCGAAAATCGTATCGGGATCAGGGGCTTGCAGCAGCACATGCGGCGTGGGGCCTTGGGCGGGTCGCCAGGCGAGGGCACCCAGGCGCGGCGACGTGCCGCTTTCGACCCGGAAATGCGCATAGGACCGGCCGAACAGATCGGGGCGCAGCAGATAGGCCACGACCAGCGGATCGAACAAGGCATCGGCCTTGGATTCATGAACATAGGCGCGCAGCAGGTCGGCCACGTGGCGCGCCACTTTCGAGCCGGCGGCTTCGATGCGCGCGATGCGCGCCGGGGTGGCGCTGACCGGCCGCGCGGTTTCGATCGTCACCAGAATCATCGGCACGCCGCTTTGGCAGACGATGTCGGCCGCCTCCGGGTCGAGCCAGAAATTATACTCGGCATGCGCGGTGGCGTTGCCGCCATTGGGGGTGGCGGCACCGCCCATGACGACCATTTCCCTGATGCCGGCCTTGGCTTGCGGATAGTCGCTGAGCAGGCGGGCGATGTTGGTGAGCGGGCCGATGGGCGCCAGCGTGAGACTGGAGGGAGCCGCCTCTTCGAGGCGTTCCGCCATCCAGGCCACGGCATCCATTCCGTCCGGCTTGCGCGAGGCCGGAGCCAGGCCGATCCCGCCCAATCCGTCTGCGCCATGGACACCCCAGCCCTGACGCGCATAGGAGCGCGTCAGCGGCCGATCGGCGCCGATATGGACCGGAATGCGGCTGCGCCCGGCGGCGTCGAGGATGCGGACGGCATTCTCGGCGCAAGGCGCCGCATGGCCATTGCCGAAGACGACGCTCAGTCCCACGACGTCCAGTTCCGGCGACGCCAGGGCCAGCCAGATGGCGACGGCATCGTCCACGCCGGGATCGGTATCGATGAGAAGGGGTATGCTCATGAACGCGGAACGGTGTCGCCGGCGGTCAGTTCCGGAAGCCTTGCGCCACCACGTAGATCTCGGCTGAGTCCTTGCGGCTGGCATCGGGCTTCACATGCTTCACGCTGGCGAAATGCTTCTTCAACTGGGCGAGCAACTGATTGGTGGCGCCGCCCTGCAGCACCTTGGCGATGAAGGTGCCGCCGGGTGCCAGCACTTCGCAGGCAAAGGCAAGCGCGGTTTCGGCCAGGCCGATGATCTTGAGATGGTCGGTCTGAGCATGCCCCGTCGAAGAGGCCGCCATGTCCGAGAGCACCACGTCGGCCTCGCCCTGCAGCAGGGCTTTCAGCTTGTCGGGCGCCGTGGGGTCCATGAAATCGAGCTGGATGATGCTGGCGCCGGGAATGGGTTCGACCGCCTGGAGATCGATGCCGATCACCTTGCCGCGGCCGTCGGCCGAGTGCACGCGGTCGACGGCGACCTGGGTCCAGCCGCCGGGGGCCGCCCCCAGATCGACGACGCGCCCGCCGATCTTGAAGAACTGGAACTTCTCATCGAGCTGCAGGATCTTGAAGGCGGCGCGCGAGCGGTAGCCGCGCTTCTTCGCCTCGGCCACGTAAGGGTCATTGAGCTGCCGGTCGAGCCAGCGCGTCGAGGACAGGGAGCGTTTATGCGCCGTCTTCACGCGCGTCTTCAGCCCGCGCCCGGTGAGCGCGCCTTCGTCGCGCGCGCCGCCGCGCGAACCGCCGCGGCCGCCACTTCCCCGGTTGTTATGCATGGGGCTGGACCTTCATGTTGGTGAACTCCTGAAACGCTAAAATTCGCTGACCGGGACCAGTTCGACCGCCGCGTCGGGCACATCCAGCGCCACTGCGCGGCGCAGATCCGGGACATCGCCGCAGGCATTGCCATAGACACTGCCATAGACACTGTCGGGCGCGGTCCCGGTCATCAGGCTCATCAGGATGCCTTCGCGCACACCGCGATCGGCAACGCGCAAGATGCCGACCGGCCACAGCCGGCAGATCGCCGACAGGATGGCACAGCCGGAAAGGACCAGGTCGGCGCGTTCGATGCCGATGCAGGGCAAGGTGGCGCGGCCGCCGCAATCGCGCTTGGCCAGATCGTTGCTGATGCGCTCGACATCGCCGAAGCGCAGGTAGGAGCCGTCGACCAGGCTGCGCTCGTAGCGCGCGAGACCCAATTGGATGCCGGCCAAGGTCGTCACCGTGCCGGAGGTGCCCAGCATCTGCACGGCACCTTCGCCGATCAGCCGGCCGGCACCGATGGCGCGGCGGAAGGGATCGAGTTCGGCCGCCACCTTGTCGACCATGCGGCGATAGAAAGCGGTTGCCGGTTCGTCCTGCGGCGCCTCGGCGCCGAATTCCTCGGTCAGGCTGACGACACCGAAGGGCATCGAATGCCAGGCGACCATCTGCGGCGGGCGCCCCGGCCGCAGGCGCAGCCAGCCGAGCTCGGTCGAGCCGCCGCCGATATCGAAGACGATGGCATGGGCGATGTTGCGGTCGAGCAGCGGCGTGCAGCCCCTGAAAGCCAGGTCCGCTTCCTCGCCCGACGAGATGATGTCGAGCGGAATGCCGGCCTCGTCACGGACGCGTTCGACGAAGCTGCCGCAATTCTCGGCCCGGCGGCAGGCCTCGGTCGCCACGGCGCGTGCCAAGCTGACGCCCCGGCGCTCCATCTTGGCGGCGCAGATCTTCAAGGCTTCGATGGTGCGGTCCATCGCCTCGGCCGAAAGCCGGCCGCTTTGCGACACTCCCTCGCCCAGCCGGACGATGCGGGAAAAGGCATCGATCACCTGATAGCCGGCAGCACCCTGCCGTGCGATGAGCAAGCGGCAGTTATTGGTGCCAAGGTCCAAGGCGGCCATAATTTGACCGGGCTTAGCCGCACGCGTGCGCCAAAGCGCGGGCGCCGGCGACCCGGATAATGCACCGTTCACGCGTAATGCTCCTCTGCCCCGAGGGTCAACCCATTGAAACAGCGCGGAAAAAAGCGACCGCAGCCACTCCGGGCGACCCATGCCGGGTATCGTCGCCACATATCCTACATGGATCGGTGCGTGAGATAAAGTTCAGGGGGACGCGGGACCGTTCCAGGGCCCAAGGCGACCTGCCGCGCATCCCCGAGACAAAGCTTGAACTCGCCCGCGCCGCGCATTATGTTCCGCCCGCTTTCAGCCGCCCGCCCCAAGATCGCGGGCCGCGTTGGGGGATCGTCTAACGGTAGGACAGCGGACTCTGACTCCGCCAGTCTAGGTTCGAATCCTAGTCCCCCAGCCACACTCTCTACGAGTGTATATCTCAATAGATGAAACCAAGAATTGTAGCGCAGTTCCAGAGGTTAGCCGGCAGGTTAATGCCGCGCATAACAGAGATAGTCAGAAAATCAGGCCTTTCGGTGGTTTCCGGCGTTCCCGTCTCTGAATGCCAAAGATTCGGTTATGGCAGATAGGCTGGATCATGACAGATCGTGAGCCAAAGCGCGCTCTCGTCACGCGACATATGGACCCGCTCGGCGAGAATGATGGGAGTGAGATGCGCGAGATCTAGGCTTCGTACTCATAAGGGAATCCCATTTAGGTGGGAACGTGCTTCAATTTCCGGAGAGGGGATTGTGTCATAGCGCGATACGATCTTACAGATTTCGGGTGGCAGATCACTCAACCGTTGCTGCCGAGCAAGCCGCGTGGGGTGCCGCGGGTTGATGATCGGGGGGCAATGAACGGGATCTTCTGGATTGTGCGCAGCGGCGCACCCTGGCGCGATCTTCCGGAACGATATGCCTGCACGACCGTCTACAACCGTTTCAACCGCT
>NZ_JAYRUV010000010.1:0-184401 GCF_041918875.1 Dongia sp.
AAACCCAGGTAACGTAAACCCCCCGTTTAGCCCAACCTCCCCCCCCCCCAAACTTGGCCCGATGGCACCTCTTGAACCCTCTCCCCTCGCGGGAGAGGGCAGGGTGAGGGGGTTCTCACAACCAGTCCGCTCTCGCCACCCCCTCACCCCAACCCTCTCCCGCGAGGGAGAGGGGGATGAGATAGGTCGGCAATAGCCTTCTCTACTTCTTTTCCTCTTCCGCCTTCGCCCGGCGATCCGCTTTGGCGGTCTCATCCTTGGGTGCCACGACTTTCTTCTCCGGAGGGAACAGGGTCACGTTGACCTTGTTCATGAACTTGTTTTCGCCTTCGGCAAACAGGATCGGCAGATTGTCGGCGCAGGCCGCGTTGATCTCGTCGACGAATTTGCGCTCTTCCTTGCCGAAATCCATCAGCACGAAATTCTTGACCATCGCCTTGATGCCAGGATGACCGACACCCAAACGGATGCGCCAGTAATCGGGGCCGATATGGGCGTCGATCGAGCGGATGCCGTTATGGCCGCCGGCACCGCCGCCGCGCTTTACCTTCACTTTGCCCAGCGGCAGGTCGATCTCGTCATGAATGACGGTGATGTCGCCAGGCTCCAGCTTGTAGAACTGCTGTGCTGCCTGCACGGCGCGGCCGGATTCGTTCATGAAGGTGGTGGGGCAGAGGCAGATCGTCTTTTCGCCGCCGATCGTGCCTTCGGCGATGGCGCCGTGGAACTTCGCCCTGATCGGGCCGAAAGAATAGCGGCGGACGATCTCGTCCACCGCCAGAAAGCCGATATTGTGCCGGTTGTCGGCGTAGCGGGGCCCAGGATTGCCCAATCCAACGATAAGGCGCATCGAGGGCCCCGCTTAAGCCGAGAAACGGTCGGCTGCTTGCTTCTTCTACCTTACTTCTTCTTCGGGGCCGGAGCCGCCTTGGCCGGAGCCGCGGCAGCCGCACCCTTGGCGGGCGCCGCCGCAGCAGCGCCCTTGGCCGGGGCCGCCGCACCGGCAGCCGGAGCCGCCGCGGCGGCAGCCGGAGCCGCTTCCGCTTCGGCCTTCATGCCCGACGGCGCACCGATGGTGACGAGCGTGAAGTCACGCTCGCGCACATTCGGCGTGGCCCCTTCCGGCAGCTTGACGGAGCTGATGTGGATCGAGCCACCGATGTCGAGGCCGGTGAGATCGACTTCGACCATCTGCGGGATGTGATCGGGCGAGCAGATGAATTCGATTTCGTGACGGACCAGGTTCAAGACGCCGCCGCGCTTGATGCCCGGGGCGGCCGCTTCGTTGCGGACCACGACCGGCACGTTGACGTGGATCTTGGTGTCCTTGCTGACGCGCTGGAAATCGACATGCAGGGTGCGGTCGGTGACCACATCGAACTGCACGTCGCGCGGCAGGACGCGATGCTTCTTGCCTGAAATCTCGACATCCAGAAGGGTGGCGAAGAAACCCTTTTTGTGGATATGCCGGTCGATCTCCTTGGGGTCGAGCGAGATCAGGGTCGCTTCCTTCTTGTCACCATAGATAACGGCGGGCACTCGACCGGCACGACGCGTGGCACGGGCGGCCCCCTTCCCGGCGCGGTCGCGAGCTTCCGCGCTGACGGACTGAACTGCGGACATTGCTGTCTCCTATCGTTTCGCAGTTACCGAAAACCCGGACCATCCGGGCTTCGACCGACCGGCCTCCAGGGGTGCCGATCGGATTGCGGTCGCGTAACCCTGTTCAGTCGAACAGGGACGAGACCGATTTCTCCTCACTGATGCGCGCCATGGCTTCGGCAAGAAGCGGCGCGATCGAGAGCTGGCGCACCGTCTGCGACACGCGCACGGCTTCGGTGGCCTGAATTGAATCGGTGATGACGAGGCTCTCCAAGGGCGAGGCGGAAACGCGCGCCACGGCACCGCCGGAGAGAACGCCATGCGTCACATAGGCGGCGACCGACAGGGCGCCCTGTTCCTTCAACGCCACGGCGGCATTGCACAAGGTGCCCGCCGAATCGACGATGTCGTCGACCAGGATGCAGCGCTTGCCCTCGACCTCGCCGATGATGTTCATGACTTCGGAGACGCCGGCGCGCTCGCGGCGCTTGTCGACGATGGCCAGTTCAGCGTCCAGGCGCTTGGCAAAAGCGCGGGCGCGCACCACGCCGCCCACGTCGGGGCTGACGATGCACAGATTATTGCCCGTGCCGAAGCGCTCCTTGATGTCCTTGGTGAGGACGGGGGCGGCAAAAAGATTGTCGGTCGGGATGTCGAAGAAGCCCTGGATCTGGCCGGCATGGAGATCGACCGTGAGAACACGGTCGGCGCCGGCGGTGGTGATGAGGTTGGCCACCAGCTTGGCCGAGATCGGCGTGCGCGGACCGGATTTGCGGTCCTGGCGGGCATAGCCGTAATAGGGAATGACGGCGGTGATGCGGCGCGCGGAACCGCGCTTCAACGCATCGACGGTCACCAGCAGTTCCATCAGATTGTCGTTGGTCGGGAAGGATGTCGGCTGGATGATGAAGACATCCTCGCCGCGGACATTCTCGTTGATTTCGACGAACACTTCCATGTCCGAAAAGCGCCGCACGCTGGCATTGACCAGCGGCAGGTTGAGATAGGCTGAAATCGCTTCCGCCAGGGGCCGGTTGCTGTTGCCGGTAAGGATCTTCATCTTGTGCCCGTCTCTCACGTCCCGAATCTGACCCTTGCCGGACACTTGCACAGGCCGGCTGGCCTACCCATATTCCCTTTCGCTTCAGAGCGTTCCGTCCCGGCCGGCTCGATGGTCGCCTAAGACAAAAAATCCCCTCCCCTAGGCCGCAGGATCGATCGATGCGGGGGGTCGAAAGGCGGGCGGAATGTATCAGCGGGGTACGCCCGGAGTAAAGCGCGGTTTGGACCCTGTGAATAATTTATTATCTATCTGATAAATATGCATTTTATACCAAAATGTTGCGCTGCAGCAGCAGCGCCCGGCCGGGACTCCGCCTAAAGCATCCCGAAAAACATCACCAGAGCCAGGAAGAAGCCCTCCCACCTTCAGGGGGGAGGGTTGGGAGGGGGGCGGTCTCAGTCTCATATCACCGTTGTTTCAATTTTACGCCCGCCAGAACGGCTTCGTCCCCTCCGCCGCGACATCGCTGCGCGAGAGGCCGATGTCACGCAGCTGATCTTCGCTGAGGGCCGCCAAGGCGCGGCGCTGGCGGCTGCGTTCGCGGGCGCCGGCGAGCCAGTCGACGATCCGGGTCAACAGATCCTGCCGGGGTTGGCGGTGCGCGCTGCGTGAGCGCTGCGTCAAGAATGCCATCATTCGATCCCTCCATTGGCAGAAAGGATGCCGTCGCGGGCCACGCCTGTCTTGGGCGATCGCTTCGCTCGCGGCCAAAGCATCTCCTGTTGGCGGCCGACCAACCGGCTCCTATGATTGCGTCATGACACTGGGATCGAACTTGGCAGAAGTTGCTTCCCTGGTCGGCGATCCGGCGCGGGCCAATATGCTGGCGGCGCTGATGGACGGACGCGCATTGACCGCGACGGAGCTTGCCTATGTCGCGGGCATCGGTGCCTCGACCGCCAGCGCCCATCTGGCCAAGCTCGAAACGGCGCATCTCCTTTCCATGGTGAAGCAGGGACGGCATCGCTATTTCCGCCTGGCTTCGCCCTCGGTCAGCCGCATGCTGGAAGGCATCATGACGTTTGCCGCGATCGACGCGCCGCAACGCTATCAGCCGCGCACCACCAACGACATGGCGATGCGACTGGCGCGTACCTGCTACGACCATCTTGCCGGCAGGCTCGGCGTGGCCCTGGCCGATGCGCTGGTGGCGCGCGGACATGTGATCCTTGGCGAGGATGCCGGCGAGCTGACACCCAAGGGGCGGAAGGTGCTGGCCGGGCTCGGCATCGCGGTGGAGGCCGCCAAGCACAGCCGCGTCTTTTGCAGGCCCTGCCTCGATTGGAGCGAAAGGCGACCGCATCTTGCCGGCGCCATCGGCGCGGCACTGGCCAGCCACTGCTTCGGAAAGCACTGGATCGAACATATCCGCGACAGCCGCGCGGTGCGCATCACCCCTGCCGGGGTGCAAGGTCTCCGGGCCGGATTCGGCATCGACCTGTCGTGACATCGCGGGCTTTGTGACCGTTCCGCGCGGGCGCCCGGCCTGAACTTGTGAGCCCGCCTTATCCGCGCTAGAAAGAGGCCCCATTTCGCGGAGGCTGTTTCATGCGCCGATTCCTCGCGGCTCTCGCCCTTATCGTCTCGCTCAATGCCCCGGCGGCGGCGACGGAATATCTCTCCGGCATCAGCGATCTTCCCTTGCCCGACGGGCTGGTCGAGGCGAAGGACAAATCGACCGTGTTCGATTCCGCGGTCGGCAAGGTTGTCACCGCCTATGCCAGCGGTCCCGGGACCGCCGACGCCGTCCACGATTTCTACGAATCCACCTTGCCGCAATTGGGCTGGACCGAGACCGACGAGGGCAATTGGCGCCGCGAGAACGAAACCCTCAAGATCGACGTGCTGGGCCCCGAGGCCGGCCCGGTCACCGCGACCTTCACGCTTTCTTCCGACAATTGAGCGAGACATTGCATCATGGCTACCCCCACGTCGTTTGGCACCATCGAGCTTGAAAAGAAGGGCCGCGTCGGCCTCATCCGCCTCAACCGCCCGCAGGCGCTGAACGCGCTGTGCGACGAACTGGTGCGCGAGCTGGGTGCTGCCTTAGACGAACTCGAAGCCGATGCCGGTATCGGCGCCATCATCCTTACCGGGTCGGAAAAGGCCTTCGCCGCCGGCGCCGACATCAAGGAGATGAAGGATCGCGGCTTCGTCGATGTGCTGGTCAGCGATTTCATCAGCAAGGGCTGGGAACGCGTGGCCCAGTGCCGCAAGCCCGTTATCGCCGCGGTTGCCGGCTTCGCCCTGGGCGGGGGCTGCGAAGTGGCCATGATGTGCGATTTCATCATCGCCGCCGAGAATGCGAAGTTCGGCCAGCCCGAAATCACGCTGGGCATCATTCCAGGCGCCGGCGGCACGCAGCGCCTGACGCGCGCCATCGGCAAGGCCAAGGCGATGGACCTCGTTCTCACAGGCCGCATGATGGATGCGGCCGAAGCCGAGCGCAGCGGCCTGGTGGCGCGCGTGGTAGCACCTGAGAAGCTGCTCGAGGAGGCGTTCGCCGCCGCCGAGAAGATCGCCGGTTTCTCGCTGCCCATTGTCCTGATGGCCAAGGAGAGCGTGGGCCGCGCCTTCGAGACGAGCCTTGCCGAAGGCATCAAGTTCGAGCGCCGCCTGTTCCACGCCGCCTTCGCGACCGAGGATCAGAAGGAAGGCATGAGCGCCTTTGCCGAGAAGCGGAAGCCCAGCTTCAAGCATCGCTGAAGATCAGATCGCTTCGGTGATACCCTCGATCGCCGGCGGCATTCGCCGAAGCCCGTAACGACCCGCCGCTGCTATCGCGGCGGCCATGAAATCGACCTGCGTATCAACGGCCGAATTCGCGCCAAGCCCGTGTTCGACCTCCTTCCCGATGCCGGAACGGAGGAAATACCTCCCGCCAAGGAATATTCCGGCCACCACCGCGGATAATAAATTCAATGAATACAATCAATTAACTTCTTCAGCGCGACCGGATGTCGCCTTTCTTCTTGCGTCTTTCCTTAGATTTTCTATCTTAGCGCGGTCATTCTGCTTCGTACTGCCGACCTGCTACGCCCTCCGGGTGCCCAGATCGCGTCATATCGAGACACAGTCTGATGCGTTGCCCATCGGGGGTGGCGCCACCCAACTATGTTTACGGAGGACAGAAATGCCCGTCGGCACTGTCAAATGGTTCAACAGCACCAAGGGTTACGGTTTCATTCAGCCGGAAGCCGGCGGCCCGGACGTGTTCGTCCACATCTCGGCCGTGGAGCGTGCTGGTCTCGGCACCCTCAACGATGGCCAGAAGGTCTCGTACGAAGAGCAGCGCGATCCCAAGCGCGGCAAGACTTCGGCTGAGAACCTCAAGGCCGTCTAAGCATCTATGAGCGCCGCTTCCGCGCGGCGCTGATGGAGATGGGGCACCAGGCAACTGGTGCCCCATTGCTTTTTGCAGGAAATTCCTTCGCGAGTAAGCCAGGCCGCCTCGGGCCCCGCACGCGCGCTCGATCAGATATTTTGGAGTTCACCATGGCGCGCAAGAAACCCGTCGTCGATGCCGGCTTCGTCCTATTCGACGTGATCTACGAAGACGGCCGCTTGACCTCGAACCGCAAGGTGCCCGCTGCCGACCTCGGTGGCCTCGACGGCGACGAACCGGCCAAGACGTTCATTGAGCAGCAGGACCGCAAGATTGCCGAAATGTCCGGCCAATCGCGCGGCAAGATCAAAACCATCAAGCGCTCGCCGGGGCAGTAAGGCGGCGGCGGGTAGCCCTTCCTACCTCCCCCCTGACGGGGCTATCGCATGTGGCGTTCTTTTTTGGTCGTCATCCCCGGGCCCCGCCGGGGAGGTCGGGAGGGAGCGCAAGTGACGGCTCTACCCGCCCACCACCTGCTCGATCGCCCCGAAGATCGACGCGCCTTTTTCATCCAGCATCTCGATGCGCACGCGGTCGCCTTTCTTCAGGAAGGCCGTTACCGCCTGGCCGCCGGTGATCTGTTCCACCATGCGCCGTTCGGCGATGCAGGAATAGCCGCGCCCGCCCTGCGCTGTCCAGGTGCCGGGTCCGCCATCGGGTCCGCGATTGGAAACCGTGCCGGAACCGACGATCGTGCCGGCCCCGAGCGCCCGGGTCTTCGCGGCATGGGCGATGAGGGTGGGAAAGTCGAACGTCATGTCGATACCCGCATCCGG
Organism: Dongia sp.; assembly: GCF_041918875.1. Classification (GTDB taxonomy): domain Bacteria; phylum Pseudomonadota; class Alphaproteobacteria; order Dongiales; family Dongiaceae; genus Dongia. The sequence continues at coordinate 6,827 of NZ_JAYRUV010000010.1, forward strand.
GCAACCGAACAATTCGTCGTTCAAGCTCGTGCGCAAAGCCCCCGACAGCTTGCACCCGTTCCACGCGGTGCCCAGTTCGTCCGGCGTCACGGCGATTGGGGAGAAGCTCGAGGCCGGTTTCGACTGGAAGAAGCCGAAGCCCTTGGCAAGTTCGTCCGGGATGAGTCCGCGCAAGGAAATGTCGTTCACCAGCATGACGAGGCGGATGCGTGTCGCCGCCGTGGCGGCATCCGTCCCCAGGGCCACATCGTCCGTCACCACGGCGATCTCGGCTTCGAAATCGCAGCCCCATTCCGGATCCTTGAGCGGGATCGGGTCATGCGGGGCCAGGAACGAATCCGACCCGCCCTGATACATCAGCGGATCGGTCCAGAAACTGGCCGGCAGTTCGGCGCCGCGCGCTTTTCGCACCAGGGCGACATGATTGACATAGGCAGACCCGTCCGCCCATTGATAGGCGCGCGGCAAGGGCGACAGGCAATCCCTGGGATCGAACGCGATCCCCGGCGACTGCCCCGCATTCAACTTCGCCGAAATGTCGGAGAGGACCGGTTCCGCCCGCGCCCAATCGTCGAGAGCGGCTTGCAGGGTGGGGAATCGTGGGACCGGCACCGCACGGCCGAGGGTGCCGTCGACCACATGCAGCGCGCCGTCGCGGCGCCCGTTCTTCAGGCTGGCGAGTTTCATTTCGCCGAACTGCCGTCATGCAGCCATTGGGCATGTTTGGGCGCGCGCTTTGTCTTCGACCATTCCTCCAGCATCGGCCATTTCACCGCATCGAGCCGGCGCTTCATCTCCGTCGTCTGCGTCTCGTAAGCAAGCTCGATGCGGTGGCCGTTGGGATCGAAGAAATAGATCGAGTGGAACAAGGTATGATCGACCGGGCCGATCACCTTGATGCCGGCCGCGGCAAGGCTCTCCTTGGCAGCCAGGAGTTCCGCTTCGCTGCCGACCTTCAGCGCCAGGTGCTGCACCCAGGCGGGCGTGCTGCGGTCGCGGTCCATTTCCGCCTTGGTAGGCAGTTCGAAGAAAGCGAGGACATTGCCGCCGCCGGCATCGAGGAAAACATGCATATAGGGGTCAGGTTCCTTGGTCGACGGCACCTCGTCCTCGGCAATGGCCAGGATGAAATCCATCCCCAGATGCTTGCCGTACCATTCCACCGTTTCCCTGGCGTCGCGACAGCGATAGGCGACATGGTGGACGCCACCCAGTTTGAATCCGGTCATGCCATTCACCTCAATTCCGCCCAACGACTTTACGTTCGATCTGCTCGCGTTCGATCGAGCGGAAGAGGGCGGCGAAATTGCCTTCGCCGAAGCCCTCCTCGCGCTTTCGCTGGATGATCTCGAAGAAGACCGGGCCCAGCAGCGTGGTGGTGAAAATCTGGATGAGGATGCGCGGGGCCTCGTTGCCGGTACTGCCGTCGATGAGCAGGCCACGCGCCTTCAGGGCCGCGACATCCTCGCCATGCCCGGGCAGGCGTTCTTCCAGCATGTCGTAATAGGCACCCGGCGGCGCCTTCATGAAGGGCACTCCGTTGGCGCGCAGCCGGTCGACGGTGGCATAGATGTCGTCGGTCGAGAGCGCTATGTGCTGGATGCCTTCGCCGTTGAAGCGCATCAGGAATTCCTCGATCTGGCCGGTCTCTTTCGAGGCTTCCTCGTTGAGCGGGATGCGGATGCGGCCGTCGGGCGCCGCCATCGCCTTGGAATGAAGGCCGGTATATTCGCCCTTGATGTCGAAATAGCGCGCCTCGCGGAAATTGAAGAGGCGCTCGTAATAGCCGGCCCAGAAGGCCATGCGGCCCTTATAGACATTGTGGGTGAGATGATCGATCTCGGTGAGGCCGAGGCCCACCGGCTGGCGCTCCTCCGTCACATAGCGGAAGTCGATGTCGTAGATGCTGGCGCCAGGCTGATAGCGGTCGATGAGATAGATCGGCGCCCCGCCGATGCCCTTGATGGCCGGCAGCTTCAACTCCATCGGCCCCGGCTCGATATCGATCGGCTGCGCGCCGCGCGTCAGCAGTTCGGCATAGGCCTGATGCGCATCGGTGACGCGGAAGGCCATGCCGCAGGCGGATGGGCCGTGCTCCTCGGCGAAGTAATGCGCCAGGCTGGTCTTTTCCTGGTTGAGGATGAAGTTGATCCGGCCCTGGCGATAGAGCTGCACATCCTTCGAGCGATGCTGCGCCACCGGGGCGAACCCTAAGCTGCGGAAGACCCGGTCGAGCGAGGCGGGGTCGGGGGCGGCGAATTCGACGAACTCGAAACCGTCGAGACCGATCGGGTTGGCGGCATCCAGGGTCATGACCGAAAAGCTCCAGGCAAGGTATCATTGCTGGAATGCTAATGCGTCGCTTTGGCGCGGGCCTAGACAAGTGTCTCACTTGGTGAAACACTTTGCCCATGCAGAAGACGAATCGGAGCCTGGAACGCGGCCTTGCCTTACTGCACCAGCTGACGGCGCGAGGGCCCGCCAGCCTCTCGGCCGTGGCGCGGGCGGCCGGGCTGCCGAAGGCCACCGCCAGCCGCCTGCTGCTGACGCTCGGCGCCGAGGGGTGGATCTATCGCCGCCACAATGACGGGCGCTATGTGGCGACAGTCCCGCAGACGGGCGCCGGAACGACGCCGGACTTGGGTGCGGTCGCCAGGCTGGCGCTGCCGTACCTGCTTTCGCTCAGCCAGGAAACGGGCCTTGCCGCCGATCTCACCTGGCTGGTGGAAGTCGGTGTGCTGGAGGTGATCGAATCGACCCGCGCCCCGCAGGTGGGCGGCGTGGACCCGCAAGTGGCCGGCTTCCGGCCATCGCTGGTCTTCTCCGCGCCCGGCCGCGCCCTGCTGGCGGCCAGCGATGCGGAATCGCGTGCCCGGCATTTGCGGCACGTGGCGCGGATGGATTCGCCGGCCGAACGCCTCGCGGTGACCGGCGGCCAGCTGATGGCCGAACTCGCCGCCACCGCCCGGCGCGGCTATGGCCAGCGCGCGGCGGGCTATTGGCCGCATTCCTCGGACTATGGGCGCGAGCCGATGGATATCGCCATCGTCATCGCCCCGAAGGACCGGCCCCTGGGTTGCCTCAGCCTGGTGTGGCCGGCCGAAGCGCACGATGCCGGCGAAATCGCGGCGGCCCATCTGGGCACAATGCGCGCGGCCGCCCGGAGGATCGGCGCCGCAGTCGCTGGGGCGCGGCGCGCCTCGGCCGCGCAGCTTTAAGCGGCGTAGAGCTTGATCGGTTCGGCGAAACCCTTCAGCGGATAATCCCGGGCGTGGGCACCGGCCAGCTCCGAAGCGGCGCGTTCATAGACGGCTTCGGTCAGCAGAATCTCTCCGGCGGCGGCAGCCGATTGCGCCCGCGAGGCGGTGTTGACGACCGTGCCGATGGCGGTGAGATCGCGGTGCGATCGGCCGAATTCGCCGAAGCTGAGTTCGCCGCAATGAATGCCCACGCCGATCCCAAGCTCGCCACCGGTGAGGCCCAGCGACTCCATCAGGACCGGCCGGCGCGCGGTCCAGCGATCCTGAATGATGCGGGCGGCATGGATCGCCTGTTTCACATGATCGGCGCATTTGATGGGAAAATTGAAGACCGCCATGACGGCGTCGCCGATGGTCTTGTTGAGCAGTCCGTCGCACTCCCAGATCGCGTCGGCGCATTCGTCGTAAAAGGCGTCCAGCAGCCGCGACATACCGTCCGCAGATTGAGATTGCGACAGGTTGGTATAGCCCCTGAGATCGGCGAACAGGATGGTGGCGTCGATGCTGATCTGGCGTTTGCGCATCACCTTCGTGAACATCAGTTCGCAGATCGTGCAGGTGTTGGGGTTCATCCGGCTGGGGCGGATGCCGAAGGCGCGAAACGGCAATGAAAGCATGCCGTGCAGGGGAACCGGCACATGCATCTGCTGCCAGCAGCCTTTGCAGATCTTCGACCGGCTCGACATCCTTGTGCCCCCTCCGGGTCGCCCGAAACGATCATTTCCGGAAACATATTCCAGTCCTGCGCCGGTGGCGAGCAGCTAGACCAAGCGCCGACTCAGCCGCCAGTCCTCTTATCCGCGTCGCGGGCAAGGTCTACCAGCCAGCGCCGCACGATCCGTTCTTCCGCCGGCTTCAGATCCTGTTTCAGCCATTGCTCGTCGCGCTGCACGGGTTTGCGGCAGCGCGCCAGCATATCGCGCCCGGCATCCGTTACGTCGATATGCTGGATGCGGCCATGGACTGCGTGCCTGCGCCGTGTCGCCAGCCCCGCCTTGATGAGGTTGCCGACGATGACGGAGACCGTCTGCGGCGTCAGCAGCGAGAGCCTGGCGAGATCGGCATTCGAGATGCCGGGATAGTTCGCCAGCATGGTCAGCACGACGAATTGCGGATTGGTGATCCCGGCCTCGGCCAGTTCCTGCTCGAAACGGTGGCGATGGGCGACGCCGGCCTGGCGCAGCAGATAGCCGAGATAGCCCCCTTCGCCGCGCTTGCCCTCGCCGGCGTTGGGGACATGCAGCTGGGGCATGGCGGGATCGTCCGGCCGGCGCTTGCGCATGATATCAGGGCTCTTATATGTTGTTCGTGTTCTGATAATATCAGCTTGACCTGAAAGGACCAGCCATGTCGGTCACCCCGCGCCTCAAGCAGGAGGATTTCTACAGGATCGCACCGGCAGCCCGCGACGCGCTGATCGCATTGGGCAAGGCGGTCGATGCCTCGGGCCTGGAAAAGGAGCTCACCGAACTTCTCAAGCTGCGCATTTCGCAGATCAACGGCTGCGCCTTCTGCGTCAACATGCATCTTGGCGTCGCGCGTAAGCTGGGCGTGCCCGGAGCCAAGCTCGACCTGGTCGCGGCCTGGGCGGATGCCGATATCTACACACCGCGCGAGCGGGCGGCGCTGGCCTGGGGCGAGGCGCTGACCGAATTCGCGCATGGCGGCGAGATGGACCGGGCGTTTTTGGCCCTGCAACAGGAATTCAGTCAAGACGAGATTGCATTCCTGACGGCCGCCATTGCCAATATCAATGCCTGGAACCGGATCTCGGTAGGCCTCCGTTTTGCGCCGATTCTCGGCGGTTGAGCGGCCATGCCGACGACCTGAATTTACAATAAACCATTTCCTAACCATCTTGCGTCAGTCTGGCTGCGATCGAGAGCCCGGCCAGCGCGCTGGGGCTCAGGAAAGGTATTGGAATGCAGGCGCAGAACACCCAGCCGCTGCCGCGACTGACACTCAAGAACATGCATGTGATGATCGATCGCAAGACGCATCCGATCGTCAACATGAACATCCAGGACGTGCTCATCGGCGGCATGCCCGATTGGATGGCCGTGGGCCAGCGCGTCGAATTCTCCTTCGTCATCACCCTCAAGGAATGGGAACGCAGCCTGCCGACCTATGGCGTCGTCATCAGGAACGATGCCGCCGGACTCGACATCCGCTACACGCCGCCCACACCCAGCTGGCGCAACATCCTGATGAAGCTGGTATCGGAAGAAGCACGCGGGAACGGCAAGAAATAGCCGGCCGAAACAGGTAATCAGCGCGGCGGCGTTGCCGTCCAGCGCGCGGCGGCGGCGTCATCGCTGTCCTTGGCCTCGACCCAGTTCCTGGTCCTGCCATCGTCTTCCAGCTTCCAGAACGGCGCCTTGGTCTTCAGCCAGTCGATGAGAAAGGCGCAGGCGGCCAGAGCCGCTTCGCGATGCGCCGAGGCTGTCGCCACCAGCACGATACGATCGCCCGGCAGCAATCTGCCGAAGCGGTGGATGACGAGACAGGCATCGAGCGGCCAGCGCCGCGCCGCCTCCTGCGCGATGGCGGTCAGCTGCTTTTCGGTCATGCCCGGATAATGCTCCAGCGTCATGCTGGAATCCGGCCCGCCCATGTCGCGTACCAGGCCGGTAAAACTGGCAACGCCGCCAACCTGTGTGTTGCCGGCACTCAAGGCGGCGAGTTCGGCGCCGATATCGAAATCCTCGCGCTGGATTTTGACCGTGATCATCTCAGCCGCCGGTGACGGGCGGGAAAAGGGCCACCTCATCGCCCGCCTTCACCGGATGATCGGGACCCACATATTCCTGGTTGACCGCGACCTTCACGACTTTCCGTTCCTTGAGTGCCGCGGCGTAATTCCCACCGCGCGACGCCAGCCAGTCGAGCAGGTCGGAAACCGTGGCGACATGCGCCGGCACGGTCACTTGTTCTTCACCGACGCCGATCTTGGCGCGGATCCAGGCGAAATAAAGCAGCTTCATGGCCTTTCATTTAGGCCGCGACAGGCCCCGCGTCCAGCCACAATTCCGCTGTCGCTCAAGACTGGCAAGGGAGCGGTCCAACCGCTAGGCTGGAGGAATTCACGGCCTTGCTCCACGATAATTCGCAAGAGATACGCCCACATGCCCACCGCCAAGCCCATCACCATCTATCACAACCCCAACTGCAGCACCTCGCGCAAGGTGCTGGGCTGGCTCAGGGAAATAGGCCATGCGCCGAAGGTGGTCGAGTATCTGGAAACGCCGCCCGACGCCCCCGCCCTGAAGAGGATACTTGGCGCAATGGGTGCGGAACCCGCCGACATCCTGCGCCGCAAGGGCGACGCCTACGAAGCACTGGGCGATGTCGCCGCGATGAAACCGGATGCGTTGCTGGCAAGGATGGTGGCCGAACCGGTGCTGATCGAACGGCCTATCGTCGTCAACGGCAAGCGTGCCGTCCTGTGCCGGCCTGCCGAGCGCGTCTGGGAGATCGTCGACTAGGCGGCAGCGTAGCTGGTCCCCGGGCAACTGGTTTGCGGCGCGCGGTCCGGGAGCAGGAAGACGCGCCGCGCCAGCGGATCTTCCAGGCGTTCGCGCGAGTAGAAGCGGCAAAGAATGTCGCCGGCAAAGAGATCGCCGTTTCGTGCGGCAAAAGCCGGCCAATCGGAAAGGGATGGATCGGCCGCCATCCGCTCGTTGATCAGCGTCATGAAGGCGACGGTGATCGTCTCGTGATAAAGGCCCTCCTTGCCGATGGAAGCGGCAAAGGTCTTGATCGCGCGGCGCATCGCGCCCAGCGCTTCGGCAAAATCCCCGTGCCGCAGATAGAGAAAGCCCGCGCGGATATGGGCGGCGTGGCTGAAATCGGCCGGCGGCAGCGTGCAATCCTCAAGTGCTGCCAGAAAGTCCTGGTCGTTCATCAGGCGTCTCCTTGTTCCTTGAGGTGGTGGCTCGCCTCTGCCGTCAGGTTCAGGCCGTAGACCTTCTTCAATTCGGCGATCTGCCGGACGGTTTCGGGGTCGAACGGGCATTTTCCCTCGAACACATGCAGCGCCATCCCCTCGATGAGGTCGCCGAGGGTGATGTCTTTCAACTCGGCCACGGCTTTGAGTACCTTCAGCAGCCGCTTTTCCAGCCGCACGCCTGTCTGCACGCGCTCGATGGTCTCCATTATCCTGCCTTTAGTGATTTATATTGGTACTTATGTACCAATATGTTATTTCTGGCAATAACGTTCTTAATAGTTGCACAGCGCAACTAGATATGTAGCATCGAGGTGCGTGGAACAAACAGGGAATTTGATCATGGAGCGCGTGCTTGGCTGCCTGCTATTCGTCGTTGCGATACTCGCCGCATCTATCGGAGGCGTCGTGACGGCCCGTGCCGATCTCCTCGACAAGCATTACGAAGGTGTCTGGCTGATTGAGGCCTTTACGTTCGATGACAACACGGCGTTCAGCCATTGCACGATGAGTGCGAGCTATGACGACGGCGTATCGCTGATCTTCTATCTCGACAACGAGTTCTATTGGGCCATCCGGCTTGTCGGCAAAGGCTGGCGGCTCAAATCGGGCGATGAATACGATGTTCAGGTGACCGTCGATGACGCGAAGCCAACGCGCCTTGTCGCGGAAGTATCCGATACGCGGTGGGTTCATATCGCCGTAGAGGGCAACGACCGCTTGTTCGATCAGCTGCGCGCTGGCCGCATGCTCTATATCGATACCTCTGCCGAGCTTATGTCATTCAATCTCCAGGGGACATCGCGTGGCTTGCTCGCCTTGTTCGATTGCGTCGATCGGCGCGTCCGGACGGCCTCCCAAACCAATCCGTTCGAGCCGTCATCGGCCAGCAAGGATTCGCTCGGTGAAAATTCAGCCAGCACAAGTGAGAATCCCTTCGCACAGGACCATGCGGGGAAGGTCGGCGGTCAGGCGGAGGCCAATGACATCACGGCCAGGCTGCTGCAACGGGCGGGGATCGCCAATTACCAGGTCAAGGATGGGTCGCCGGATCCGCTGGGATATTCGACGATATGGCGCAACGGCAAAGGCGTGGTCGGGGCTTTGCTCGTCGTGACGGAAGGCGGGCGGGAAGACGCCGAAGAATCGATCGGTGCCATGATGAACGGCACGCGTGAGGAGTGCGCGGGAAAATTCGTCAGCAACCTGGATGCCTCTGTGCGGATGCACGGCGCCTATATGCCGCACGCCTATGCCGGCTGCAGCGATGGCGGCAAATCGGTCATGATGTATCTGTCGGCCTTTCAAAGGCGCCAAGGCGGCTACTATGTCTTCTTTACGGCGACGGTGCCCGGTGGGCCGGCCGGCATGGCTGCCGAATTGGACGAGCGGATCCGTGAAGCCGCCTATGCGCTGCAGTGACCGCTAGCGAATGACCAAGCCGCCATCGACATGGATAAGCGGCTGGTGCTTCGGCAAGGGCCGGAAGCGGATCAGGCCGGCATGTTCACCTTGGGCAAGGTCAGCGTCACGATGGTGCCGACATTGGGCGTCGACTGGATGTAGAGCTTGCCGCCATGGAGCTTCACCAGCGATTCGACGATGGGCAGGCCCAGGCCCGTGCCGACCTGCGCGTAAGGACTGCTGGTCGCGACCTGGCCGAAGGGCTGCAGCGCCACCTTGATCTGGTCCGGCGTCATGCCGATGCCCGAATCGGCGACGTCGATGACGATATTGCCCTGCTCCTGATGCGCCGTGATCATCACGGTTCCGCCGGCCAGGGTGAACTTGATCGCGTTGCTGACCAGGTTCATCACCATCTGGCGCAGTCGGCGGCGGTCGGCCACCAGCGACAAGGGTGAACGGCCGAGATCGACCACCAACTGCACGCCGCGCTTTTCCGCCATCGGCGCCATCAGCTGGACCGAGCCCTTGATCAGTTCCTTGAGTTCGATCGGCTCAAGGGTGAGCTGCAATTCGCCCGCTTCGACCTTGGAGAGGTCGAGAATGTCGTTGATGAGTTCCAGGAGATGCCCGCCCGCCTCATGGATGTTGCGTGCATATTCCTGGTAGCGCGTGACTCCATCCGGGCCGAAGACCCGGTCGGCGATCACTTCGGAAAAGCCGAGGATGGCATTGAGGGGCGAGCGCAATTCGTGGCTCATGCGCGCCAGGAAGTCGCTTTTGGCGCGGCTGGCGGTAATCGCCACCTGGCGCTGGCTCTTGAGTTCGCGGTTGAGCTGTGCGGTCGCGGCCGCCTGGATGCGCAGCTGGTCGGTGGCCTGGGCCAACTGGACTTCGCGCTCCTTCTGCACCGAAATGTCGACGATCGAGGCGACCAGGGCGGGCTCGCCGTCGAAAGTGGTGACGCGCCCCGACAGCAGCCCCCAGAAGTGCCGGCCGCCGAAGGTCCTGAACTCGATCTCGTAATTGCCGATGACGCCGTCCTGGCGCAGCCGCTGCATCAGGCCGGCCCGCGCTTCGGGCTTGGCGTAAAGCGATTCGGCGTGCAGTTCCTCGGCAAGGTCGGCCGGGCGTTCGAACAGCTCCCGGGCCGCCTGGTTGGCGTAAAGAATGTCGGTGGTGCCAAGATGCGTGATGACGATCGGCGTCGCCACGACCTCAAGCAGGCTCACCTCGTCCCGCGAAACAGGCTTATTGGGCTGCGACGCACCATGCTGCATACGCAAATCTCGATTGGTGGATCCGGTCAATCGCTTCCATCCCATGGGAGCGGAATCTATGCCGCCACCCACATCAACTTTCCAAACGTTTAACAATACAGGGAATGAGATTGCCAGATCGTAAATAACGGGAGGTAAACAACGCGATCCCATGCGCATACGATAGTGTAACAATCTGAAATAATTATCGTCAGGCTACTTCTCCCTTTCCGTCTGGCCAAGGCGCCCGGCATTCGCTAGGTTGCCGCCGGACCGCGATGAGGGAAGCCGGTCAGCCGCGACAAGCGGCAAATCCGGCGCTGCCCCCGCAACTGTAGGACTGTTGCCCTGACATCTCGTTGGGGTGCCGTGGAGTCGAAAAGGCCACTGGCCGCAAGGCTGGGAAGGTGACTCGCGCGAACCGGTCGAGCCAGGAAACCTTGGCGGTCACATATTTTCGGCAACGACCTCGGTGGGAGGTTTCGCGCCATCATGGCTCGATCCTTGACGATAGGCACCGGCCTAACCGGTCTGATTACCCCGCTTCCCGCCACCACCCTGGTGCTGGGCGGCGCCCGTTCGGGCAAAAGCCGCTATGCCGAGGAAGTGCTGGACCGGCACACGGGGGCCCGCACCTATATCGCCACCGCCGAAATCCGGGATGCCGAAATGGCCGAGCGGGTGAAGCTGCACCAGGCGCGGCGCGATCCCGACTGGCGGCTGGTCGAGGAGCCGCTGGAGCTCCCCAAGGCGATCGTGGCGGAAACAGAGAAGGGCGCGGCGGTTCTGGTCGATTGTCTGACGCTCTGGCTCACCAATGTAATGCTGGCGGAACGCGATGTGGCGGCCGAAAGCGATGCCCTCGAAGCGGCGCTCGGCCAATGCGGCGGTCCGCTCATCCTGGTTGCCAACGAGGTCGGCCTCGGCATTGTGCCGGACAACAAGCTGGCACGCGATTTCCGCGACGCAGCCGGGCGGCTCAACCAGCGCATCGCCGCCCGCGCCGATCATGTGCTGTTCGTCGCGGCGGGCCTGCCGCTGATACTGAAATAACGACGCCGATCCGACGTCCGCCGATTAAGGAACACGCAATGCCCCCCATCGCAGCCAATACCAATGGCAAGCTCGCCGGCAAGATCCCGGCCACCATCGTCACGGGCTTCCTGGGGGCGGGCAAGACCAGCCTCATCCAGCATCTCCTGAAGAATGCCGGCGGCAAGCGCCTCGCCCTCATCATCAACGAATTCGGCGAACTCGGCGTCGATGGCGAAATCGTCAAGGGCTGCAAGATCGAAGGCTGCCCGGACGAGAATATCGTGGAACTCGCCAATGGCTGCATCTGCTGCACCGTGGCCGACGATTTCCTGCCCACCATCAAGGCGCTGCTCGACCGGGCCAACCCGCCCGACCATATCGTCATCGAAACCTCGGGCCTCGCTCTCCCCAAACCGCTGGTGAAGGCGTTCAACTGGCCGGAAATCCGCACCCGCGTCACGGTCGACGGTGTCGTCGCGGTGGTCGACGGTCCGGCGGTCGCCGCCGGCCGCTTTGCCGACAATCCGGACGCGGTCGATGCGCAGCGCAAGATGGATGACGGGCTCGACCATGACAGCCCCTTGGCCGAGCTTTTCGAGGATCAGATCAATTGCGCCGACCTCATCATCGTCAACAAGGCCGACCAGATGTCGGGGGCCGAGCATGAGGCGGCGCAGGGCCATATCATCAAGGAATTGCAGCGCCCCGCAAAGATGATCACGGCGCGCTTCGGCGAGGTCGACCCGCGCGTGCTCTTAGGGTTGGATGCCTCGGCCGAAAGCGATCTCGCCGCCCGTCCCTCGCATCACGAATTGGAGGGCGAGGATCACAATCACGACGATTTCGAAAGCTTCCACATCGATATCGAGGAACTCGCCGCACCCCAGGATCTGCTCGGCAAACTGGCACCCGCGATCGAACGCCATGACATCCTGCGTGTGAAGGGTTTCCTCGCGGTGGCGGGGAAAGACATGCGCCTGGTGCTGCAGGGTGTGGGCAACCGGCTGCAGCATTATTACGACCGGCCCTGGGATGCGGCCGAAGGTCGTCGCGGCCAGATCGTCATCATCGGCCTCAAAGGCCTCGACCGCGCCGCCATCGCTGCGGCGCTGCGTGCATAATGCTTGAATCCGCGTTCTGTCTCGACGACCCCCTCACCCTGACCCTCTCCCGCGAGGGGAGAGGGAACGAGGCGCCGATTGCAAGAACGATCGGTGGCGAAGACTATTGCCGACGTCGCGCCAAGCCCCTCTCCCCTCGCGGGAGAGGGGTTGGGGTGAGGGGGTTGGCGGCAAATCCGGTGAGTGGCTGATGCATCTCCTTGCCGCCAAACCAGGGACGATCAGCGACGGCAATGAGGCCGTCGACCTTGGCCAGACACCGGCCGAGATCGTGGTGCTGAGTGCCGCGGATACAGAGCTTGCCGCATTGGCGGCGGCCCATGCCGCCTTGCCGGAGCCCAAACCCAGTCTGCGCCTCGCCAATCTGCTGCAATTGCAGCATCACATGTCGGTGGACCTCTATCTCGATCAAGTGGTGGCGGGGGCGAAGCTGGTCGTGCTGCGGCTCATCGGCGGCGAGCGTTATTGGCCCTATGGCGTCGAACAGATCGCGGCCGTCACGGTGGCGCGGGGCATCAAATTCGCCTGCCTTTCCGGCGACGACCAGCCGGACACCGAACTTGCCCGCCGTTCGACCTTGCCCGAGGCCGATGCTCATCGCCTGTGGCAGTATCAAGTCCATGGCGGACAGTTGAATGCCGAGGGCTTTCTCAATTTCGCCGCCAGCCTCATCGGCTACGCGACCGTGTGGCAGGAACCGCGCCCGCTCCTGCGCGCCGGCCTCTATTGGCCGGGCGCCCAGATTCTGGGTGTTGGCGATCTGGTGCCGCATTGGCGGGCGGGTGCCCCGGTCGCCGGCATCGTCTTCTACCGCGCGCTGCTGCAGGCGGGCACGCTGGCGCCGATCGACGCGTTGATCCAGGCGCTCGTTGCACGCGGCCTCAATCCGCTGCCTATCTTCGTCAACTCGCTGAAGGAGGCGGTCGCCGCCGACCTCATCCGCACGCTTTATGCCGAGGTGACGCCGGATATCACGCTCAACTGCACCGGCTTTGCCATCTCGCAGCCGGGTGCGGCGGAATTCGCGACACCCTTCGACGGCGCCGATCATCCGGTCCTGCAGGTGGTGCTGTCATCGGAATCGCAAACGCAATGGCAGGCGAGCCTGCGGGGCCTCAGCCCTCGCGATCTTGCCATGCAAGTGGCGCTGCCGGAACTCGACGGCCGTATTCTGGCGCGGGCCATCTCCTGGAAATCGGCGGCGCGCTATGACGAAGCGACGCAATGCACCATCGTGGCGCCTCAGCCGCTTGCCGACCGCGTCGATTTCACCGCCGACCTCGCCGCCAACTGGGTGAAACTGCGCCGCGCGCCGCCGGCGGAACGTCGCGTGGCGCTGGTGCTCGCCAACTATCCCAACCGCGACGGCCGCATCGGCAACGGCGTCGGCCTCGACACGCCGGCCGGGACCATCGAAGTGCTGCGCGCGATGCAGGGCGCCGGCTATGGCATCGACGATATCCCGGCGGACGGCGATGCGCTGATGGCGCGGCTGCTGGCGCGCGACAAAAGTGCGTTCCGCCTGACGCGGCGCGACTATGAAGCCTTCTTCGCGCAGCTGCCCCATTCCATGCAGCAGGCGGTGACCGCGCGCTGGGGCACACCGGCGCGGGATCCGCGGTTCGACGGCGGCGGGTTCGACATTCCCCTGATCTCGCTCGGCAATGTGCTGATCGGCATCCAGCCGGCGCGTGGGTGGAATGTCGATCCGACCAGCTCCTATCACGATCCGGACCTCGTCCCGCCGCATTACTATTTCGCTTTCTATGCATATCTGCGCCGGCAATTCGGCGCACATGTGCTGGTGCATATGGGCAAGCACGGCAATCTTGAATGGCTGCCGGGAAAATCGCTGGCGCTGTCGGCCGACTGCTATCCGGAAGCGATCTTCGGCGCCCTGCCGCATCTCTATCCCTTCATCGTCAACGACCCGGGCGAAGGGGCGCAGGCCAAGCGCCGGGCGCAGGCCGTCATCGTCGATCATATGACGCCGCCGCTGACGCGGGCTGAAAGCTATGGGCCGACACGCGATCTCGAGCGCCTGGTCGATGAATATTTCGAAGCGAGCCAGGTCGATCCCAGGCGCTGCGCCGATCTCAAGCGGCAGATTCTGGATCTTGCCCTGTCGTCGGGCCTCGCCGCCGATTGCGGCGTGCTTGCGCAGGACGATACCGATACCGCCCTGGCCAAGCTCGACAATCATCTCTGTGAACTCAAGGAAGCGCAGATTCGCGACGGCCTCCATATTTTCGGGCGGGCACCCGAAGGGGCCATGCTGGACGAACTGCTGGTGGCGCTGACGCGCCTCCCGCGCGGCAAGGGCGAGGGGCGCGGCGCCTCGCTCATCCGCGCACTCAGCGCCGATCTGGCATTGGGCCTAGATTTCGATCCGCTCAACACCCGGCTCGGAGATGGCTGGACCGGTCCGCGGCCTTTGGCCCTGCAGCAGATCGGCACCGACGCATGGCGCCTCGCCGGCGACACGGTCGAGCGATTGGAGATGCTGGCTCTCGCCTTGGTATCGAAGGTGCGGCAGCCGGATGCCGCCTGGACCCGCACGCGCGACGTGCTGGCCTTCATCGACGAGGATCTGCGCCCGCGCGTCGCCGGCTGCGGTGCCGCGGAAATCGCCGCCATTCTGACGGGTCTCGACGGCCGCTTCGTGAAGCCCGGCCCCTCGGGTGCGCCCACGCGCGGGCGCCTCGATGTGCTGCCCACGGGGCGCAACTTCTTCTCGGTCGATACGCGTTCCGTGCCGACGCCGACCGCGTGGAGCCTGGGCTGGCAATCGGCTTTGCTGGTGCTCGAGCGTCACCGCCAGGAACATGGCGCCTGGCCCAAGGCCATCGTGCTGTCCGCCTGGGGCACGGCCAATATGCGCACCGGCGGCGACGATATTGCCCAGGCGCTGGCCCTGATGGGCGTGAAGCCCGCCTGGGATCCCGGCGGATCCGGCCGCGTCGCCGGCTTCGAGATCATGCCGCTCTCCGTGCTGGGGCGTCCGCGCGTCGATGTCACCTTGCGCGTCTCCGGCTTCTTCCGCGACGCCTTCCCGGCGCAGATCGACCTCTTCGATTCCGCCGCGCGCGATGTGGCGGCGCTCGATGAACCGGACGAATTCAATCCGCTGGCCGCCCGCTTCCGCGGCGATCGTCGGGCGCTGATGGCGGATGGCGTATCGGAGACGGATGCCGTCCGCCGCGCCGGCTACCGCGTCTTCGGCTCCAAGCCCGGCGCCTATGGCGCGGGGCTGCAGGCGCTCATCGACGAAAAAGGCTGGACCGAAACCGGCGATCTCGCGCGCGCCTATCTGGCCTGGGGCGGCTATGCCTATGGGCAAGGCTCGGTGGGCGAGGCGCAGCAGCAGCTTTTTGCCAATCGCCTCTCAAACGTCGAAGCCGTCCTCCACAACCAGGACAATGCCGAACACGACCTCCTCGACAGCGACAATTACTATCAGTTCGAAGGCGGCCTTGCCGCCACCGTCCAGCACTTGACCGGCAAGCGCGCCGTGGTGTGGCACAACGATCATTCGCGCCCCGAAGCGCCCAAGGTGCGGGCGCTGGACGAGGAGATTGCCCGCATCGTCCGCGCCCGCGTGGTCAACCCGAAATGGATCGGCGGCATCATGCGCCATGGCTATAAGGGCGGCTTCGAGATCGCGGCCACGGTCGATTATCTCTTCGCCTTCGCCGCCACCGCCGATTGCGTGGCCGATCATCATTTCGACGCCGTCTTCGCCGCCTATCTCGAAGACGATGCGGTGCGCGATTTTCTCGAACGGCACAATCCGGCGGCCTTGAAGGACATCGCCGACCGGCTGCTGGAAGCACAGACACGCGGCCTGTGGCGGGCCAAATCGAACTCGGCCGGCATGCGCCTCCATGCCTGGGCCAATGGGAGCAAAGCAGCATGACCGATCCTACAGTCCCCGAAGACCTCAACCAGAAAGCCAACGAGAAAGCGGCGCGGCGCAAGGAAGCGCGCGACCGCATGATGGCGGAAAAGACCCGCGAGAAGGGCCTCATCATCGTCCACACCGGCAAGGGCAAAGGCAAATCGACCGCCGCCTTCGGCATGGTCATGCGCTGCATCGGCCACGGAATGAAGGTGGGCGTCGTCCAGTTCATCAAGGGAAAATGGGAAACCGGCGAGCGCA
This sequence comes from Dongia sp., assembly GCF_041918875.1. GTDB lineage: Bacteria > Pseudomonadota > Alphaproteobacteria > Dongiales > Dongiaceae > Dongia. The sequence continues at coordinate 23,011 of NZ_JAYRUV010000010.1, forward strand.
CGGTGCTGGAGCGCTTCCCCGACCAGATCGAAATCAAGGCGCTGGGCGAAGGCTTCACCTGGGAGACCCAGGACCGCGCCCGCGACATCGCCTTTGCCCGCGCCGCCTGGGAAGAAGGCAAGCGCATGATGAACGACCCCGGCTTCCAGTTCGTGCTGCTCGACGAGATCAACATTGCGCTGCGCTACGACTATCTGCCGGTCGACGAAGTGCTGGATTTCCTGAAATCGAAGCGCCCCGACCTCCATGTCTGCCTCACCGGCCGCAATGCCAAGGAGGAACTCATCGCCATCGCCGATCTGGTGACCGAGATGGAAATGGTGAAGCACCCCTTCCGCGACGGCGTCAAGGCGCAGGCGGGGATCGAGTTCTGAGCGTGGGGACCCGTCACTTGCAGCCCCCCACCCGCCTCCCCCCTGAAGGTGGGCGGAAAAGAAAGAAAGCCCTCCCACCTTCAGGGGGGAGGGTTGGGTGGGGGGCGTCCGGGTCATGATCCCCGCTCTCATGTTCCAGGGCACCGGTTCCGATGTCGGCAAGTCGCTGATCGTGGCGGGCCTCGCGCGCGCCTTTGCCAATCGGGGCCTCAAGGTGCGCCCGTTCAAGCCGCAGAACATGTCGAACAATGCCGCGGTGACGGCCGATGGCGGCGAGATCGGCCGCGCGCAGGCGCTGCAGGCGCGCGCCGCCCGGGTGCCGCTTTCGGTGCATATGAACCCGGTGCTCCTCAAGCCGCAAAGCGATGTGGGCTCCCAGGTGATCGTCCAGGGGCGGATCTTCGGCAATGCCAAGGCGCAGGACTATCATCGCTTGAAGCCGCAATTGATGGCTTCCGTGCTCGACAGCTATCGCCGCCTGGCGGCGGAGGCCGATCTGGTTCTGGTCGAGGGCGCCGGCTCGCCGGCCGAGATAAATCTGCGCGAAGGCGATATCGCCAATATGGGCTTTGCCGAGGCGGCGGACGTGCCGGTGGTGCTGGTGGGCGACATCGACCGGGGCGGCGTCATCGCCAGCATCTATGGCACGGTGCAATTGCTGCGGCCCGATGAAGCCGCGCGCATCAAGGGCTTTCTCATCAACAAGTTCCGTGGCGACCCGGCGCTCTTCGCGGGCGGCATGCAGCTCATCGCCGGGAAGACGGGGCTGGCACCCTTGGGCCTCGTGCCCTGGTTCGCCGGCGCCGATCGCCTGCCGCCGGAAGATGCGGTGGCCCTCTCCGGTTACAAGGCGAAGGATGCGTCGATCAGGATCGTCGTGCCGCAACTGCCGCGCATCTCCAATTTCGACGATCTCGACCCGCTGCGGGCGGAACCGGACGCGAGTGTCGAGCTCATCCGCCCTGGAACGGCGCTTCCGGGCGATGCCGATCTCGTCCTGCTGCCGGGCTCGAAGGCCACCATCGCCGATCTCAGGGCGCTCTACGAGACCGGCTGGGATATCGACATTCGTGCCCATCGTCGGCGCGGCGGCGCTGTCTTTGGCCTCTGCGGCGGCTATCAGATGCTGGGCAGGCGCGTCGAGGATCCCAGCGGAATCGAAGGACCGGCGGGGGGCATCGACGGTTTGGGATTGCTCGATCTCGTCACGACGCTCACCGACGACAAGGCGCTTGTCGAGGTGAAGGCGCGAGCGCTGGGGCATGACATTGCCGGCTACGAGATGCATGTCGGCATGACGGAAGGTGCCGATTGCGCGCGGCCTTTTCTTGCCATCGGCAACCGGCCCGATGGCGCCATCTCGGCCGACGGGCGGGTCATGGGCTGCTATGTGCACGGCCTCTTTGCAGCCGATTCCTTCCGCCATGCCTTTCTCAACGGTTTGCGTGTGCGCAATGAAAGCGGCGTCGCCTACGAGCAAGGCGTCGAGCAGGCGCTGGATGAACTGGCAGCGCATTTGGAGCGGCATGCGGCCCTGGACCGGATGCTGGAAATCGCCGGGCTATAGCGCGGCAATCGCCAGGACAATCAATCCCAGCACCACGCAGGCGCGCCAATAGAGGCTGAGTGCCGCGCGGATGTCGGCGGCGTTCAATTGCCAGCGCCCGCCATCGTTCATCCAGGGATCGGTGACACGTACGCCGTGATAGCGCCTTGGCCCGGCGATGGCGAAACCCAGGGCTCCCGCCATGGCCGCTTCCGGCCAGCCGGCATTGGGCGATTTGTGGCGGTGCGCATCGCGCCGCACGGCGCGCCAGGCGGCCACCGCATGGGCACCGCGCTGCGCGATGCTGCCGAGGATCAGCAGCAGGGCCGAGAGGCGTGACGCCGGCAGATTGACGAGATCGTCGAATCTCGCGGCGGCGCGGCCGAAATCCAGGTGTCGCGGCGTCTTGTGGCCGATCATGCTGTCCATCGTGTTGACCGCCTTATAGGCCAGCATGCCGGGCAGGCCCAGGGCTAGTCCCCAGAAGATCGGCGCCACGATGCCGTCGGAGAAATTCTCGGCAAGGCTCTCGATCGCGGCGCGCGAAATGCCGGCCGCGTCCAGAACCTCCGGATCGCGTCCGACGATGCGCGCCACCGCAATGCGCCCGCCTTCGGCACCGGACAGTTCCATCGCCTTGGCGACATCGGCGACATGGAGATAGAGACTTTTCTGGGCGATCAAGGCCGACATGAGGAGGCCCAGCCAGAGCGGCCCGTCGGGCAGGCCGAGCAGCAGCGCCTGGATCGCCCAGCCGGACAGGAAGGCCCCCAGCGTGACGCAGAGGCAGACGGCAAGGCCCGCCTGCCGCCGCTTTCCGCCGGTGTCGCTCTCGCGGTTGAACCGGCGGTCGGCCCATGCGATGACAGTACCGATCAGTTGGACCGGATGCGCCACGCGCCGGTAAAGCCAGGCCGGCTCGCCCAGGGCGGCGTCGGCCAGGATGGCGATGGCGAGGGCCGCGGGTTGCAGAAGGTCGGTCATGATCCGGCGATCCTGCGCATTGCACGGATGCCGTCAAGTGCGCTTGCGTCATGAAGGGCCGCATTCGCGCCAGGGTGAAACCGGGAAGAGGCCAGAATGAGCGAGGAGCATTATGGACCAGCATGAAGGTGGCTGCCTGTGCGGTGCGGTTCGCTTCAGCGTCGACGGACCGCCGCGTTCGGTCTTTCACTGCCATTGCTTCTCCTGCCGCCGCCAGACCGGCGGCGCGATCGCCAGCTTCGCGGCCTTTCCCGTGGCGGGCGTCCTGCGCTGGACCAGGGAGCAGCCGGCGAGCTTTGCTTCCTCCCCCGGGGTTACGCGCCGCTTCTGCCCGCATTGCGGCACGCCGCTTTCCTACCAGGCCGAGAAGTACCCGGACGAAATCCATCTCCATATCGGCGTCTTCGACAATGCCGGCGATCTGGTGCCGCAGGCGCATTGGCACACCGGCGAGCAGCTTTCCTGGTTCGATACCAAGGACGATCTGCCGCGCCACCCGGGCGATTGAACGATGACGGCGCGGCATTTCCTGGGAATCGGCCATGAGAGCCGCGCGCAATTCGCCGACCTCCTCGCCTTGATCGAACTGGGCCTGGCGCAGGCCGGCCTGCAGGCCGGCGACATCGCTGGTATCGCCAGCCTCGCGGGCAAGGAACCGGGCGGGCTGGTCGCGGAACTGGGGCGGCACTTCGCCGCACCGGTGCGATATTTCAGCGCCGCCGCCCTGGAAGTGGAAACGCCCCGTCTCAAGAACCCGTCCGAGGCGATCTTTCGGCAGATGGGTTGCCACGGCGTTGCCGAAGCCGCGGCCCTGGCGGCGGCGGGGCCGGCCGCCCACCTCATCCTGCCCAAGATGGCTGGCCGGGGCGGCACCTGCGCCATTGCCCGGCGGGGGCCGTTCGGGAGATAAGGATGTCATGAGCATCGTTCATTTCATCGGCGCCGGTCCCGGCGATCCCGACCTCATCACCGTCAAGGGCAGGCGCCTCATCGAACAGGCGCCGGTCGTCCTCTATGCCGGCTCCCTGGTGCCGAGCGCCATCGTCGAACTGGCGCGGCCGGACGCGCGCGTGATCGATACCGCGCCGTTGCATCTCGACGCGATCGTGGCGGAGATGCAGGCGGCTCATGCCAAGGGCCAGGATGTGGCGCGCGTCCATTCCGGCGACCCTTCCATCTACGGTGCCATTGGCGAGCAGATGCGCAGACTCGATGCGCTGGACATTCCCTACGACATCGTTCCCGGTGTTCCGGCCTTCGCCGCCGCCGCGGCCCTTCTCAAGACCGAGCTGACCCTTCCCGGCATCAGCCAGAGCATCATCCTCACGCGCGTGCAGGGTTCTTCCTCGCCCATGCCGCCGCGCGAGGATCTGGCGACCTTGGGCAAGGCCGGCGCCACCTTGGCCCTGCATCTTTCGGTCAAGAGCATTGCCAGGGTGGTCGCGGAGCTGACGCCGCATTACGGCACCGACTGTCCGGTCGTCGTCGTCTATCGCGCCTCCTGGCCCGACCAGTCGGTCGTCAGCGGGTGCCTCGAGGATATCGAGGGCAAACTTGCCGGCACCGACATCGCGCGCACCGCACTCATCTTCGTCGGGCGCGTCTTCGGCGATTGCCGTTTCAACGACAGCCAGCTCTACAGCGCCAGCCACCAGCATTTCTATCGCCATGAATGAAGGGATGGCGCCTTCCATCTGGCGCCATACCGATTTCCGCCGCCTCATGGCGGCGCTTGCCGTCTCGCAGCTGGGATCGAAACTCGCGCGCGAAGCCCTGCCGCTGACGGCGGTACTGGTGCTGGGTGCCGGGCCCATGGGCATGACCTATCTCGGCATCGCAGCGGCCCTGCCGGCCTTGCTGATGGCGCTCCATGCCGGTGCGTTCCTCGACCGCGTGCGGCGGCGGCCCAGCATGATCGCCGCCGATTTTGCGCGCTTCCTGCTGCTGCTCTCGGTGCCGGTCGCGGCGCTCGCCGGCCATCTCGGCATGGTGCAACTCTGCCTCATCGCCTTCATCGTCTCCAGCCTCACCCTGGCCTTCGACATTGCCGACCAGGCCTATCTGCCGGGGCTGGTCGGGCGTGACGAAATCCTGAAAGCCAACGCCGCCAAGGAAGCGAGCCTCGCCACGACCGAGATTGCGGGCCCGCCCCTGGGCGGCCTGATGGTGCAGGCGTTCGGCGGCCCGCTCACCATCCTCATCGACGCGGTGAGCTATCTTTTCTCAGGCATCTTCCTGCTGCGCATCAAATCGCCCGAACCGCCGCCGGCACCGCGCGCGCAGGTCGGCATCCTCCTTGAAATCCGCGCCGGCCTGCGTCTGATGGCACGCGACGACATTCTGCGGCCGCTATTATGGTCGCGCTTCGCCCGGGCCTTCTTCAGCGGCATGATCGGCCCCTTCTACGTGCTCTATCTGGTGGGCGAACTCAAGCTTTCGCCCGGCATGCTGGGCCTGATCGTCGCGACCGGCGGTGCCGCCAGCCTCGCCGGTGCCGCATTGGCGCCGGCGCTGGCCGCCCGCTTTCCGATCGGTCCGGGATTGATCCTGGCCTTTGCGCTGAAAACATCGGGCCTTGCCTGCGTGCCGCTGGCCGGTCTCTTTTCCGGCGCGTCGCCCATGCTGATGATCGGCCTGCTGATCGCGCAACAGATTCTGGGCGACGGCAGCACCGGCTATTTCGCCGTGGTCGAGCGCACGCTGCGCCAGCGCCGCGTGCCGCCGGAATATCTTGCGCGTACCGGCGCCACCATCCGCCTCATCAATGACGGGTCGATGCCCTTTGCCATTGTCCTTGCCGGTGTGCTCGCGCAGACGCTGGGCCTCAATATCATTCTGTGGATCGCCGTCACCGGCTATGCCTTGGCACCCGTCATTGCTTTCTTCTCCGACGTGCGGAAATTACGCAGCCTTTGATACGGCACCGCCAGCGGCGCGCCGGAATAGCGTCCTGATCGCCGACGAAATGCCTGCCGGCAGGCCGTCGCCGTCATCGGTCCCGTCGATAGTGGAAATCTGCCGCATGGATGATGGAGATCGCGCGGCATGGCGTAATATTCCGATCGCGCCCCATCGCCTCTCCGTCCCGCACCGAACAATCCTTGGGCAACAAGGATTTGCTGGATGACAAGCGTGCTTGGGTCGCGTGGACGATGCGCTGCTATAGCACAGTGCGGCCTGACGATTTGCAAAATACGATGGCGGCCATGCGCGGTGCGGACATGGAAATCGGTCCGGTCGCTTGCCAGTTGCCGATCGTGTCGCGACATCGGTGACAGATCGCAGATGAAAGGAAACGCGAATGAAATATTCATATCTTGTGGGCGCCGGGCTGGCGCTGATGCTATCCGCCTGCGCTGGAACCGCACCGATGGCGCCGACCGCGGCAGATTCCGCAACGAGTGGCCAGCAAAGCGCCGGTCCGCGGGATCCGGTGCTAGCCGCCTTCGAAGAAAACCTGCCGCAAGGCGCCACGGTTGGGTCGGCCTCGGTCCGGCAGTTGAACTCCGCCATCAAACGGACGCTCATCGTTCATCCGGAAATGTCGGGCGATCTTGCAGCGTCTCTCGTCGAAGCGGCGCCGGGCCGCAGGAAGATGATCAAGAAGGCGGTCGCCGCCGCACGCGCCGCCTATGTGCGGCCGACCGGCCGCAGCGGCAAGCGCTGATATCGCAGCTAACCTTGCGTGAATCCGTCTTCGCCGACCAGATTGCCCTTGCGGTCGAAGACCAGCAATTCGATATCGATGCGATTGTCGGATTCACGCAACGCGACCGCGCGCGCCGATTGTGCGATATCGCGGCCGATCGGAATGCCGGCCTTGCCGCACAGTTCCAGCGCTTCCATCGCCGTATTTCCGGCACGGATCGCCTCGGCCAGTTCCGCATCGCCGCCCAAGGCGGTGGCGCGCTCGGCGAGGCGCGCCAGGTCGACCTGGCTGCGGCCGGAATGAAGATCGAGATGGCCTTCCGCAAGCTTGGCCATCTTGGCAAAGCCGCCCGCCAGGGTAAGGCGCGGCAGCGGGTGATGGCGCAGATATTTCAGCACGCCGCCGGCGAAGTCGCCCATGTCGATGAAGGCGAATTCGGGCAGGCCATGGCGCTTCCCGACGGCGGCCTCGGTGGTCGAGCCGGTGCAGGCTGCGGCATGGGAAAGGCCCGCGGCGCGGATGACATCGATGCCGCGATGGATCGAGGCAATCCAGGCGGAGCAGGAAAAGGGATGCACGATGCCGGTCGTGCCCAGGATCGAAATGCCGCCCACGATGCCAAGGCGCGGGTTCCAGGTCGCGCGCGCGATCTCGGCCCCGCCGATGACGCTGATGGTGACCTCGGCATCGGCATGCGTGCCGTGCGCGGCGGCCACTTCCGCCAGAACGCCCTGCATCATGGCGCGGGGGGCGGGGTTGATCGCGGGCTCGCCGGGGGGGATGGGGAGGCCCGCCTTGGTCACCATTCCGACGCCCTCGCCCGCCTTGAAGATCGTCCCGCTGCCGGGCGGCAGGCGGCGGACTCGGGCCCTGATATGGGCGCCATGGGTCACATCCGGGTCGTCACCGGCGTCTTTCACGATGCCAACCTCGGCAAAATCACGCCCGATGGCCGGTTCCAGCAGTGGGAAGACCGGTTTTTCGCCCTTTGGCAGCGTGATGGTGACTGAATCAGCGAATTTACCACCCAAGAGCGCCGAAAAGGCTGCTTTCGTAGCCGCCGTGGCGCAGCAGCCGGTCGTCCAGCCGCGCCTCAGGGGGCCGCTTTCTGTCGTTTTTTTATCGCTCATGACGCTATTTTATGGGCCGATGTCTTTTGCTGGCTAGTGCCGGGCCGATCCTGCGCTAATTTAACGCTCATGAATAAGCTGTTTGCGACATTGCCGGATCTGGAACCGGGCTGGGTCTGGTTGACGGGTGCCGGTCCCGGCGATCCCGGGCTGCTGACCATGCTCGCGGTCAAAGGCCTCGGTTCGGCCGATGTCATCGTCTATGACGCGCTGGTGGACAAGTCGATCCTGGATCTGGCTGGTCCCGGCGCCGTGCTCGAATATGCCGGAAAGCGCGGTGGCAAGCCTTCGGCCAGGCAGCCGGACATTTCGCTGCGCCTGGTGCAGCTGGCGCGTGAAGGCAAGCGCGTGCTGCGTCTCAAGGGCGGCGATCCCTTCGTCTTTGGCCGCGGTGGCGAGGAAGCGCTGACCCTGGTCGATTCCGGCATTCCCTTTCGTATCGTCCCCGGTATCTCCGCCGGCATCGGCGGCCTGGCTTATGCCGGCATCCCGGTCACGCATCGCGACTGCAACTCGGCGGTGGCCTTCGTCACCGGCCACGATGCAACGGGCGAGGTGCCGGATTCCGTCGACTGGGCATCGCTGGCCAAGGGTGCTCCCGTCATCGTCCTCTATATGGCGCTGAAACATATCGAACGCATCGCGCTCCGGCTCGTCGCCGGCGGACGCGGGCCACAGGAGCCGGTCGCGGTCATCGCCAAGGCGACCACATCCGAACAGCGCGTGCTGGAAACGACTTTGTCGCGTGTGGGTCGCGATGTGGCCGAAGCCGGCATCGAGCCGCCGGCCATGGTGGTCATCGGCGAAGTCGTCAAACTGCGCGCGGCGATGGATTGGCTTGGCGCCATCGGCGGCAAGCGCCTGACGCCCGATCCCCTCGGCCAGCGCCAGCGCGGCCAGGTCGGCTGAGACCGCCTTGGCGCGCGGTCTCGTCATCGCCGCCCCCTCCTCGGGCAGCGGCAAGACTCTTGCCACGCTGAGCCTCCTTTCCCTGCTGAAGGCCAAGGGCGTTGCGGTCGCCGGCTGCAAGGCCGGCCCCGATTACATCGATCCGGAATTCCACGCCGCCGCCACCGGGAAGCCTTGCTTCAACCTCGACATCTGGGGCATGCGCGATGCGTCGCTGGGTGCATTGCTGGCGCGCCAGGCATCGCGGGCAGATCTCATCGTCGTCGAAGGTGCGATGGGCCTCTTCGACGGCATCCCCGGCGTCGATGCGCATCGTAACGGTTCCTGCGCCGAGCTGGCCCGGCGCCTCGATCTTCCCATCCTGCTGATTGTCAATGCCAAGGGGCAGGGAGCCACAGCGGGGGCGATCCTCGAAGGCCTTGTTCGGCACGATCCCAAGCTCAAATTCGCCGGCGTGATCTTCAATCAGGTCGGCAGCGCGGTGCACCGCGAGATTCTGGGTGCCGCCGCGCGCAAGGCCGGCATCGCGGTGCTGGGCTATCTGCCGCGCGTCGAGGCGCTCAAAGTGCCGGAGCGGCATCTCGGCCTCGTCCAGGCGCGCGAGCATAAGAGCCTGGAGCGTTTCCTGGCGACGGCGCGCACGAACCTGGCTGGTGCCTTCGATCTCGACGGAATCCTGGCGGCCGCGGGCGAAATTTCCGTGCCTTCGCGCCCGCTGCTGCCATTGCTGCCACCCTTGGGCCAGCGCATTGCCATCGCCGACGACGCGGCCTTCGCCTTCGCCTATCCGTTCCATCTCGAGGCCTGGGCCGAAGCCGGTGCCGAGATCCTGCCTTTCTCGCCGCTGGCCGACGAAGCGCCGCGTGCCGATGCCGATGCCGTCTACCTGCCCGGCGGCTATCCGGAGCTGCATGCCGGAAAGCTCGCCGCCAACACCCAATTCATGGCGGGGCTACGCGATGCCGCGGCTGGCGGTGCCCTCGTCTATGGCGAATGCGGCGGCTATATGACGCTGGGCGCCGGGATTGCCGATGCGGCGGGCACGCGCCACCGGATGGCCGGGCTCCTGCCGGTCGAAACCAGCTTCGCCCAGCGCAAGCTGCATCTGGGCTATCGGCAGGCGAAGCTGCTGGCGGACGCACCTTTCGGCGCCCGGGACGCTGTCTTCCGCGGTCATGAATTTCACTATGCGACGATCCTGGACGAAGGCGATGCGCCGGCCCTCTTTGCCGCCGGCGACGCACGCGGCCGCGACCTGGGGAAGGTGGGCCGGCGCCAGGGCAATGTGATGGGGTCGTTCATGCATCTCATCGACCGCGCCGCCATGGTTAGCGGCGGGTAAACTTTTTCGCATCGCGCAGCGGCTGGCCGTCCTTGGACGGATGGCCGCTATGCAAAGGCGTGCATCGCGCGCCGGCGGGCAATCGCTATGATTGGCGCGGTCGAAGATCCGCACCGAAGCCATCGCCCCTCCCCATGAGCATCGCCCTTCCCGCCGATCGTCCCTGGCACGTGTCCGTCACGCGGCCCGGCCCGGTTCTTTTTGCGCTTCTCTTCACGCTCGATTCCGTCGCGCGGGCGATCATTGCGCCGGTCATTCCGCTGGAAGCGCTGCGCCTTCTGGGCTCGGCGCGCAATGTCAGCGTCGCCGTGACGGTGGTGGGCATTGCCGGCGTCTGCATGGCGCTCATTCTGCCGGGCATCATCCATCGCTGGCGCCCGCGTGCCAGCTACCTGCTGGCGATCGGCATGCTGGGCGTCGCCTCGCTGCTGATGGCCTCGCAAACCATCGCCGGCTTCGGGCTGGGCTGGATGCTGCGCGCCATGGCGGCGGCCGGGCTCCTGGGGCTGCTCAACATCTACATCGCCGGGTTCATCGAAAAACGCGATCTTGCGAAATCCGAACCGCTGCGCACTTTTTTCTCGGCGACCGCCTGGGTCGGCGGCCCCTTTCTCGGCATCCGCTTCTATGAAATATCGCCGCTCCTGCCCTTTGCGGTATCGATCGCGGCGGCGGCAATCCTGTTCGTCTATTTCCGCGCCCTCAACCTGCAGGCGCCCTCGCCGGCCGTAGCCCGGGGCGGCTTCGCGCCCTTGCGCAACATCCGGCGCTATTTCGCGCAGAAGCGCCTGGTCCTCGCCTGGGTACTCAATTTCGGGCGCGAAATGTGGTGGGTGACGCTCTTCACCTACGCGCCGATCTACCTCGTCCAGGCCGGCAAACCCAAGGTCGAGGCCGGCGACCTCATCGCCTCCTGCACGGCGCTGCTGTTCGTCAGCTTGTTTCTAGGCTGGGTCGGCCGGCGGGTCGGCCTGCGGCGCTTCATCAGCATCGGCTTCTTCTGGGTCTCGGCGGCGACTTTCTCCGTGGTCTGGTTCAGCGGCGATCCGGACTTGGCCAGCTGGATGCTGATCGCCTCGGCCGTCGGTGCCGTGTCGCTGGATTCGGTTTGCGTCGTCACTTTCCTGCGTGCCGTGCGCGGCTGGGAACGGCCGCAGATGACCATGGTCTTCAGCATCTACCGCGATGCCGCGGCCCTCATTCCGCCCGCGATCTTCGCTCTATTGCTCAGCTTCTTTCCCTTGCCGGTGGTGTTCCTGGTCAATGCGGCCTTCGCCTTTGGCTGCGGATTGCTGGCGCTGAAGCTGCCGCGCAGCCTGTAGTGCTTTTCAGTCAATTTGGGCAGGTGGCCCGCCGCCTGGATCGTGTATCCTGGCCAAAACGGGCGAAAAAGGGTTGCGTCGTGGGGCAGGGCGAGAACTGGCGGAAGGCAATAAGGAATGGCTGAGACCTTCCCCGATTTCGCACCGACCGACCGGATGATCACGTCGGACCGCATCCGGCGGCTCGTCGCCTATTGGCAGGCCAAATGCGACGGCCGGCCGATACCTCTGCGCGCCGATATCGATCCGTCGGAGATTCGCGACCTGCTGCCCAATCTCCTGCTGGCCGAAATCGAAGAGCCCTTCCGCGTGCGCTATCGCCTGGTCGGCACCAGGGTGGTGGAGTTCAACCGCATCGATTTCACCGGCACCTATCTCGACGACAATCGCTGGGATGCCGCCAGCCGCTATTCGCGGGCCTACCGCGCGGTGGCGGAAACCCGCCTGCCGCATTACGGGCTGGACGCCTGGCCCCTCGCCGGCGCCATGAACGGGCGCAGCGAGATCGTCATGCTGCCTCTGTCGACCGACGGCGTCCGCGTCGATCGCTGCCTGGCGATGGAGGATTTCCTCTTTTCGGCGCACGACCTGCCACGGGACAAGGCACGCTAGAGCTGGTCGATGGCCTTGGCCAGCTTGACGTCCCGGGCGCTGAGACCCTTGCAATCATGTGTCGTCAGGGTGATTTCGACCCGGTTATAGACGTTGGACCATTCCGGATGATGGTCCTGGCTTTCCGCCAGCAAGGCGACGCGGGCCATGAAGCCCCACGCCTCGACGAAATCCTTGAAGCGGAAGGCGCGGCGGATGGCGTCCTTGCCGTCCACCGTCTGCCATTGCGGTAGTTCCGCGAGGGCGGCGTCGCGTTCGGCATCCGTGAGCCTGGCGATCATGACGGTCACTCCTTACCGCACCAGCGGGCCCAGATATTGCGGGATGCTGGCTTCGAGCCGCGCATTGAGATCCTTCATCGCGGCATCCAGCATGTTGAACAGCACGACCTCGCGCTGGTTGAGCGTCATATTCTCCGGCACGGTCTGCGAACGGGTGACGGTCTCGGTGACGGCACCCGATTTTCCCGAAATCGGATTGCCGGCCTCGAGCTTCACCGTGATCGAGAGATCGTAGCGGTCAGATTGTTCGGTCTTCAGCGCCGCATCGATGCCCGACGAGCGCGGCAGCGGCACCCGCACGGCGCGCGCCTCGATGACGGTATAGGTGGCCTGCCCGCGCGTGCCCGCCGCCTTCAGCCGGTCGCGGGCCCAGTTGGCGGCCAGCGTCTCCGGCGGCGCCGGATATTCCGCCGCATTGTCGTCCGGATGATCGGCGGCGCGGTAGGCGCTCTCGATCTCGATCCGCGCCACGTCGAGTCCGATGGGGCTGAGATGCTGGAAGGTGATCTGCGGGAAGGTCTGCCGGTCGGGCGGCGTGTCGCAGGCGGCCAGGAACAGAAGGGCAAGGCAGGCGGCGTAAAAGGGGCGGCGGGCGATCATCGCGCAGTGAACTCGCTTTCAGCTATTCATCTCATCGGAGCGACCCTGACAGGCCCGAAAAAGCCCCGCAAGGGGCGATTCCGGGTCGTGCAATTGCAAATCATTTGCAATTGGAACTGAGCCCAGCTAATCTTCGCTTCACCATTCAAGAAACAAGGATTCCCGCATGGCAGCCAACGACAATCACTGTACCGACCATGCCGAGCCTGCCGCCATCCAGATCGAACAGCTGCCCTTCGCCGCCCAATTCGCCATCTGGGCGGCGCGCGCCTGGGTGACGGCCCTGAAACTCGATCAGCCCTTCAGCGCGGTCAGCCACGGCACGTTCGAGCGCTTCGACCTCGACGAGGCGGAAAACGATCTCGACGCGCTTTTCTCCATCGTCGCCCATTCGGCCAGCCGGCAGATCGATATACGCTGCCTGAAATGCAGCCATGTCAGTCCGGATGAAATGCTGTTCCAGCAGGCCGTGGCGGCGGTGCAGGGGGAGGATTCCCTTGCCGCCTATGAAGCGCTGCGAGCCTGGCTGCCGCCGGCGGCGGCGCGAACCGGCCTGCGCGCGCTCACCAGCTTTGCCAACCGCCTGTCGCAGCGGGAATTGCGCCTCTCCAAGCCGCTGTCGAGCGCCCCGAGATCGCATGCGCATATGCGAGCCGACCTGCCGTCGGTGGCCTTGCACTGATCCCGCTGTGACAGATAAGTCAATTGTCCTAGTGTGTTAGAGATCAATTAACCTTGCGCGAGCAAGGTCCCCGCACCATCATGCCGCATGTCCGTGGCAACAAAAAACAGTGCCGCCATTGCAGGGACGCCCGGCGTCCTTGCGCCGCGCGGCATGGCGGATGCCGGTTCCGGCCCGCGCGCGCACTGGCAGGTGGCGCCGCTGCTCGTCGCCATTCCGCTCGCCATTCTCCTCATCGGCTCGCTTACCTCATACCTCGTCTACGCCGAATTGTTGCGGCGGGCCGATGAAGCCTGGCTCCAGGCCGCCCAGAACCAGACGGAGCGCCTCGACGATGCCTTCGTCGAGACCTTGCGCGCGACGCAGACGCCGCTGCGCGCGATGATGGGCGTGTTCCTCGGGTCGCAGAATGTCACGGCGGAAGAATTCAGCCGCGCCATTGCCGCCCTGGCACCCGACAACATGGCGCCCAGCAGCATCGCCATTGCCTATCTGGCGCCGGATGCGTCCGGCCAGTACGGCATGTCGTTCGGCGCCGGCATGAACCGCTACGGCGCCGTCGGCACGGCGCCGCAGCTTTGGCAGGGTATCGACGCCATCGCGGCACGCGCCGCCGACCGGCCGCAGAATCCGCTGCTCTCGGCCAACCCGCTGTTCAAGGATGCGCTCGGCGAGCGTTTCGGGCTGGCGGTGGCGATGACGGGTGGCAGGAACCCGCCCCTGCTGGTAACGCCGCTCGATCTCGAACAGCTTCTGGCGAGCTTTGCGGCCAGCCACACGCCCTCGGGCCTGCAGCTTCATGTCGCTCACCGCGCCATCGCCCAGGGCGAACTCTACGACGTTGCCTATCTGCCGCTGCCGGGCGATCCCGGCATGGCGCGCCCGGGCCTCGAGCCGGTGCCGTCGATCACCTCGTCGCGCATCTTTGCGGGCGCCGAATGGCAGCTTACCTGGACCGTGGCGCCCGATTTCCTGGGCGGGCCCAACCGCAACCTGGCGCAGGCGCTCCTCATCGGCGGTCTCGCCGCCTCGCTGCTCTGCGCGTTGCTGTTCCTGCTGGCGCGGCACGAGATCAAGCGCGAGCGGGCGCATGCGTCGATCGCCAAGCAGGCGGCCGAAATGTTCCGCCAGCATATGATCGACCTCGCCCAAGCCCGCGACGCGGCGGAACAGGCCAATCGCGCCAAGTCCCAGTTCCTCGCCAATATGAGCCACGAACTGCGCACGCCGTTGAATGCCATCATCGGCTTTTCCGACATGATGAAACTGGGTATCGGCGGCCGGCTCGAGAATGAGAAGCATCTGGAATGCGTCAAGCATATCAGCGACAGCGGCACGCTGCTGTTCAAGCTGATCGACCAATTGTTCGACACGGCGAAGATCGAAAGCGGCCAGATCGAGCTTACCGAAGAGCCGCACGATGCCACCGCCCTGGCGCGCGAAGCGATCGCCCTGGTGCAGCCGATGGCCAAGGCCAGGCATATCCGGCTGGAACTCGATGCCGGGAACGATCTGCCAGCCTGGCTGGTGGATCATCGCAGCGCGCTGCAGATCCTCAACAACCTGCTGACCAATGCCGTGAAATTTTCCGGCCGCGATACCGTCGTCACCACATGTCTGCGGCGTGCGGGCGATGGCGGTCTGGCCATTTCGGTCGCCGATCAAGGTCCCGGCATTGCGCCCGAGATGATGCCGCGCATCTTCGAACGCTTTGCCCGTGGCGAAGCGATGGTGGCGAAGGAAGAGGGACTCGGCCTCGGCCTCTGGATCGTGCGCAACCTGGTCGAAATGCATCGCGGCGAGATCGAGGTCGATAGCGAGGTCGGCCGCGGCACCGTTGTCCATCTCAGATTCCCGCCGCCCGAAGCGCCGCCGCGGCCGTTCGATCCGGCCCTCATTCCAGCGGATTGAAAGCGATCGAACGCGCCATGGAACCCTCTCCCCGAAAAGGGAGAGGGCGGGGTGGGGTTGCCGACATGCGTCGGCGAGGGGTGGGGCGCTCAGTCCCGCCTGGTCACGTCGCCGAGCGCAAAGCGGTATTCGCTGTTGCAGAATTCGCAGGTGACGACGAGCGAACCGTCGATGGCGAGGTCGCCCAATTCCTCCGGCGCCAGCGATTTCAGAACGTTTTCGACCCGGCCGCGCGAGCAGCGGCATTGCGCCTTGAGGTCGTGCCCGGTGAAGACGCGCACGCCATCCTCGTGGAACAGCCGGTAGAGCAGGTCGTTGATGCCGGTTTCCGGTCCCAGCAATTCCCTGTCCTGGGCGCTGGCCATCAGCACCACCGCGCGGCGCCAGGCATCCTCGGCCTCTTCGGTGCCGGCGTCGAATGAATTCTCGTTGCGTCCGTGCCAATCGTGCGGCGATGAGCCGTCGGGCGTCCAGCCGCTGCCCTGGCCGCTGCCCTGGCCGCCGCCCCGTCCGCCGCCCTGGGCCGGCAGGCGCTGCAGCATGATGGCGCCGGCGCGCCAGCCATCGGCGTGATGCTCGACGGCCAGCTTGAATGCCGCCTGCAGCTGTTCGGATTGCTGAAAATAATGATGGATGCAATCGACCAGGCTGGAGCCTTCCAGCTCGACGATGCCTTGATAGCGTTCGGCATGTTCGCCCTGGTCGACCGTGAAGGCAAGATAGCCGCCGCCGGTCAGGCGCATGAGATTGGCCGAACCGGGCGGGATCGCCGCCACCGCCTGCGCGTCGAACTGGGCATAGCCGCGCACATTGCCGGCCGAGGTAACGTCGGCCACCATCAGGCGGACGGCGCCGTTACCCTTGGCCTGCAGGGTGAAGACGCCTTCATATTTCAGCGTCGCCGCCAGGATGGCGGCCAGGGCCATCATCTCGCTGAGGAGGTGCGCCACCGCTTCCGGATATGCGTGCTTGTCGATGATCTCGCTAGCCACCCGGTCGAGGCGCACGAGGCGCCCGCGGACGCCATGTCCCTCGATCTGGAACGGTTGGACGAAATCGCTGACGGGAGGCGTGATGCTGGCCGATTCCATGCCCTTCATATTAGAGCAGGCCGAGGCACCAATAAAGAATCCCCTGCTGGGCATGGAGGCGATTCTCCGCCTCGTCCCACACCACCGATTGCGGCCCGTCGATGACCGCCGCGGTCATCTCGTCGCCGCGATGGGCCGGCAGGCAGTGCATGAAGATGGCGTCGGGCTTGGCCTGTTTCATCAGCGCCTCGTCGACCTGAAAGCGTCGCAGCTGTTCGGTCCGGTCGAAGGCATCGGCGTCGCCCATGGAGACCCAGGTATCCGTGACGACGCAATCGGCGCCCTTCACGGCTTCCTTCGGATTGTCGGAGATCTTCACCTTGCCGCCTTGTTCATGTGCCCAGTTGATGACGTCGCGCGGTGGGGCAAGGTTGGCGGGGCAGGCGATATTGAGCTCGAAATCGAAACGCACGGCGGCATGGATCCAGCTGGTGGCCATGTTGTTGCCGTCGCCCGACCAGGTCACGCGCTTGCCCTGGATGGGGCCGCGATGCTCCTCGAAGGTCATGATATCGGCCATCAGCTGGCAGGGGTGCGTGCGGTCGGTCAAGCCGTTGATGACCGGCACGGTGGCGTATTCCGCCAGCTCCATCAGTTTCTGTTCCTTGGTGGTCCTCACCATGATGCAATCGACATAGCGGGAGAGAACGCGCGCCGTATCGGCCACGGTTTCGCCCCGGCCCAATTGCGAGCTTTCACGTTCCAGCACGACCACTTCGCCGCCCAGCGACTTCATCCCGATTTCGAACGAGACGCGGGTGCGGGTCGAGGGCTTCTCGAAGATCATGGCGAGTTTCTTGCCGGCGAAGGGCTTCTCATTGCCGTTCGGGAAGTTCTTGGCCTTCAAGGATTTCGATACGTCGACGATGCGCCGCAGATCGGCGGCGGACATGACGTCGAGGTCGAGGAAATGCTTGGGTGTCTTGGTCATGATCTGGGCGGTCCCCGTTCAAGAAGCTTTGGCCTGGGCCGCGATGGCGGCCAGCATGTCGATGGCGGAATCCACTTCCGCGGCGGTGACGATGAGTGGCGGCAACAGGCGGATGGTATTGTCGCCGGCACCGACGGTCAGCAGACCGACGCCGCGCAATTTCTCGACCATTTCCGTGTTGACCAGGCCGCTCGCGCATTTGAGGCCGCGCATCAATCCCTTGCCGCGCTTGGCGTCGAATGTGCCGGGAAACCGTCGCAGCAGTTCGTCGATGCGGGTATCGAGATGGGCGCTGACCTTACCGACATGGTCCAGCAGCCCGCCGTCGAGGACGATGTCGAGCACGGCATTGCCGACCGCCATGGCCAGCGGATTGCCGCCGAAGGTGGTGCCGTGACTGCCATGGCCGAACGCGGCGCCGACCTTGTCGGTGGCAAGGCAGGCGCCGAGCGGGAAGCCACCGCCGATCCCCTTGGCGATGGCGGCGATATCCGGCGTGACACCGGCCCATTCATGGGCCAGGAACTTGCCCGTGCGCCCGACACCCGACTGCACTTCGTCGAACATCAGCAGCAGGCCGAATTCGTCGCAGACCTTGCGCAGGCCCTGCAGGAATTCGATGTCGGCGGCGCGCATGCCGCCTTCGCCCTGCACTGGCTCGATAAGGATCGCCGCCGTTTCCGGGCCGACCTTGGCGCGCACCTCATTGAGGTTGTTGAAGGCGCAATGGTCGAAGCCGTCGACGGTCGGTGCATAGCCCTTGAGGTACTTCTCGTTGCCCGCGGCGGCCAATGTCGAGAGGGTGCGGCCGTGGAAGGCGCCCTCGAAGCCGATGACGCGGTAGCGCTTCGGATCGCCGAAATCGTCATGGTACTTGCGGATGAGCTTCAAGCCGCATTCGATCGCCTCGACACCGGAATTGGTGAAGAAGACCTGGTCGGCGAAGGTGGCGGCGGTGAGCCGCTCGGCAAGGCGGATCTGCCCCGGCACCTGATAGAGGTTCGACGTGTGCCACAGCTTCCGCGCTTGCTCGGTCAGTGCCGTCACCAGATGCGGGTGCGAATGGCCCAGGGCCGTCACCGCGATGCCGCTGGCGAAATCCAGGAAACGTCGCCCGTCCGCGGTGAAGAGATAGGCCCCTTCGCCCCGCTCGAAAGCGAGATCGGAACGGGCGTAGGTCTGCATCAGGCTGGACGGTTTCTGGGCGTTCATTTGTGCCTCTGGCGGGTCGAAAAAGGGCCTGAAAGGGCCCGGAAAACGGCGACTATCGGGAGGGGAGCCTCCGCTGTCAACCGCGGGCGGAAAATTGCGCTCACCGGGCCAGCTTCTTGCTCATGTAGATGGTCGTTCCGTTCATAAATTCTTCTTCCCGATCCACGGCATAGCCGAGTTTAAGGTAGAGCGAGACGTTGGCCGCGAAGGCACCGTTCGTCAGCAGGCGAAGCTCGCGGCAGCCGGCGGCGGCGGACTTGCGCTCGGCATGTACCAGGAGCAGCCGGCCGATCCCCCGTCCCTGGGCTTCCGGGATGACGGCGACATTCTCGATCCAGAGATGGTCTTCACGCGGCATGGTTTCGATCAGGCCGACGACCCGGCCGTTTTCGGTGGCGACATCGAATTGATGTTCCAGCAGGGCCAGCCGGTAGTCGGCCTGCATGGGCAGCGGCTTGCGGCCGATTACCGGGACCCATTTGGCGTAGGCGGCATTGACGATGGCGGCGATGGCCGAGGCCTCCTCCGGCACTGCCGGCCGCAGCTCGATGGATGTGTCGCTGTTCATTCGATTGGCTCCGGATAAAACACAAAAAACCCCGCCGACCTCGATGGTGGGCAGGGGACGCTTTGACGAACGAAGCTGGGATCTATCTCCCGCCGGGTCTTTCCGTTCGCGCCAAAAACTCGCCGCTCCGCACCAGGGTGCAGAGTCGACGTCGGCTGGCGGCGGCTGAAAGCGGCGTGAACATGGCCGGGATACTAATAAAGGCCGCCGGCCGTGGTCAAGGCTAGGGTTTCAGGCGGTAGCCGCGCCGGAACCAGGCGAGGGCGAGGGCGAACAGGCTGGCATTGACCGTCAGCAGAACAAGGGCGCCGGTCCAGGGGTCGGCGGAACCGGTGCCGGTCATGGCGAAACGGAATCCGTCGATGACGTAGAAGACCGGGTTGAGGCGCACGAGATGCTGCGCCGTCTCGGGCAGGCTGTCGATCCGGTAGAAGAGACCGGACAGGAAGGACAGCGGCAGCAGCAGAAAGGTATGGACGGCAGCGAAGCTATCCCATTTTTCCGCCCAGATGCCGACCAGGATGCCGATGAGTGCATGCAGCATCGTGCCCATCAGGGCGAAGAAGAGCAGCGCACCGGCATGAAAGAGCGTCAGCTCGGCAAAGATCAGGGTGACGATCGCCACCGCGACCCCCACCATCAGCCCGGCAAGGCACGAACCGCCGAGATAGCCGCAGACCCGCTCGACCGCCGACAGCGGCGCCATGAGCAAATCGGCCATGACGCGCTCATGCTTGTCGAAGATGAAGGAGCCGCAGGCGCATTCGAACGCCTTCTCGCAGGCGACGAAGACGATGAGGCCGGGGGCGATGAAGTTGAGGAGATCAGCATTGCTGCCATCGGTGCCGGTCGTGCGCAGGGCGAGATGAAAGACGGCGAGATAGAGCAGGCTGGAAACGACGGGGCCGAGGATCTGGTAATTGTAATCCTTGAGGCCACGGCTCGCTTCGCGCCGCGTCAGGGTGAAGAGGCCCAGCCAGTTGACGGCCCCGAAACGGCGTCGGCGGAAGATGTCCGGGGCAACGCTCATGCCTTCAACCGGCGGCCGAATTGGAAGCTGAGATAGTTGGCAACCAGCAGGGCGGCATTGACGCCGACCAGGGCGATGGCACCCAGCCACAGCGCTCCGTCCGCATGGCCGATGAGGCCGTAGCGGAAGCCGTCGATCATGTAGAAGAACGGATTGAGATGGGCAAGCAGCCGCCCGAAATCCGGCAGGCGCTCGGTCGAATAGAAGGTGCCGGACAGAAAGGCCAGCGGCGTGATGATGAAATTCGTGACCGCCGCCATATGGTCGAACTTTTCGGCATAGATGCCGGCAACGATGCCAAGCTGCGCCAGCATCAGGCTCGCCATCGCGGCATAGAACAGCATGGCCCAGAGATGGGCGAGATGCAGCGGCACGAAGATGGCGATGGCCGCCGCGGTGGTGGCGCCCACGACGAGGCCGCGCGTGAGGCCGCCCAGCGCCAGGGCCAGGGTGATCTCGAGCGCCGAGAGCGGGGGCATCAGCAGATCGACGATATTGCCCTGGATCTTCGCTATCATCAGCGAGGAGGAGGTGTTGGCGAAGGCGTTCTGCGTCATCGCCATCATGATGAGGCCGGGGGCCAGAAATTCCATGTAGGGAACGCCGCCCACCAGATCGACCGAATGCCCCATCGCCAGGACGAAGACGGCCAGGAACAGCAAGGTCGTCACCATCGGCGCCAGCACGGTCTGGGTCGCCACGGTGAGGAAGCGCCGCACTTCCTTGCGGTAAAGGGTATAGAGGCCGATCCAGTTGACGGCGCCGTAGCGGCGGGGACTGAGGGATTGGGCAGCGAGCGGCGCGGGCATCATGATGGGGCGAAATTACGACCCGGCCAACAGCATTGCAATGGGGCAGGTCTCGCCTGGCGGAACGGAATGCCCACCTTCCCCTGAAGGGGAGAAGGGAAGGGGCATCGTTACTCGATATCGTCGAGCTTGGACTGCAGGCTGTCCCTGGCGCTGGTCATGGTAAAGACCAGGTCGTAATGGCCGAGTTCCGAAGGATCCCAGGCAGCCACGGTGACATTGCCCCGCTGCCAGGTGGGGACATCCATCTTGAAGGCGATGCCGGGGGCGATCTCGACACGGTCGCGCTTGACCACGGAATCGCCCAGCCGCTCGTTGAGGCCGGCCATCAGCTTGTAGCCGTCCTTGGCGCGGACCGGCGTCAGCCGGGCTGCCACCAAAGTGTATTGCGTGCTGCCGGCGGTGATGTCGTTGCCGCCATAGAGCGCGTCCGAAAAGCCGGTATCGTCGTAGCTGGCCGGCGTGACGGCCGCTTCCTCGTCGCCGGCGCTACCGCGCGCGGCCACTTCCATGAAGTCGAAGCGCAGACGCGACTTGACGCCGTTGATCTCGAATTCGACCGGGCGCCACCAGGACAGGTTGGCGGGATCTGGCGCCACGACCCGGCAGGTGAGAACGCCCACACTTTCGTAGCGCGCCTCGTCGCGGGCGACATAGCCCACCATGCGGTTCTTCAAATCCGGATCGTCGCCGCATTTGACCGTGGCGTCCTTGGGCAGATCCTTGAAGGGCAGCTTCATGTTCTTGAACTGGGTGAGGCTGATGCCCAGGCGATAGCCGAGCGAGCCTTCGTCCATCCCGGCCGAAGCCGGCTCCGCCGAAAGAAGAACCGCCCCGGCCGCCAGGCCAAACACCACCGTCGCTACGGTGCAGGTTTTCCCTGCCCCCGTCGTCGCAAAGTGCCGCATATGAGCGTCCCGTCCCGTGTGAGCGAAGCGCCTTAAGTCTTCGGAGATTGAGTCATCGCCTCCGACTCGGCGTCGCCAATGCGGTCAGAATGCCTGGAAAATGCGACAGTTCCGTTGTGAGAAGAATCTCCCAGCTGTGAGATGGCTGTGATGAGATTCGCCGATTTACAACCTATGATTCAGATGGCGTGACAAAGACCGCGCAAGACGGGAAGTGTCTTAAAATCGGTTAAGTATTGTGGCGCGCATGTCTCGTCAGAAGGCTTCGGCCGACATCGCCATCAAGGAGTCCGAACCGGCCATCAAGGTCGTGAAGAGCGAATTCGATTCCGGCAGCAGCCGTGCGAAATAGAAACGCGCCGTCATCACTTTCGCCGCGTAGAAGCCGTCGCTGTCCTCGCCCGACTTGGCAAGCGCGATCTCGACCATGCGGCACCACATATAGCCAAGGGCCACCAAGGCGAAGAGGCGCTGGTAATCGGTGGCGGCGGCACCGGCTTCATTGGGGTTGGCAAGGCCAGCTTGCGCGATCCAGGCCGTCGCTTGCTGCAGCTTGGCGAAGGCCTTGGCCAGCGGCAGAACGAATTCCGCCATCTCGGGCTTCTCGCTTGCCTGCTCGATATAGTCGCTCACCGGATGGAAGAAGCGCCGCGCCAGGCGCCCGGTGCCGGTCGGCAGCTTGCGCCCGACCAGGTCCAGCGCCTGAATGCCGTTGGTGCCTTCATAGATCTGCGTGATGCGTGCATCACGGACCAGCTGCTCCATGCCCCATTCGCGGATATAGCCGTGGCCGCCATAGATCTGCACGCCCAGATTGGCGGCGTTGAAGCCGTGGTCGGTCAGGAACGCCTTGACGATGGGGGTAAGCAAAGCCACCAGATCGTCGGCCTCCTGGCGCTTTTCGGGGTCCGGGTGATGCAGCGAGACGTCGAGCTCGCGCCCCACCCAATAGGAAAGCGCGCGGCAGCCTTCGGTGAAGGCGCGCATGGTCAGCAGCATGCGGCGCACGTCCGGATGCACGATGATCGGGTCGGCGGGCTTCTCCGGGGATTTGGCGCCGGTGAGGGCCCGCATCTGCAAGCGGTCGCGGGCATAGGTTACAGCGCCCTGATAGGCGGCCTCGGCGATGCCCAACCCTTGCATGCCGACCGCGAGGCGTGCCGTGTTCATCATGGTGAACATGGCCGACATGCCCTTGTGCGGCCGGCCGACCAGCCAGGCTTGCGCGCCGTCGAAATTCATGACGCAGGTGGATGACGCCTTGATGCCCATCTTCTTTTCGATCGAGCCGCAGGCGACCGGATTGCGGGCGCCGGGCTTCCCTTCCGCGTCGGGCAGGAATTTCGGGCAGACGAACAGCGAGATGCCACGGATGCCGGCGGGTGCATCGGGCAGGCGCGCCAGCACCAGATGGACGATGTTCTCGGTCAGATCATGTTCGCCCGCCGAGATGAATATCTTGGTGCCGTAAAGCTTGTAGGAACCGTCGGCATTGGCTTCCGCCCGCGTCTTGCAGAGGCCCAGATCCGTGCCGCAATGGGGTTCAGTGAGGCACATCGTACCCGTCCAGGTGCCGTCGACCAGTTTAGGGAGATAGAGCGCCTTCTGCGCGTCGGAGCCATGGGCGTGGATGGCGTTGTAATTGCCGTTGGAAAGCCCCGGATACATGCCGAAGGAAAGATTGGCCGAGCAGATCATCTCCTCGACAGCGAAATTGACCAGCTTGGGCAAGCCCTGCCCGCCATAATCCGGATCGCAGGGTAGACCCGTCCAGCCGGCCTCGATGAATTTGGCGTAGGCCTCCTTGAAGCCCTTGGGCGTGGTGACGGTGCCCTTGTCGAAATGACAGCCTTCCTCGTCGCCAGAATGGTTCAAGGGCTGCAGCTCGTTCTCGCAGAACTTCGCCGCTTCCTCGAGAATGGTGGCGACAAGGTCGGGCGTCGCTTCCACGAAATCCGGAATCTGCTGCGGCAGGTTTTCCAGTTGCAGCACTTCGGTCAGCACGAACTGAATATCGCGCAAGGGGGCTTTATAGGCGGGCATGTTTTCGATCCTCTTCTGCGACAGCCCCCTCTCCCCGACCCTCCCCGACGTTGGGGGGAGGGAGTCCGACCGAGCTCGCGGTGGCGTTCGCGTTCAAGCTGGCTCGAATTTCCTCCCCCCAACGTCGGGGAGGGTTAGGGAGAGGGGGTGTATGCCACAAATCCATCCTCATCAATTCCGCAGCGGCTTGCCGGTGCCCAGCATGTGTTCCATGCGCGCCAAGGTCGGGCCGGTGCGGAGCAGGGTCATGAAGGCTTTCTTCTCCAGCTTCGATATCTGGTCTTCGGCGATCACATCCGTGAAATCCGTCTTGCCGCCGGTCAGCACCTCGGCCAGCGCGTCGGAGACGGTCACGTCATGCGGCAATGCCTTGCCCTGGAGCGCGAAACCCTCGACCGCCAATTGCAGCGCCGTGCGGCCGGTCGGGCCGGGCAGACGCAGTTCGGCGGGTTGCGGCGGCTGGTAGCCGGCGGCCAGCATCGCCAGGGCCTTGGCCTTGGCATCGTGGAGCAGGCGGTCGCGGTTCATGCTGATGCCGTCGCCGGCGCGCAGGAATTTCAGCTCCTTCGCCTCGGCCGCGGATTTCGCCACCTTGGCGAGCGAGATCGCCTCGAAGGCTTGAGCCACCGGCGGCATCGGGCCCTTGGGGTCCTTGGGGCCGGGCTGGTAGCGGAGCAGCATCTCCTTGCAGCCGCCCCAGCCGGGAATGAGGCCGACGCCCACCTCGACCAGGCCCATATAGGTCTCGGCATGGGCCTGGATCGCGGCGCAATGGAGGAGCACCTCGCAGCCGCCGCCCAGCGCCATGCCGCTTGGGGCACCCACCACGGGGAAGGGAGCGAACTTCACCGCCTTGTAGGCCGACTGGCCGGTGCCGATCATGTCGTCGATCATCGGCCACATGGCGATGTTGGCGGCGAAAAGGGCGAGGCCGATATTGGCGCCGACGGAGAAATTCTCGGCTTCGTTATGGATGACTAGCGCCTTCATCTTCTTGGCCACATGGTCGACCGACTGCTTGACCAGGGCCAGGCTGTCGGGGTCGAGCGCATTCATCTTGCTGTGAAATTCGAGGCAGGCGACACCGTCGCCAATGTCCCACAGCGAGGCCGAGCCGTTCTTGAGGATCGGCTTGGCGCCCAGCTTGATGTCGGAGAGCAGCAATACGCCCTCGGGGCGGGCGAGCTTGGTGTAGCTGCCGCTCGGCATCAGATGTTCGATCTGGCCGCCCGCCACGCGGTAGAAGCCGCCGGCCTTCGCCGCCGTGGCAAGGAAGGGCGGCACCGGCATGTTTTCGGCCGCCAGCTTCTCCGCGAACCAGGCGGCACCCATCTGGTCGATCATCTCAAAAGGCCCGCGCTTCCAATTGTAGCCGGTCTTCATGCCTTGATCGATGGCGACCACATCGTCGGCGATCTCCGGCACCAGCGACGCCGCGTAGGAGAGCAGGGCGGAGAGTACGCGCCAGGCATATTGCCCACCTTTGTCCTTATGTTCGACCAGCACCTTCAAGCCGCCCTTGGCGGCGTCGGCGGAGTCGAGGCGCGCGCGATCGCTCGGCGCATACGCACCGGTCTTGAGGTTGATGGATTCCTTGACCTTCCCGCCGCCTTCGGTGTTGAGACGATAGAAGCCACCCTTGCCCTTGCGGCCCGTATAGCCGTCGGCAATCATCTTTTCGAGGAGCGGCCAGGGGCGGCGCAGCTTCATATAGGCATCGTCGGATGCAAGCAGGCTCGCCATGCTTTTGTCGACATGGGGCATCAGATCGAGGCCGACCAGATCGAGCAGGCCAAAGAGACCCGTCTTGGGCGCGCCGATGGGGCGGCCCATGATGGCATCCGCCTCCTCGATCGTGAGGTCGAGGTCGAGCGCCGCAGTCACCGCCGCCTGCATCCAGAAGACACCGATGCGGTTGCCGACGAAACCCGGCGTGTCCTTGGCCTGGACGATGGTCTTGCCCAGCATCCGGTCGCCGAAATCGCCGATGTCCTTGAGCGCCTCGGGCCGCGTCTTCGGCCCGCCGACGATCTCAAGCAGGCGCATATAGCGCGGCGGGTTGAAGAAATGGGTGATGCAGAAGTCGGACTGCACGCTCTCCGGCATGCCCTCGACCAGGGTCTTCAAGGGAATGGTCGAGGTGTTGGAGGACAGGATCGAGCCTTTCTTCCGCTTGCCCTCAAGCTTGTGATAGAGGCTCTGCTTCAGGTCGAGGCGTTCGATGATCGCCTCGACCACCCAATCGACATCGGCCAATGACCCGAGATCGTCCTCGATATTGCCGGGGGTGATGAGCCTTGCCGCCGCCTTCGACATCAGGGGCGCCGGATCGGCCTTCAGCAGTTTCTCGATGGCGCCCTTGGCGATGGCGGAACGGTCCGCTCCCTCCTTGGGCACGATATCAAGCAGCAGCACGGGCACGCCCGCATTGGCGATC
Source organism: Dongia sp. (assembly GCF_041918875.1). Classification (GTDB taxonomy): domain Bacteria; phylum Pseudomonadota; class Alphaproteobacteria; order Dongiales; family Dongiaceae; genus Dongia. The sequence continues at coordinate 49,382 of NZ_JAYRUV010000010.1, forward strand.
TGGGCGGCGATGCCCGCCCCCATCACGCCGGCGCCGATGACGCAGGCTTTTTGGATGGGCATCAGACGGCCTCCAGGATGGTGGCGATGCCCTGGCCGCCGCCGATGCATTGCGTGGCGAGAGCGAATTTCTTGCCCTCGCGCTTCAGCAGCGAGGCGGCCTTGCCCGTGATGCGGGCACCGGTGGCGCCCAGCGGATGGCCGAGCGCGATGGCGCCGCCGTCGAGATTGACCTTCTTCATATCGATCTTGAGATCGCGGATGCAGGCCAGCGACTGCGAGGCGAACGCCTCGTTGAGTTCGATGATGTCGATATCGTCGATGGTGAGCCCGGCGCGTTTCAGCGCCTTCTGCGTCGCCGCGACCGGGCCGATGCCCATGATTTCCGGCGCGCAGCCGGCGACCGACACGGCGCGGATCTTGGCGAGGATGGGAAGCCCGTGCGCCTTGGCATAATCCATCGAGGTGACGAGGCAGGCGGCGGCCCCGTCGGTCAGCGGCGAGGAGGTGCCGGCCGTGACCGAACCGTTGGCGTCGAAGGCGGGCTTCAACCCGGCCAATGCTTCCGCCGTGGTGCCGTCGCGGATGGTGCCGTCTTCGGCGACCATCTCCTTGCCGGCCTGGATCGGCACGATCTCGTCCTTCAGCCTGCCGGCGGCGCGGGCGGCACTGGCCTTCACCTGGCTTTCGACGGCAAAGGCTTCCTGTTCGGCGCGGCTGATCTTGTACTTGTTGGCGACATTCTCCGCCGTGGTGCCCATCGAGATATAGGCGGCCGGCAGGCGCTCGTTGAGCGCCGGGTTCGGCATCGGGTTGAAGCCCAGCATGGGGACGCGCGTCATGCTCTCGATGCCGGCACAGAGGAACGCCTCGCCCGCGCCAAGTGCGATGGCGCCGGCCGCCATATGGATGCCCTGCATGGAGGAGCCGCAGAACCGGTTGACCGTGGCGCCGGCGACCGATTGCGGCAGGTCGGCGATCATGCCGATCAGGCGCGCCACGTTGAAGCCCTGCTCGCCCTCGGGGAACGCGCAGCCCACCAACAGGTCCTCGACATCCTTGGTGTCGATCCCGGTCCTGGCGATAAGGCTTTTCACCACGGCGGCGGCGAGATCGTCGGGGCGTACTTTGACCAGCGCGCCCTTATTGGCGAAATGGAAGGGCGAACGCTGATAGCCCACGATGACGGCGTCTTTCATCACAGTTTCTCCTTATTGGCGGCGCGGGCTTTTTCCTCGTCCACCAGATTCTTCTTCAATATCTTGCCGATGATGCTCTTCGGGAGATCGGCGCGGAAATCGTAGAAACGCGGCTTCTCGATCTTGGAGAGGCGGCTTTCCAGGAACGTATCCATGGCTTCCTGGTTGCAGCTCATCCCATCCTTCAGGACGATGAAGGCCTTGATATTCTGACCGCGATAGGGGTCGTCGATGCCGATCACGGCGCATTCCTTGACCGCGGGGTGCTGGTAGATCGCTTCTTCGATCACACGCGGATAGACCTTGAAGCCGGAGGCGTTGATCATCTCCTTCAGGCGGTCGGTGATGAAGACGAAGCCCTCTTCGTCGATATGGCCGACATCGCCGGTGTGCAGGCAGCCGTTCCTGATGACCTCGTCCGTCGCATTCTGCCGCTTCCAGTAACCCAGCATCACCTGGGGTCCGCGAAAGCAGATCTCGCCTTTTTCACCCGTTCTCATGCGCGTCTCGCCGTCATCGAGGGACACGATCTCGCAGGAGGTGAAGGGGAAGGGCAGGCCGATCGAGCCGGCCTTGCCGCCATCATTCACGGGATTGCAGCAGCAGACCGGTGACGCCTCGGAAAGGCCATAGCCTTCAATGAGGCGGCAGCCGCTTTCCTCCTCGAACTTCTTCCTGACCTCGGCCGGCAAGGGTGCGCCGCCGGAAATGGCAAAGACCAGGGAGGTGAGGTCGAAATCCTTGAACTGCGGAAAATTGAGCAGAGCATTGAACAGGGTCGGCACGCCGACCAATGCGGTCGGGCGCTTGGCATGGATGAGGCGCAACAGGCGCAGCGTGTCGAATTTCGGCTCCAGGATCATGCAGCCGCCGACCGACAGCGTCCAGTTCATGACGCAGGTCATGGCGAAGGCGTGGAACAGCGGCAGCACGCCGATCGTCTTCGATGTCGGCTTGTCGACCGTATAGAACCAGCGCTTCGACTGGATGGCGTTCACATAGACATTGGCGTGGGATAGCATGGCGCCTTTGGGAACGCCCGTCGTGCCGCCGGTATATTGCAGCAATGCCACCGTGACGGCCGGATCGATCTCGACAGGCTGATAGGCGCCGTCATTATGCACCAGATCCTTATAGGCGATGTGCCGGCTGTCGATCCTCATGCGCGCATGGGACGAACGCATGACGAAGGGATAGACCAGGTTCTTCGGGAACGGCAGCTGGTGCGCCATCGGGCAGACGATGACCGATTTCACCCGCGACTTGGCCAGCACTGCGTCGAGCTTGGGCAGCAATTGGGCGACATCGAGCGTCACCATGAAATCGACTTCGGCATCGGCGATCTGCCGCTCGATTTCGGGCTCGGCGTAAAGCGGGTTGAAGTTGACGAGGGTCGCGCCCGCCTTCAACGCACCGTGATAGAAGATGACGAAGTAAGGGCAATTGGGCAGGAACAAGCCCAGCCGCATGCCGGGCTTTAGGCCGATCTGCTGCAGCCCCTTGGCCACCCGGTCGCTCTCGCGCTTCACCTCGGCATAGGTGTAGCGCTTGTCGAGGAAGTCGATGCAGTCATTGTGGGGATGGTGGCCCGCACTGTCGTCGAGCAGCCGGTAGACCGGCTTTGCATCGATGGGGGTCGCGCCGTCCACCTCAAGCGGATAGCTCGCCAGCCAAGGCATCGCCCTCTCCTCGCCCGTGCCGGTTCCCTGCAACGACGTGGCGTTCATGACCCTCCTACCGACCGCGGCGCCGCCTCGTTTCCCCTGACCGGCGCCGGATCAAGCCCAGAACATTAGAGCCGATCTTTAGCCATTAAGGCAAAGGAATGGTTAATGATGGAGATGGCGTGAATGTTCGCGAAATTAAGGCAGAATTATTGCCCTAAAAGACCTTCGTGCGATCATTAGCTTTGCGAGAGCGGGGCTTTTGCGAGAGCGGGACTGGGGTGTCGGCGACGAGTCTCACCCCAACCCAAGCTGCGTCACGACCTTCGCGAAATCGTCGGCGAAGTTGCTGCCTGAACGGAGGACCGGGCTGCCTTGGGGCAGGCGGCTGAAATCGGCGGAATCGAGTTCCTGGCTGGTGAGGACCGCGCAGGGGATCTTTTCGGTGACTGCGACGGCTTTCAAAGCCCGGATGAGGTCGACGCCAGTTAGCCCCTTCATCACCTGCGACGTGATGACCATGTCGGGGCGGAGGCGCAAAGCGGTGGTGAGGCCTTCGATCGGATCGTGCACGGAATTGACACGGTAGCCGCAGGCCATGATCTGCTTGGAGAGGATCTTGGCGACAGCGCGCGCCGGCGTGACCAGCAGGATTTCGACGTTGCGGATCTCGACATCGCCCGGTGAAAAGGTGCGGCTCACCAGCGACGGCAGGCCACGCACCAGATGCGCGATCTCGTCATCGTCGGGCTGGGATTTGCGTTCCAGCAGATGGCCCAGGGCGTCGCAGAAATCCTGTACGTCGCGCTGCGTCTTATCGGTCCAGTCGCCCGAATCGTTGAGATAGCCTTCGAGGCGCTGGGCGACCAATGCCACCGCCGGGAAACCGAAGGATCCGCCGGTGATGCGCAGATTATGCGCATGCTCCAGCAGAGCCGGTGCGTTATCGTCGTCGGCGCCCTTGGCCGCAATCTCATCGAGGAGCCGGTTCATCTCGGCAAGGCGCGTCGTCGCCTCGTCATGGAATTCCAGCTCGGCCTTCTGCGTGAGTTCGTCGATATTGGCACCGGATACTTTCACGGAATCGCTCTTTCCCTGTATTTTATGTATCCGCCCGCGCGACCGGATATCCGCGGGCAGGCGCAGCGGCGCGGCTTCGCGGCCGCACCGAGCGCGGCACAGGATGAGCGCGAGAAAGTTTAAAAATTGTGAATCGCCTTACACGCCTAGGGGCATGTTCCCAGCATCGGGCGTCAGGCCTTTTCGACCGCGACCACGGCGCCATGCATGGCGACGACCTTCACCTTGGTGCCCGCCGCCAGATCTTCGCCCTCGCAGCGCCACACCGTGTCGTCGATGCGGATCTGCCCGCGGCCGTTGACGATGGGCTCGGAAAGCGTGGCGCTGCGCCCGAGCAATTGTTCGCCGCGGCGGTTGAGGGTCTTGTCGTCGCTGGCAATGACCAGTCGGTGGCGGAAACGATACCAGCCCAGCACCGAAACGGCCGACAGCAGGGCGAAGATCAGCACCTGGTTTTCCCAGGTGAGCGCCGGCGCCATCAATGCAACCACCGCCGTGATCAAGGCGGCACCGCCCAGCCAGATAAAGAAGAAGCCGGGCGTCAGGATTTCGATCCCCGCAAGAGCCGCGGCGAGGATCAGCCAATGCCAGAACTCCAGCTGAAAATTGAATTCGATCTCGTTCATGGCTGCCCCTCCCGCCTTACGGGCGCGGCAGGCTGGAGCGGCGCGTATCGTCGCGATCGCCCAGCGCTGATTTGGCCAGTTCCGCGATGCCGCCCAGGGCGCCGATCACGTTGCTGGCTTCGAGCGGCATCAGGATGACCTTCTGGTTGGGGGCGCCGGCAAGCTTCTCCAGGGCCTCGGTATAGCGCAGGCCAAGGAAATAGTTGACCGCCTGCACGCTGCCCTTGGCGATGGATTCCGAGACCACGGCGGTGGCCTTGGCTTCCGCTTCCGCGAGGCGCTCGCGGGCTTCGGCCGAGCGGAAGGCGGCTTCCTTTTCACCCTCGGCCTTGAGGATCGCCGATTGCTTTTCGCCCTCGGCCTTGAGGATTGCCGACTGGCGCAGGCCTTCGGCTTCCAGGATGGCGGCACGCTTGTCGCGTTCCGCCTTCATCTGCCGGCCCATGCTTTCGACCAGGTCCTTGGGTGGTGCGATGTCCTTGATTTCGATGCGCGTCACCTTGATGCCCCAGGGCTGGGTCGCATCGTCGACGACGTGAAGGAGCTGCGCGTTGATCTTGTCGCGCAGGGACAGGAGCTCGTCGAGATCCATGCCGCCCATCACCGTGCGGATGTTGGTCATGGTGAGATTGAGGATCGCGTTTTCGAGGTCGTTGACTTCGTAAGCGGCCTTGGCGGCATCCAGCACCTGGTAGAAGACGACGCCGTCGACGCTGACCATGGCATTGTCCTTGGTGATCACTTCCTGGGTCGGCACGTCGAGAACCGATTCCATCATGTTGATCTTGGCGCCGATGCGGTCGAAGAAGGGGATGATGAAATTGAGCCCGGGCCGCAAGGTCTGCGTATAGCGGCCGAAGCGCTCGACGGTCCATTCGCGGCCCTGCGGCACCGATTTGATGCCCATGAAAACCAGCAGGATGGCAACGGCCAGAAGGACGATGACGAAGATCGCGAACGTACTGAGCATAAGGCTTCCCCCAAAGCGATGACGTGACTGATTGTTACACAACCAGAAAGCTTTGGGAATGTAGGGGCGAATTGTGGCGATTCAAGGATGGCCTTGGCCCGCCTGCGGTCAGTCTTTCGCTCCAGGCGCCGGGGCCGGCGCGGGCAGGGCGACCGTTTCCGGTGCTTCCAGGCCGACGCTTTCGATGTCGTCGGCCTTTTTCAGCGCCTTGTCGGTCGAGATGCGGATCTGGCGCACATCCTCCACCGCCTGGTCGAAGTGCTGCTGCAGCTTGCCCACGCGCGTGTCCAGGCGGTCGAGATCCTTGGCCAGTTCGCTCACCTTGGCCTGGATGACATGGGCCTGCTCGCGCATGCGCACATCCTTCAAGACCGCGCGCATGGTGGTCAGCGTTGCCATCAGCGTGGTGGGCGAGACGATCCAGACGCGCACCCGCCCGGCCTCCTCGACCAGATTGGGGAAATTGGCGTGGATCTCGGCATAGACCGCTTCGGAAGGAACGAACATCAGCGCCGAATCCGCCGTCTCGCCGGGCACGATGTATTTTTCGGCGATCGCCTTCACATGGAGACGGATGGCCGTCGAAAACTCGCGCCGCGCCTGGACGAGTGCCGCATCGTCCGCCGCATCGCGGATGGCGCGGTAGGATTCCAGCGGGAACTTGGAATCGATGCCGATGGCGCCCGGCGGATTGGGGAGTTTCAGCAGGCAATCGACGCGCTTGCCGTCGCCAAGCTGTGCTTGGAACTCGTAATTCACCGGCGCCATCACCGTGCGGACGATGTCGGCCAGCTGCACCTCGCCGAAGGCGCCGCGCGCCTGCTTGTTGGAGAGGATATCCTGCAGGCTGACCATGCGGGTGGAAAGCTCGGCGATGTTCTTCTGCGCCGCGTCGATGACCGCAAGGCGTTCCTTCAATTCGCCCAAGGATTGCCCGGCCTCGGTCGCCGATAGCGCTAGGCGCTCATGCACCCTGTCGGAAAGCTGGTTGAGGCGCTGATCGAGCCGCTGGTCGATGGCCGCCTGGGCCGCCGCCTGGGCGCTCACCAGGGATTGCAGCTGCCCCGCCAGCTGGTCCAGGCGCGGGTCGGGCGCGGGGGCGGCGGCCGGCCGGTGCGCGCGCCAGACGAAGACCAGCACTGCCACCAGCAGCAGGGCAATGAGGGCAAGGAGTGCCAGCATCGGGCTCGAATTCATGGTGAAACCTTAAGTCCTGGCCCCCAATGGGGCGAATCGGGGCAGTCCGGCACCCCACCTCGCTTGACGATAGCCCGCGGAATCCATAGGTAAAGCGCGAAACCGAGAACCGGCGCAGGCCCCCTCACTCCAACCCCTCGCCCCGGAGGGGCGAGGGGCTTCCTCTTGGAGCTCGGTGGATCCCCTCGCCTCGCTTGCGGGGAGAGGGTTAGGGTGAGGGGCCGCCCTCGCTTGAGCTTCTGAACGATCAGTGGAATCACCATGGCCAAACTACCGATCATCGTCGCACCCGACCCGCGCCTGGCCAAGAAATCCGAGGCCGTCGCGGCAGTCGACGATGGGATCCGCCAATTGATGGACGACATGCTGGAGACGATGTATGCGGCCCCCGGCATCGGCCTTGCCGCTCCGCAGGTCGGCGCGCTGAAGCGTGTCATCGTGCTCGATATCGCGGGCGAGAATGAAGCGCCGGCACCCTTGCGCATGGCCAATCCAGAGATTGTCTGGGTCTCCGACGACGATGCCGAGTATAATGAGGGCTGCCTGTCCGTGCCGGACCACTACGCCGATGTGGTGCGGCCGGCCTCCTGTATCGTCAAATATCTCGACGAGAACAACGAGGTGCGCGAGATCACCGCGACGGGCCTGCTGGCCACCTGCGTGCAGCACGAGATCGACCATCTCGACGGTGTGCTGTTCATCGATCATCTCACCTCATTGAAGCGCAACATCATCCTGCGCAAATTGCTCAAAGCCAAGAAAGCGGGCGCCGGCGGCGTTCCGGCCTGACGAGCGCGTCCGATGCGGGTCATCTTCATGGGCACGCCGGATTTCGCGGCAGCGTCGCTGGCGGCGCTGATCGCGGCTGGGCATGAGGTTGCCGCCGTCTACAGCCAGCCGCCGCGACCGGCCGGGCGCGGGCAGGACCTCAGGAAATCACCGGTGCAGATACTGGCCGAACAGCATGGCCTTCCAGTGCGCACGCCGGTCTCGTTGAAATCGGCGGAGGCACAGGCCGCATTCGCCGCGATCGGTGCCGACATCGCCGTGGTTGCCGCCTATGGGTTGCTGCTCCCCAAGCCGGTGCTGGATGCGCCGCGCCTGGGCTGCCTCAACATCCATGCCTCCCTGCTGCCGCGCTGGCGGGGCGCCGCCCCCATCCAGCGCGCCATCCTCGCCGGCGACGAGAAGACGGGCATCACCATCATGCAGATGGATGAGGGGCTCGATACCGGCGCCATGCTGCGGCGGGAAGAACTTGCTATCGGCAAGGCGATGAATGCCGGCGCGCTGCACGATGCCTTGGCGGCAATGGGTGCCCACCTCATCGTCGAGATTCTCGCCGCACCCTTGCCGGCGGCTGTGCCGCAGCCGGCGGAGGGCATCACCTATGCCGCCAAGATCTCGCCTGCCGAGGCCGCGATCGACTGGTCGCGCGATGCCGCCGTCATTGAACGGCAGATCCGCGCCTTCGCCCCCGTGCCCGGCGCCTGGTGCCTGATGGCGGACGGCGCGCGCCTCAAGGTGCTGGCGGCCGAGATTGTGGCAAAGTCCGGTTCGCCGGGCGTCGCCCTCGACGACGCACTCACCGTCGCCTGCGGGCGGAACGCCTTGAGGCTCACCTTGCTGCAGAAGGCCGGCAAGAAAGCGATGGGGGCGGATGATTTCCTGCGCGGCCAGAAAGTGCCGGCGGGAACCGGCTTTGCCGCATGACGCGCTTCAGGCTCACCCTGGAATATGATGGCGGTCCCTTCGTCGGCTGGCAGCGCCAGGACAACGGTCCCTCCATCCAGCAGGCGCTGGAAGAAGCGGTCCTTGCCACGGTGCAGGAGGCATGCCTCGTCTACGGCGCGGGGCGCACCGATGCCGGCGTCCATGCGCTGGGCCAGGTGGCGCATGTCGATATCGGCAAGCCCATCGAACCCAATCGGCTGATGGCGGCGATCAACTTTCATGTGAAGCCGCAGCCCATCGCCGTGACATCGTGCGAGATCGCGGCCGACGATTTCCACGCGCGCTTTTCGGCGACGGGCCGGGCCTATCTCTACCGCATCGTCAACCGCCGCGCGCCGCTCACATTGGACCGCGGCCAGGCCTGGCTCCTGAGCGTGCCGCTCGATGCTGCGGCGATGCACAGGGCGGCGCAGCGCCTCGTCGGCCGCCACGATTTCACCAGCTTCCGGGCGACACTCTGCCAGGCGCAATCGCCGGTGAAGACGCTGGACCGGCTCGACGTCATGCGCCAGGGTGAAGAAATCCAGGTAATCGCCGAGGCACGTTCATTCCTGCATCATCAGGTGCGCAACATGGTGGGAACCCTGCGCCTGGTCGGCGAAGGCAAATGGTCGGCCGACGATGTGACGGCGGCGCTCGAAGCACGCGACCGGTCGGCGAGCGGTCCCACATCGCCGCCGGACGGGCTCTATCTGACGCGGGTGAGCTACTAGGCGGCGCGTGGGCGAACTTCCTGGCGAATCCGCGACCCCTCTTCGGCAGTTGCCTTTTTGAGATCGTAACGCGCCTGCAGATTGAGCCAGAATTCCGCTGTCGTGCCGAAATAGCGCGACAGCCGCAAAGCCGTGTCCGCCGAAACCGCGTGCCTGCCTTTGGCAATGGCCAGGATGCGATCGGCCGGCACATGCAGCGCAAGGCCCAAAGCGTCGGCGCTGATATTCAGCGGTCGCATGAATTCCTCGAGCAGGACTTCGCCTGGGTGAATGACGATGGGCTTCATGTCTGCCTCATTAATGGCAATCGACAATGCCGACATCGACCGGCTGCTTGTTCTGCCAACGAAAGACGATACGCCACTGATCGTTGATTCTGACGCTATGCCAGCCCGCCAGAGGACCTCACGTTTCCCTATCGCGAAACGATCCGATCATACGCCCGGAATAATACGCGTTACGTATTATGGAAAGATTTGGTAATCAGCCAGCCTTGGCGATTGCCGGGGTGGTGGCGTCCTCGCGCTTGGCGCCTGCCATGAACCAGCCGGCCTTCAGATTGTCGACCCAGTCATGGGCGATCTGGCAGGCTTCGACGGCGGTGAAGGTACTGGGATCGAGGCAATGTTCCAGCCACAGGCCGTCAAGGAGGGCGGTCAGAGCAAGGGCCGCGAGCCGCGCGTCGAGATCGAGCTTCTGTTCCTCGGCCATGCCGGCGATATGGCGCTGCAGCTGCTTGCGGTAATCGGCATAGACCCTGCCGTGGATGTCGTGGATTTCCGAATCCGTGCGGGTGAGGCTCCAGAAGGTGAGCCATACGCCGAGCAGGTCCGGATCCAGCATGGGCGGCGAAAAGCTCGAATCGACAAAGGCACGCAGCTTGGCTTCGGGATGGTCGGGGGCCGCGGCGAGGGCGGCGCGGAGCGCCTTTTCCACTTCCTTGCCAGTCCAGCGGTAAGTCTCGGCGATAAGGTCGTGCATGCCGGCAAAATGATGCCGCACCAGGCCTGGCGAGACGCCCGCCTCGGCCGCAACCACGCGGACAGTCGTCCCATCGAGACCGTGGCGTGCCAGACTGCGCGCGGTCGCCTCGATCAGCTGGCGTCGGCGGGATTCCGGTAAGTCTCTGGTAAATTTAGGTTCTTTTTCAGCCACGCGCGATGCCTCCGCTTCTTTCGCGAACCAATAGTAATATGATCTGGCTCCAAGACGGAACCAATTTTGGCCCCAAACGCAGATTTCTCTTGTGTGTTATACATACGTACAATAAGACTCCGGGCAAGCACATTTTGTCCAGCCAACTTCTGCCAGCGAGGCCACCATGACCCACCTCACCCACGCCGCTGCGACCAGCGAGGGCATCGACACCGCCTTCGCCAATGGCAGCACCCATCTCTTCACGCTGGCCTGGCTGCGCGACCATTGCTCCTGTGCCGCTTGCCGGCATCCCGAGACCCAGCAGCGCCTGCTCGATACTTTCGCCCTGCCGCGGGATATCAAGGTCGCGGTACTGGAGCTGGGGGCCGGCGGCAAGAAGCTGCAACTGGCCTGGGCCGACGGCCATCAGAGCATCTTCGGCGCCGAGGATCTGGCTGAAGCCTTGAAGCCGGTCGGCATTCTCGCCTCCGACGTCACGACCTGGGACGATGCGGAAATTTCGGCCGACTTCCCGCAAGTCCCCTATGACGCGCTGATGGCGGAGGATGCGGCGCTGGAATCCTATCTCGAGAAAATCGGGCGTTTCGGCTTCTGCTTCGTCGAGGGGACGCCGGCAACGCCCGAAGCCACCCAGGCCGTGGCCAGGCGCATCGCCTACATCCGCGAGACGATCTTCGGCGGCTATTGGGATTTTACCGCGAATATGGAGCATAAGGATACGGCCTACACGACCCTGGCCATCGGGCCGCATACCGACGGCACCTACAGTTTCGATGCGCCCGGCTACCAGATGTTCCATTGCCTGGCCTTCGACGGCGTGGGCGGCGAGAATGTCTTCGTCGACGGTTTCCGTATTGCCGAGATCATGCGCCGCGAAACGCCGGAGCTTTACCGCATCCTCACCCAAGTCGAAGTGCCGGGGCAATATATCGACCATGAGCGCGGCATCCATCTGATGGCCCGCCGCCCGGCCTTGCGCGAAGATTCGACCGGGCGCCTCGTCCAGGTCAGCTTCAACAATCTCGACCGCGCGCCCTTCGCGCTGGAACCTGCATTCATGGCCAAGTTCCAGCAGGCCTATGCGGCCTTCGCCAGGCTCGCGGGCGAACGTTCGCTGCAGTACCGCCGCCGCCTGGCGCCGGGCTCGGTCGTGCTGTTCGACAATTGGCGCCTGTTGCATGCGCGCGACGCCTATAGCGGCTATCGGCGCCTCGCCGGGGCCTATCTCAACAAGGAAGATGTCGAAAGCCGCCTGCGCGTGCTGCGGCTGAGGAAGGCCAGGGCAGCCTAATCCTCGATGGCTTCCGTGGCATAGACGCCCCAGAATTCGGTCTTCATCATCCAGCCCTTATGGCCCTGGACTTCCAGCCGGCACCAATCGCCACCACATTCCAGCACCTTGAGCACGACGCCGGGATCGACCAGGGCGACGGGTCTGGAGCCGGCTTCCGGCGATTCGCGCAAAGGCCGCTGGCTGTCGCGCACCAGCACGTGGCGCTTGCCCACGAGCAGGGTCGACTTCACCCAGCCGACAACGCCGTCATGGTCGCGGATGCGGCGCCAGATATCGAATTCCTCGATGATCTCGACCGGGAGCCCTGCCCGCTGATAGGTCCACAGGATCGGATAGGTCTCGCCGGGACCGGTGCGCATATTGACCTCGCCCGATTGCAGGCTGGCAAAGCGCGGCAAGGGCAGCTTGTCCTGGGCCAGCGCGGTGCCGAAGAACATGATTCCGGGATGGAGATCCAGCGGCGGCGGGCCGGGTATGGGACCTGTCCGGATCAAGGCCGGATTGGCGAAGGCGAGCAGCGCCAATGTCAGCAAAGCCAGCCGTGCCAGCCGCCTGCTGCGGGAAGAGTGGGTGGTGATTGTCCGATTCGGGCCCATATCCACGCGATAAAGGGGTGCAACGCCCCGGTCAAGCCATTGAAACCATAAGAGAGGGCGGCGGCGGCGTCTTTGCGTCAATTGCGGCCGCATTTAAGCCAGGAAACGGCCCGTTCCAGGCCGCGGCCGGGCTGCGTCGGCGCAACCCCTCGACAACAGCGGCAACCGCTTGCTACGACTTCACCAGAACGGGCGATCCGATCCGTGCCGGGAGAAGTGAGAGCAATGAGCAACAAGCCTTTGGTGGTGATAACGCGCAAGCTGCCCGACGCCATCGAGACGCGGATGATGGAACTGTTCAACGTGAAATTGAACCTCGACGACCATCCGCTCTCACAGGCCGAGCTGATCGAGGCGGTGAAGATCGCCGACGTCCTGGTTCCCACCGTCACCGACCGCATCGATTCCGGCGTCCTCTCGCAGGCCGGCGACAAGTTGCGCCTCATCGCCTCCTTCGGCACCGGCGTCGACCATATCGACCTTGCCACCGCCCGCCAGCGGGGTATCACCGTCACCAATACGCCGGGCGTCCTCACCGAAGACACGGCCGACATGACCATGGCCCTCATCCTGGCCGTCTCGCGCCGCGTGTCGGAAGGCGAACGCCTCATCCGGTCCGGCAAGTGGCAAGGCTGGGGTCCTATGAGCATGCTGGGCCACCGCATCTACGGCAAGCGCCTCGGCATTATCGGCATGGGCCGCATCGGCCAGGCGGTCGCGCGCCGCGCCAAGGGGTTCGGCCTTTCGGTCCATTACCACAACCGCCGCCGCGTGAGTGCCGCGGTCGAGCAGGCCCTGGAGGCGACCTACTGGGAAAGCCTCGACCAGATGCTCTCGCGCATGGACATCATTTCGGTCAATTGCCCGCACACGCCGGCCACCTATCACCTGCTGTCGGCACGGCGCCTCAAGCTGCTGCAGAAGCACGTCTATATCGTCAACACGGCGCGGGGCGAGATCGTCGACGAGAATGCACTCACCCGCATGCTCGACAAGAACGAGATCGCCGGCGCTGGCCTCGACGTGTTCGAACATGAGCCGGCCCTGAACCCGAAACTCATGAAACTCGACAATGTCGTGCTTCTCCCGCATATGGGCTCGGCCACCATCGAAGGTCGCGTCGATATGGGCGAAAAGGTCATCATCAACATCAAGACCTTCGCCGACGGCCACAAACCGCCGGACCGGGTGCTGGAAGCCCTGCTATAGGAAATGAGGCCCGCCGCGATCTTCGCCGCGGGCCGTTTCTTTCAGATGCCGGCGATGGTGAATCTTGATGTGACCAATCGGACAATGATCCTCACTCGGCGCGAGAGCAAGGAGCTGTGACCTGCGACACACTCCGGCGCTTCCGCCTGACGATCGCGTGACCGGGTCGAACGCCTGAGCGGCGCCTGACGACTGCCCTATGAACCCATCCGCTGGCCTTTACGGGAATCCTCCCAGCGCGGCGTGGCGGATCCATAGGAGGCAGGTCATGTTGAAGTATCGACTTCTCGCGCGTACCGCCACCGCGGCTCTCATGTTCTTCACGGCCGCCGCCGCCGCTTTGGCGGACATCTATACGCCGACATCGGAATCGCTGTCGGATCCGGAAATCGGTCCGGCCTTGAACGAGCAGGCGGCGGCACTGGGAACACAGAATGCAATCACAGTCATGCCGGACAAGAATGACTATGCCTTCGCCAAGCCAGCCAATCTGGCGTTACCGTTTCACCTCAGGGCCGAAGTTAGCAAGGACAAGTGGCGGATCAAGGATTCCTTCATCGTCATCGGCATCGCGCCGATCGATTCCGGGGGGCAGATCGGTTCCTGCTGCGGGGCGTTGAACGAATTCGAACCGGCCAACTTCGCAACCGAAGTCGATCATGGGCCTACGAAGAAGATAGATATGGATGGTTGGTGGACGGTGGCTGTGGGCGACAACAGCCTCGGCACCCGGGCGCGCAATGCGTGCCGAAACCTGCGCAAGGAACTTGCGCAGCAAGGGCTTAGTCACGACGAAATCTTCAGCCAGGATCGTCAGACGACCTTGCCGACCCCGTTCCGCTATGTGGCGCGCGTCGGGCACAAGAACGACAATCACGATATCATTGAGGCGGGCGCGGCCTCGCGCGAATGGAAGCAATCGCAGGAGACTTGGTACAATATCTCCGTCACCTGCCTGCATGAGGCGACCCGCGGCGTCGCCGGCGATCCGACCTCCGTCCCGACCGGCAGCGGCGACATCGCCATGGGCTTCCAGGTGAGCCAGGCGGCACTTGCCATCACACCCGACAAATATGAAGCGGTCTGCCCGGCCAAACTGCACCTCAACCCGACCATCGAAGCGACCGGCCAGGGTCTCGTGCACTATCGGTTTGTCAACGAACTCGGCCACCACTCGCAGGAGTTCCAGGTCAATTTCACCAAATCGGACGTGAAGTTCCTCGATCACGTCATCACCATCGATGATAAGGGCGAGCCAGCTGATCTTGGCTTCAAGGCACCCGCGGCGCAGGGCGGTGGCCTCGGCCTAGTGGCGTCCAACGATCCCAACCTCAAACAGGGTTATTTCCAGCTTGAGATTTTGTCGCCGCACAAGAAGGTCTCCAACATCGCCGACTATTCAGTTAAATGCGTGGCGGAAACCGTGGGTCAGGTGGCGGCGAAACCCGATCTGGCCGACCTCATCGTCGAAGACGTGCAGTCGGCGCCGAACTTGTTAAGCAAGGTTTTCGTCAAGGTCACCAATATCGGCACCGGCCCTTCGACGCCGACCAATCTGCGGGCGACCAGCCTCAAGGACGGACAGTCGATCGTGCGTGGCACGCTTGTGCCGGCTGTCGAACCCGGCACCTCGCAGGTTGTGCTGGCACAACTCGGCACGACCATCAGCTCGGCCCAGCAGATCGCCATCCAAGTCGACAGCCCGAACCGGATCAAGGAATCCGACGAGGGCAATAACGGGTTCCAGTACAAATAGACGCGCCATCGCGCCAGACGCCGCCCGGTCTTTCAGGATCGGGCGGCGGCTCTCTCTTGGCTTCAGGCGCCGCAGGTCCTGCAATCGGGATCGCGTTTGAACCTTACTTCGCGGAAGGTGGGGCCGAGGGCGTCGAACATCAGCAGCCGGCCGCTGAGGCCGTCGCCGATGCCGAGGATTTCCTTCAGTATTTCGGTTGCCTGCAGCGAGCCCATGACGCCAGCCACCGGTCCCAGGATTCCGGCCTGTTCGCAGCGGGGGATGAGGTCTTCGGGCGGCTGTTCGGGAAAGAGGCAGCGATAGCAGGGATGCGGGCTGCCCAGATAGGCCTTGAAGGTCGAAATCTGTGCCTCGAAGCGCAACAATGCCGCCGAAACGAGCGGTTTCTTCAGCCGGTAACACAGATCGTTCAAGAGATAGCGGGTAGCGAAGTTGTCGCTGCCGTCGGCAACGAGGTCGAAGCGCGCGATGATGCTTTCGGCATTCTCCGCATCGAGGCGCGCGGCGATGGGCTGGATGACGATGTCGGGATTGAGCGCCCGCAGGCGTTTCGTGGCGCTTTCGACCTTGGGCCGGTCGACCGCCGCATCGTCATGGATCACCTGGCGCTGCAGATTGGTGACGTCGACCGTGTCATTGTCGATGATTCCGATCGTGCCGATGCCGGCAGCGGCGAGATAGAGCAGCAGCGGGGCGCCCAATCCGCCGGCGCCGACCACCAGCACCTTGGACTGCAGCAGCTTCAACTGCCCCGCCTCGCCCACTTCGTCGAGGATGACGTTGCGGGCGTAACGCTCCAGCTCGCGGTCGGTGAGTTCGGTCATTGCGTCATTGATCCGGCATAAAACTGTCATCCTCCGCGAAGGCGGAGGATCCACGAGTTGCTTTCCTTAACTGCGGGCAAACTCGTGGATGGTCCGCCTGCGCGGACCATGACAATGAAACAATCAGAAATAACTCTACTCCAGCCCTTCGAACAAAGCCGTCGACAGGTAGCGCTCGGCCGAGGAGGGCAGGATGACCAGGATGCGCTTCCCGTCATGGCCCGGGCGCTGGCCGATCTCGATGCCGGCGGTGAGTGCGGCGCCCGAGGAAATGCCGACCGGCATGCCTTCGATCTTGGCCACCTTCCGCGCCATGGCGAAGGCGTTGGCATTGGAGATGCGCAACACCTCGTCGATGACACCGCGATTGAGGACTTCGGGAATGAAGCCCGCGCCGATGCCCTGGATCTTGTGGGGTCCCGGCTGGCCACCGGAAAGAACGGGACTGTCCTCCGGCTCGACGGCGACGATCTTCACGCCGGGGATTTCCTTCTTCAGGATTTCGCCCACGCCGGTGATGGTGCCGCCGGTGCCCACGCCCGAGACGAAGTAATCCAGCCTGCCGCCGCAATCGGCGATGATCTCCTGCGCCGTAGTCTGGCGGTGCACTTCCGGGTTGGCGGCGTTCTTGAACTGCTGCGGAATGACCGCCCCGGGCGTCGATGCGGCCAGTTCCTCGGCCCGTGCGATGGCGCCCGACATGCCGCGCGCGGCGGGCGTCAGCTCAAGCTCGGCACCCAGCAGGCGCAGCATCTTCCTGCGTTCCAGCGACATGCTTTCCGGCATGGTAAGGATCAGGCGATACCCCTTGGCGGCCGCGACGAAAGCCAGTGCGATACCGGTATTGCCGCTGGTCGGCTCGATGAGCGTGCCGCCCGGCTGCAACCTGCCGCCGGCTTCCAGCGCTTCGATCATGGCCAGGCCGATGCGGTCCTTCACCGAAGAAAGCGGGTTGAAGAATTCAAGCTTGGCCAGCAGCTCCGCCTTGATGCCTTCGGCGCGGGCGAGCTTGCCCAGGCGCACGATGGGCGTTGCGCCGATGGTGGCGAGGAAATTGTCATAGATCTTGCCGCGGAAGGTGGCTTTGCTCATGGGTTTCATCCTTGTCGGTAGTGCGGCCCTTGGCCGGGCTGGCTTGTTTTCAGATTCAGATACTGAAATCGAGGCGTTGCAGTGCGTCCGTCTGGATGCCGGCAGCCTGCGCCTTCTGGCACAGATCTTCCAGCGTGACGTCGTCGAGCTTGGCCAGCATTTCCTGCTGCAGCTCGCGCCAGACGGGGCGCACGATCTCCAGCGCCACGCGGGAGCCCGCCGCCGTCTGCACCGGGTCGGGCGAGCCTTCGAATTGTCGGACCGCCCGCACGATCTCGCCCAGATTGATGCGCCGGCGTTCGCGCGCCAGCAGATAGCCGCCTTTGGGGCCGCGGTGGCCGGCAAGGATGCCGCTCCTCACCAGATGCTGCAGTACCTGCTCCAGGTAGCGGCGCGGGATTCCCTGGCGGGCCGAAATGTCGCCCGACTGCACCGGCTGCGAGCCGCCGTAATAGGCGATGTCGAGCACGGCTTCGATGGCGAACAGGAGTCGTTTGGATGGATGTAACACGGAGCTTCCCCGCTCTGGTTTCTACGTCTGTTGTCTCAGGAACTCTTGGCGGCGATGATGCCCATATCGATCCCGGTCGAACCGAACCCGCCGCTGCCGCGCGCCGTTGCCGGCAATTCCGCGACTTCGTCCCAGGCCAGGCGCTCGACCCTGGCCAGGAGCAGTTGCGCGATGCGGTCGCCGCGCTGCAGCGTCACGGGCCTGTCCGACAGGTTGACCAGAATAACGCCAACCTCGCCGCGATAATCGGCATCGATCGTGCCGGGCGCATTGAGCACGGTAATACCCTGTTTCAGCGCCAGGCCCGAGCGCGGCCGCACCTGGGCCTCGTAACCCGCCGGAAGGGCGATGCTGAGCCCGGTTGGAATGAGCGCCCGGCCCAAGGGCTGCAGGGTCACCGGTTCGCCGACCGCCGCCAGCAGATCGAGGCCGGCCGCTTGCGTCGTGGCATAGGCCGGCAAAGGCAGGCCGGTGCCGTGGGGCAGGCGGGTAACGGCAACACGCACGTCGCTCATGATTTGGCACTCTTAAATGTTTCGGCTATGCGGGCGACCAGCCGTTCGGCCAGTTCCGTCTTGGAAAGGCGCGGCCATTCCTCGGTACCGTCGGCGGTGATCACATGCACTTTGTTGTCGGCGCCGCCGAAGGTTCCCGTCGGGGCTGAAACGTCATTGGCGAGAATCCAGTCGCACTGTTTCTTCCGCCGTTTCGCCGTCGCGTGTTCGATCACCTTCTCCGTCTCGGCGGCAAAGCCGACGACCAGGCGCGGCCGCTTCGGACCCGGGGCCGAGATCGTCGCCAGGATATCGGCATTGGTTGCAAGCTCGATGCGCGGCGGTTCGCCGCCCTCGCGCTTCTTCATTTTCTGCGTGGCTTCACTGGCCGGACGCCAGTCGCTCACCGCCGCGGCCGCGACGGCGATATCGGCCGGCAGGCTTTGCTGCACCTTGGCCAGCATCTCGGCAGCGCTTTCGATGCGATGGACCGTGCAGCCGGCCGGATCGGCCAGGGCAGTGGGACCGGTCACCAAGGTCGTTTCGGCACCCGCTGCGGCCAGGGCAGCGGCGATCGCATGGCCCTGTCTGCCCGACGAGCGGTTGCCGATGAAGCGTACCGGGTCGATCGCTTCGTAAGTGGGCCCCGACGTGACCAAAGCCTTCAGGCCCGAGAGCGGACCGGGCGAGAGCGGACCGGGCGAGAGCGGACCGGGCGAGAGCAGACGCAGGGCGGCATTCACGATGTCGATCGGTTCGGCGAGGCGCCCGTCGCCCACTTCGCCGCAGGCCAGGTCGCCGGCCCCCGGGCCGACGGTCGCGACACCGCGGGCGCGCAAGGCGGCGACATTCGCCTGCACGGCCGGATGGCGCCACATGACGAAGTTCATGGAAGGTGCGATCAGCACCGGCTTCTCGTTGGCGAGCAGGGCCGTGCTGGCCAGATCGTCGGCAAAGCCATTGGCCATCTTGGCGATAAGGTCGGCGGTGGCAGGGGCGACAAGAACCAGATCCGCCTCCCGCACCAGGCGGATATGGCCCATTTCGGCTTCGTCGGTCAGGGAGAAGAGTTCGCTATAGGCCTTGGAGCCGGCCAGCGCCGCCACCGACAGGGGTGTAACGAATTCGGCCCCGCTTCTGGTCAGGATGACGCGGAAACAGAGGCCGCGTTCGCGCCCGCGCCGGATGACATCGAGCGCCTTATAGGCGGCAATGCCACCCGCGATAATGAGGAGAACGTTTTTCCCGGCGCCCACGATCTGAATTCCCAGCCACCGCTCATTCCACAGTAAGACCTAGTATTTACTGTTTGCAGTGGAGAAATTCAAGATTGCCCGGCCGGTCCTGGGATTTGGGCCTTCAAAAGACGAAAACATCGTCTGCCGTCAGCTCGGCCGGCATATTGGCCAGGGTGGCGATCAATTGCGCATCGCCATGATCGCCGCCCGTGGCATCGTAGTAGAGATTACCATTGGCTTTGTTATAGACGATGCGGTCATCCGCCGCGCCAGCATCGTCCCAATATGCAAAGGCGCCGGAGGCCAGCTTGCCGGTGGCGAGCTGGTCGAACACGGCCTGGTCCAGGCGGATCGTATCGCCGGGCACCGTGAAGTCGGCGATCGTGTCGGCATTCTCCGCGCTCGGCGCCTGGTCGAAGACGAAGCTGTCATTGCCGGTCCCGCCGATGAGGACATCGCGGCCGGCGCCGCCATTGACGGAATCGTTGCCATCCTCGGCAGTCAGGTAGTCGTCGCCCGTGCCGCCGCTCAAACGGTCGGAATTGGCGCCGCCGTAAAGACGGTCGTTGCCGGCGCCGCCATCCAGCGTGTCGCATTGCTTGTCGCCATAGAGCTTGTCGTTGCCTGCCCCGCCGATGAGGATGTCGTTGCCGTCCCAGCCATGCAGCGTGTCGGCACCATTGCCGCCGGTCACGGTATTCGCAAGGCTGTTGCCAGCGCCGCTGAAATTGCCACTGCCGGTATAGGCGAGGTTTTCGACATTGCCGGTCAGCGCATAGCTCGACAGTGCCGATTTGACAGTATCCGTTCCGGCATTCGCCAACTCGGTCACGACATCGCCCTTATTGTTGACGATATAGGTGTCGTCGCCGGCGAAGCCGCGCAAGGCGTCGGCGCCGGCCGTGCCTGTCAGCGTGTCGTTTCCGGCCGTGCCGTTGCCGCCTTCGACCATGTCCTGCACCTGGATCGCGACGGTCTTGCTATAGCTCAACCCGCCCTGATCGGCGACGGTGACGGTCAGGTCGTGCTGTGTTGCCGTTTCGAAATCGAGCGCGGCGCCGGTGCGGACATGGACCTCATTGCCAATGATTTCGAAATAGTCGGCATGGGTGCCGGCCAGACTGTAGCTGAGCTGGTCGCCCATATTGGGATCGGTTGCGGTCAATGTCGCGACCAGTGTGCCGGCGGCGGCATTTTCCGCCACGATGCCGCCGCCCATCGCGATATCGGTCGGCGCGAGATTGGTGGGCGTCGCGATCTCCTCGATGATTGAGCCGTTGAGGAGCCAGATCAGGCTCTCACAGCCCGCCGGCAGCGGCGTATCGATCAGGGTCAGGGTGGCGCCGCCCTTCGACAGATCGAAGATCGTGTGCGGTATCAGGCCGTCGCTGAACTGGAAATTGTCGAGCGTGGCGCTGGCGCCGCTCCCAAGCCAGACATGCGCCGTGCCGCCATTGCCGCCGCTATAGGTGGGATTGAGGCTGAGGCTGTCCTCCAGCGTCACCGATGTGCTCCAGATGCGGAACGACCGGTTGTTTTCCTCGGCCACCGCGTTCACCAGCACCGTGTCGCTGGATTTGAGGTCGTAACCCGCATCGGTATTGCCGCGCGCGACCGTGTTCTCGAAACGGATATTGTGGACACCGCTTTCCGTGGTGAATCCGTCGCCATTCCAATAGCTGGTCGCCGACCCCGTGGCCTTGCTGTTCGAAACCTCGACATCGCGCAGCACGATGTCATGCGCCGTGCCTTCGATGAGGACGCCGGAAACATATGGGTCGCTGGTGGCGACATTGCCGTCCGCCGTCACATTCTCGACCAGTACATCGTGCGAATCGTATTTGAGGTGGATGGCGCCCTTCGAATAGCCGGTGATGTCGATGTCGCGCAGCGTCAGTCCGCTGACCGTGGCGCTCGCCGCCGTACCCGACACATTGTTTTCGACGAAGCGATAGACATTGTCGGCATCGACATGCTCGATCGTCAGGTTGGAGATATCCGCGCCGATGCGGAAGGCACCGTTGCCGACATTGCCGATGTCGAGATCCTGGAAGTGCAGATTGTTGGCGCCGCCCAGCAGGCGGAAAAGCTCCGACCCCTCGCTCTGGCCCACCGACCAATTCTCCGGTCGCGTGCCGCTGATATCGGCGTCCATGGGGTTGCCGGCGCTGTCGATACCGCGAATGGTCACCGGCGCATCGGCGCTGCCGCCCTTGGTGATCGAGATCTGCCCGGCCGGACGGTAGGTGCCCTGATCCGCAATCAGCAACACCTCGCCGCCGGGACCGGCCTGGCCGATGAAATTGGAAAGGCTTGAAAGCGTCCCCGCATTTTCGGGCGAGGATCCGTCCATGAGGCCGGAACCGGTGGGCGAAATATAACGAACAGCCATGGCGATATCCCTGCGGCGGGCAAGCTTGCGGCCCGGACTGGGCCGCATGGTGCACGGGCAAAAAATGCGCCGAGGGTCTTAACAAAATATAATCGGTGCGAAAATTCGGATTAAATATCAAAGCCTTATCGAAAAGCAGCGGCAAACTTGCGATGAATTTTAGTTAAGGCGTTCAGGCCGTGCTGGCAAGCGCTGCCCAGGCAAGGACGCCATAGCGGGCGGCTTTGCCGATAAGGACCAGGATGAGGAATGGCCAGAACCTGGCTTTGAGGACACCGGCGGCCAGCGTGATCGGATCGCCGATGATCGGCAGCCAGGACAGCAGCAGCAGCGGATAGCCGTATCTGGCGAAGAGCGCGCCGGCCTGTTCAAGGCGCCGGGTGCTCACCGGAAACCATTTCCGGTCCTGCCAATGCAGCAGGAAGCGTCCCAGCAACCAGTTGACAACGCCACCCAGCGTGTTGCCGGCGGTGGCGATGGCGAGCAGCAAGGGCCAGTCCTGGCGCGCGGCCAGGACCAGGCTCGTGAACACAATCTCGGAAAAGCCGGGCAGGATGGTCGCCGCGCCGAAGGCAG
The DNA here is from genome assembly GCF_041918875.1 of Dongia sp. Taxonomy (GTDB): domain Bacteria; phylum Pseudomonadota; class Alphaproteobacteria; order Dongiales; family Dongiaceae; genus Dongia. The sequence goes on from NZ_JAYRUV010000010.1 coordinate 71,704, forward strand.
TGAAGAACAGGCTGAGATAGGTGGCAAGCCCGCCAGCCAAGGTCACCGGAACAGCAAGGCCGCGGTCAGCACGGCGATGATCAGCCACAGCCACCAGTTCGAGCCCTGGCGGTTGATGACGCGCAAGGCTTCGGGGTCGAGCTTCAATCCGCCGTCGGCGAGGTTGTTCACCAGCCGGTCGACGGTCTTCAGGACACCCGGCCCGCGTTCGATGACATCGAGGAAATCGGTGACACCCTGCTCGATGCGGGCGCGGGGGCCCCTGTTCTCGATCATCCATTCTTCGATGAGCGGACGGGCCAGCGTCCAGATGTTGAGCGTCGGATTGAGTTGCCGCGAGACGCCCTCGGCCATCAGCATGTTCTTCTGCAGCAGCAGCAATTGCGGCTGCACCTCCATGTCGAATGTCTCGGCGATGGCGAAAAGCTGGCCCAGCATGCGGGCAAAGCTGATCTCGTGCAGCGGCCGGCCCTGAATGGGCTCGCCGATCGAGCGCAAGGCGAGGGCGAACTCGTCGATCGATTGATGCTGCGGCAGGTAGCCCGCCTCGATATGCATCTTGGCCACGCGCATATAGTCGCGCTCCAGGAAGCCCAGCAGCATGTCGGCGAGATAAAAGCGCGTCTTCCGCTCAAGCCGGCCCATGATGCCGAAATCGACCACCTGGATGGCGCCATCATAGCCCACGGTCATGTTGCCGGGATGCTGGTCGCCGTGGAAATAGCCGTCGCGGAAGGCCTGGTTGAAGAAGATATTGGCGGCCTTGGTCAGCACGTCGTCGACATCGAGCCCGGCTTCGCGCATGGCGGCCCCGTCATCCATCGGGATGCCGGTCATGCGTTCCTGGGTCATCACGCGCTTGGCGGTGCGGGCCCAGTCGATTACCGGCACGCGGTAACTGGTATCGCCCTCGAAATTGTCGCGGAGTTCCGAAGCCGAGGCGGCCTCGAGGCGCAGATCCATTTCGATGCGCACGGTGGCGGCGAACGTGCGGACCACCTCGACCGGCTTGAGGCGGCGCAATTTGGGCTGCGTGCGTTCGATGATCTCGGCGATCCACAGCAGCAGGTCGATATCGGCCTGGAACGCATCCTCGATGCCGGGGCGCAGCACCTTCACCGCGACCGGCCGTCCGTCCGGCGCTTCGAGTTCCGGCGTGGTGATGGCGAAATGGACCTGGCTGATCGAGGCTGCCGAAACCGGCTCATCGTCGAAGCTGGCAAAGAGGTCGGAGAGCGGTGCCCCCAATTCGGATTCGATGCGCGACTTGGCGGCAAACGAACTGAACGCCGGCAACTGGTCCTGGAGCTTGGCGAGATCCGCCGCCACTTGTTCGCCGAGCAGATCCGAGCGGGTGGAGAGTACCTGGCCGAGCTTGATGAAAGCAGGGCCGAGTTCGGAAAGGGCCGCGGCCAGCCGTTCGCCGGGCCGCATGCCGCCGACCTCGCGCCCGAACATGATGCGGGCGAAGAACAGCAGCAACGGCGCGAGGCCGGCATTGGACAAGGCCGCCTCGAAGGGGGTGAGCGCCCCATGCCGCGCAAAGACGCGGGCGATGTCGAACAGGCGGTAGATCGAACGCAGGGTACGGATCATCTAGACGCGCCAGCCGGAATGGAGGGCAGCGATCCCGCCCGTGAGATTGCGGTAGGAGACCTGCTGGAATCCCGCGCTGGCCATCATGCCGGCCAGATTGTCCTGGGTCGGGAACTTGCGGATCGATTCCACCAGATACTGGTAGGAATCGCGATCCTTGGCGACGATTTCACCCAGCCAAGGCAGCAGTATGAAGGAATAGACGTCATAGAGCTTGGCCAGCGCCGGCAGGGCGACATGGCTGAATTCCAGGCACAGGAACCGGCCGCCCGGCCGCAACACCCGGTAGGCTTCCTCCAGCGCCCTTTGCTGGCGGCCGACATTCCGAAGACCGAAGGCGATCGTGTAGCTGTCGAACTTCATGTCCTCGAAAGGCAGATCCTCGGCATTGCCGCTCACCCAATCGAGGCCGGCAAGGATTCCCTTGTCGATCGCGCGGTCGCGGCCCACTTCCAGCATCGCCGGGGTGAGGTCGCAGATGGTGACATGGGCGGATGGCTGACGCTCCAGGATACGGAAGGCGATGTCGCCAGTGCCGCCGGCCACGTCCAGGCTGTTCCAATGGGGCCTGGGGTTCAGCCAGTCGAGCATGGCCGCCTTCCACAGGCGGTGGATGCCCCCGGACATCAGATCGTTCATCAAATCGTATTTGCCGGCGACCGAGGAAAAGACTCCCTGCACCAGATGGGCCTTCTCGCCAGCAGCCACGCGGCGGAAGCCGAACCAGGTACTGTCATTGTCCCCAATCTTGCCGGGGTCGTGCGAGGTCTCGATTGGCATCTAAATCTTTCCCGTTTGGCCGGGACTTTAACCGTTGCCGCGGATGGATGCCAGCCTTTGCGGATCAACGGCTTGACGGTTTCGCTGCGGCCCATTACCGCTAGGGGCATGCCTGAATTGCCCGAAGTCGAGACCGTCTGCCGGGGCCTGGCCCTGAAGCTCTTGGGCCGGCGTCTGGCCGCCGTCGAGCAGCGCCGGGCGGGCCTGCGCTTCCCCTTCCCGGAAGGGTTCGCGGCCCGCCTCACCGGGCGGCGGATCGAGAACATCCGCCGGCGGGCCAAATACATCGTCATCGACCTCGACGACGGCACGGTGCTGCTGGTGCATCTCGGCATGTCGGGTTCGATGGTAGTCAATGAGAAGCGCCCGGCGCTGCTCGACCGGCACGACCATGTCGTCTTCGACATCGACAACGGCACCTGTGTCCGCTTCAACGATGCGCGCCGCTTCGGCCTCATGGATCTGGTGGCGGCCGCGGATCTCGCCGATCACAAGCTCATTCGCGGATTGGGTCTGGAACCGCTCTCCGACGCGTTCAACGGCCTGGCTCTGGCCGCCATGCTGAAGGGCAAGAAGATCTCAGTGAAGCTCGCCATCATGGACCAGCGCCTGGTGGTTGGCGTCGGCAACATCTATGCCTCGGAAGCGCTCTTCCGCGCCGGCATCAGCCCCAAGCGCCGCGCCGGCACGATCACCGGCGAACGCGCCGCCAAGCTCGCCGCCGCCATCAAGAAGGTGCTCAAGGAGGCCATCAAGGCGGGCGGCTCCTCCTTGCGCGACTATGTCCAGGCCAATGGCGAACTCGGCTATTTCCAGCACCGCTGGAAAGTCTATGACCGCGAAGATGAAAAATGCCCCACCTGCGGCGGCCCGGTGAAGCGCATCACCCAAGGCGGCCGGTCGACGTTTTACTGTCCGAAGGATCAGCGGTAGCCTAGACTGGACCCGCCTGCCGCCGGATCAGAGATCGAGGACCAGCCCCGTGGTCCCTTCCGCCGGCACCGCAGAGCAGATGAGGGCTTCGTCCTCGCCGATTTCCGCACTAGGTGGCGTGTGATAGGTGACGGCACCTTCGACGATCCTGGCGCGGCATGAATGCGCGCATCCGAAATATTGAACCCACGCAGCCCGTCATAGACCGGCTGCATGAACGGCCCAGCCGCCGGTCATCAGCGAATTGGGCGAGGCGCCTTCCCTGTCATCCGTCCAGCGCAATGGCAATGCTGCCGGGCGATAGACGATGCGGGTGGGTGTCAAGCGCCAGAAGCGCTCGGCCCCCTGGAACGCCGCGATCTCCGGCCCTTGCAGCACGACCTCCGGCACGCCGGCGATCTGCAGTAGATCGCCCGTGCTGAAATCGACGAAGACCAGCCCCGCGCGCGGATTGACGCTGAAATTGCCGAGCGTGTTGAAAAACAGATTGCCGGCAAAATCCGGCACCGTGAGAACATCTGCCTCGCTGACATGCACAAAGCCCGGCTTGCCGCCGCGATGCGACACATCCACCTGCCGCGTGCCATCGGGGAGATCGACATAGGAGGCGACGAAGAACGTGTCCGCGCTACCTATCATCTCCTTCGCGCGCACACTCAATCGATCCGGATACTGCACGGTCTCGACCGGCTGGAACCGGTCGGCGGCGCGTGTGAACTCGAACTGCCGCAGCTGGATATATCGCGGGCAATTGCCGTAGCTCTGGTGGACAGCGAGGGTGAAGTCGCCCTCGGTTCGGCGTTGCACGGTGCCGTTCATCCGGTTGCGCCGCCGTGTATGCAGTTCGATTCCCAGCAGCCCGACGGCATCGCCGTCGTTGAGGCCCGCTTCCGCCGGATCGCCCGGATCGCGGGCAAGGCTGACGTCAAGGCGCCTTGGGTCCGGCGACCCCATGAAGCCCGGCTCATTCGCCCGCAACGTCGCCCACGCATCGCCCCGGTCATCGACCGATCCCAGCACGACAAAGGGCAACTGTGCGAAAAAATCGCGATGCTGATCGGGCATGTGGTCGCGGATGACCCGGCGTCCCACATCCGCCATGCGGTCGGCAACACCGGCGCTGCGCTGCAGGGCGACCTCGCCGTCATGCCAGGGCGATGGGATGGTAGTTTCGGTGAGGCTCATCTGTAGCCCTTTCAGGAGGGGCACGGGATGCCAAGTCTCGCATCCCGTGCCGGTACGACCCTTACGCCGCCAAACCAACAGGCGTTTTCTGGAATTCGACGAAGCCGGGCAAGGCCTCGATCCGCGCCAGCCAGTCCCGCACATGCGGATAGCCCGAGAGATCGACATTTCCCTCAGGCGCGCTGGCGATATAGCTGTAGAGCGCCACGTCGGCGACGGTCGGAACGGCCGCGACGATGAACGGATGGCCGCTCAATTCGGCGTTGATCTGCCTCAACACATTGTGCGCCCGGGCCAGAACTTCATCCGCGCGGAAGCCGGCGCCGAACACGGTGATGAGGCGTGCCGCCGCCGGGCCGTAGGCGATCTCGCCGGCGGCGACCGACAGCCATTTCTGCACCTTGGCGGCAGCCAGGGGCTCTTCTGGCAGCCAATCGCCGCGCCGCAGCTTCTTGGCGAGGTAGACCAGGATGGCAACCGAGTCGGTGACGATCGCGCCGGCATCGTCCAGCACCGGCACCTGGCCGAACGGATTGAGCTTCAGGAAATCCGGCGCCTTGTGAGCGCCCTTGGCAAGATCGACCAGGACCAGTTCATGTGGGATACCCAGCAGCGACAGGAACAGGCGCACGCGGTGTGAATGTCCCGACAGCGGATGATGATAGAGCTTCATGTTTGCGTCTCCTTGAGGAATGAGGAACGGAACGTTCAGGCCGCGTTGCGCAAACTGACGCGCGGGAAGTCGATCTCGGTCTTGAACACCTCGTTCACGTAATTGGTCCAGGTGTTGAGCGCGACATGCTGCACGATCTCGAGGAGCTGTCCGTCGTCATAGCCGGCGGCTTTGACCGTGGCGATGTCGGCTTCACTCACCTGGCCGCGCGAGCGGGCGACCAGGGCCGCGAAGCTGACGGCGGCGTCGGCCTTCACATCATTCGAGCGGCCGCTGCGGTTGGCGGTGATTTCCGCATCGTCGAGCTTGGCGAGGTTCTTGCCCGTATAGGTATGAGCCGAGAGACAGTACTGGCAGCCGTTGATTTCGGCCACGGCGAGCGCGATGCGCTCGCGGGTCTGCGGCGGCAAGGTGCCCTTGCCCAGCGTGTCGGCGAGGCCGAGATGGCCTTTGAGGGCAGTCGGGCTGTTGCTGATCAGCTTGAAGATGTTGGGCACCATGCCGAATTTCTTATTGATGCCCTCGAGCAGGGACTGCGCGGCTTCGGGGGCGTCGGCGATGGTGGCGGGGGTCGGAATGCGTGACATGGAAACCTCTCATTTGAGGATGAGGCAGAGGGAGGAAGTTCCCGGCGCGTCATCTGTCTCAAAGCTATGTCCTCCCGGAAAATTTGTGTAGAATGCCATTTTGAGAGTTACCCTCCTGAAAAATGGGAGGATAAAGACAGGAGAAGCGGCATGGATCGGCTGGAAGCGATGGCGCTCCTGGTGACGGTGAGCGAGGCCGGCAGCCTGTCCGCCGCGGCCCGGCAATTGAGAGCGCCACTTGCCACCGTCAGCCGCAAGGTGGCCGACCTCGAAGCGCATTTGAACGCGCGCCTGCTCACCCGCACCAACCGCAGGGTGCAGCTCACCGAAGCGGGCCGCGCCTACCTCGCCGACGCCAAGGAAATCCTGGGAAGGGTCGAGGAGGCCGAGCGGAAAGTGGCCGGCGAATATGTGACACCCAAGGGGGAGCTTACGGTGACGGCGCCGATCGTCTTCGGGCGCCTCCATATCCTGCCGGTGGTCACCGATTTCCTGCAGGTTTTCCCGGACATCACGTTGCGCCTGATCCTCGGCGACCGCCTCTCGAACCTCGTCGAAGACCATATCGATGCCGCCTTGCGCATCGGCAATCTGCCCGACAGCAACCTCGTGGCGACGCGCCTGGGGTCGACGCGGCGTTCAGTCTATGCCAGTCCAGACTATCTGAAGCGCCGTGGCACGCCGGCAAAGCTCAAGGATCTCATCCACCACGATTGCGTCAGCTTTGAAAACATCGCGCCGTCAAAGTTCTGGATCTTCCATGACGGCAAGCACGATCTGCCGGTCCCGGTCCGCACCAGGCTGAGCGTCACCACGGCGGAGGCGGCGATCGACGCCGCGATCGCCGGTACGGGCATCACCCGCGTGCTCTCCTACCAGGCCGCCACGGCCGTGGCCGCAGGGACCCTCGTCCCGGTCCTCGAAGATTTCGAACCGCCCGCCTGGCCGATCCATTTCGTCCATGTCGCACAGGGCGCCCTGCCGCTGAAAATGCGCGCCTTCCTCGATTTCGCCGCGCCGAGGCTGCGGGCAAAGCTGACGTAGCGGGTCCTGTCCATTCCCAGGTGACAGATTGGCGTCACTCCGGTGACGCCCCCATGAAATCATTCGCAAATCCGGCGCCGCGTGCCGCGCGTCATCATCCTGCAACGCGTCGGTCGTTATTGAGCGGCCAGTGCAACAGGTGAATCGAGTCGCGAGCGACATAGATGAACGCGATGTCCCAGATGCCGAGCGAAACAGCGCGCTACCGGGCGATCTTCATCTCCGACGTCCATTTGGGGACGCGCGGCTGCAAGGCGCAGTACCTGCTCGATTTCCTGCGCGCCAATGAATCCGACTACATCTACCTCATCGGGGACATCATCGATTGCTGGCGCCTGTCCAAGGGCTGGTTCTGGCCGCAGAGCCATAACGACGTGGTGCAGAAGCTCCTGCGCAAGGCCAGGAAGGGCACGCAGGTCATCTACGTTCCCGGCAATCACGACGAACCCTTGCGCGACTATGACGATCATGCCTTCGGCGATGTGATGGTGATGAACGAGGCGGTGCATGTCACCGCCCAGGGCAAGCGCCTGCTCATCATCCATGGCGACGCGTTCGACGGCATCGTGCGCTACGCGCCGTGGCTGGCCAAGCTCGGCGATTCCGCCTACACGCTGGCGCTGGCGCTCAATCACTGGTTCAACCGCGCCCGCGTCGCCTTCGGCTATCCCTACTGGTCGCTCTCCGCCTGGCTGAAATCGCGCGTCAAGGATGCGGTGAAGTTCATCGGCGATTTCGAGCACACGGTCGCGGCCGAGGCGCAGCGCCGCGGCTTCGACGGCGTCGTCTGCGGCCATATCCATCAGGCGGCCTTGAAGGAGATCGACGGCATTATCTACGCCAATGACGGCGACTGGGTCGAAAGCTGCACCGCCTTGGTCGAGCATCGCGACGGGCGGCTGGAGATCGTCGAGTGGGCGAGCCAGCGCCAGCTTTCCATGCTGGCACCGAAGAACGTCGCGGCGATGCCTCATTCGGCGGTGCCCAACCCGTCGGCGCCAAGCGCATGAGCGTCTCCCTCAACATCGCCATCGTGACCGATGCCTGGGCGCCGCAGACCAATGGCGTCGTGCGCACGATCGGCCGCACGATGGACGAACTCGTCGCCGCCGGCCACCGGCCCACGATCCTGTCGCCGCAATCCTTCCGCTCGTTGCCCTGTCCGACCTATCCGGAAATCCGCCTGTCGCTCTTCCCCTACCGGCGCCTGGCGGCACGGCTCGATGCGCTGGCACCCAATGCCATCCATATCGCCACCGAAGGGCCGCTGGGCCTTGCCGCACGGCGCTATTGCCTGAAGCGGGGCCTGCCTTTCACCACGGCCTACCATACGCGCTTCCCCGAATATATCGCGGCACGCTTCGGACTGCCGTTGCGCATAAGCTATGCGTGGCTGCGGCGCTTCCATGCCGCGGCGCAGGCCACCATGGTGGCAACCCCCTCGATCGAGGCCGACCTTCGCGCCCGCGGCTTCATGCATATCAAGCGCTGGTCGCGTGGCGTCGATACGCGTCTCTTCCGCCCGCGTCCGCGCGCCAATGCGCTGCCACCCTTTGCCGATCTGCCGCACCCCATCCATCTCTATGTCGGGCGCCTTGCCGTCGAAAAGAATATCGAGGCCTTTCTGCAGCTCGATCTGCCGGGCAGTCAGGTGGTGGTGGGCGACGGCCCGCTTCATGCCGACCTCAAGGCGCGCTTCCCCGGGGCGATTTTCCTCGGCCAGAAAGTGGGCGAGGATCTGGCCCAGCTCTACGCCGCGGCCGACGTCTTTGTTTTTCCCAGCCTCACCGACACGTTCGGCCTGGTGATCCTCGAAGCGTTGGCGTCCGGCGTGCCGGTCGCGGCCTTTCCGGTGGCGGGGCCGAAGGACATTCTGCAGGAAGGCGTTTCCGGGGCGCTCGACCGCGATCTGGGGCTTGCCATTGCCCGCGCTCTCAAGATCCCGCGCATGCAATGCCGGACGGAAGCTGAACGCTTCTCCTGGCGTGCCGCCACCGAGCAGTTCCTCTCCAATCTGGTGCTGGTGCCGGCCCGCTTGTTTACCTGAGGGCCCGCCTAGGCGATAGCCAGCAATCGCCTGGTATGCCGGGCGATCATCCATTCCTCGTCGGTCGGGATCATCAGCACCCGCGGCCCGGATGTGCCAGCGCCGAGGTCTGTCCTCCTGGCGCGGTTGGCGCCTTCATCTAGGCTGAGGCCCAGCCAGGCGGAACCGGCGACGATGCGCGCCCTGATATCGGCCCCGTTCTCGCCGATCCCGGCTGTGAAGACCAGGGCGTCGATGCCGCCCAGAACCGCCGCCAGCGCGCCGATCTCCTTGGTGATGCGGTAGACGAAATGGTCGAGGGCGAGGCGGGCCAGGCGGTCGTCGCTCGCTTCCAGCACGCGCACATCGTTGCTGATGCCGGAAAGGCCCTTGAGGCCGCATTGGTGATAGAGGAAACGCTCGATGGCGGCGGCATCCATCGCCTTCTCGCGCATCAGATAGAGCACGATTCCAGGATCGAGCGCACCGGGCCTTGTACCCATCGGAATACCGTCGAGCGCCGTGAAGCTCATCGTGCTGTCGATGCTGCGCCCGCCGCGAAGCGCGCAAAGCGAACAGCCATTGCCCAGATGCGCGACGATGACGCGGCCGGCCGCGATGGACGGCGCCACTTCCTGCAGCTTTTCGGCAATGAACTCGTATGAAATGCCATGAAAACCATAACGCCGGACTCCCTCGCGATAGAGTTCGTCGGGAATGGCGAAACGGTCGGCAAGCTCGCCATGGCCGCGATGGAAGGCGGTGTCGAAGCAGGCCACCTGCGGCAGGTCCGGCCGCCGCCGCCGCCAGGCCAGGATCGGCGCCAGATTCTTCGGCTGGTGCAGGGGGGCAAGGTGGGTGAGGGCGGTGATCCGCGCCAGCACCGCATCGTCGATGCGGACGGCACTGCTGAAATCCGGCCCGCCATGGACGACACGGTGGCCGATGGCGGCGATCGGTCCGCCGATGGCGTCGGTGGCCATCGCACCCGTCAACCAGTCGCCGACAATCGCCTCGCCCGCCTCCACACTGGGTACTGCCGCGATATCGAGCTCCCGTGTCGCCAGCACGGTATTGCCGCCATCCCTGATGACAAGGCGCGGCTGGCTGCCGATCCCTTCGAGGAGGCCGCTTACACGACGATCGAATCGGTCGCCATCGGTGGCAAAAGCCTGGAATTTGATGCTGGAGGAGCCGGCGTTGATGGCAAGGAGGATCTGCTGCATGGCGCGATCCTAGGCCGAAAGGGGCATCCGCTGGCAAGGGCCAGCGCGGCAGGGCCAAGCGGGCCAGGGGAGAGGGAGCGAACGATACCCCCGCCCCTATCGGCCGTTCCGCCGTTTCGGCTAGGATGCCGCTCATGCGAATCACCCCACCCCGCGACCTTGCCGACTGGCGCCGGAACTGGCCGCATGCCGGTGCTGCCGAAAAAGTGCTGATGGCACTTGAAGGAGCCGGCGGCGAGGGGCGCTTCGTTGGCGGCTGCGTGCGCGACGCGCTGCTCGGGCGCCGGATTCGCGATATCGACATCGCCACCAATCTCGACCCGCAGGCCGTGATCGCGGCTCTCGAAGCGGCGCATCTTCGCGCCGTGCCGACGGGGATCAAGCATGGCACCATCACCGCCGTGGCCGATCATGTCGGTTTCGAGGTGACGACCTTGCGCCACGATATCGAAACCTATGGCCGCCATGCCAAGGTCGCCTTCACCGACGATTGGCAGGCCGACGCTGCACGCCGCGATCTCAGCATGAACGCGCTGTTCTGCGATGCGGCCGGGACAATCCACGATTATTTCGGCGGGCTCGCCGATCTCGCCGCCGGGCGGGTACGCTTCGTCGGCGATGCGGCCCAGCGCATGGACGAGGACTATCTGCGAATCCTGCGCTTCTTCCGCTTCCATGCCGATTATGCGCAAGGCGATTTCGACGCAGCGGCGATCCTTGCCGCCACGCAACGGCGCCATGAGCTGAAGCGCCTCTCCGGTGAAAGGCTGCGGCAGGAAACGCTGAAGCTGCTGGTGGCGCGGCGCGGGATCGAGGTCTGGGGCGAGATGCTGATGCGCGATTTCGCCGCCGCCTATCTTCCCTGGGCGACGAGCCAGGACCGGCTGGTCAAGGTGGCGGCGCTGGAAACACGGCTCCACCTCAAGCCGGACCCGATCCGTCGCCTCGCGGCACTCGCCGTCACCGGCTGCGGGCCGGACATCGCCGAGACGCTGAAGCTCTCCAATGCCGAGCGGGACCGCCTGCTGGCAGCCAGCGGCATCCGCGCCAGCTTCGACATTGCCGACACACGGATTGTGCACCGGCAGATATATGTCCTGGGCAATGACCGGGCACGCGACCAGGTGCTGCTCGACTGGGAGCCCGGGCCTGGGGAAGGTGGCTGGCACGGCGCTTTCGAGATCGTGCAAAGCTGGCCGCGTCCCACATTTCCCCTGGCCGGCCGCGATCTTATCAAACTCGGCCTTGCCGCCGGCCCGGAGCTCGGCGCCAAACTCGCCGAGATCGAGCAATGGTGGATCGATGGAGATTTCACGGCCGATGCCGCTGCGTGCCTTGCCGAGGCGAAGAAGAAGATCGCGCGCTAGTCACAAACTCACTTGTCATGCCCCGGCCAAGCCGGGGCATGACAAGTCAGTAACTGCCCTCACGCCTCGACCAGATCCAGCAACTCTCCCTTGGGATCGAGCAATGCCGCCACGGCCTTGCCGCCATATCCGCAGCCGCCATCCAGCGTCATGGTGAAGGCGCTCATGGCCGGGCCGCCATGCTGGCGATCGTAGCCGCGGATCACCTTGAGGAACTGGCCGTAAGGATGATCCAGGGTGCCGAAGGCGCTGCCGCCCCACCACAGACTGTCGCCCTGGGCCGATAGCGGCCGTTCCGGGTCGATTCCGGCATGGACGAAGAGGAGACCAAGATCGTCCGTATAGGCGGCACGTCGGATGGCGGACATCAAGGCGGCGTGGCCCGGCCTCGCCTGCTGGGCGGCGCGCAGCGAATTGGTCCAGCGCGTGATGGCGAGAGCTCCCTCGCGGCAATGGATGATGCCCTCGGCCGGATCGCCGCCATAGGCCGTAATGGTGGGGCCCACGCCCTGCTGTAGCAGCCAGGGCAGCACCTCGCGCGGGTTGGGCGCGAACTGCAGCTGCAGCAGCTTCATCCACATCTCCTCCTGCTGGCCGCGGAGGTAGACGATATCTTCCGGGAACATGATCGGCCGCGCCAGGATCTGGCGGCGGAACGTGATTATCTCGTCGAGCGTGCCGGCGACATCGGGCCCGCGCCCCAGGAAGCCGCCCAGATAGACGATGCGGTCGCCGGGGTCGAATTGCTCGGCGATATAGGCGTGGAGTGCCCTGAGACGCGGCATGTCCCCATGTACCGGCGAGATCGCCCAGATACGGCTGGGCTTCTTCAGAATGGCGAATTTCTCTCGTTCCTGCATGGGCTCTGATCGACTGGGGCGACTCGGACGGCGAGCCGCGATCATAGCATGTGCGACAAAACGATGACGCCCCGGCCAGGGATGGCCGGGGCGCCGGACCGTCGAACCGTCGGACCGTCGAACCGTCGGGCCGTCGAACGGAGCCGGGTCTTCAGTCGATCGAGATGTAATTGATGTTCCAGCCGGCGTTCTGCAGATCCTGGATCGAGGCCCAGCCCTGGTTCTGGACGCCGTTGAGCTCGACCGTCGAATTCCCGAACGCGATCACGACATCGCCGTCGGCGCTGGTGTTGACGAACACGTTGGCCGATCCGTTGCCATAGGGGTTGTTCAGTTCCAGGGCGTCGGCAAGCGGGTCGAAATCGGTGATGATGTCATGGCCGTTCACGACATCGACCTGCCAGTGGAAGGTGTCGGCCCCCGCGCCGCCGGTCACCACATCGTCATAGTTGCCACCGCCGGCATGGATATGGTCGTTGCCGTTGCCGCCGTCGATGATGTTGGCGCCCGTGCCGCCGAACAGATAGTCGTCGCCTTCCTCGCCCAGTATGGTGTCGTTGCCGGCACCACCCCACAGATTGTCGTTGCCGGCGCCGCCTTTCATCAGGTTGGCGTCGTCATTGCCGTCGACATCGTCGTCGAAGAGCGAACCGATGAAATCCTCGATGCCGCTGACATCGTCATGGCCGCCGAAATTGCCGTCGCTCATGTCGATATAGACGCCGTGGGTCGAGGTCGAATAATCGACCGTGTCATGGCCGGCGCCGCCCACCATCTTGTCGTAGCCGGCACCGCCGACGAAATAATCGTTGCCGTCGCCGCCCAGCAGCGTGTCATTGCCATCGCCGCCGAACAGCTTGTCATTGCCGATACCGCCATCCAGCTTGTCGTTGCCGATGCCGCCATCGAGCAGATCGTTGCCGGCATAGCCGTTCAGCGTGTCGTTGCCGCCATTGCCGTAGATCGCGTTGGCGTGCGATTCCCCGTCGAGCACGTTGGAGCCGTCGCTGCCCTGGATGGTGCTGTAATATTGCTGGCGATAGATCTGGTACTGATAGAGCGAGCTATCCAGCGTGTTGAGATTCATCAGGCGTTTGGTCGGGTCTTCGAGCATGGCTTCCTCGGCATTGCGGGTTCCTGCGGGATCGCATTAACCGGTAGTCGAGGGCGCGGGGCAGTCGGTTCGCCCGGTTCGGCGCAGGTGTGAGCTGGCTCACCCGAAACACGTGCCGCCCGTCACAGGCGGCGGCATTGCGGGTGCAAAAGCCGGGAAATAGGAATGGAGCCTGAAAGGGCGGGGCTACCTGAAAGGGCGGGTCTGGGGGAGAAAAACCCCCGACGGATGGACCGGAAGGGGATCCGGGGACCATCCGTCGTTAGCGGTCATGCCGCTCGGGGAGCCTCTCTGAGGAGAGAGCTGGTGGGTGGAATATGGCCTTCTTAGGCCGCCTTCATCACCTGATGCAGACGTTCGGTCGCGGCCTGCTCGTCCATGCCTTCGATAGCGGCAAGCTCGCGCACCAGACGGTCGAGGGCGGCCTGGTAAATCTGCCGCTCGCTGTAGGACTGATCCGGCTGGTCGGCGTTGCGATGCAGGTCGCGCACCACTTCGGCGATCGAGACCGGGTCGCCGGAATTGATCTTGGCTTCATATTCCTGGGCGCGGCGCGACCACATGGCGCGCTTCACGCGTGAACGGCCCTTCAAGGTCTGCAGCGCGGTCTCCATGACCTTCTTGCTGCTGAGCTTGCGCAGGCCCGAATTCTTGGCCTTGGCGACGGGAACGCGCAGGGTCATGCGGTCCTTGTCGAACAGGATGATGATGACCTGGAGGGAGTGGCCGGAAATTTCCTGGCTCTCGATACCCATGACCTTGCCGACGCCATGGGTCGGGTAGACGACGAAGTCACCCTTCTTGAAGCCCAGATCCTTGTCCTTGGCGGCTACTGTCTTTTTCGCTTTCTCGACCACATTCAGCTCCATCACATCCGATCTTTCTTCACGTCGCAATCCGGTCTGCCGCATCCCAGGAACTCCCAGGGGCATCCTGGGGGCAAAAAGGGGTCGCTCGCCGTTCCCGTTCCGCGCGGAACGGGGTCGCACTCCAACACAACGGCCTCAAAGCCTGAGGGGTTGCTCCACAAAACGCCGCCCGCCGGATCCCCTTGATACCGTCCAACCAATTTCCGGTCGGCGGTCGACCCGATTGTTCCTGCGGGTCCTTCTGCCGGGACCCGGAACTGTCATAATTTCGATTCAAAGCCGCAACGAACCTTTCCCGGTTCCATACAGATTCCGAGTCTGGTTCGACGTTAACATTTAGGCTTGGACGGGCCAGAAAAGATTAATCTTTCCAATGGATTCCGCCCCAACGACCTTCCCGAGTTTTATAGCAAAAATCGGGCTCGAATTCAAGGAAAGGCAGTTATGCGCTGGGCGCAGTGACATTAACCACCGGGTGTAGCGCACTGTCCCAGGTGGACATCAAAATATGGATTCGCCAGCGCGACATAGCGTCGCGCAAGGAAAATAATCATAGAAACGTAATAAGAACTGCCGCTTTCGAGAGCGTCACGCCTTGCCGGGCGCCGGGTCGAAATGCTTTTCGAACTTATCCTCGACACCCTTCCAGGAATCGGCATCGGTGGGTGCCTCGCCCTTGCGGGTGATATTGGGCCATTCGGCGGCATATTGCCGGTTGACCTCCAGCCATTTGTCGGTGCCGGACTCGGAATCGGGCAGGATCGCGTCGGCCGGGCATTCCGGTTCGCAGACGCCGCAATCGATGCATTCGTCCGGGTGGATGACCAGCATGTTGGCGCCGACATAGAAACAATCGACCGGGCAGACTTCGACACAGTCCATGTATTTGCACTTGATGCATGCCTCGGTAACGACATAAGCCATGGCGACTGCTCCTGATGGCGGATTGGTATTTTCGCTTGCCGGGCTAGCTACCATAGCCCTCCAAGGGGCGCAACAGGGCCAGCCCGCGCAGATATTCCGTATGGTTATTCAGTCTTCGCCATCCTCGCCCATCAGCTGATCCAGCGCGCGCCGCTCGCGCTTGGTCGGGCGTCCGCTGCCGGAAGCGCGCTGCGGCGGTTCGCCGCCGGCCGGCGCGGCCGGCCGCGCAGCACGCGGCGGGGGCGGCGACAGGTCTTCATAGAGGGTCTGCGCTTCCGGCGCCGGTCCGCGCCTGGTGCCGGGCGCCAGCACTTTGATGACGCGAATATGCGGACCCAGCGGAAAGGTCAGCACGTCGCCCGCCTTCACCTGGGCATGCGCCTTGGCGACGAGCTGGCCGTTGAGGCGCAGCTTGCCGCTGGCGGCCAATACCGTCGCCAGGGAGCGGCTCTTGAGGAAGCGTGCGAACCACAGCCATTTATCGATGCGCTGTGTCCCGCTCATGTCGCATCCGCCTTGGATGCCGGCGGCGGGTGCCGGCGGCGGCGGCGCTTCTTAGGAGCCCGCGCCGGCGGCGGCAGATCCTTGGCGACCAGCCTTTCATGCAGCACCGAGAGCGCCGCGAAGGGCGAGCTCGGGTCCATCTTCGGCTCCGGACGCGGCGGCTTTGGCGCTTGCACCGGCTTGCCGCGCTTGGCGCGCGCGCGCATGCGCACGCCGCCAGGCAAGGCCGCCCGAATGCCGAGCTGCCGCATGGTCTGGCCCAGTTCCTCCGGGCTCATCTCGAACTTGGCGGCATTGGCCTCGTCGGTGGTGAGGGTCTTGGCCGCGGCCGCCTCGCGCAAGGCCAGCGCCAGGCGCTCCAACGCGCCGAAGGCATAGCTCTTTCCCGCGACGACACGCTTGCCGCCCGCCATCTGCCAGGCCTCCAGCCCGCCCGCATCGAGCAGCAGCGGATCGGGCTTGCCTTCCGCGTCCAATGCCAGGCGGTGCCACAGCGCGCCGAGCAGCCCCAGCAGGCGGCGCTGGCGCCTGTCGTCGAGCCGCGCCAGCCAGATCGTGACGGCGCCGATGCGGACACCCAGCGCCGCCAGCGCCTTGCGATCGGCCGGCGCCAGGGCGGACAGCTGGGCGCGCACGGCTTCCCGATTGAGGGCACCCAGGCCCTCGCCCAGCTGATAGACGAGACCCCGCGCCGCCGGCTCCAGCTTGGCTCCCTGCGCCACGAAAATCGGATGCAGCCGATGGCGCAGCAGCCGGTCGAGCCAATGGCGCAGGCGCTGCTCGATCGCCTGGCGCTGGCGTCCGTCGATGAGGTCGATCGGTTTCAGCTCCACCATCGGCCGCAAGGGCTGGTCGCCGCGGATGAGCCGTGCCAGCGGCGTCTCGCGCCAGGCGATGGCACCAGCGGGGGAAAGCTTGAAGTCGCCGTCGGGCGAGGCCACGAGGTCGCTCACCCGCGTGCGCAGGGCCGGCCCCAGCACGCGCCTGGCGGCGGCCAGCAAGGGCCGCGCTTCCTCGGCATTGGCGTCGACGGCGGGGAAGAAATCGAGCCCCTTGAGGATGCCGACCTCATGCCCTTCGACCGTAACGCTGCCATCCTCGCCGAAGACCGCGTCGAGCTTGCCGCCACCGACCATGCGGCGATGGAGGGCGGCATGGCGCCGGTCGACGAAGCGCTGCGTCAACGCTTCATGGAGCGCGTCAGAGAGCCGGTCCTCGATCTCCTGCGCGCGACCCTGCCAGTGCGGCGCGTCGGCGAGCCAATCGCTCCGCTGCGCGATATAGGACCAGGTGCGGATATGGGCGATGCGCTGCGTCAGATGATCGATATCGCCATCGATGCGGTCGAGGCGGCTCATCTGGTCGGCGATCCAGTCGGTGGGAATGCGTCCCGGTGCCAGGCCCCGCCCGCCGGCGAGGTGCCGGAAGATCTGCGCGAGGAGCCGCAGATGCGCATCCGTCATCAGCTTGCGGAAATCCGGCACCTGGCAGACTTCCCACAGCAAGGCGACGCGGCCCTTGGGCAAGGTGAGAGTGCGGATCTCGTCGTCGCGCGCGAGCGCCGCCAGCGATTGATGGTCGATCGCTTCCTGCTGGCGCACCAGGCCCGGATGCGGCGGCCGCGCGTCGAGGCTTTTGAGCAAGGTATCGACGCTGCGGAAGTCGAGTTCGGCATTGCGCCACATCAGGAAATGGATGGGATCGACACGGTGGTTCTCGACCGCCTCGATGAGGTCCGGGTCCATCGGCCCCACCTCGGCCGTTGTGCCGAAGGTGCCGTCGGTCATATGCCGCCCGGCGCGCCCCGCGATCTGCCCGATCTCGGCGCGGCTCAAGGCACGCAGGGACCGGCCGTCGAACTTCTTCAAGGCGGCAAAGGCGACATGGCCCACATTCATGTTGAGCCCCATGCCGATGGCGTCGGTCGCCACCAGGTAATCGACCTCGCCCGCCTGGTAAAGATCGACCTGGGCATTGCGCGTGCGGGGGGAAAGCGCCCCCATCACGATGGCGGTCCCACCCCTTTGCCGGCGGATGAGATCGGCAATGGCGTAAACATCGGCGGCCGAGAAGGCAACGATGGCCGAACGCGGCGGCAGGCGCGTGATCTTCTTCGAGCCCGCGTATGAGAGCGTCGAAAAGCGCGGGCGGTTGACGATCTCGATCCCCGGCGCCAGCAGCTTGACCCAGGGTGTCGCCGCATCCGATCCCATGAACATGGTCTCGTCCATGCCCCGCGCCCGGATCAGCCGGTCGGTGAAGATGTGTCCGCGCTCGGTGTCGGCGGCAAGCTGGATCTCATCGACCGCGACGAAGGCCACCGGCCGGTCCAGCGGCATGGATTCGACGGTGCAGAAGAAGTACCGGGCACCCCGCGGCACGATTTTTTCCTCGCCGGTCACCAGGGCGCAGGCCTCGACGCCGACCGACTTCACCGCCTTGTCATAATTCTCCCGCGCCAGCAGCCGCAGCGGAAAGCCGATCATCCCCGACCGGTGGCCCAGCAGCCGTTCCATGGCCATATAGGTCTTGCCGGTATTCGTGGGCCCGAGGACTGCCGTCAGGCGTTGGGTGTGGGCACTCATGATGATGCAAGAATTGGCGCGGGCGGCAGGCAATTGCAAGGGTCGCGAGGGGCTTCATTGACCTCCGCCTCGTTCGGTCTTAAAGAAACCTCATGATGAAGCTTTCCGCCCAGCGCGACATGAACAACCGTCCGATCCCCATCCACGATGCGGAAGGTTTCGAAGGCATGCGCCGGGCCGGGCGCCTCGCCGCCGAGACGCTCGATTTCATCGGCGACCATGTCCGTCCCGGCATCAGCACCCTGGCGCTCGACAAATTGTGCGACACCTTCATGCGCGACCATGGCGGTATTCCGGCCACCGTCGGCTATAAGGGTTATCAGCACGCCAGCTGCATCTCGGTCAACCATGTGGTGACCCACGGCATTCCGTCGGAAAAGAAGATCCTTGCCGACGGCGACATTCTCAATATCGATGTGACACCCCTGGTCGATGGTTGGCATGGCGACACCAGCCGGATGTTCATTGCCGGGACTGCCAGCGTGAAGGCGCGGCGCCTGTGCGACGTCACCTACCAGTCCCTCATGGCCGGGATCGCCATGGTGAAGCCCGGCAACACGCTGGGCGATGTCGGCCACGCCATCGAAACGCTCGCGCATAAGAACCGCTTCTCTGTGGTCGAGGATTTCTGCGGCCATGGTGTCGGCCGCGTCTTCCACGACGCGCCGCAGGTCCTCCATTACGGCAAGCCCGGCACCGGCGTGGTGCTGGAACCCGGCATGATCTTCACCATCGAACCCATGCTCAATGCCGGCAAGGCCGATGTGAAGATCCTCGGCGACGGCTGGACGACGGTGACGCGCGACCAGTCCCTCTCGGCGCAGTTCGAGCATTCTGTCGGCGTCACTGAGACAGGTGTAGAGATTTTCACACCCTCGCCCAAGGGGATTGAGTGGAAGATGGCGGCGTAACCCGTCACTTGGCACCCCCACCCCACCCTCCCCCTGAAGGGAGAGGGCTTTTGCGCTGAACTCGCACCGACACCTCGCTCTACTCCCTCTCCCTTCAGGGGGAGGGTGGGGTGGGGGCATCACTGAAGATTCTTTCCGCGTGAAGCCTAAGCCGGACCTCTTCAGCACCGGCCATATGGCTTCAAGAAGGCGATGATCTTTTCCGCTTCCTGTTCCGCGGGCCGCAACTGCCAGGGCCCCAGTTTTTCTTTGATGCGCGCCAAGGTCGCTTCGGCACGCGGCATCTCTTCCTCCGGAAGATGTTCCATCGCGACGCGCGTCCAAACATAGGCGTCGTACTTGGCTTGGGGGGCGCCATATCCGAGTTCGGCAAGTTCGGCATAACGTAGCTGGGCCTCGGCTATTCCACGATCGGCAGCCAAGAAGTAGAAACCCGCCGCCTCAGCGAGATCCTGTCTCCCGTATTTGGGGTCGTCGTGCAGCCGTGCGTAGCCGAAGTAGCCAAGCGGATATTGCAGTTCTTCGCCAGCAAACTCGTAAAGCTCGCATGCCTCATCGACATTCTGCTGGATGCCTTTGCCATCGGCGAGCAGGCCAGCCAGGCGATAATACGCCGTTGCATGCTTCTTTTGGGTCGCTAGGCGGAACCATTTCACGGCCTCGGCGAAGTTTCCCTCCAACTCGTTCCACAGGCCGTAATTGAATAAGCCGGAATAGTCGCCAGCCTCCGCTGCTTGACGAAAACAGCCGGCACCCTTCATTTTATCGTAAGTAGTCGGACAGCGTTCCTCAAGGTAGAACGTGCCTAGTGTATTGAGCGCGTCCATGTTTCCGGCCTCCAAGGATTGCTGGAGAAGTTGCAATCCATGTTGCGGATCGGCGGGGTAGTGGTGGCCGTACAGATACAAGCTGCCCAAATGCGCGAGAGCTTTGGCGTGGTTCTGTGCTGCGGCTTTCTCCAGCCAGTAGCAACCCCGGGCTAAGTCCGGCTCAGTGCCAAAGCCATAGAGCAGATTTCGCCCAAGACGGAATTGCTTGTCGGCGTCTGTTGACTCGTCGCTTATCACCGCGCATCCTCATCGAGTATTAATCGTAAAGAGAGTATATGGGCAAAACAAGAACGCATGCAACAGTGGAAGAGGTTCCGGCAAATGACGGCTTCGCAGCCCTAAACCCGCCTGAACCTGAAGTAATGCGGCACGCGGCCCTGGGCGATGGCTTTTTGCTCGTAGCGCGAGGGCGGCCAGTCGGCGGGACGGACGCGCCAGTCGCTTGAGCGTTCGGCCAGCCATTTGAACGCGGGGTGGCGTGTGGTGTGGGCAAGCGCCCAGCCGATATAGACCGGGTCGTCGCTGCCGATGCGGAACTCGCCGCCGGGCTTCAGCAGGCTGGCGACGATGTCGAGGTTGGCTTGGTTGACGAAGCGGCGGTTCGCATGGCGGGCCTTGTGCCAGGGGTCGGGGAAGAGCAGGAAGATCCGCTCGAAGCTCTGCGGCTTCAACACCGGCAGCAGGTCGCGCACGTCCTCGGGATAGATGCGCACATTCTCAAGCTTCGCCGCATCGATATGTGAGAGCGCCGAGGCGATGCCGTTGAGGAAGATCTCACAGCCGATGAGGCCGACATCGCGGTTGGCTGCGGCTTGTGCCGCCAGATGCTCGCCGCCGCCGAAGCCGATCTCCAGCCAGTGCGCGCGCATCGGCGTCGGGTAAAACGCCGCCGGGTCGATCTCCTTGCCGGGCGTCACCGTGACGGCGATCCGGGGCAGCAGCGATTCCATCAGCCGCTTGCGGCTTTCGCGCAAGGGCCGGCCCTGGCGGCGGCCATAAAAGTTTCGCCGCGGCCCGGTTTCTCCCGGGGCCGCGGCGCGTCTGTCGGTCATCGACTGTTCGCTTTCGGGTCCGCTCAGGCCATCGCCGCCTGCAGGCTGGCGACGAGGTCGAGCTTCTCCCAGGAGAAGCCGCCATCGGCCTCCGGCTCGCGGCCGAAATGCCCATAGGACGAGGTGCGCGTATAGATCGGCTTATTGAGGCCCAGATGCTTGCGGATGCCGCGAGGGCTGAGGTCCATCACCTCGCCGATCGCCTTCACCAGCTTCTCTTCATCCACCGTGCCGGTGCCGTAGGTGTTCACATAGACCGACAGCGGCTTGGAAACGCCGATCGCATAGGCCACCTGGATGACGCACTTTTCCGCA
This sequence comes from Dongia sp., assembly GCF_041918875.1. Taxonomy (GTDB): domain Bacteria; phylum Pseudomonadota; class Alphaproteobacteria; order Dongiales; family Dongiaceae; genus Dongia. The sequence goes on from NZ_JAYRUV010000010.1 coordinate 93,085, forward strand.
TAGCCGGCGGCGACCACATTCTTGGCCAGATACCGCGCCGCATAGGCGGCCGAGCGGTCGACCTTGGTCGGGTCCTTGCCGCTGAAGGCGCCGCCGCCATGGGGCGAGGCACCGCCGTATGTATCGACGATGATCTTGCGCCCCGTGAGGCCCGCATCGCCATCCGGACCGCCGATGACGAACTTGCCGGTCGGATTGACGTAGAATTCCTCTTCCTTCGGCATCCAGCCCTTGGGCAGGACCTGCTCCACATAGGGACGCACGAGGTCGCGTACCTGTTTCTGCTCCAGGCCCGCATCGTGCTGGGTCGAAACGACGACCGAGGTCGCCTTCACCGGCCGGCCGTTTTCGTAAAGCAGCGTCACTTGGCTCTTGGCATCGGGGCCGAAGCCCTTGACCTTGCCGCTGTGGCGATCGTCGGCCATCAACTTCAAGATCTGATGCGAATATTGCAGCGGCGCCGGCATCAATACGGGCGTCTCCTTGCAGGCATAGCCGAACATGATGCCCTGGTCGCCGGCACCCTCGTCCTTGTTGCCGGCGGCATCGACGCCCTGGGCGATATCGGCCGATTGCGAATGCACATAGCAATCGATGCTGGCGGTCTTCCAATGGAAGCCGTCCTGCTCGTAGCCGATTTCCTTGATGGCGCGGCGGGCGGTCTCGATCAGCTTGTCGTGGGTGATCGAAGCTGGGCCGCGCACTTCGCCGGCCAGCACGACCTTGTTGGTGGTGGCCAGGGTCTCGCAGGCGACGCGGGCTTCCGGCTGGGCCGCCAGATAGAGATCGACGATACTGTCGGAGATGCGGTCGCAGACCTTGTCCGGATGGCCTTCGGACACGCTTTCGCTGGTGAAAAGATAGCTGGATTTCGACACTGGCAGGATTCCCGCAAAGATAAAGGTTCGACAAGTTCACGTGCGCAGCAGGTGGGGCGTTCGAGGGGTCGGCTCCTTAAGAGCCGCCCCTGAGTCGGACAGCAAAAATCCCGGCCGCGATGCGGCCGGGATCATGGTTGACCGGGATTCGGTGGTCAAGCGGGTTTTAGTTGCCCCGCGCCGCGCAAAATCCACGCAAAACCGGCCGATTCCGGGCCGATTTCAGTCTTCGTCGACCAGCGAGCTCTTGGCGAGCGACTTGGTCAGCTCGAAGATGCGCTTCCGGACCGAGGCCTGGGGGATCTTGTAATAGGCCCGGACCAGTTCCAGCGTCTCGCGCTTGGCCATCGGATCGGGTTCGTAATCGACCGGGGCCGGGGTGGCCACACCCATCAGTTTAGATGGGCTCTTCTCCTGCACCGAATTGGGCATGTCTTCGAAGAAATAGGAAATCGGCACATCGAGGACACGCCCCAGATCGAACAGGCGGCTGGAGCCGACGCGGTTGGCGCCGCGCTCATACTTCTGCACCTGTTGGAAGGTGAGGCCGATCGCCTCGCCAAGCTTCTCCTGGCTCATGCCGAGCAAGGTCCGGCGCAGGCGGATGCGCTGGCCGACATGCACGTCGATCGGATTGGGGAAGCCCTTGCTGGCCATGCGGCCGGACGATTTGCGTCCCTTGGTGTTATTCCCCTGCTTGGTCGATTTTGCCATTTTTCTCACTCTCCTCGTGATCCAGCGGCCTTGCGATCGTCTGGCGCGATCGTCATCCAGGCAGCCTCAGCTCGTTTCCCGCACCGCGCTCCGCATCCGGCCGAATGTCGGTTGTTTCGGCCGATTTTCCCAGCAGTTCACGCTGTTCACCATCATGCTGACGCGTTTGTCTTGTCATACCGGTGAAGTCGGGTCAATCGCTTCATCCACTCCTGTGTACAGGGTCACAGAAAGGCCTCAACCCTGGGATGAACAACTGAACCATCTTACGCAGATCGGCGCCGCCGGACCATAGGAATGAGTGCAACAAGTACGAGCAGACCTGGGACAGCAATTCCATATTCTGCAAAAATCGTCACAGGCAGCGCGCGCGGCAGGTCGGCATCGATGACAGCGATATCACCCAGGCGCGATTGTGTCTCGATGCGTCCATAGGCGTCGACGACACCCGAGATTCCGGTGTTGGCGGCACGTATCAGAGGAATGCCTTCCTCCACAGCGCGATACCTGGCGGACGCGAAATGCTGATGCGGCCCCGCCGAATTGCCGAACCAGCCGTCATTGGTGACATTGACCAGCCATCCGGGCCGATGCGCTTCATCGACGATGGCGCCCGGAAATATGATCTCGTAGCAGATCGACGGCCCAATATCGGGTGCCCCCGGTACCGCCAAGGTAGTGGGGCCCGGGGCGGCGGAGAAATCCATCGACCCAGGTGTCAGCTTGCTGATGAACGGAAAGAGCGAACGCATCGGCACATACTCCCCCAGGGGTACCAGATGCGCCTTGTCGGCCGTGCCGCGGATCTCGCCGTCCGGACCCAGCACGACCAGCGAATTCCAGATCTCGGCGAGTTCTCCCTGCGCCGGCGCGCCGCGGACCGTCCCCGCCAGCAATGCGCCTTTCGGTGGAGTGACGGCTGCGATCATCTGTCGCAGCGCCGGGTCCCGGTCCAGCAGGAAGGGAATGGACGACTCGGGCCAGATCACATGCGTGACCTTGTCCAAGCCAGGGGTGTCGCGCGTCAGCTGCATATGCTTTTCGAAATGCCGGGCGGAGAAACCGCCCTGCAATTTCTCCGCCTGGCTGACATTCGCCTGCACGATGCGCAGCCTGATGCCGGCCACATGTTCGCCCGTGTCGCCGGAAAGGCGCCAGGCGCCGCCGGCCCAGAGCAGCCCCAGAACCGCCAGGGCAGCAGCACAGGCGATGCGCCCTGGCCGCCTGTCATCGGCCGCAAGGCTTGCCGGCAAGGTGAGAATCGCCACGGTGAAGAGGCCCAGGCCCCAGCTGCCCCAGACTGAAGCCGATTGCATCATGGCCGGGCTCCAGTCCCAGACATAGGCGGCGAGGTTCCAGGCATAGCCGGTCAGAACATGGCTCCGGAGCCATTCGGCGATGACCCACAGGCCGGCAAAGGCCAGGATGCCTGCGGGCGACAGGTCGCCCTTGCGCCAGACGGCGGCGCCGGCCAGCGCCGGATAGAGCGCCAGAAACGCAGCCAGGCCCGAGATGACCGGCGGCATCATCCAGCCGAAGCGGCCGATGTCGAGCAGGAACGAATTGGCGATCCAGTAATTCCCAGCCGCGAAATGGCCGAAGCCCCAAGCCCAGGCGACGTTGAAAGCCATCCGCCGCGTGGGTGCCGCCTGGATCAGCCAGTAAAGCCCGACGAGCGACAGCGCCATGACCGGCGTGAATTTCACCGGTGCGAAAGCCAGCGCCGACACCGCGCCGAGAATCGCGGCGAAGCCGCGCCGCTTCCAGCCCTCAAGCGCGCCGACCCAGGCGTTGAGCCGCGCCATCGTCTGCATGGTGGATTAGTCCTTTATGGCCTTCGCGGCCGGTTCCGGCGCTTTTTCGAGGTTCGGTATGTTGCGCACGCGCAGGCGCTTGATGCGCCGCGGATCGGCATCCAGCACTTCGAAGGTGATGCCGGAGGAATGCGTCACCAGCTCGCCGCGCAACGGCACGCGGTCGGTCAGCGACATGACCAGGCCGCCCAGCGTATCGATGTCGGCCTCGCGTTCCTCGTCGGTGAGGACGGGGCCCACTTTCTCCTCGAAGGCCTCGATCGTCGTGCGTGCATCGGCCAGCAGGGTGCCGTCGGGGCGCAGCACCAGATGCGGCCCCTTCACCACATCATGCTCGTCCTCGATCTCGCCGATGATCTCCTCGACCAGATCCTCGATGGTGACCAGCCCATCGATGCCGCCATACTCGTCGACCACCAGCGCCATATGCGCGCGGCCGTGGCGCATCTGCAGCAGCAGGTCGAGGACCGGGATCGAGGGCGAAATGAACATCGGCTCGCGCAGGATCTTCTTCAGCTGGAACTTCTCCGGATCGGGGAAGAAGGTCAGCACGTCCTTGGCATGGACGATACCGACGATATCGTCGAGATCCTCGCGGTAGATGGGCAGGCGCGAATGACCGAACTCGCGCACCATCTGGATGAGGCCCTTGAGGTCGATATCCTCGGGTGCCGCCTTGATGTCGGCGCGCGGCACCATGACGTCATAGGCGGTAAGATCGCCGAGCTTCAGTACGTTGAGCAGCAGCGAGGATTCGTTGGAATCGAGCGGCGGCTCGCCATCGTCGCCGGCTTCCGATTCCTCGATCAGTTCTTCGATCGCGTCCCGGAGGGCGTTCTCGCCCCCGGTCTTGCGCCGGAAAAAGCGCATCAGCCCCTTGAAACCCAGGCGCGGTTTGCCCGAATCCTCGGCCGCGCCGCTTCTAGATGGTAGGTCGCTCATTTCACTTCCAAACTCTCTTTATCGATAGGGATCGGGCCAGCCCAAACCGGCCAGGATTTCCCGTTCCAGCTTCTCCATCGCGTGGGCCGCGCGGTCCTTTTCGTGATCGAAGCCCAGCAAATGTAGCACACCGTGCACGACCAGGTGGCAAAAGTGCTGCGCCAGCGTCTTGCGCTGGTCCCTGGCTTCCACCTTGATAATTCCCAGCGCCAGCACGATATCGCCCAGCGCCCAGGGATAGCTTGCCGGAACGCCCTTGGGCGGCAGTCCGGCATCGAGTGCCGCGAAGGACAGGACGTTGGTCGGCCTGTCCTTGCCCCGGTAGTCGCGGTTGAGATGGCGCACGCCCCTGTCGTTATCAAGGGTGATGCCCAGCTCGACCTTGCCTGCCTCGGCCAAACGTTTGCGCGGCAAGGATTTCGCCGCGAGCGCTGCCTTGATGGCCGCACGCGCGGCACGCCGCGCGATCCTGGCCGCGTCGGGCAGCGCCTTGTCCCAGCCTTTGTCCGCGATCTCGATGCCGATTTTCAGCGATGGGCCGGTCTTCGTCACCCTTTTCCGGCCGCTTTCTTGTCGCGCGCATCATAGGCGCCGACGATCTTGGCCACCAGCGGATGGCGCACGACATCGACTTCCGAGAAGCGCGCGACACCCAGCCCCTGGATACCCTCGACCGCCTCCAGTGCGTCCTTGAGGCCCGATTTGGTGCCGCTCGGCAGATCGATCTGGCTGAGATCGCCGGTGATCGCCATGCGCGAGCCCTGGCCGAGACGTGTCAGGAACATCTTCATCTGCATCGGCGTGGTGTTCTGCGCCTCGTCGAGGATGACGAAGGAATGCGCCAGCGTGCGCCCGCGCATGAAGGCGAGCGGCGCCACCTCGATTTCGCCCGACGTCATGCGCTTGACCACCTGGTCGCCCGGCAGCATGTCGTTGAGCGCGTCGTAAAGCGGGCGCAGATAGGGATCGACCTTTTCGCGCATATCGCCTGGCAGGAAGCCCAGTTTTTCGCCCGCCTCGACCGCGGGACGCGAAAGGATGATGCGATCGACCGCACCCTTGGTCAGCATGGCAACCGCCACCGCCACGGCGAGATAGGTCTTGCCCGTACCCGCCGGCCCCAGGCCGAAGACAAGCTCATGCTCGTGCAGCATGCGCATGTATTTGGCCTGCATCGCCGAGCGCGGCGTGATGTGGCGCCGCGCCGTGCGGATGGCAAGGCCTTCCTTGCTGTTCCCTTCAAAGAGGTTGGGCTCCAGCCCGTCATCGTCCTGCGACAGACGCAATGCCGCATCGACTTCGCCCTGATCGACCTCCAGCCCGCGTTTCAGGCGTTGATAGAGTCCGGTCACCACCTGTCTGGCGGTAGCGACGGCCTCGTCGGGGCCGGATATGGCCAGCTGGTTGCCGCGCGGCACCATGGACACGCCCAGCGCCTGCTCGATGCGCGCCAGATGCTGGTCGTGTTGGCCGAAAAGCTGCGGCAGCAGCCTGTTATCTTCGAATTGCAGGTGAATGGGTGTCGCGATCGGGGCGAGGGGGGTTGCACTCACGCGATGGCTCTCTCCGGTTGGACCGATGCGACGGGGCCCGTCGCCAGCACGCCGCCCAGGGTGTAATGCCCCAGGCCGGCGATCTCGACATCGACGATCTCGCCGATGAGATGTTCCGGCGCATCGACATGCACCGCCTGCAGATAAGGCGATTTGCCGACCAGCTGGCCGGGGTCGCGCCCGCGTTTTTCGAGGAGCACCGGCACCGTCCGGCCCAGTGTCGCGCGGTTGAAGTCGACCAGTTGCCTTTCCAGCAGCGCCTGCGCCTCGTGAAGGCGCGCATCCATCACGTCTTCCGGCACGCGGGTCTCAAGATTGGCGGCCGGCGTTCCCGGCCGCGCGCTGTATTTGAACGAGAAGCTCTGCGCGAAGCCGATCTCCTCGATGAGGCGCATCGTGGCGCGGAAATCCTCATCCCTCTCGCCGGGGAAACCGATGATGAAATCGGAGGAAAGCGCGATGTCGGGCCGCCGCCCGCGTAGCTTGTCGACGATGCGCCGGAAATGGTCGGCCGTGTGCTGCCGGTTCATCTCGGAAAGGATCCGGTCGGAACCCGATTGCACCGGCAGATGCAGGAACGGCATCAGCTGCGGCAGCGCCCCATGCGCGGCGATGAGGTCGTCATCCATGTCCCGGGGATGCGATGTCGTATACCGGATGCGCGCGATCTGCGGCACCTTCTCCGCCAGGTGATGGCAGAGCCGCGCCAGATTCCAGCTCGACCCGTCCGGCCCGTCGCCGTGATAGGCGTTGACGTTCTGCCCGAGCAGCGTCACCTCGCGCGCACCCGCCGCGGCAAGCTTCAGCGCTTCCGTCACGATGCGCTCCACGGGCCGCGAGAATTCGGCGCCGCGCGTATAGGGCACCACGCAGAAGGTGCAGAACTTGTCGCAGCCTTCCTGGATGGCGAGGAAGGCGGAGACGCCCTGCGGCGCCATCGCTTCCGGCAGATGGTCGAATTTCGATTCGGCCGGGAAATCGGTGTCGAGCACGCCGGCCCCGCGATGCTTCAGGACCCCCTGCCCGAGAAACCCCTGCCCGCGCCGCTGATCCCGTGCCCGCGTCGCCCGCGCCACCATCTCCGGCAGGCGATGATAGGTCTGCGGCCCCAGCACGATATCGATCTCCGGCATGCGGCGCATGATCTCGGCGCCCTCCGCCTGTGCGACACAGCCGGCCACCGCGATGATCATGTCGGCACCGTCGGCCTGTCGGCGCGCCTGGTCCTGGCGCAGGCGCCCCAGTTCGCTGAACGTCTTTTCCGACGCCTTCTCGCGGATATGGCAGGTGTTGAGGATGACCATGTCCGCATCCGCGGGATTGTCGGTCGGGCCATAGCCCAAGGGCGCCAGGACATCCGCCATGCGGGCGGAGTCGTAGACGTTCATCTGGCAGCCATAGGTTCTGATGAAGAGCTTCTTAGCCAAGGCGGATTCCGGTCCTCGTTTCTCTTGGACCATGGCGCGCAATCGGCATTGCTACATTCAACGCGGCTCGATTCATGAAATCGAGGATACCACGGCCCGCGGCCGTGGGTGTATCCAATTCCAGGGCTTTGCGCAAATGTCATCATCCTATTGAAATAAAAATGAAATATGGAACGATTGCGACTGGCGCTTGGGCTGGTTAATGTGCCGGCCATCATGACAGAGCAAATCCCCTATCTCAGCCCCGAAACCATCGACGCCAGGCTCGACTATAAGAGCCTCGTGGCGAGCCTCCGCGAAGCCTTTGCCGGCGATTGGACGGTCCCCGTCCGCCATCACCATGGCATCCCCATTCCGGGCGAGGCGGACCAGACCCTGCTCCTGATGCCCGCCTGGGACGCCGGGAAATCCGTCGGCATCAAGATCGTCACCATCACGCCGGGGAATGGCGGGCGCGATCTCCCGGCCGTGCAGGGCATCTATCTGCTGCTCGACGGCCTCACCGGCGCGCCCAAGGCGCTGATGGACGGCAAATGCCTGACTGTCCGCCGCACGGCGGCGGCTTCGGCACTTGCCGCAAGCTACGCCGCCCGCAAGGACGCCGCGACCCATCTGATGGTCGGCGCCGGCGCTCTCGCGCGGCCGCTGATAGAGGCGCACCGCGCCGTCCGGCCCATCAAGAAGAGCCTGCTCTGGGCCCGCGACTTCGAGAAGGCCGCCGCCGCCGTGCGCGCCATGGCCAGCGCCGGCATCGAGGTCGAGCCCGTGCGCGACCTCGAAGCCGCGGTGAAGCGCGCCGATATCGTCAGCACAGGCACTTTGTCGCGCGATCCGCTGGTGAAGGGCGAATGGCTGAAACCCGGCCAGCATCTCGACCTGGTCGGCGCCTTCCTCCCCGACATGCGCGAAAGCGACGACGAGGCCGTGCGCCGCGCCACCGTCTTCGTCGATACTCGCGACGGGGCGCTCAAGGAAGCCGGCGACATCGTCCAGGCGATCAAGTCCGGGGTGCTGACACCGGACCGGATCGCCGCCGACCTCTTCGACCTCGCCCGTGGGCTACACCAGGGCCGCGCACGAGAAGACGAGATCACGCTCTTCAAATCGGTAGGCACCGCGATCGAGGATCTGGCGGCGGCAAGATTGCTGATGGACCGGGTCGGTTAAGGCTCCCTCACCCCAACCCCTCTCCCGCGAGGCGAGGGGAGAGGGGCCTGGCGCGTGACGTTCAATAATCATCGATTCTGAAGATTGTGCCAAGCGGCACCTCATTCCCTCTCCCCTTGCGGGAGAGGGTCAGGGTGAGGGGGCAGGCGACGACTCTCGCTCAGCTACTTCCCGGTCAACCCCAACTTCATCCCCTCATGGCTCGCCTTGAAGCCGAGGGACTCATAAAAACGCAAGGTATCCGTGCGCGTCTTGTCCATGGCGAGTTGCACCATCTCGCAGCCCTTGGCGCGGCATTCCGCGATCGCCCAATCAAACATCTTGTGGCCCAAACCCTCGCCGCGCCTTGTCGATTTGATGCGCACACCCTCGATCTGCCCGCGCCACATGCCCAGCCGTGCAATCCCTGGAATAAAGGACAGCTGCAGGCAGCCCACTATCTCGCCTTCATCCTCGACCACGGCGAGATACTGGTTCTCGTCGCGCGCCACGGCTTCGAACGCCGCCACATATTTCGCATTGAGCGGCCGCGACCCGTCCTCGCGCTTGGCGCCGATATAGTCGTCGACCAGCATGTCGACGATGGCCTCGAGATCGGCGCGCCTCGCGCGGCGGAAGGTGGGGTTGGTCATGGTGCAAAGGACCCAATTGTAGATTGTCATGGCCCGCGAAGGCGGGCCATCCACGAGTTTGTCAGCAATTGATGAACGCAACTCGTGGATCCCCCGGCCAAGCCGGGGGATGACAAGTATACCTTCTCAAATCGCCTTCGCCAGCAGCGCGTTCAAGCGCTTCACGAAAGCGGCCGGGTCGGCGGGCGGCTCGCCGTCCTGGATCCTGGCCTGATCGAGCAGCAGCCAGGCGGCTTCCGCAAGCTCCGTCCAATTGCCGTCCTTGCTCGCTTGCTTGGTCATCGCGTCAATGAGCGGATGGCGGCCGTTGATTTCAAGGACGCGCGGCAGGCTTGCTTCCAGTCGCTTGTGCTGCCTGAGCAGCCGCTCCAGATGCATGTCCATATCGCCCGAATCCGCCACCAGGCAGCAGGCGCTGTCGGTCAGCCGTTCGGAAAGGCGCACATCCTTCACATTGTCCTTCAGGGTCACCTTGAGGAACGAAATGAGCGCATCGACATTCTCCGCGACCGGCTTCTTTTCTTCCTGTCTTTCGCCTTCCGGCGCCTTGACCGTATCGAGATCGGCACCCGAACGCGTCACCGAGCGGAACTCAGCCTCGCCGAACTTCTCGACCGCCGGAATCCAGAATTCGTCGATGGGGTCGGTCAGCAGCAAGACCTCGATACCCTTGGCCTTGAAGCCTTCGAGCTGGGCCGAACGCGCCACCATGTCGAGACTGTCGCCGGTGATGTAATAGATTGCCTTCTGCCCCTCCTTCATGCGGGCCACGTAATCGGCCAGGCTCGCCCAGCCGTCGGAACCCGTGGTACGGAAGCGGGCCAGCTTCAGTATCTCGTCGCGCGCGGTCACGTCCTCGTAGAGACCTTCCTTCAGCACGGCGCCGAAATTGTCCCAAAAGGTTTCGTAGGCCGACTTGTCATCGTCGTTCGATTTCTTGGTGAGGTCGGAGAGGATTCGCTTCACCAGGGCGGCGCGGATCTTGGCGATCACGGGACTGGCCTGCAGCATCTCGCGGCTGATGTTGAGCTGCAGATCCTCGGAATCGACCAAGCCCTTCACGAAGCGGAGCCAGCCGGGCAGGATCTCATCCGACTGGTCGGTGATGAAGATGCGCTTGGCATAAAGCTTCAGCGATTGCTTGCGCTCCGGATTGAAGAGGTCGAACGGCCGCTGCGAGGGGATGAACAGCAGCGCCGTGTAATCGATCTTGCCCTCGGCCTTGAAATGGATCGTCGTCCAGGGCTCGTCGAAGGCATGGGCGATATGGCGATAGAAATCGCGATACTGCTCAGGCGTCACATCAGATTTCAGCTTGGTCCAGAGTGCGGCCTGCTGATTGACGTGTTTCTCCTCGGCGCCGTCGACCAGATGAATCGGCAGCGCCACATGTTCCGAATGCTTGGCGATGACATGCTCGATGCGCGCCGCCTCCAGCCATTCGGTCTCGCCTTTCTTGAGGTGGAGCACGATCTCCGTCCCGCGCGTCGCCTTCTGTGCCGTCTCGACGGTGAACTCGCCGGTCCCGTCTGAAACCCAGCGCCAAGCCTGCGTCTCGCCTGCTTTGCGCGACAGCACTTCGACCTTGTCCGCCACCATGAAGGCCGAATAGAAGCCGACGCCGAACTGCCCGATGAGGTTGACCTTCTGCTCCTGCGTCTTCGCCTCCGCCAATTCCTCCGCGAACTTCGCGGAACCCGACCGGGCAATGGTGCCCAGATGGCTGATGAGGTCGTCCTTGTTCATGCCGATACCGTTATCGGTGATGGTCAGGGTTCTGGCCTTTTTGTCGGTGGTAAGTGAAACGGCAAGCTCACCGCCGCCCTCCAGCAGCTCCGGCTGGGTCAGGGCCAGGTAGCGCAGCTTGTCGCAGGCATCCGACGCGTTGGAAATGAGCTCGCGCAAGAAGACCGATTTGTCGCTGTAAAGCGAATGCGCAACGATATGCAGCAGCCGCGACACTTCGGCCTGAAAACCATGGCGTTCCTGCGTCATGACCGGTGAATTCTCCTGGGTTTTGCAAGTGGACCAACAAGCCGCTCATATGCGGCGGAAGCGGGGCGGAATCAAGAGGGCGGATGCACAACCTGGGGCAGCCCCCCTCCCGACCTCCCCCCTAAAGGTGGGAGGGCTTTGGGTCGCGGCCAATCGATCCACCTCGCTCTAAACTCCTCCCACCTTCAGGGGGGAGGTCGGGAGGGGGGCTGCAAGCGGTGATTGCTCGCCAATGTTTTTCCGTCAAGCCCGGGCATGACGAAATTGGAAAGGCAAAGGCATCGGAGGGCGATGCATGCGGCAATGCACTGCCCCCGGGGAGCCTTTATTTCCTGAGTTCCCCACCCGTCGCCTTGTTCACCGCCGCCACGATCTTGGCTGACGCCGCTTCGATCTCCGCATCGGTCAGGGTCTTTTCACGGGGCTGCAGGACGACTGACAAAGCGACCGACTTCTTGCCCTCGGGCAAGCTGCCGCCGGCGAAGATGTCGAACAGCTTCACCTCAGTCACCAGCGCCTTGTCGGCGCCTTTCGCCGCTTTCACCAGTTTCTCGGCTGCGGCACCCGCATCGACGATGAAGGCGAAGTCGCGCTCAAGCGGCTGGAAGGCGGATGGATTGAGCAGCGGCCGCGCGGTTCCCTTGCCGCGTGGTGTTGGCAGGCGTTCGAGGAAGACCTCGAAGCCCACCGCCGGACCTTTCACGTCCAGTTCCCGCAGCACCTTGGGATGCAGCGCGCCGAACTGGCCGAGAATGGTGGGGCCCAAGCGCAGCACGGCCGACTGGCCGGGATGGTAATGGGCCGGTGCCGCTGCCTCGATCTGCAGATTCTCGACCGGGACACCGAAGGCGGACAGCAAGGCGAAGGCATCCGCCTTGGCATCGAACGCATCGAGCGGCCGCTGCTTCACCTGCCAATGGCGCGGTGTCGAGCCCACACGGATGCCGGTCGCCGCCAGAATCTGGTCCTTGGCTGTTTCGCCGAGATAGGTGGGGCCAATCTCGAAGATCGCCAGATCACTATACCCCCGCGCGGCGTTTCGCGCCGAAGCCATCAGCAGATTGCCGAGGATGCTGGGACGCATCACGTCGAGATCGGCGCTGATCGGATTGGCGAGCGGCACCAAGGCATTGTTGCCGGCGAACATGGCGGCGACGTTGCGCGGCATGAAGCTGAAGGTCACGGTCTCGTTCAAGCCGCGCACGGCCAGCAGGCGCTTGGCTTGCTGCGCGCGCTTCTGGGCGAGGCTCACGGCGACATGGGGGAGCGCGCCCATGCGCGGCATCGAGGTTGCCGGGATATGGTCGAAGCCATGCACGCGCATGACCTCCTCGACGATATCCGCCTCGCCCTCGACATCGGCGCGGAAGGACGGCACGGTGACCGACCAGCTGTCGAAATCCTTCTCGGATACCTTGAAGCCCAGATCGATGAGGATCTGCTTCTGCCGGTCGGTCGCCACCTCGACACCGCCCAGGCCCAGAACACGCGACGGGCGGAAGGCGATCTCGCGGAGCGCCGTCGGGATCGTGCCGGCCGAGGTCACTTCGGAGACCTCGCCGCCGCAAAGCTCCAGGATCAGGCGCGTCGCCACGTCGATACCCCAGATTTCCGATTGCGGGTCGAGGCCGCGCTCGTTGCGATAGCGCGCATCCGAAAGGATGCCGAGCTTGCGGCCGGTCTTCGCCGTGGTGATCGGGTCGAAGAGCGCTGCCTCCAGGAAGACGTTCGTCGTCGTCTCGGAACAGCCCGAAACGGCACCGCCCATGATGCCGCCGATGGCTTCGGGCCCCTGATCGTCGGCGATGACGATCATGCCGGGCTCAAGTGTGTAGGTCTTGCCGTCCAGCGCCTCAATGGTCTCGCCTTGCCTGGCCGAGCGCATCGTGACATTGCCCTTCACCTTGTCGGCGTCGAACACGTGGAGCGGCCGGCAGAGATCGAAGGTGACGAAATTGGTGATGTCGACCAAGGCGGAGATGGGCCTGAGGCCGATCGAGGTCAGCCGGTCCTGCAGCCATTGGGGCGAAGGGCCGTTCTTGACGCCCTTGAAATAGCGCCCGGCGGTGTAGAGCACGCCAGCCTTGGCGCTCTCGTCGATCGACCATTGGATTGGGCTCCGGTACGTGCCCGGAATATGCTTCTCGGCAATGGGGTTGAGTTTGCCCAATCCGGCGGAAGCAAGATCGCGCGCCACACCGAAGACGCCGAGGCAATCGGCGCGGTCCGGCGTGATCTTGATCTCGATCACCGGGTCATTCAGGCCCCGATAGTCGACGAAGCTTTGGCCCACCGGGGCGTCTTCGGGCAGCTCGATGATGCCGTCATGATCCTGGCCCAGACCCAGTTCGCGGGCCGAACACAGCATGCCGTTCGATTCCTCGCCGCGAATCTTGCCGGCCTTGAGGTCCAGGCCCGTACCCGGCACATGGGTGCCCACGGGAGCAAACACGCCTTTCATGCCGGTGCGCGCATTGGGGGCACCGCAGACGACCTGCAGGATGCCCTTGCCCGTATCGACCTTGCACACCCGCAGGCGGTCGGCATTGGGGTGCTGCACGGCCTCGACCACATAGCCGACGACGAAGGGTTTCAGCGTCTCCGCCTTATCCTCGACGCCTTCGACCTCGAGGCCGAGATCGGTCAGTTTCTTGGTGATGGCGGCAAGGTCCGCATCGGTCTCGAGATGCGTCTTCAGCCAGGAGAGTGTGAATTTCATCGCGTCAATCCTCCCACCATGGTGGGGATATCGAGGGGCACGAAGCCGTAATGCCTGAGCCAGCGCAGATCGGATTCGTAGAAGGTGCGCAAATCGGGGATGCCGTATTTCAGCATGGCGATGCGCTCGATCCCCATGCCGAAGGCAAAGCCCTGATATTTGCTGGGGTCGATGCCGCAATTCTTCAGCACATTGGGGTGCACCATGCCGGAGCCCAGAATCTCCAGCCAGTTCCTGGCATTCCCGTCCTTGTCGCCGCCGAGCTTCAGCTCGCCCCCTGACCGGTCGCAGCCGATATCGACTTCCGCCGAGGGCTCGGTGAAGGGGAAATAGCTGGGGCGGAAGCGGACCGGCAGATTGTCGATGCCGAAGAAGGCGCGCACGAAATCCTGCAGGCAGCCCTTGAGGTGCCCCATATTGGTATGGGTGTCGATGACCAGCCCTTCGACCTGATGGAACATCGGCGAATGCGTCATGTCGCTATCGACGCGGTAGGTGCGGCCCGGGCAGATGACGCGGATGGGCAGATCGCCCTTCAGCATGGTGCGGATCTGCACCGGCGAGGTGTGCGTGCGGAGCACCATCTGGCTGCCATCGTCGCGTTGCGGCAGATAGAAGGTGTCCTGCATCTGGCGCGCCGGATGATCGGCCGGGATGTTGAGCGCGGTGAAATTGTGGAAATCGTCCTCGATATCCGGCCCTTCCGCCACGGAGAAACCCATCTCGCCGAAAATGGCGACGATCTCGTCGATGGTCTGCGTAATGGGGTGGATGCGGCCTTCATATTCGGGCCGCGCGGGGAGGGTGAGGTCCAGCGTCTCGCGCGCGAGCCTGGCATTGAGGGCCGCGTTGGCAAGGCCCGATTTCCTGGCGTCGATGGCGCCGGCCACTTCATCGCGCAGCACGTTGAGCCTGGCGCCGAAATCCTTGCGCTGCTCGGGCGCCAGCGTGCCCAGCACCTTCATCAGGGCCGAAATCTCGCCCTTCTTGCCCAGCGCATCGACGCGCACCTGTTCCAGCGCCTCGACGCTGCCGGTGCTTGCCACCGCCTCCAGCCACTTCTTCTGCAGGCCATTCAAATCCTGGCCGGTATCATTCGACATGATGCATCGATCCCCGTGATCGTATCCCACAAACAAAAAAGGAGGCTCGGATGACCCGGCCCCCAGCTATCGTCCCAAAGTCTTGGCGCGATTGCGGCCGGTCAGTCCAGTTGCAGCAAAAACAAGGTCAGGGCACCACCCAGCAGGCTTTGCGGCTTGCCGTCGATATAGGCCTGCTCGAAAGCGATCTTGCGGGTTTCGCGGTTGTTGATGAATTCCAGCGCGATTTTATGGGTGGCACCGGACTGCCCGACACGCTGGATATCGGCGGTGACCAGGACGATCGCGTCGTTATTGTAGCGCTCGGCCTTGGCACCCTTCCACGAGACGGAACCGCGGGCACCGGCGATCTCGCGCGCCACCGCATCGTTGCTTTTGTCGGGCAGGATGCTGTCGGCCGCCTGCACGCTCGCCACATCGTCCTTATAGGAATCGCAGGCCGTCACCGCCGGCAATGCCAGGGCGACGGCCACGATCAGATAAAGCTGTTTGAGGCGAAGTGCCGGCATGGGCCTTTGGCCTTACTTCGCCAGAGCCTCTTGCGCCTGCTTCACCAGTGCCGCAAAAGCGGCCGGTTCGCGAATGGCGAGGTCGGAGAGGACCTTGCGGTCAACCTCGATCCCGGCCTTCTTCACGCCGTTGATGAACTGCGAATAGGTGAGGCCGTGCTCGCGCACGCCGGCATTGATGCGCTGGATCCAGAGGCCCCGGAAATCGCGCTTCTTGGCGCGGCGGTCGCGGTAGGCGTATTGCAGGCCCTTTTCGACCTTCTCGAGCGCGATGCGGTAGTTCGTCGATGAACGCCCGACATAGCCCTTGGCCATCTCGAGCACTTTCTTGTGGCGGGCGTGGGACGTGACGCCCCGCTTGGTACGTGCCATTTCTCAGTTCTCCGTCAAAAAGCGTCTTAGAGACCGTTGGGAATGAAGAATTTGATGACCTTCTTGGCATCAACATCGGCCATCACCTCGCCGCGGCGGGCCTGGCGCTTCATCTTGGTCGGCTTGCTGATAAGGCGGTGACGCTTCTGGGACGGCTTGAACTTCACCAAACCAGAGGCAGTGAGCTTGAAGCGCTTCTTGGCGCTGCTCTTCGTCTTCATCTTGGGCATTTCAGTATCCTATTGAAATGTAAGTGCATTCGGCTGCGTTTGGGCATGCCCTATGGTTCGCCTTGGACGCATTCTCAGGCCGTGCGGGCGGGTTATATAGGGTGGCCCTTGGGATGACAAGTCCCCGGGGACTCCCTGTAACCGGCAAAAGCGGCTTAGCCGGTTACGTAGCCGCAGGCCTTCAAGGCCGGAATCATATGCGGCGGCGGCGGCGCCTCGACCCGGATCGGGTCCTTTTTCGGGTATAAAGGGACGATAAGGGAGCGGGAATGTAGGTGCAGTTTCGCCCCCGGCTTTGGCGATCCGGGCGGCAGGTACTGCGGCTCTCCCAATATAGGGCAGCCCAGATGCGCCAGATGCACCCGGATCTGATGGGTCCGCCCGGTCCGGGGTGCAAGCTCCAGCCACCAATATCCGCCGCCCGATCCGAGCAAACGATAGTCGGTGACGGCCCTTTGGGCACCCTTCTCGTCCTCGCCCACCACCACCATGCGCCAGCCGCCGGCGCGGGTGGTGAGCTTCTTCAAGCTGGCCGAGACGGTGCCCTGCTTTTCCGGGGGCGGCGCCGTGGTGACGGCCCAGTAGGTCTTGCCGATCCTGCCTTCCTGAAAGAGCTTGCCCAGGCGCGAGAGGCCCTTGTGCTGGCGTCCCAGGGCGAGGCATCCGGAAGTATCGCGGTCGAGGCGATGGGCAAGCGCCGGCGCCTTGGGCAGGCCGAAGCGCAAATGCTCGAAATCGCGTTCGAGATTGGGCCCACCTCCCCGCGAATTGGTACTGGGTCCCGCATGGACGGGCAGGCCCGCCGGCTTGTCGATCACCAGCATCAGGGCATCGCGGTAAAGCAGGCGGGCCTGGATTTCCTGCGGTGTCATGCCGGTTTGGCGTCAGCCGCCGCATCCGGCAGGGCGGGTTCCACCAGCGCGCTCAACGCCCATGCGCGGAAGGCGGCGATGCGGGCGAGGTCGATTTCGTCGGGACGGCAGACCAGCGTATAGGTGCGCCCCGTCATAATGCTGATGTCGAAAGGGGCCACGAGCTGGCCGTTCGCCACTTCCTCGGCGCAGAGGCGCGGGTCGACTTCGGTGACGCCGCCGCTGGAAATGGCCGCCTGCACCGCCTGGTCGGCGGTTTCGACGACGATGCCGCGTTCGACCGGGACACCGGCAAAACCCACCTGGCGCGCCAGCATGCGCCAATCGTGCCAGGAATCGTTGCCCTGGCGGATGTGGAGCAAGGGCGCCTTGGCGATCATCGTCTTCACATCGGGCCAGGCGGCCTTCTTGGCCAGGTCGGGCGCGCAGAGGGGGCTCGATCGTTCGCGCATCAGCACGTCGGCGATGAGCCCGTCGGCCTCGATCTCGCCGAAGAGGATGGCAAGGTCATGGCCGGAATTGCGGAAATCCGGATTGACCGGCGGCGTCTCGATGCGGATTTCAAGATCCGGATTGGCGCGCTGAAATTCCGGCAGGCGCGGCAGCAGAATGCGCCTTGCGAAAGTGGGCGGCACGGCGAGGCTCAAGGGCGGCTTCTTCGACTGGCGGCGGAAGGAGCCGATGATGGCGTCCATGCGGTCGAAAGAGTCGGTGAGGACGGGGAGGAGGCGTTTGCCTTCCTCGGTCAGTTCCAGCTGCGCTTTCCTGAGAATGAGAGGCACGCCAAGGATATCTTCGAGATTCTTCACCTGGCGGCTGACGGCGCTCTGGGTTACCAGCAATTCGTCGGCGGCCTTGGTAAAGCTTAAGAAACGCGCCACGGCCTCGAAGGCACGCAAGGCATTCAGGGGCGGCAATTGGCGTCTGTTCTTGTTTCGGTTCGTACTCATCGGCTTCGTCCGCTTGATCCCAGGCTGCGTTGCGGCGCGCAATCTAACAGCGTCGCAGAAAAAACGCGCTAGGGATGTGCTGGGGATCCAATTGACCGAATGGACGGAGTTCCGCTGGCGAGAACCAGGGAGTCCAATTGCGCGTCATGAGCGCATGCGCTCGCGTCATACGATGAAAACAAGTCAACAAATTTCACTTTTGTGCAACGCTGCGATTGACCTTGGCAGCCGAATGCCTAATCTTGGCGCCGCGCGGAATCCTGGCCAGCATAAAGGCCGAGCCCACGAAAATGCCCCGATGAGAAGGGCGCTTGGGGTGTGAGGCGGATGGCGCGACATCAACACGGGGGCCATCTATCGTGTCAGCTGCTGTAGCTGTCGAAGCTAAAAACGTAGTCAAGATTTTCGGGACCGGCGGCGCGGAAGTTCGAGCGCTCGACAATGTCTCGGTCACCATCCGCCAAAACGAGTTCTTCACACTTCTGGGGCCATCGGGCTGCGGCAAAACGACTTTGCTGCGCATGATCGCCGGCTTCGAGATGCCGAGCGACGGCTCCATCCTGCTGGAAGGCGAGGAGGTGGCGCATCTGCCGCCCTATAAGCGGCATGTGAACACGGTGTTCCAGTCCTATGCCCTGTTCCCGCACATGACGGTGGCGCAGAACATCGCCTTCGGCCTGGAAATGCTGGGCAAGCCCAAGGCGGAAGTGCAGGCGACGGTCGGCGCCATGCTGAGGCTTGTGCGCATGGAGGAACTGAAGGACCGGCGCACCAGCCAGATTTCCGGCGGTCAGCAGCAGCGCGTCGCCCTGGCGCGGGCCCTGGCGCCCAGACCTAAGGTGCTGCTGCTCGACGAACCCCTGTCGGCGCTCGATCTCAAGCTCCGCAAGGAGATGCAGATCGAATTGAAGCGCATGCAGACGGAAACCGGCATCACCTTCATCTTCGTGACGCACGACCAGGAAGAAGCCCTCACCATGTCGGACCGCATCGCGGTCATGTCGAAGGGCAAGATTCTGCAGATCGGGTCGCCCACTGAAATCTACGAACATCCGACCGTGCGCTTCGTTGCCGATTTCATCGGCGAGACCAACTTCATCGAAGCCGAGGTGACGCAGCGTATCGGCGGCGACGGCCAGATCAAGCTGCCCTCCGGGGTCGTGATCAGCCATCCGGTCGCGGAGAATGTCGGTGTCGGCGCCACCGTGACGCTGGCGATCCGCCCCGAGCGCATCGACCTGGTACGCCCGGGCACGGAGGCGCATCTGAGCGGCAGCATCGCCAACATCGTCTATTTCGGTACCGATACGACCTACCATATGCAGATCGACGGCTCCAACCAGCAGGTCACGGCGCGGGTGCAGAACCGCCGCGGGCACCAGGACATGCTGCAGGTCGGCGATCCGGTGGGCCTGCGCATCGCCCCCGAAGCCATGCAGATCCTGAAGGACTGAGCCATCATGGCCAATGGGAAAGCCGCTCAGAATCCGGCCGTGCTCGCCGCCGCGGCGGCGGACCGGCGCGAGACGCGGGGCCGCTGGCTGCTCTCGGCGCCGGCCTTGCTCATCCTGCTCTTCGCCGCGATCGGCCCGCTCGTCATCGTCGTGGTCTATTCCTTCCTGACCAAGGGCGGCTATGGCGGCGTCGAATGGAAATTCTCGACCGATGCCTGGCTCAGCGTCGTTTTCCAGAAGGACATCTTCACCGACGAAGTGACGCTGGCCGATGCGCATCTCTCCATCCTGTGGCGCTCGGTTCGGCTCTCCTTCCTCAGCACCATCCTGGCGCTGGTCTTCGGATTCCCCACCGCCTATTTCATCGCCACGCGGCCGGAACGCACGCGCGATCTGTGGCTGTTCCTCATCACCATCCCGTTCTGGACCAATCTTCTCATCCGCACCTTCGCGGTTATGGAAGTGATCCGCAACGAAGGCATCGTCAATTCGATCCTGCTGGGCCTGGGGATCATCGACGCGCCGATCCAGATCCTGTTCACCGACGGCGCGGTCATGATGGGGCTGCTCTACGTCTATCTGCCCCTCATGGTGCTGCCGCTTTACGCCAGCATGGAGCGTATCGATTTCCGCCTGGTCGAAGCCGGTTACGATCTTTACGCCACGCGCTGGCGCGTGCTGCGCCATGTCATCTTCCCGCTGGTCAAGCCCGGCGTCATCGCCGGATCGATCCTGGTCTTCATTCCGTCGCTGGGCGCCTATGTGACGCCGCGCGTGCTGGGCGGCGGACGCAACCTGATGCTGGGCAACCTCATCGACATGCAGTTCGGACAGGCGCGCAACTGGCCGCTGGGGGCCGCCCTTTCCATCACCCTGATGGCCATCGTCATGATCGCTCTGCTGTTCTACGTGAAGAATGCCTCGAAGACGGAGGCGCGTCATGGCTGAGACAAAAAAGACGCCGGGAAAGCTCAAGCGCGGCCGCGGCTTCGACGTCAAGCAGCAGACGGGCTTCACCACCATCGCCATGCTCTGCTTCCTGATGCTCTATGCGCCGATCCTGACTTTGGTCGTCTATTCCTTCAATGCGGGCACGTCGGTCGCCATCTGGGAAGGTTTCTCGTGGCGCTGGTATGAATCGGCCTGGGCCAACGGACAGGTGAAGGACGCCTCCGTCCGCTCGCTCACCATCGCCGCCTTCGCCGCCATCGTCTCGACGCTGGCCGCCACGCTGGCGGCGCTGGCGACGACGCGGACCAAGCCCTTTCCGGGCCTCACCTTCATCTATGCCTTCATCAACCAGCCGCTGATGGTGCCGGAAATCGTGACCGGCGTCGCCTTGCTGATCTTCTTCGCGGCGATCAAGAATGCGACCGGCTATACCGGCCTTGGCTATCTGCTGATCGCCCACACGGCGTTCTGCATTCCGTTCGCCTATCTGCCGATCCGGGCCCGGCTCGAAAACATGGATCTGTCGCTGGAGCGCGCCGCCGCCGATCTCTATGCGACGCCCTTCCAGACGTTCCGCCGCGTCACCCTGCCGCTGCTGTGGCCGGGGATCCTCGCCGGCGGCATGCTGGCCTTCGTCATTTCGCTTGACGATGTCGTGATCACGGAACTGGTGAAATCAGGCGGACAAGACACCCTGCCCACCTATATGCTGGGCCAGTTGCGGCGTATCGTAACACCGGAAATGAATGCCATCTCGTCGATGTTCCTGGCGATATCGGTCCTGATGGTGACGATCTTCTTCCTGCTCAACAGGAAGAAAGCATGACCGATCGGCGGGTCGCCCCGGCCCGATTGCCGGGAAGGGACGCCCGGCGGAATAAAACGTTCGGTTGGGACTGAAAAATGCCCTCGGGTTAAGGGGCGGTGCAGCAGCAAGTTGGAGGTTCAAGTGACATATCTACCGGCATTCAAGAGTACGGCAATCGCCCTGACGCTCATGCTGGCGCTCAGCGCCTGCGGCGAGAAGAAGGAAGAAGCGGCATCGGAAGGTGCGGCGTCCACGGCAACCAGCGAGGCCGCCTCGACCGCCACCAGTGAGGCCGCCACCAGCGAGGCGGCCACCAGTGAGGCGGCTCCGGCGACCTCGGAAGCGGCGGCGGTTCCGGCCGGCGGCGAACTCAACATCTACAATTGGGGCAACTACACGAACCCCAAGCTGATCGAGAAGTTCGAGAAGGAATTCAACGTCAAGGTGACCGTCACCGACTATGATTCGAACGATGTCGCGCTGGCCAAGGTGAAGGCCGGCGGCCATGGTTTCGACATCGTCGTGCCGAGCCACAATTTCGTGCCGATCTTCATCCAGGAAGGCCTCCTGGAGGAGACCAAGCCGAACAGCATGCCGAACTTCAAGAACATGGATCCGAAATGGGTCGATGTCGATTTCGACAAGGGCCGCAACTACACGGTTCCCTGGCAGTGGGGCACCACCGGCATCACGGTCAACACCAAGGCCTATCAGGGTGACGTGAACACCTGGGCGATCCTGTTCGACACCCCGGCCGAGCTCAAGGGCAAGACCAACGTCGTGCCGGAAATGAGCGACGTCATCGCCGCCGCCCTTTCCTACAAGGGCTTCGACCCGATCTGCAACGGCAACAAGGACCAGCTCAAGGAAGTCCGCGACCTGCTGATGAAGGCCAAGCCCGACTGGATCTCGATGGATTACGGCAATGTCGAGAAGTACGCCAAGGAAGATCTGATGGCGGGCCTCAACTGGAACGGCGCCTCGATGCGCGCGCGTCTCCAGAACGACAAGATCGTCTATGGCTATCCGAAGGAAGGCATCGCCGTCTGGATGGATAACGTCTCGGTCATCAAGGGCGCCAAGAACGTCGAGAACGCGAAGAAGTTCCAGAACTTCATCATGGATCCCGAGAACGCCGCCTTGATCTCGGACTTCGCCAAATACGCCAACGGCATCAGCGGTTCCGAGAAGTTCCTCGACCCGGCCTTTGCCACGGCGCCGGAGATCGTCCTGCCGGAAGGCCAGAAGACCTTCATCATGCCGGCCTGCCCGCCGGAGGTGACGGAGCTTCACACCGCCATCTGGACCGAACTGACGAAGTAAGCTGGCCACACTGGCTGCGGATGGTGCCGACTTTCCGGTTCGGAAAGTCGGTGCCGGACGCAGCCAGTTTTTTGTTTTTTGTCCGTCACCCCCGGGCCCAGCGTTGATTGCAATGGCCGGGGATCTAGTGCGACCGGGCGCGGTAATCTTCAGTCGCTAACTGATTCCCGGCCATTGCAATCAACGCTGGGCCCGGGGATGACGACAATGAGATACGGCGACGGAATCATGATAACCGGATTGTCGCAAAGCCCCTCCATCCCCCGCGAAGGTTGGGACCGGGCGCCCTATAACCGCTGGTCGTTCCAGCATGTGCGCGAAATCCTGCCGACCGCCGAGGTATGGCGCGGGGCGGGGCCGGCCAGCGAATTGCCGCGCAAGCCGAGACGCCTCGACGAGATACGCTTTCAGGGCGAAAACGGCGAGCGCAGCGTCGGCCAGTTCCTCGACGAAACCTATACCGACGGGTTCATCGTGCTGCATCGGGGCGCCGTCGCGTTCGAGCGC
Organism: Dongia sp.; assembly: GCF_041918875.1. Lineage (GTDB taxonomy): Bacteria > Pseudomonadota > Alphaproteobacteria > Dongiales > Dongiaceae > Dongia. The sequence continues at coordinate 116,005 of NZ_JAYRUV010000010.1, forward strand.
TATATGAACGGCATGAACGAGCGCACGCTGCATCTTTCGCAGTCGGTCGGCAAGTCGCTCATCGGCATCCTGGTCGGCATCTATCAGGCGCGGGGCTGGATCGATGTCGATTCTCCGATCACGCGCTATCTGCCTGAACTCGCGGCCACGGCCTATGCCGGTGCCAAGGTGCAGCATGTGCTGGACATGACCAGCGGCGTCGCTTTCGACGAAACCTATACCGATCCCTTTTCCGACATCGCCAAGATCGATGTCGCATGCCAGTGGCGGCCGCGGCCCGATGACGGGCGCGACTGGCCGGCGACGGTCTGGGATGTGGTGCTGGGCCTCAAGGCGCGCGAGGCCGAACATGGCGCGCGCTTTTCCTATCGCTCGATCGAGACGGATGTGCTGGCCTTCGCGCTGGAGCGAATCTCCGGGCGGCGCCTGCCCGAAATCGTCAGCCGCGATCTGTGGCAACCCCTGGGTGCCGAAGAAAGCGCCAATTACACGGTCGATGCGGCCGGCTATGCGCTGGCCGATGGCGGCTTCAATGCAACCTTGCGCGACTATGCGCGCTTTGGCGAGATGCTGACCCAGGACGGGCTCTTCGATGGGCGGCAGATCGTGCCATCGGCCTGGGTGCGCCGCTGCCGCCGGGGCGACCATGACAAGTTCGCCGGCGATTACCGCATCGCGACGCCGCTTGGCGCCTATGCCCAGCAATTCTGGCTGGAGGATCACCGCACGCCGGTACTGCTCTGCCGCGGGGTCTTCGGGCAGCTTATCTATTCCGACCCGGCTTACGGATTCACCGCGGTGAAGCTCTCCTCCTGGCCGGACTTCCGCAACAACAAGCTGCTGCGCGAGACATTGGCGGCGCTCAATTCCATCAAAAAAGCGCTAAATGCCTGAACATCCGCGCAAACGGAAAAGTAACCAATCGAACGCTAATCTGGGGGTTATCATGAAGAACGACGATCTCATCTATATGAGCGCCAGCGAAGCGGCCGCGCTGTTCCGCAAGCGCAAGCTGTCGCCGGTCGAGTTGATGGCGGCCGTGATCGAGCGGGCCGAGTCCGTCGAGAAGAAGATCAACGCCTTCACCTTCAAGCATTACGACGAGGCGATGGACCTGGCCAAACAGGCCGAAGCCAGGTTCATGAAGAAGGGCGCCAAGGTAGGCGCGCTCGAGGGCCTGCCCATCGCCATCAAGGACGAGAGCTGGATCGCCGGCAAGCCCACCTCCTACGGCTCGCTCACCGCGCAGAATTTCGTGCCCGACAAGACTTCGGCCAACAATGAGCGCATCCTCAATGCCGGCGGCATCGTGCATGCGCGCACCGCCACGCCGGAATTCTCCTGCGCCGCCGTCACGCATTCCAGGCTCTGGGGGGTGACGCGCAATCCTTGGAATCGGCGCTTCACCACCGGCGGCTCGTCGGGCGGGTCGGGCGCATCGCTTGCAGCTGGCACGGCGCCCCTTGCCATGGGTTCGGATATCGGCGGCTCGATCCGCATTCCGGCCGCTGCCTGCGGTGTCGTGGGCTACAAGCCGCCCTATGGCCGCAACCCGGACGATCCGCCCTTCAACCTCGATCCCTATTGCCATACCGGCCCGATGGCCAGGACCGTGGCCGATGCCATCCTGCTGCAGAACGTCATCTCCGGCCCCAGTCCCCACGACATCGCCTCGCTCAGGCCCAAGCTGCGCCTGCCCACCGACTACAAGCCGATCAAGGGCTGGAAGATCGCCTATTCGATGGACCTCAATGTCTACGAGGTCGACAAGGAAGTGGTGGCGAACACCAAGCGGGCCTTGCGCGTGTTCAAGAGCCTCGGCGCCACGGTGGAGGAGGTCGATCTCGGCTGGACTCGCAATGCCATCGATACCGGCATGTGGCATCTCGAGCATCTCTTCGGCACGCAGCTCAACCAGACGGCCAGGAAATACGGCCATCTGATGACGACTTACGCCCGCAACTTCGCCCGGCTGGGTGCCAAATCGACCGCCGACAAATTCTTCAAGTCGATGGAAGGGGCGGTCAGGATGTATGAGACGTTCGGGCCGATGATGGAGAAACACGATCTCTTCATCTGCCCGACAACGGCGCTGCCGGCGGTGAAGGCCGATTTCAACGAGAACAAGGACGAGGTCCGCATCAACGGCAAGATCTCGCCGCTGCCCAAGGTTCTCGCCTGGTGCATGACGACGCCGTTCAACACGCTGTCGCGCTGTCCGGTGCTGGCGGTGCCGACGGGGCATGCGTCGAACGGCGTTCCCACCTCGATCCAGCTCATCGGCCGGACCTATGCGGATGCCGATGTGTTCCGCGCCGGCATGGCGTACGAGACGGCGTTGGGCGGCTGGTACAATACGCGCAAGACCCGTCCGGATCTCTGATCATGCGCACGGTCTATAGCGAGGATCACCGGTTGCACGACGGCAAGCACGAACTGCTCGAAGGGCAGTTCATGAAGGTCCATGAAAGCCCGAGCCGCGCCGATATCGTGATCGGGCGGGTGCGCTCGGCCGGGCTTGGCGAGATCATCGCGCCGCAGGAATTCGGCCTCGAACCCATTCTCAAGGTGCATGACGAGGGGCTGGTCCGCTTCCTGGAGAATGCCTGGGACGATTGGGCGGCGACGGGGCGCACCTTCGACGCATTGCCGCATGTCTGGCCGGTTCCCGGCCTTTCACGTGGAGCCCTGGGCCGGCGTCTCTCGGACTGCATCGACGGCAAGCTCGGCTATTACGCGATCGATGCGGGAACGCCGATCATGTCGGGCACATGGGCCGCCGTGCGCGCCTCGGCCAACGTGGCCTTGACCGCGCAGAAGCTGGTGGCGACCGGCGAGAAGTCGGCCTTCGCCCTCTGCCGGCCGCCGGGGCACCATGCCGGCAGCGATTTCTATGGCGGCTACTGCTTCCTCAACAATGCCGGCATTGCAGCCCAAGCCTTCCGCGACCAGGGCGCCAGGCGCATCGCCATCCTCGATGTCGACTATCATCACGGCAACGGCACGCAACAGATGTTCTATGAACGCGGCGACGTGCTCACCATTTCGCTCCATGCCGACCCGGAGCAGGAGTTTCCCTATTTCATCGGCTATGCCGACGAGATCGGGGCGGGGGCCGGCGAGGGCTATCACATGAACCTGCCGCTGCCCTGGGGGACCGATTGGCAGGGTTATTCGGCGGCGCTGGATCGTGCCATGAAGCGGATCGAACAATATGGCGCCGAGGCCCTGATCGTCTCGCTGGGCCTCGACACGTTCGAACACGATCCGATCTCGCGCTTCAAGCTGGCCGAGGCGGATTACCAGCGCCTGGGCCAGCGCATCGCCTGGGCGGACCTGCCCACCCTGTTCGTGATGGAAGGCGGCTATGCGGTGGAGGCGCTCGGCGTCAACACGGTCAACGTCCTGATGGGGTTCGAGCAACGCTGATGGCCGCACGCTGGATCGGATTTCTCATGCGCCCCGCGATCCTGCTGGTAATCGTCGGGCTGATCCTGCCCAACGTCGCCTTCGCGGCCTTGTCGCTGTTCGGCATTTCGGTGCCGCCCAGGACCCTGCCGATCATCCTCTATCTGCTGGCCGCCACCAGCATCCGCTTCCTGCCCGGTCCGCTTGTGGTGCTGGCCTTCGTGGGCGCGCTGGTCTTCGACATCATGTTCTGCGCGACACAGCTTTTCGGTCTCACCCTGACCGAGGCGATGTTCGCGCTGCGCTTCATCAACGAGCTCGATATCCTCAGTTCGAAACTCTATGTCGTGCTGATCGTCCTTTTGGTGGCGGTCTTTGGCGGCACGTTCTACCTGCTGGTGCGGCAGGCCCCGCGCATGCGCCGCGCGCGCGCCTTGCCGATGCTGCTGCTGGGTGTCGTCGCCCTGCCGGCCGACATCTGGCTCAACACGCCGCGCGATTCGGTCATGTGGGTGAAGGTCGGGACCGAACGGCCGTTCGAATCCGCCATGGAGAAATCGGGCTATCTGCAGCTGGTGAAGCAGCCCAACGGCCGGCACATGCTGGTGGTCATCGTCGAGGCGATGGGGCATTTCGCCGATCCGGCCATGCAGGGCCTGCTGGATGAGGCCATCCGTTCAGCCGATATCGGGAAACGCTATGCCGTGACCAGCGGGACCAACAGTTTCATCGGCGGCACGACCTCGGCCGAGATGCGCGAATTCTGCGCGACGCGCGACAGTTATATGGATTATCTGGGGGCCGGCCGGCCGGACTGCCTGCCATTCGCCATGACGGAAAAAGGATATCTCACCAGCGGGTATCACGGATTTTCGCGCGACATGTTCGAGCGCGACAAATGGTGGCCGCATATCGGCTTCACCGAGCCGCATTTCGGCGAGGACCTGATGCAGCCGGGCGAGAAACGCTGCGGCGACGTCTTTGTCGGCGTATGCGACCCGAAGCTGGTCGTTGACATCGCCGCCCGGCTGAAGGCCGCGACGCAGCCGCAATTCACCTATCTGCTGACATTCAACACGCATGTCCCGATGATCGGCGGTGAAGGGTATGGGCATCTCGATTGCCGGCAGCGCGATCCGCGCCTGCCCGAGCGCGAGGTCTGCTTCATGACCGATGCCTGGATCGAGCTGCTGCGGACGATCGCCGCCGCCTATGCCGACCCCGGCGCCCCCGCAACGGAAATCCTCATCGTCGGCGACCACGCCCCGCCGCTCTGGTATCGGAAGGCGCGCGATCTCTTCACGCCGGGCGAAGTGACCTGGTTCCGCCTAAGTCCCAAGGGCTGAGTCCCAAGGCGCGAGGCGGCGTCTCTCAGTTCGTCTTCAGATAGGCCTGGCCGCCGAGGCGCTCCAGGTAGATGCGGGCGATGTTATATTCCAGGAACTGGCTCATGCCGGTGTCGACGACATGCTGGAAATAGTCGCGCGCCTTCTTCTTGTCGCCTTTGCTCATCGCCGTGGCACCGAGATAAAAGTGCCAGTCGAAATCCTGGTATTTGCGCAGGATTTCGGTGCCGGTGAGTGCCACCTTCTTCAACTCCGCCTCGCTGCTTTCGCCAAGAAGGTAGAGGGCGAGCGGCGCCGGCCATTCGGTGGTCGGCCAGCGTTTCAGCAGCGCGCGCAGCGCTTCCCTCCCTTCCTCCGGCCTGCCGGCTTCGCAGAGCGCGATATAGAGAAGAAGCGGGTCGAACGGCTCGGTCGGGTCGAGCTTGCCCGCCTCGGCATAATCGGCGATGGCGCCCTCAAGATCGCCCATGATGTGGCGGATCGTGCCGCGCAGGGCGATGCGGCCGCCGGACGGCTTGTTGTCGAGCGCGATGGCAAGGTTGGAATCGGCGAGCGCTGCTTCCGCTTCGCCAAGATCGAGACGCAGGATGGCCCGGGCGCTGACGGCCGAGGGCATGTCGGGTTCGATCTCGAGCGCCGTGGCGATATCGTCGAAGGCATCGTCGCTGCGGCCGGCACGCATATAATAATTGGCGCGCTCGACCAGCAGATAGGCGGCGTCGGGGCGCGCCTTGATGGCGGCGTCGTAATCCTCGCCGGCTCCCTCCATGTCGCCAAGCTCGACGCGGGCATTGGCGCGGGTGAGGCGCGCCGAAACATTGCCGGGATCGAGTTTCAGGGCGGCATCGTAGTCGCCCAGCGCACTGCGATAATCGTAATTGCCATAGAGCAGCGAACCGCGCGCGATGCGCAGGCGCGCGCTGTCAGGGAAGCGGCGGATGAGCAGATCGAGATCCGCCTGGGATGCCTTGGCATCGCCCTGCAGCTTGTCGTTGCGGTAACCGCGCAGAAGCGCCCTGGCATAGAGGGCCGGCGCGAAATTGGGATCGGCGCGCAACGCCGCTGAATAATCGACCAGGGCCGCAGCCTGATCCTCGGCCACCTCCAGCCACAGCCCGCGTCGCGTCAGCAGCAAGGGGGAACCCGGCCGCTCCTCCAATGCCTTGGTCAGGTCGGCGATGGCGGGCTTGGGGGTTTCGATATCGTAGCCGCGATCGATCTCCCGATACTGCGCCAGATAGCGATCGATCACCGGATCCTTGGGCAGATAGGGGGCGATCCGCGGCAGGAAGGCCGAAACCGGCACGGCGGTCGGCAGCAGGTCGAGATAATCCGGGGCCCCCGCATCGACGATCTGGGGCTTAAATTCCTCCCAATGCTCGTTCTTGCCGATGACCGTGATGGCCAGCACGCGCGGCCAGTCCTCGCCGGGCTCGGGCTTCGCGGCCAGGATCGGACCGCCGGAATTCCCGGGCAGGGTGGTGCAATCGTGCTGCCAGCCGGTGCTGTCCACCTGGCCCAGCAAGGTGCATTTGGGATCGACCGTCAGCCTGTCATTGTCATGATCGGCGGGCAGGCCCACGGACACCGCCGGGCGGCCCCCGCCATTCTGCACCCATTGACTGGTGGTGACGGGAAGCAGCTTCAGATAGCCGAAACCTTCATCGCCCAGGCAATTGTCAAGCTTCAGCAGCGCCCAATCGTCCCAGCCGGCCTTGAGCCAGGCGGCGCGCCGGTCGGCGGTCGAACCGCTGTCGAAATCGTGGCTTTCGCCCCAGACCACCGGGCGGGCCGGGCTGAGGGCCGCGAAGGAGCGCGCTTCCTTGTATTCGGGGCCCATTTCGCCGCTGCCGGCGAAGAACAGCATCACCTGATCGGCGCTGATGCCCTCGGGTTCCGCGACGACATGGGCGGCGGTCAGCACATGGCAGGGAGAGACGAGAAAGCCGGTGCCGATGGCCGCGCCATTATTGCCCAGATGCAGGACCATGCCGACGGCGCCCATCGGCGATCCGGGTTCGCGCGGGACGGCGATCCGGTCGTCTGCGACCTTGGCCAGGGCCGCCTGTGCGAGAAAGAGGAAACAGGCGAGGGCGGCAAGGAAGCGACCGGGGTGTCGACGGGAGTACATCTAGGGTTCCGATACAGGTCAGTCCAGTTCGGTGAGCATGCTAAGCGTTCGTGGCGAAAATTGGGCCGAAAACTTCGCTTCGTCCCAGTCCCGGCGGGCGGTCCGTCATGCCCGCTTTTCCGCCATGAAATAGCGTCCCGGCTTCACATGTTCGGGCAAGGCCAGGGATTTGAGCGCCGGATGGCCCATCGGCTGATCGCCGACCAGGACGGCGCCGGGCGCCATCAACGCCACGATATCGGGCGCCATGCGCGCGGCGAGGGCCTGGCTGGCGGCGGCATCGCCGCTACCCAGATCGACATGGATGAGGACCGCATCGGCACCGAGCCGGGCCCTGGCCTCTTTCAGCGTCACGGCGAAGTCGCCGAGGAACAGGCGCTCGGGCGCGGGGATGCAATCCGGATGAGCCGCCACCTGCCGGTCGAAGACATAGATGTCGCGCCCCGGGCAGATTTCGCGCAGATGGTCGAAGGTGCGCCCGTTGCCGAGACCAAGTTCCAGGATGCAGCCCCGGAGGCCGGCGGTGCGCGCGGCGGCATCGGCCAAACAGGCGCGCTGCGCTTCGAGGCGGCGGATGAAACTGTCGAGACGGCTCATGGTTTCCGTCGCCCGATCCAAGATAGCGTCATGCCCGGGGATGAGAAAGGACTGGGGATGAGGAAGGAATGGGCATCGGGACGCTATTCACTTCCTGGCCGCCACCGCTTCGCGCAATTGGACGTTCATATGCTCGATACGCTGCGCGAGGACGCGCATCACCTCGATGCCGATCGAGGGGAAGTCGGTCACCATGCGGAAGAAGAGTTCCTTGGTGATTTTGAGAACGGTCACCTGTTCGGTGGCGCGGATGGTCGCGGTGCGGGGGACATCCATCAGGATGCCGATTTCGCCGATGAAGGCGCCGGGCCCGGCGTCGGCGACCTTGAGCGGGCCGCCCGCCGTTTCGACCAGGATGTCGGCGCCGCCGCTCAGGATGATGTAGGCGGCATCGGCCGAATCGCCCTGGTGAAACAGAATGTCGCCCGGCTGGTATAGCGCCCGCTCGCTGGCGAACGCCATCAGCTTGAGCTTGGCCGGCTCGACCTTGGCAAAGAGCGGAATGCGCTTCAGTGCCTCGACATCTTCCTGAATACTCATCGCTTCCATCCCGATAGAACTGCCTGGAAAGCGGCACTTCCTTCAGGAAGCCTAGCTTTCCCGGGCCTTGCCCAGCAACAAATTTACTTTCCGGCCCCGGTTCGGAGCCTCCGCCATCACCCTTCCGGCGCCGCCAGCAGCGCCTGGAACTTCGAATTCGGCCGGTCGAGCTCGGTGGGTTTCCCCGATTCGACGATGCGGCCGCCGGCCATCACGACGACACGGTCGAAATTGCGTCCCAGGGCAGCCGTATGGGTGACGAAGATCAGGGCCGCGTCCTTTAGATCCTGGCGGAGGCCCGCGAGAAGGCGCCGCTGGCTGGCCTCGTCGAACGCGGAGATCGTATTGTTGAGGATGACGAGCTGCGGGCGCTTCGCCAAGGCGCGGACGAGGCCAGCCTTCTGGCGCTGCGCGAAGGACAGTTTCTTGCCCGCCGCCCCGACATTGAAGGTGAGGCCGACGGCAATCACCTGCGGCCGCAGGGCCAGGCCGTCGATCACTTCCGACAGGACGGCGCCGATCTTCTGGGCGGCCTGGGCCTGGCCATAGACCAGTCGGCCGAACAGGATGTTGTCCTGCACGGTCGCGGCGGTGTTGTAGCGCGCGGGGTCGTAGAACTCGATCGAGGCGGAGAGAGATTTCGGCAAGGTTTCGCGGAAAAGCGAGCGTGCCTTCAGGAGCTTGCCTTCGAGCGTATCGTCGATGAGCCCCAAGCGATGCCGCGCCTCGATATAGGGGAAGGTGAGGGCGATCAGGCGGCGCTTATCCTCGGCATTGGCGGCATCGAGCCCGGTGCGCTGCAGCCTCGTGATGAGCTGCTGGAACAGCGGCAGATCTTCGGCCGAGATGAAGCTGAACTGTTCGAAGAAGGGATGGCCCGCCGGCAGGTCGGCGAACAGTTCGACCATGGTCGTGGCGATCTGCTGGCCAAGCGCGATGAGATCGCCGGTAATTCCGGCCGCGGACAGCCCGGCGGAAAGATGCGCGTTGGTGGCCAGGGCTTCCGGCGCGAATGCGGCATCGAGCGCCGTGCCGAACAGCACATTTTCGGCGACCGTCATGTTGCGATTGTAGCGCGCGGGGTCGAAAGGCTCGACCAGGGAAGCCAGCTGCGGTTCGGCCAGGCGTTCGCGCACGGCGGCGCGGGCCTTCAGGAATTCCTCGGCGAGGCCGTTGTGATTTTTCGGATCGATGCGGCCCCGGAGGCCGAACTGGTAGACATCATCCTCGAATTCGACCGCGACCAGGAGCTCGCGCAGGCGCACTTCCAGTGCCGGCCGGTCGGTAACGCCGGCGCCCTCGTAATCGATCCAATCGGCATTGACGTCGTAGGTCGGGTTGCCGGCGCGCCTGGTTTCGTAAAGGCGCCGCTCATGGGCGGCGAGATGGGCGGCGTCATAGGTGGCTTCGCGCATGGGCCGGTGCTTGAGGCCGTAGAGCAGATTCTCCTCGAGCGAGACGGGCAGCAGATAGGTCTCGTCGCCGAGATAGGCAAAACGCCGGCCGGTGATGGTCTCTGGCAGCTCGGCCAGATCGCGCAGGCCATAGCGGATCTTGCCGGAGGTCGGCCGCACCAGCCTTGCCATCAGGCCGGCCAGGGCTTCCTTGCCGCTGTTATTGGCGCCGACGAAGGCGACATGTTCCCCTGGGGCGAGATCGAGCGACACGTCCTCTACCAGCGGCGCGCCGCTTTCGTCGATATAGGTGACGCGCTCGATGGAAAGGGGCGCCGGGTCGATACCGTTTTCGCCATCGAGCTGCTGCAGGCGCGGATCCAGCATGCCGGGCGGGGTGAACTGCTCGATCACCTGATCGTACTTGATCTGCACGTCCTGGCGCTGCTGGTCCCAATCGATCAGTTCCTTGATCGGCGAGGGCAGATCCTTGTAGGCGTTGATGGCGGCAAACAGCGTGCCGACATCGAACTGGCCCTTGAGCGCGAAATAGCCGCCGATGACGAAATAGAGAAACGGCGTCGTCTGGGCCAGCATGTTGTTGATGTATTTGACGAGGAACTTGCGCTTATAGAGTTCGAAGCGGATCTGGAAGATCTTGCCGAGCCGATTGGCGATGTCGGCGCGCTCGAAATTGGATGTGTCGTTGGCGTGAATCTCGATAGCGCCATCCACGCTCTCGGCAATGCGCCCGGCGAGCTGGCGCGCGGTGATCTGGCGCTGCTTGCCCAGCTGCAGGATCTTGACTCGCAGTCTTGGTATCAGAATGAACTGCACCAGCAGCATCGAGATGGTGATGAGGCCCATATAGAAATTCTGGATGAAGACGAAGAAGAGGGCCGTCAGCGCCATGCCGCCAAGATAGGCCGGCGTGATGAAGGCATCGCCGATGAAACCGCCTAGGGGCTCCACCTCGTCCTTGATCATGGTGGCGATTTCCGCCTGCTTCACTTTGCGGAAATGCAGCAGCGGGAACTGGAGGACGCGGTCAAAGAGCTCGAAGCGCAGGCGGCGCAGCATGCGTTCGCCCAGGCGCCCCTTCTCGGTATTGACCAGCTGCTTCATCCAGCCGTTGAGGACGACGAAAAAAAGATAGGAGAAGCAGAGCGCGAACAGATATTCGACCTGGGGCAGGGGAATGCCGTCGAACAGGGTCACCGGACCGCCCAGGAAATCCGGGATGGGCAGTTCGACCTTCAGGAAGCTGGCCGTCTCGCTCGTCTTGAAGGCGTTCCCTTGAATCGCGTCATTGATGATTCGCTTGGGAAGGTCTAGGGAGACGAAGTAGACGAGCAGGCTGATGACGACGATGACCAGGATGACCCGCTGGTCACGTTTGGAATGGCGCCAGATATATTTAAAGAGATTTGGCTCCATAACGCCGGCTTTTCCCCGAAATGTGACCCAACGAACCCCGACCTGAATCGCAATGGAAACGAATTATCCCGACATGTCAATGCCTTGGGCATTGTGGACATTAGCGCGCAGTCACCAAACTTTGCCTTTCGAGCGGCATTTCTCCTGTGCCATACTTCGCCGGCAAGTGCATTGCGTGCCATGGGTTGAGGCGCGCGGCGTTCGGGGGGATCGGGGCGCGTGCAAATGGAAGACGCCATGACAAGGGGCGCCCGCGTCCTAATTTACTCGCATGACACGTTCGGCCTCGGCCATTTGCGCCGCTGCCAGACCATTGCCCATTGGCTGGTCGAGCAGAACAAGGACATGTCGGTCATCATCCTGACCGGCTCGCCCATCATCGGCAGCTTCAACTTCCGCGCCCGTGTCGATTTCGTGCGCATTCCCGGCGTCATCAAGCTGCGTTCGGGCGATTATACCTCGCTTTCGCTCCTCATCGACACCGAAGAGACGCTGGCGCTCAGGGCCTCGATCATCAAGCATACGGCCGAAATATTCGATCCGGACATCTTCATCGTCGACAAGGAACCGCTGGGCCTGCGCGGCGAGGTGACCGAGACGCTGGAAATGCTGAAAGAGCGCGGAACCCATCTGGTCCTGGGTCTTCGCGACATCATGGACGAGCCGGCGGCCCTGGTGCCGGAATGGCGCCGCAAGAATGTGCTGCCGGCGCTCCGCGACCTTTACGACGCCATCTGGATCTACGGCCTGCCGCAGATCTGCGAGCCGTTGGAAGGGATCGACCTTCCCAAATCCGTGCAGCGCAAGATGATCTATACCGGCTATTTGCACCGCTCGCTGCCGCAGGGCCCGGGCCTGCCGGTGCCGCTGCAGAAGATCGAATCGCCCTATCTGCTGGTCACCACCGGCGGCGGCGGCGATGGCGAGGATGTGGTCGACTGGGTCTTGCGCGCCTACGAGAACGACAAACGCCTGCCCTATCCGGCGCTCCTGGTGCTGGGGCCCTTCATGCATTCCGACCGGCAGGCGGAATTCCTGCTGCGCGCGGCCAAGCTCGACATGGTCGAGGCGATCACCTTCGATGCGCAGATGGAGCATGTCATGGCGCGCGCCATCGGCGTCGTCGCCATGGGCGGCTACAATACCTTCTGCGAGATCGTCTCCTTCGACAAGCGCGCCCTCATCGTGCCGCGGACGCGCCCGCGCATGGAACAGTTCATCCGCGCCGCCAAGGCCGAGGAACTGGGCCTTGCCGCCATGCTGGAAGATGACGGTGTCCGCGACTGGAAGAAGATGGCGACGGCACTCCGGCAATTGCCGCAGCAATCGCTTCCCTCGGAAATCGTCGTGCCTGGCCTCCTCGACGGGCTCAACAATGTCAACCGCCTCGCCCAGCATGCCCTCGAACGCGGCCGCCGCCCTGCCTCGCTGCGCCTAGCGCAACGCAAGCGCTGATGCCGGCACACTTTCAATTGTCATGGTCCGCGAAGGCGGACCATCCACGAGTTTGCATTTTCATGATGAAGGCAAGTCGTGGATCCCCCGCCTTCGCGGGGGATGACAATGAGAAATACATGACGGGATGAAGTGACCGGCCGCATCATCTTCCTGCTGAAGGGCTATCCGCGCCTTTCCGAGACCTTCATCGCCCAGGAGATTCTGGGCCTGGAGAGCCGTGGGCTGCCGCTGGAGATATGGAGCCTGCGCTTTCCCACAGACAAGTACCGCCACCCCGTCCATGACGAGATCAAGGCGAAGGTCACCTACCTGCCGGAATATCTCTACCAGGAACCCGGGCGGGTCATGCGGGGGCTGCTCAGGGCCCTGAAATCACCCGGCTTCGGACGCGCCTTCCGGCAGTGGCTGAAGGACTTCATGCGCGATCCCACGCCCAATCGCGGCCGGCGCTTCGGCCAGGCCTGCGTGCTGGTGGCCGAGATGCCGGCCGATGTGGTGCGGCTGCATGCGCATTTCCTGCACACGCCGGCCTCGGTCGCCTATTACGCCCATCTCATCGCTGGCACGCCGTGGTCTTGCTCGGCCCATGCCAAGGATATCTGGACCTCAGCCGACTGGGACAAGCGCGAGAAGCTTGCGAGCCTCGACTGGCTGGTGACCTGCACCGCCAGCGGCCACGCGCATCTTCAATCCTTGAGCGACCGGCCCCAGAAGGTAGCCCTGGTCTATCACGGCCTCGATTTCCGCCGCTTTCCGGAACCGCCGACACATACCCCCGGCAATCCGGTCCAGATTCTCTCGGTCGGGCGCCTCGTGGAGAAGAAGGGGTATCCGACGCTGCTCCAGGCGCTGGCGCTGCTGCCCAAGGATTGCGACTGGCGCCTGACGCATATCGGTGGCGGGCCGCTGGATGGAGAGCTGAAGGCGCTGGCCGAACGGCTCGCAATCGGCGATCGCGTCCTATGGCTGGGCGCCCTGCCGCAGGAGCGGGTGCTCGCGGCCTATCGCGCCGCCGACATCTTCGTGCTGGCAGCCCAGATCGCCGCCGATGGCGACCGCGACGGCCTCCCCAATGTGCTGATGGAAGCGCAAAGCCAGCGTTTGGCCTGCATCGCCACGAACATCTCCGGCATTCCCGAACTCATCAAGGACGGCGAGACCGGCCTGCTGGTGCCGCCGGAAGATGCGGCGGCCCTTGCCGGCGCCATGCGGTCTCTCATCGACGACCCTAGGCGGCGACAGAAACTAGCCAATGCCGGATTCTATCGTTTGCGTACGCTTTTTACGATGGAAACAGGTATCAACGATCTGGCAAGCCGATTCAAATATTAGTGAAATCATTTAGTTAATACAAAAGCCTCTTCTTTCTGCTGCCATTGCGGGATAAGAGAATGAGGAACATATTGACAACTTACGTATTTTGTGGTAAATAAGAATTGCGACAAACTGAGAAGATGCCAAATGGCGAAGGGTGATTCCCAAAAAACACTAGGATTAAAGAATTCACTAGGACCTGAGTTGTTCAGTCACCCGCGTGACGTAGTACGGGTAAAAGAGCTGCTTTACTTGAGCGGTAACTATCCTAGGCAGCCAAGCAACCCACATCCGGATGCCGAGCTCTATCACGGCATCAAAAGCTTCCAAGAAAAGAATGGGCTTAAGCCCGATGCGACGATCGTTCCAGGCGGGCCAACAGACGTCATGATGGCTGCAAGGAGTCCGACCTTCAGATGCATAGTTTGCGGCGGACCACATGGTGGTCTGTATGGAGCCTATTGTTCGGATTGCGGTATCAAAGCAGGTGTGCCTCCGCTCTATTGAGGACCGGGCGACTGTTTGCGTTGATGCCGCATCATCTGCCGTGCAAGAGCTATGGTAAATGTCAGGCAATCGTAGTCGCTATAGCCGAGTAGACGTCCGAGGCTCAAATCGGGATGGGTCGATGGAGAGTCGACAGATATGGATCGCCAATCAAGTAGCCTGCGTAGGTCGGACAAATCGACGTAATGCCCAGATCGGACAAAAAGAGAATAGCGATGATCGAATGAAAAGACCGTGCCGAGTTGCTTGGGAACGATAATTGTCCGTTGCGCGCACGACCCGGAAATGGTCAGGTCGATCATCGCGATTTCTTCCAAGGAGGGGGAAATGTCGTCGGCATCCCCGAACAGAGCGACTGATTTCCAGCCCAACTGGAAGAGCTGCGCCTCTCGGCTTTCGTGCGGCCCAAGGCTTGGGCTCCTCGGATCGAGGAAAACGGACGACAAGAGTTGAGATCGACTGAATCTCGGCAAGGGAAGGGCCGGATCACGCAATGGCATTGAGTAGGAATACGGCAGATCGTTCGAGCGCACTCAAAGCTCCGTTTCTTCGGTCCATTCGTCGGCGCGGTGAAGAGCCGTCTGCGGAAACCTATCCCTTTACGCTGCCCATCTTCAGAAATCCAGAATTCGAACTGATCTTCACCAACGCCGTGACCATTCTGGTTGGCGAGAATGCCACTGGTAAATCGACGTTGCTTGAAGCCCTTGCCGAACTTGCCGGGTTTCATGCAGGGGGCGGTAGTCGCGACTACGCCTATCGGGCGCCCGACGCGGAGCCATCGGGCTTTGCACGGCATCTGCGGGCTTCATGGTTGCCGAAGGTATCGCAGGGCTTCTTCTTCCGGGCCGACAACTACATAAATCTCGCTAGCTATGTTGAAGAACTGGCGGCGGAATGGCCGGCTATGCGGGTGCTCTATGGCGAGCGCCACCTGCATCGACAAAGCCACGGCGAGTCATTTCTTGCTTTATTTGAGCACCGCTTGAGGGGGAGTCGCCAAGCCCTCTATCTTCTTGACGAACCCGAAAGTGCTCTGTCGCCTTCGCGACAGATAAATCTGATGAGATTGATCAACGAGTGGGCCGGATCGGGACGGGTTCAAATTATCCTCGCCACGCATTCGCCGCTGCTGATGGCGTTGCCCGGCTCCACGCTGCTGCATTTGACGGCTTCCGGTATTGCCGAGATCAATTACCGAGCCACGCCACATTTCAGATCCCTCGCCGAATTTTTCTCTGATCCAGACGGATTTGTTGCTGACGCTCTCACCAAGCAACTGGATCGTTAGGCGATGGCACTGCCGACATCACTTTTTCCTGGACCCTTGCCGCGTCCCCCGGCACCATCCGGCGCATGAAAATCGCGTTTTATGCGCCGTTGAAGGCGCCGGATCATCCCGATCCCTCCGGTGACCGGACTGTGGGGCGGCTATTGCTGGCCGCTTTCCGCCGGGCCGGGATCACGCCGGTCCTGGCCAGCCGGTTTCGGGCGCGGCTTTCGGGCGATACCGAAGCCGAGCAACGGCGGCTTGCTGCCAGGGGCCACGGCATCGCCGACAAGCTCATTGCCAAGTACCGGAAACTCCCCAAGGCGGAACGGCCGCGGGTCTGGTTCACCTATCATCTCTATTACAAGGCGGTCGATTGGATCGGGCCGCGCGTGGCCAAGGCACTCGACATTCCCTATATCGCGGCGGAAGCGAGCCATGCGCCCAAACGTGCCACCGGCCCCTTCGCCTTTTCCCACGCGATGGCCGAGGAAGCGATCAAGCAGGCGGCGGCCGTCTTCTGCCTCAACCCTTCGGACAAGGAATGCCTGGGCGGCATCGTCGCCGGCAAGCGGCTCATCGACCTGCCGCCTTTTCTGGACCTCAAGGCGTTCCTCGGCACCGATCCGCATGGGCCCGACCGGGCGCTGGGGCGCTTCAAGCTGTCGCAGCATTACAATCTCGACCCCGACATGCCCTGGCTGCTCACCGTGGCGATGATGAGGAAGGGCGACAAGCTGGCCTCCTATCATGCGCTCGCAGAAGCGCTGCGGCATGTGACGCGGGCCTATCAGCTGATCATCGTCGGCGACGGGCCGGTGCGGGCTGAAATCGAGCATGCTTTCGCCATGGTGAAGAAGCGCACGGCCTGGCTGGGGCAGAAGCCCGCCCATGAGCTGCCGGAAATCTACGCCAGCGCCGATCTCTTCGTCTGGCCGGCGATCAACGAGGCGTTCGGCATGGCGCTCCTGGAGGCACAGGCCTGCGGCACGCCGGTCATCGCCGGGGCTTCGGGCGGGGTGCCGGCGATGGTGGCCGATGGCGAGACCGGCTGGCTGTCTGCGCCGGGCGATACCACGGCCTTTGCCGCCGACGTCGATTTCGCGCTGGAACGGGACCTGGCGCCGGTACGCATGGCCGCCGCCGCCCATGCGCGCAAGTTCCACGATATCGAGGCCGCCGCCGCGACCTTGAAAACGGTCATCGAGAAGGTGGTGGCGTGACCGTGCGCTGCGCCATCCTCCGCCATGCCCCAACGCAGTGGAATGCCGAGAAACGCCTGCAGGGCCGCACCGATATCGGCCTCGGGGCGCAAGGGCGGATCGTCGCGGCCAGTTGGCAGGTGCCGGCGGAATGGCATGGCTGGCGGGTGCTGACCAGTCCGCTTGTCCGCGCGCGCGAGACGGCGGCCATTCTTTTTCCGAACGTCACGGCCGAGATCGAACCGGCCTTGCGCGAGATGAGTTTCGGCGATTGGGAAGGACAGAATCTCGCCGCCTTGCGCGAAATGCCAGGGTCGGACGCGGAAAGCCGCGAGGCGATGGGCCTCGATTTCCGCGCCCCCAACGGCGAAAGCCCGCGCGAGGTGCAGCAGCGCCTGATGCCGTTGCTGGCGCGCCTGGCGGATGAGAAGCGGAACGCGGTGCTGGTCAGCCACAAGGCGGTGCAGCGCGCGCTCTATGCGTTGGCCACCGGCTGGCAGATGCTGGAGAAACCGCCGGCGAAGCTGAAGGACGGCCGCGCGCATCTGTTCGGCCTGGATGCCGGCGGCAATCCCACGGTGGTGGCACTCAATATCGATCTGGCGGGCGTTCATGTCTGAGGCGCCGCGCATTGCCCTTTATGTGCAGCACCTGCTGGGCATCGGCCATCTGCGCCGGGCGGCGGCGCTGGCGCGCGCCTATGCGGAAGCGGGCGCCGAGGTGCTGGTCCTCAGCGGCGGCATCCCCGTGGCCGACATCGAATTCGGGCCGGTCGCGGTGCGGCAATTGCCGCCCTGTCTTGCCGCCGATGCGACCTTCTCGGCCCTTCTCGACGATTCCGGCCATATCATCGACAGCGATTGGAAGGACCGCCGGCGCGCCCTGCTGCTGAAGGAGGCGGCGGCCTTCAAGCCGGATGCGCTGGTGATCGAGATGTATCCCTTCGGACGACGCCAGTTCCGCTTCGAATTGCTGCCGCTGCTTTACTGGGCACAGAATGCCAAGCTGCTGGTCGCAAGCTCGGTCCGCGATATCCTGGTCGATAAGGGGCGCGACGACCGGGTGATGGAAGCGGCCGATCTGGTGCGGCGCTATTTCGACCTGGTGCTGGTCCATGGCGATCCGCGCCTGGTGCCGTTCGAGCGCACCTTTCCGCGCGCCGCGGCGATTGCCGACCGGCTGCATTACACGGGCTATGTGATCGAGAAACCGAAGGCGGTGCCTTCCGCCGATCGCAGCGGCGGCGAGGTGCTGGTCTCGGCCGGCGGCGGGGCCGTGGGATGGCCGCTGTTCGCCGCGGCCCTGGCGGCGCGGCGGCTCTCCGGCCTCAAGGACCGGGTCTGGCGGTTCGTTGCCGGGCGCAATCTGCCCGAGGCCGATTTCGCGGTCCTGCGGAAGGCGGCGGCGATCGATCCCAGCATCGTCGTCGACCGGTTCCGGGCCGATTTCACGGAGTTGCTGGCCAATTGCCATGTCTCGCTCAGCCAGGGCGGCTACAACACGGTCATGGAATTGCTGGCGCTGAAGGTTCCCGCCGTCATCGTGCCCTTTGCCGAGGGACAGGAGAGCGAGCAGCGATTGCGGGCCGAATTGCTGGCCGAGCGCGGGGCGCTCGACATGCTGGACTCGACCAACCTGGACCCCGCCCTGCTCGCGGCCACGCTGACGCGGCGCGCGCAGAAGGGCGCCCTGCCGATCGATCTCGATCTCGACGGCGCAAGGCATTCGGCCCAGATCACCTTGTCGGCCCTGGCCAAGAAGCAGGCGGCGGCCGGCCATGGCTGAGCTGCCGCGGGCCGGCTGGGACGATCTGGCGCGCGAATGCGATCTGTGGCGCAAGTCGCGGGCGCGCCCGACCTTGTGGTGGCGGGACGACGACGCCGTCGCGGTGACGCCGGCCCTGGCGGAATTGCGCCGCCTCGCCGGGGTGCCGCTGGCCCTGGCCGTGATCCCGATGGCGCCGGCTGCACCGCTGGCCGACGATCTTGGGGCCTATATCGGCGATTGGCGGCTTGCCAGCGTGCTGCAGCATGGCGTGGGCCATCTTAACCATGCGGCATCTGGCGACAAGAAATCCGAGTTTCCGGCGACGCGCGACCTTGCCGAGATGGAGCTTGCCCTCCAAATGGGGCGGGGCGTCCTGCGGTCGGCCTTCGGGCCAAGATTCCTGCCGGTCCTGACCCCCCCTTGGAACCGCATTGCCGACGCGGCGCTGCCGCTGCTGCCGCGGCTTGGGCTTCGGGGCCTGACCCGCTTCGACGAACTGCCCTATGGCCGGCGCGGAACCGCAATTCCCGGCATCGTTGAAATCAATACCCAGATCGACGTCATTGATTGGCGCGGCAGCCGGGGCTTCGTGGGCGAAGGGGTGGCCCTGGGCCGGCTGGCGGCGCATCTCGCGGCGCGGCGAAACGGGACGTGCGCTGTGGAAATCCCCACCGGCATCCTCACCCACCATCTCGTTCACGATACCGCCACTTGGCGATTCCTTGAGAACCTGCAAGATTGGCTCGCCCGGCGAGGGGAGCTGGACCTTTTCCTCGATCCTCCATCGTTGTGGCTCCCGTAAGAACGGGTCAGTCGGGGTTAGGGGTTTCGCGTTCCATGCTTGAGTTCCGGTATCCGCTGTCGGCGGTCGTTAAGGATTATCTTCTTGGCATTCTGGGCCTGGCCGCCGCCGTCCTGGTTCTGTCCAAGACCGAATCGGGCAGCGGCATTTTCTGGTTCTTCATCGCCCTTGCCGCCTTCTTCGCGGTCGTCACCGCCAATGCCGCCAATCGGCATGTGACGCGCATCACAGTCAGTGAAGAAGGCATCCGTTCAGGGCCCTGGGCGGGCCGTTTCATCCCCTGGAAGGACCTCAAAGGGTTGAGTTTGCGCTTTTACGCGGTACGATCCGTCTTCGGGCGCAATAAGGGGGGCTGGATGACGCTCAAGCTGAAATCTGAGAACGGGGGCAGCATCAGCGTCGATTCAGACCTGCCGCATTTCCAGAGCCTGGTGACCAAGGCCGCCCATGCCGCCAAGGAAAACGGCGTCCTGGTCGACGCCTATACGGCGCATAACCTGCTGTCGCTGGGCATCGAGGTGCCGGCATGACCGACCTGCTGACAGTACGCAACCTTGCCGTCGAGTTTGCCCTGGAGGGCGGCTCGGTCCAGGCGGTGCGCGGTGCCAGCTTCCGCGTGCCGGCCGGCAAGACGGTGGCGCTGGTGGGCGAATCCGGTTCCGGCAAATCGGTCTGCGCGCAGGCGATCATGGGCCTGCTCCCCAAAGTGGCGCGCATCCGCACGGGTGAGATCCTGTTCGACCGGCGCGCCGGCAGCGGCAACGATTGGGGCCAGAAGGGCGGTATCGTCGACATCGCCAAGCTGGACCGCGACGGTCCGGAAATGCGTTCCATCCGCGGCGGGTCGATATCCATCATCTTCCAGGAGCCGATGACCTCGCTCTCGCCGGTCCACACCGTGGGCCATCAGATCTGCGAGGCGCTGCACCTTCATTCCAAGCTTGGCGACGCGGAAGGGCGCGAGCGCGTCGTCGCCATGTTGCGCGCGGTCGGTTTCCCGGATCCGGAGCGGGCACTCAAGATATATCCGTTCGAGCTTTCCGGGGGCCTTCGCCAGCGCGCGATGATCGCCATGGCGCTGGTGTGCAAGCCGGCACTTCTCATCGCCGACGAACCGACCACGGCGCTCGACGTCACCATCCAGGCGCAGATCCTCAAACTGATGGCCGACCTGCAGTCGGAACTCGGCATGGCCATGCTGATGATCACCCACGATCTGGGGGTCGTCGCCAATATCGCCGACGAAGTCGTCGTGATGTACCAGGGCGAAGTGATGGAATCCGGCCCGGTCGCGGATATTTTCAGCACGCCGGAACACCCCTATCTCAAGGCCCTGCTGAACGCGGTGCCGCGCTTCGGCATGCGCGACGACGAACGATTGGTCCCGATCCGCGAGATCAGGAGCGAGGCCGGCCCGCTCTTTGCCGAAAAGCAGCCCTGGCCGCAGGGTGCCGACGAGGCCGGGCCGCTCCTCAGCGTGAGCGGCGTTTCGAAGGGCTTCACCATCCGCAAGAGCGGCCTGTGGTCGATGCAGGCGCAGAAATCGGTCATGGCTGTCTCGGATGTCAGCTTCGAGGTGCGGCGCGGCGAGTGCCTGGGGCTGGTCGGCGAATCCGGCTGCGGCAAGACCACCTTGTCCAAGATCATCATGAAGGCCATTTCGGCCGATACCGGCGAGATCCGCTATAACGACCGCGGCCGCTCGATCGATGTGCGGCATATGGGCGGCAACGATCTTGCCGAGTACCGCAAGCGCGTGCAGTTCGTCTTCCAGGATCCGATCGGTTCCTTGAATCCGCGCATGACCGTATTCGACATCATCAGCGAGCCTCTGGTGATCCACAATGTCGGCACGGCGGAGACGCGCAAGGAAATGGTGAAGGAACTGATGGCGCTGGTGGGGCTCGATATCCGCCACCTCAGACGCTATCCGCACAGCTTTTCGGGCGGCCAGCGCCAGCGTATCGGCATCGCGCGCGCCTTGGCGCTGAGGCCCGACCTCATCATCTGCGACGAGCCGGTCTCGGCGCTCGACGTTTCGATCCAGGCGCAGATTCTCAACCTGCTGAAGGATTTGAAGGCGAAGCTGGGCCTCACCTACATCTTCATTTCGCACAATCTGGCCGTGGTCGACTATGTCGCCGACCGCATCATGGTGATGTGCGCTGGCCGTGTCGTGGAACTGGCGCCGACGCATGAGCTGTTCCGCAATCCGGTGCATCCCTATACCAGGGCGCTGCTGGCGGCCGTGCCCAATCCGTCCCTCGAATGTCCGCTCGATTTCAAGAAAGTCATGGAAGAGAAGACGTCGCTGCCCGCTGCTTGGCCGGCGCCCTTCACCATCGATGCCGACAATCAGCCGACCCTGGTCGATATCGGCAACGGGCATTGGGTGCGCGCCGCCCTTTCGATCCGGAGCATCGCCGCATGACGAACCGCCTGCTGACGGCATTCCTGACCGCCGCATCCCTGCTGGTTGCGCCGGCCGTTCAGGCGGCGGAGGTCGGCACCTTCATCAGCCCCGCCTACTTCGCCGAGGACGAGGCCAAGGGCGAGCTGCCGCCGGTGGCCGAGCGGCTGCCGGAAAACCCGGCGATTGCCGGCATGGACGAGATCGGCCGCCAAGGCGGCGAGATGCGCATGCTGATGGGCAGTCCGAAGGACAGCCGCATCCTGGTCGCCTATTCCTATGCGCGGCTGGTCGGCTATGACCGCAACTACAAGATCGTGCCCGACCTCCTGGAGAGTTACGAGGTTGAGGAGGGCCGAATCTTCACTTTCCGCCTGCGCAAGGGCCATAAATGGTCCAACGGCAAACCGTTCACCACCGAGGATTTCCGCTTCTGGTGGGAGGATTGCGCCAACAATACCGAATTGATGCCGGCCGGGCCGCCGCGCGCGCTGCTGGTCGAGGGCGAGGCGCCGAAGGTCGAGGTGATCGACGAGACGACCATCCGCTACAGCTGGTCGAAGCCCAATACCGACTTTCTGCCGGCGCTGGCGGCGGCAAGCCCGCTCTATATCTACATGCCGTCGAAATACCTGAAGAAGTTCCACGCGAAGTACGCCGACGCGGCGGAGCTCGAGGCGGCGGTGAAGGATAGTGGCCAGCCGAGCTGGGGCGCGCTCCTCAACCGGCGCGGCAACCAGTATCGCAACGACAATCCGAAACTGCCCAGCCTCGATCCCTGGGTCCTGCGCATCAAGCCGCCGGCGGATCGCCTGGTCTTCGTGCGCAACCCCTATTACCACCGCGTCGATCGGAAGGGGCAGCAGCTTCCCTATCTCGATCAGGTGGTATTCGACATCGCCGAAGGCAAGCTTATTCCGGCCAAGGCCGGCGCCGGCGAGGCCGATCTGCAGGCGCGCTACATCCGCTTCGACAATTACACTTTCCTCAAGCAGGCGGAGAAGGCCGGGCGTTTCTCACTGCGCCTGTGGAACGACAGTCGCGGTTCCAATTTCGCGCTCTACCCCAACCTCAACTGCAACGACGAGGGCTGGCGCGCGGTCAACCGCGATGTCCGCTTCCGCCGCGCGCTTTCGCTGGGCATCGACCGGCACGAGATCAACCAGGCGATCTATTACGGACTCGGCAAGGAAGGCGCCAACACGATCCAGTCCTTGAGCCCGCTCTTCAAGCCGCATTACCGGACGGCCTGGTCGAGCTACGATACATCGACCGCCAATCGCCTGCTCGACGAAGCGGGCCTCACCCAGCGCGACGATGAAGGTTTCCGCCTGCTGCCCGACGGAAGGCGCATGACCATCATCATCGACACGGCCGGCGAGTCGACCGAGGAATCCGACATTCTGGAGCTGATCAAGGACAATTGGCGCGAGATCGGCATAGACATGTTCGTGAAGCCGTCGCAGCGCGAAGTGTTCCGCGAACGCATCTTTGCCGGCGACAGCGTCATGTCGGTCTTCTTCGGTGTCGATAACGGCCTGCCGACCCCCGAAATGAGCCCGCAGGAGTTCGCACCCTCGACGCAGCAGCAGCTGATGTGGCCGAAATGGGGGCAATATATCGAAACCGGCGGCATGAACGGGTCGCCCATCGACTTGGCCGAGGCGCAGAAACTGGCCGACCTCCTCAAGGCGTGGCGTGAATCGACCGACGAGACGGCACGGGGCGCGATCTGGGGCGAAATTCTGCAGCTCTGGTCCGAGCAGGTCTATTCGATCGGCACGGTCGCCAACATCCCCCAGCCCGTCGTCGTTGCCACGGGTTTCCACAATGTACCCCAGAACGGCATCTGGTCGTGGGAACCGGGCGGCCATTTCGGCCTCTATAAGCCCGACACGTTCTGGCAGGAAAACCCCAAGGATCTCAGCCCGGTCGAGAGCCGGCTGCAATAGGACCCAGCACAATGCTTCGCTATCTCATTCAGCGCGTGCTGGTCATGGTCCCGACCCTGCTGGTCATCAGCATGCTGGTGTTCGCCATCATCCAGGCGCCGCCCGGCGACTTCCTCGAAACCATGATGGCCGAGCTGCAGGCGCGCGGCGAGAACATGGACCAGGACAAGATGGACTTCCTCCGGAAGACCTACGGCCTCGACGAGCCGATCCATGTGCAGTACCTGCATTGGATGTTCGGGCGCTGGGACGGGTTGGAGCATCAGAGCGGCGGCCTCGTTTTCGGCGATCTCGGCTATTCGTTCGAGCATAACCTGCCGGTCTCCGAAGTGGTGGGCGACCGGCTGATGCTGACCGTCATCGTGTCGCTGGCATCGATCCTGTTCGTGTGGATCGTGTCCTTTCCGATCGCGGTCTATTCGGCGACGCATCAATATTCGGTGTTCGACTATATTTTCACTTTCCTCGGCTATATCGGGCTTGCGACGCCCAGCTTTCTCATCGCCCTGGTGCTGCTCTATTTCGCCAACATCTGGTTCGGCACGTCGATCGGCGGCATGATGGATGCGGAATATGTCGGCCAGCCCTGGTCGCTGGCCAAGATCATGAGCGTCGTCGAACATATGTGGGTGCCGGTGCTGGTCATCGGCCTGCCGGGGACCGCCGGCATGATCCGGCGCCTGCGCGCCAATCTGCTGGACGAACTCAACAAGCAGTATGTGACGACGGGACGCGCCAAGGGCCTGGCGCCGATGACCTTGCTGCTGCGCTATCCGCTGCGCATCTCGCTCAATCCCTTCATCGCCGATATCGGTTCGCTGCTGCCCGAACTCATTTCCGGCTCGGTCATCGTATCGGTCGTGATGTCGCTTCCCATTACCGGGCCGATGCTGCTCTCGGCGCTGCGGTCGCAGGACATGTATCTGGCCGGATCGTTCCTCATGTTCATGGCATTCCTCACCGTGATCGGCATCTTCATCTCCGACGTGCTGCTGGCGCTGCTCGATCCCAGAATCCGCCTCGGCGCAGGAGTTGAGAGATGACCGCTCCCGGCAATGGCGGCGGCCTGACGCATTTCGTCAGCCAGGCGCCCTTCGACCCTTACGCCATCGACAGCGTCAACCCGGCGCTGGAGAAGATTTACATGGCGTCGCAATGGCGCATGATGTGGCTGCGCTTCCGGCGCCACAAGGTGGCGGTCGTTGCCGGCCTGGTGCTGGCGGTCATGTACCTGGCCATCCTGTTCGTCGAGTTCCTGGCGCCCTACGGGCAGCATGCGCGCAATGTCGACTATATCTATGCCCCGCCGCAGGAGGTGCACTGGACGCATCAGGGCGAATTCGTCGGCCCCTTCGTCTATGCGCTCGACTACAAGCTCGACATGGAGAATCTGCAGCGCATCTACACGGAGAATGTGATCGATCCGCGGCCGATCCGCTTCTTCTGCGCGGGCGACACGTACAAATTCTGGGGCCTTGTCGAGGGCGATACGCATCTCTTCTGTCCGCCCGACAATGATACGCCGCTCTTTCTGCTGGGTTCCGACCGGCTGGGCCGCGACATGCTCTCGCGCATTCTCTACGGCATGCGCATCTCGCTCACCATCGGCCTCTTCGGTGTGGCGGTCAGCTTCATCCTGGGGATGACCTTCGGCGGGCTTGCCGGCTATTACGGCGGCTGGGTCGACGATCTGCTGCAGCGCTCGATCGAGATCATCCGTTCCATCCCGCATCTGCCGCTGTGGCTGGCGCTGGCGGCGATCCTGCCGGTCACCTGGTCGCCGATGCTGGTCTATTTCGGCATCACCATCATCCTGGGGCTCATCGACTGGACGGGCCTAGCGCGCGCCGTGCGCTCGCGACTCCTCTCCCTGCGTGAGGAGGATTTCTGCGTCGCCGCGCAATTGATGGGCGCTTCGCCGGGCCGCATCATCTTCCGCCATCTGATGCCGAGCTTCATGAGCCATCTCATCGCTTCGGCGACGCTTGCCATTCCCGGCATGATCCTGGGCGAAACGGCGCTCTCCTTCCTCGGGCTCGGCATCCGGCCGCCGATCACTTCCTGGGGCGTGCTGCTCAACGAGGCGCAGAACATCAACGTGGTGGCGCTCTATCCGTGGCTGATGCTGCCGATCCTGCCGGTCATCGTCGTGGTGCTGGCGTTCAACTTCCTCGGCGACGGCCTGCGCGACGCGGCGGACCCCTATCGCTGATGCGCGAATCGGGGAGCGGCAATAGGACGCTTGGCCCAGCGCTCGGAATATGCGAGCCTTGTCCCCATACGTAAACTAATGGGGGCTTGATTTGTTGAAGCATATCTGCGGAGCCGCCTTGGCCATCTCCGCCACTCTATTGTCCGGCTGCCAGCAGGAAGGCCGCACAATTCTTCAGCCGGACGAGAAATTCGTCATTTCCTCGGATACCTGGGACTATTACCAGACCTATCTGCAGACGATCAGCGGCGGCAAGCGCGGGGCCTTCGTCGTGTCGGAAGACGGCTATTACGCCACCTATACCTACTGCCGGACGGTGCAGGGCTGCTACTTCCACATCAACTATTCCGGCGAGGCGCTGAAGGATTGCGTGTCCGACGGCCACAAATGCGTCGTTTTCGCCAAGGATGACGAGATCGTCGTTCCCTACGAAGTCGCGAACTGAAGCCGCCCGCAGCGTCAATCGGTGATGTGGATATGGCCTGGCTGGCCGGCCACGCGCGCCAGCCAGGCATTGATGGCCGGATAGCGGCCAAGATCGAAGCCGCCCTCATGCGCCACATGCGTATAGGCATAGAGCGCGATGTCGGCGATCGTATAGCGGCCGGCGACGAAATAGGCGCTGGCCTTGAGATGGTCTTCCATCACGTCGAGCGCGCGATATCCGGCGGCGATCCTGGCCGGCAAGGCGGGTTCGTTCTGCGGTGTCTTGCCCAGATGCGCGACCCAGTGGCGGACCACGGCGATGCTGGGTTCGTGACTGTATTGCTCAAAGAACATCCATTGCAGGACGCGGGCCCGCTCCAGCCTGTCTTCCGGCCAATAGGGCGTGCCTTGGGCGAAGTAATAAAGAATGGCGTCCGATTCCGAGAGCGCCGTGCCGTCTTCCAGCACGATGGCGGGGACTTTGCCGTTGCGGTTCACCTCGAGGAAGCCGGGCGCGCGGGTGGAGCCGTCATCGACGTTCATTTCGATACGCTTCACGGGCAGCCCCAGATGGCCGAGGATAAGGCGCACCTTGTAGGCGTTGCCCGAAACCGCACTGTCGTAGAGCGTCAGCATGTGGCCCCCCCTCCATATCCCATAAGGCTGCATCGTTCATGCGGCTTCAGGCCGATTCCCGCAACCGATGAAATATTGCATCAGCCGTGAGCGGCGCTCACAGTTGGATTCAGATGGGCAGCGAAAGCAGTGGCCCCAGCCGCTGGCCGCCCAGAAGGTGCAGATGGTAGTGCGGCACTTCCTGATGGCTGTCGGCACCGCTATTGGCGATGGCCCGGTAGCCGGTGACGCCAATGCCGACCATCGCGGTGATCTTCGGGATGGCGCGGTGGAAGGCCGCGATCTCGGCGTCCGAGGCACGGGCCGAGAAATCCTCCAGCGAGACGTAGGCGCCTTTGGGAATCACCAGCACATGCACCTTGGCATGGGGGCGGATGTCGCGAAAGGCCAGGACATGCTCGTCCTCATAGACCTTGTCGCAAGGGATCTCGCCCCGGAGGATGCGCGCGAAGATGTTATTGCTGTCATAGGCCATGATGTTCGTCCCGCTTGCGGTGATGCCGCCTGGAAACTGGCCGATTCCGCTGGGCGGCGTCAAGGCCGGGGGCCATCCTGGAATTCTAACCCATTGTAGATTCGTGATTTTTGCGGGTTCATCAAGCTGTAACAATAGTGTCGTACTCCAGCCCGCGATGACAAGGGAAAGAGCATCCAACATGCTTCGCGCGCGCGGTGTCCCGGGAATGGCCGGGTTCGGAATTTCCGCCCTTCTGGGGCTGGTCATGGGGTCCGGAATGGCCCTGCCGCAGGCGGCGCAAGCCCGCGAGCAGCTCCATATCGTCGGCTCCTCCACGGTCTATCCCTTTTCCACGGCGGTGGCCGAGCATTTCGCGGGCGATGGCTTCAAGGCGCCGGTGGTCGAATCGACCGGGACCGGTGGCGGGCTGAAACTGTTTTGCGCCGGTGTCGGCGAGGGCTATCCCGACATCGCCAATGCCTCGCGTCCGATCAAGGAAAGCGAAGTCGAGGCCTGCAAGGCGAGTGGCGTCACCGAGATCGTCGAGGTCGAAATCGGCTATGACGGCATCGTGCTGGCCTCCGGCAAGGGTGGCGCGCCGCGGGCGCTCGGCGTGCGCGATCTTTACCTGGCCCTTGCCAAGGAAGTGCCGGTCAATGGCGTGCTGCTGGCCAATCCCTACCGGACCTGGTCGCAGGTGAACCCGGGGCTGCCCGATCAGAAGATCGAGGTGCTGGGGCCGCCGCCCACCTCCGGCACGCGCGATGCGTTCCTGGAGCTGGTGATGGAAAAGGCCTGCCACGCCTTTCCGGAAATCGCGGCCATCGCCGATGAAAAGATCAAGAAAGCCAAGTGCCAGACGCTGCGCGAGGACGGCGCCTATATCGATGCCGGCGAGAACGACAATCTTATCGTCCAGAAGCTCGCCGCCAATCCGGATGCCTTCGGCGTTCTGGGCTATTCCTTCCTCGCCGACAATCAGGACCTGCTGCAGGGCAGTTCCATGGACGGCGTGCCACCCACGGAAGAGAACATCGTCAACGGTTCCTACGAAGTGGCGCGCAAGCTCTATCTCTATGTGAAGAAGCAGCACCGCGCCATCGTGCCGGGCCTTGCCGAATATGTCGCCGAATTCATGAGCGAGAAGGCGTCGGGGCCGCAGGGGTATCTTACCGACAAGGGCATGGTGCCGATGCCGACGGAAGAGCATGCCGCCGTCTCCAGCGCGGTTCTCGCCGCCCTGCCGATCGCCAGCTCGCTCGGTGCCGGCATCGATCTTGGCGCCACCTCGGCGGTCCTGCCCTGGATCTCCGGCGGCGTGCTGCTGCTGCTGAGTTCGGTCGGTTTCCAGCTGGGGCGCCGCCGTGCCTTCTCGGCCGTCAGCGGCGCCACGCGGCAGCTGCATTCGCTGCCGGGCTATCACGGTATCTTCGTCGGTCTCGGCGCATTCCTGCCGGGTGCCCTGGCGCTCCTCCTCGGCGCCGTCGTTGCGCATTATCTGCCGGGCGATGCCAAGGCCGGCCATGACGTGATCTGGGCCGCGATCGCGGCGGCGACCCTGGGTGCCGCGGCCATCGGCCTTGCCTGGGCGCAGCGCCATGTCAGCGCCAGTTTCCGTGCCCGCAACGCGGTCGAGCGGGCCATCATGATCCTGCTGATCCTCTGTTCGCTCCTCTCGATCCTCACCACCGTCGGCATCGTGCTGTCGCTGGTCTTCGAGGCGATGCGCTTCTTCGCCAAGGTCTCGGTGTTCGAGTTCCTCTTCGGCCTGCAATGGTCCCCGCAGATGGCGATCCGCGCCGACCAGGTGGGCCAGTCCGGCGCCTTCGGTGCCGTCCCCGTCTTTGCCGGCACGCTGCTCATCACCGTCATCGCCATGCTGGTGGCGGTGCCGATCGGCCTGATGTCGGCGATCTACCTCTCCGACTATGCCAGCCGGCGGACGCGCTCCTGGGCCAAGCCGCTGATCGAGATCCTGGCCGGCATCCCGACCGTGGTCTACGGCTTCTTCGCGGCCCTCACCGTGGCACCGCTCATTCGCGGCTTCGGCGCCGGCATCGGCCTTGACGTCGCCTCCGAATCGGCGCTGGCGGCCGGCCTTGTGATGGGGGTCATGATCATTCCCTTCATCTCCTCGCTGTCGGACGATGTGATGAACGCGGTGCCGCAATCGATGCGCGACGGCGCCTTCGCGCTCGGCGCCACCAAGTCGGAAACCATCCGCCAGGTCGTGGTGCCGGCGGCCCTGCCCGGCATCATGGGCGGCATCCTGCTGGCCGTCAGCCGCGCCATCGGCGAAACCATGATCGTGGTGATGGCGGCGGGCCTCACCGCCAACCTGACGGCCAATCCGCTGGAGGCCGTCACCACCGTGACGGTGCAGATCGTCACCCTGCTGGTGGGCGATCAGGAATTCGACAGCCCAAAGACGCTCGCCGCCTTCGCCTTGGGTCTTGCCCTCTTCATCGTGACGCTGATCCTCAACATCGTCGCCCTTCGCATCGTCAAGAAATATCGAGAGCAATATGAGTGACGCCAACGCAACGGCCATTCGGCGCCCCGATCTCAGCGAGAAGAGAATCCGCCGCCGCTACGCCGCGGAACGCCGCTTCCGCTTCTACGGCATGCTGGCGGTGGGACTTGCCATCGCGATGCTCGCCGTTCTTCTGATCTCGATCTGCGGGCGTGGCTACAGCGCCTTCTACCGCACCGAGATTGCGCTGGACGTGGTGCTGGATCCGGCCGTTATCACGCCGGAAGGCAGGAACGACGCCGATACGCTGGCCGCCGCCGATTATCAGGGGCTGGTCAAGGAATCGCTGAAGACCGCATTTCCGGACGTGACCAGCCGGGGCGAACGCAAAAACCTCTACGCGCTGGTCAGCAACGGTGCCGGCGATACGATCCGCCAGGCCGTCTTGGCGGATCCCGCCATTGTCGGCGGCACGCAGCGTTTCTGGGTCGCCGCCGCCGACGATATCGACATGCTCAACAAGGGCTTCATCAAGCGCGATGTAGCCGAGGCGGAGCGCGTGGTTCCCGACAAGCAGATCGCCTGGTTCGATGCGCTGGCGGGCAAGGGTCAGGTGCACAGCACCCTGAACACCACCTTCCTCTCCGCCGGCGACTCGCGCGAGCCGGAGCAGGCCGGCATCCTCGGCGCCCTGATGGGCACGATCTTCACCATGCTGGTGACCGTGCTCCTCGCCCTGCCGCTGGGTGTCATGAGCGCCATCTATCTCGAGGAATTCGCCCCGAAGAACCGCCTGACCGAGATCATCGAGGTCAACATCAACAACCTCGCCGCCGTGCCCTCGATCGTGTTCGGCTTGCTGGGCCTTGCCGTGCTGCTGGGCGTTTTCGGCCTGCCGCGTTCGGCCCCGCTGGTCGGCGGCATGGTGCTGGCGCTGATGACGCTGCCCACCATCATCATCGCCACGCGCGCCGCCTTGAAGGCCGTTCCGCCCTCGATCCGGGAGGCTGCCTACGGCATCGGCGCTTCGTCCCTGCAGGTGGTGACGCATCATGTCCTGCCGCTGGCCACCCCCGGCATCATGACCGGCGCCATCATCGGCCTGGCGCGGGCCTTGGGTGAATCGGCGCCGCTGCTGATGATCGGCATGGTCGCCTTCATCGTCGACGTGCCGCATGGGCCGAACGATCCGGCGACGGTGCTGCCGGTGCAGATCTATCTCTGGGCCGACAGCCCCGAGCGCGCCTTTGTCGAGAAGACCAGCGCCGGCATCATGGTGCTGCTGGCCTTCCTCATCTCCATGAACGCCATCGCCATCTTTGTTCGCCGCCGGTTCGAGCGGCGCTGGTAGGAGCCAATGAACGCAATCTCCCCCTCTCTCGCGAAAATGCATGGCCGCAAGGTGACGGTGCATTACGGTCAGAAGCAGGCCCTGTTCGACGTCGATCTCGATGTGCCGGAACGCATGGTAACGGCTCTTATCGGCCCGTCGGGTTGCGGCAAGTCGACCTTCCTGCGCTGCCTCAACCGCATGAACGATGTGATCGACGGCTGCCGTGTCGGCGGCGAAATCACCCTCGACGGCCAGGACATTTACGATTCGAAGCTCGACGTGGTCATGCTGCGGGCGCGGATCGGCATGGTGTTCCAGAAGCCGAACCCGTTCCCCAAGTCGATCTACGACAATGTGGCCTATGGCCCGCGCATCCACGGCATGGCGGGGACCAAGGGCGAGCTTGACGAAATCGTCCGCTCCAGCCTTGAAAAAGCGGGCCTGTGGAACGAAGTGAAGGAACGGCTGGACCAGCCGGGCACCGGCCTTTCCGGCGGCCAGCAGCAGCGTCTGTGCATCGCCCGCGCCATCGCGGTCAGCCCGGAGGTTATCCTGATGGACGAGCCCTGCTCGGCGCTCGACCCGATCGCCACGGCGAAAATCGAGGAATTGATTGACGAATTGCGCGAGAACTTCACCATCGTCATCGTCACCCATTCCATGCAGCAGGCCGCCCGCGTCAGCCAGAAGACCGCTTTTTTCCATCTCGGCCAATTGATCGAATGGGGCGATACTGAGCAGATCTTCACCAGCCCGAAGGACGAGCGGACCCAGGGCTATATTACCGGCCGGTTCGGCTGAGGAGTGACAGACCTATGCCACAGAAAGCCACCGACCATATCGTCAAAAGCTTCGACGAGGAATTGCGGCGCCTGCGCGAACAGATCCTTGCCATGGGCGGGCGCGCCGAGGCTCAGCTGGGCGATGCCATCCAGGCACTGGCCAGGCGCGATTCCGACAAGGCGATGCGCGTCATCGAAAGCGACAAGGGCATCGACGCCCTGGAGATGACCGTGGCGCAAGACTCGCTCAAGATTCTGGCCCTGCGCCAACCGATGGCAAAGGATCTCCGGGAAGTCATCGCCGCCATCAAGATTTCGGCCGATATCGAACGTATCGGCGACTATGCCAAGAACATCGCCAAGCGGGCCCTGCAGCTCAATCAGCAGGCACCCTTGAAGCCCACGAGCTCGATCCCGCGCATGGGCGATCTGGCCATCAAATTGATCAATGCCGTGCTCTCGGCCTATGCCAATGACGATGCGGAAGGATTGCTTGCCGCCTGGCGCTCGGATGAGAGCATCGACGAAATGTACAACTCGCTCTTCCGCGAGCTGCTCACCTATATGATGGAAGATCCGCGCAATATCGGCGCTTCGACGCATCTTCTGTTCATCGCCAAGAACATCGAGCGCATCGGCGATCACGCCACCAACATCGCCGAGACCGTGCATTTCCTGGTGCACGGCAAGCCGATCGACGAGACCCGACCCAAGGGAGACACGACCAATGTTGCGATCAATGGCTGAACGACCGCGTCGGGCCGACATGCCGCGCGGCGACACGGCAACCGATGGCCGCGCCAAGCCCGTCGTGCTGGTGGTCGAGGACGAGCCGGCGCTTCTGACGCTCCTTAAATACAATCTCGAAGCCGAAGGCTACCGCGTCGTCGAGGCCATGAACGGCGAGGAAGCGTTGGTGAAGGCGCGGGAAGAGACACCCGACCTCATCCTCCTCGACTGGATGCTGCCGCTGGTTTCCGGCATCGAAGTGTGCCGGCAGATCCGCCGCACGCCGGATCTGAAATCCGCCGCCATCATCATGCTGACCGCCAAGGGCGAGGAAGCCGACAAGATCCGCGGACTCGAGACCGGCGCCGACGATTACGTGACCAAGCCGTTCAGCCCCAGCGAACTGATGGCCCGCGCCAAGGCGGCCCTGCGCCGCGCCCGGCCGCAATCGGGCGAGGAAAACCTCACCTATGCCGACCTCGAAATGGATCTGGCGACCCATCGTGTGCGGCGCGACAACAAGGATCTGCATCTCGGTCCGACCGAGTTCCGCCTGCTGAAGTTCCTCATGGAAAACCAGGGCCGCGTCTTCTCGCGCGAGCAGCTCCTCGACCATGTCTGGGGCCGCGACATCTATGTGGAACCGCGCACGGTCGACGTGCATATCCGGCGCCTGCGGAAAGCGATCAATGTCGACGGCCTGCCCGATCTCATCCGCACCGTGCGCTCCGCCGGCTACGCACTCGATATCGAGGATTGATCGAGCTTCGGGCCCCACCCAACCCTCCCCCCTGAAGGTGGGAGGGCTTTCTAACTGAGTTCGCCCTCAACTCCTCCCACCTTCAGGGGGGAGTTCGGGAGGGGGGCGCCAAGTGACGGGCGCGTGGCCGCCCTCTCACCCGCCCTTGGTCGTCGCCACATAGACGCCGTCCCAATCTTCGGGCGGGGGCGCCGCCATGTATTCGGCGATGCGCGCCTCATACATATCGTAAAATTTGGCGAGCGATCCCGGCGCCGCCTCGCGGGCGAGGGCCAGCGAAGCCCTGGCCGCCGACCAGGCCTGGCCGCGATAGGCGGCCATCATGGCATCGTGCACGCCTTTCAACGCCTGGAAGCTGTTGCTCTTGGCGACGCTTTCGTCGCCGAGACCCGTATAGATGCGCACCGGCACATTCTTGCCCTTGACGCGCACCTGATCCAGTTCCAGGAGCGCGAAATCAGGGACCGCCAGCGCGGTTTCCTCGCCGATGACCAGATCGACGAAATAAGCCGGCGACAGGCTCTCGAGGCGCGAGGCGGTGTTGACCGTATCGCCCAGGGCCGAATAGCCGAAGCGCTGCTTGGAACCCATATTGCCGACGCAGGCGACGCCGGTATTGAGGCCCATCCCGATCTTGATTTCGATCCGCTTCGTGCCGGCCGCCGCTGCCTCCGCAGCCAAGGTCTCATTTAGACGCACCAGTTCCGTCCGCATTCCGTAGGAAGCCACTATCGCCTTGCGCTCATGCTGTGGAATGTCGAGCGGCGCATTCCAGAAAGCCATGATGCAGTCACCGATATATTTGTCGATTGTGCCGCCATTGGCCTGGATGATGTCGGTCATCGGCGTCAGAAACTGATTGATGACGTGGGTAAGCTGCTGCGGGTCGAGCCCTTCCGACATTTTGGTGAAGCCGCGAATGTCGCAGAACATTACGGTCAATGGCCGATTCTCGCCGCCGAGCTTCAGTTGGTCGCGATTCCTGGACACTTGGTCGACCAGCACTGGCGAGAGATAGAGCGAGAAAGCGCCGCGTACCTGAGCTTTTTCCTGCTCGGTGCGGAAATAGCCGATAAGGGTCGCCGTGACGAAGATAAGAAAAGCTGCGCCGGCCGGGAACAGCGGGTCGAGCAGGAAGCCTTTCTGCAGGAAGAGATAGTAGGACATGCCGAAAGAGCCGACTATGCCGAGCATAGCGATGGCAAAACCAACCACTGCCTTACGAAGCTGGGCCAGAACAGTAAGGATCAAGCCCAGCGCGGCCAATGCGACAAACTCCAGACCGTCGGCCCAATCCGGGCGGTGCAGATAGCTGCCGCTGAAAATCTGCTCAGCGATCTGCGTGTGAATCTCGACGCCTGTCATCGACCCCGTGATGGGTGTCGGCTTATAGTCCTTGAGGCCCTCGACGGAACTGCCGATGAATATAATTCTACCGGCAACGATACTTGCGTCGAAGTTCGACTCCATCAGGTCGGCAAGAGAAAAGTAGCGCTCCTGCTGATGCCCGCTATCATAAAGAAGGACCGCGCCACCCCCTGTGGTCGGGACGATGGCCTGGCCGATTTTGACGAGCGAGATGCCGGTATGCTGACCGAAAGAGATGACGCCGCTGGCGCCTGAGGATTTCACGGCATAGGTCGACTGCCCCTGCGCAAGGCGCAACGCTTCGGCAGCCATCGCGGGATAGAAGGGCGTAGGGTCGGAAGGGTCGGGAAGTCTCAGGAACAGCGGAACCTGCCGGATCGTGCCGTCGGGGTCTGGATCGGTGTTCACCGACCCGATCGCCGCCGCTGCTTCCTCCAGGACCGGTAGCGAAGCGACCCAATACCGCCATTCCGAAATGAATCGACCTGGATCGTCGCCGGCAAAGGCATAGCCTGCTTTGCGCATCGGCAGGACTTGCGGCCGTTGTGGATCAAATCTGAGAGCGGCGAACGGAACGATTGTGGGAACTCGTCCGATTGAGTCCGCAAGATCCTGATCCGGATCCGGCAGCTTGAGCAGCATCTGCTTGGCTGAATCGAAGCTGGAATCGCTGGGGAGACTGCGCGCCACCGCGGCGGGTGCCGTACGGTCCGGCTCGGCATACATGATGTCGAGCGCCACGACAGCGGCGCCCAGTTCGCGCAGGCGATCGACGATGCGCGCCATCTGGGATCGCGACCAAGGCCACTGGCCGAACTTATTTAGGCTCTTTTCATCAACATCGCCGATGCGGATCGGCACGCTTGGGTCGTAGGGTCTGGGAGCCAGCTGCTGGTATCTGTCGAAAACGAAGCTCCGCAACTGCTCGACCTGCGTCGGGTCGTGCCAGCGCAACGTCAATGTCGCCAGCAGCAATGCCAGCGGAATGACGATGCCCTCAATGCGGCCGAATTTGGCGCGGGCGAGCCGGCTGAGGAAGTTCCCGATCCTGGCAAAGAAATTCATGCGCCGCTTTTCCCCCGAATTGGCGGGGCGAACTCTAGCATTGTGGCGCGGAAGCGGGGAAGGGCGGCCTATTTCAAGGCCTTGGCGATGAGCAAGGCGGCGGCGACGCCGCTGTTATAGGCGCCATGCGCGGTCGAAAATCCGTCGGGCGACGTGGCCTCGCCGGCGAAGAAGATCCGGTCATCGACGGGCCGGGCCAGTTCCGCCCGCGCCTCGCCGCCGCCGGAGCAAAGGACCGAATAGGCGCCGAGCGTCCAGGGATCGCCCACCCAATTGGTGGCGCGCGCCGTGGCTATTTCCTTGAGGATGTCGGCGCCGCAGATCCTGGCCAGCAGCGCCTTGCCTTCCGCGATGGCGGCGTCGGCCCCTTGCGCGAAGAGGTCGCGGGCGAAGGGGCCGCTGGCGAACATGGTGGCCATCGGCCGGTCGAAGGGATTGCACAGGAAGCCGGCGGTGGGCGCCCCATCCCAATTGAGCATGGCGAAATGCGGACCCTGGCCGGCGAATACATCGCGCTTCAGCCAGAAGCCGACCTTTTCGGCATGGCCCATGCGGATGCGGCCCAGCGCATCCTGCTTCCAGTCGGGCAGCAGCGGGAAGAACTTGATGCGCTCTGCCTGCAGCACGGCGACGGAGACGGTGACCAGCACGGCGCGGCAGAAGATCATGCCCTTGGCGGTGCCGACCATCAGCTCCTTCTCGTGCCAATCGATCGATTTCACCGGGCAATCGAGATTGACCTCGATATCGGCGCCGTCCGCCGCAATCAGCGCGCCATAGCCGTCCTCGACCGGCCAGTCTTCCTCGGTGAAGCGGAAGCGGGCGGTGTCGTAGGTCGAAACCTCCTCGGGCGGCCAGGCCATATAGCCACTATAGGCGCGGCGGAAGAGCGGCCCCCAGGGATCGGCGGGGTCGATGAAATCGGCGGCCGGAACGTCCTTTCCGGCCGTGCCGGCCGCGGCGATGCGCTCATAGGTGGCGGAAAGACTGTCGCCGAATTCGCCGACCAGCCTCTCATTGAGCCACCAGGTCCCGTCATGGATGCGGTAGGAGAACTGGCCGCGCCGATAGCGGAAGCCCAACCGGTCGGCGATGGCGGTATAGGGGTTGATGCTGGCCGCATGCAGCCATTGGCACCCCAGATCGAATGGGGCGGGAAAACTGGCCGTATCGGTAAACCCGCGTCCGCCGATGCGGTGCGAAGCCTCGACCAGTTCGATATTGAGGCCGGCGGCGATGGCGGCCCTGGCGGCGGCAAGGCCGGCCGCGCCGGCCCCGATGATGACGAGATCGCAGGTCGATTGCATGGGCGGAAGATTAACGAAGGCCGTTGCGCAAGGCCAGAGCGAGCAAGCGCCACCCCTCACCCTACGACGTTGGTCCAGACCACCACGGTCTCGGCCTTGGTCTTGTTGGCGAAGCGGTGCGGGGTCTGGCTCTTGAAGCGGAAGGAATCGCCGGTCTTCAGGTGGAAGGTGCGGTCCTCGATCTCCAGCACCAATTCGCCGGCCATGACATAGCCGCCTTCCTCGCCCTTATGCGTATAGAGCTCGGGGCCGGACGAACCGCCTGGCGCGATGGTGACGAGGTAGATTTCGAGCGAGCCCGAAGCCGACGGGGTAAGCAGTTCCTTCTGCACGCCGGTGGTGTTGAGGCTGAGAACCCGGCGGCCCTTGGCGCGCACGATGCGGCCCAGTTCCTCGACCGGCGGATAGTCGCCCTCGTGGAAGAGCTGCGACATCGGCACGTTGAAGACCTCGGAAAGGCGCCGCAGCGAGCGCATGGTGGGCGAGGTGATGCCGCGCTCGATCTGGCTCAAGGCCCCCACCGAGAGGCCGCAGCGTTCGGCCAGCTGCTCCAGCGACAGGTCGTGCATCTTCCTGAGGCCCCTGAGATGCTGGCCCAGCCACAGATCGGCGATCTTGGCGGCGGGAACGGCATCTTTCTTGGCAGCACCCTTCTTCGCCGGGCGGGAGCCGGCCTTGCGTGCGGTGCTGCGGTGGACCTGGTTGGATCTGGGCATGCCTGCAATTAATCCGGCTGGAAGCGTGGCTGGTTCTCTGAAGTAGTCCGGACTTCAGAACATTTCAGTGAAAATAGTCAACCTATTTTTCATTTTTCTGTTGACGGCCTTGGGGACGAGCCGTGATGCTAGTCGCTCGCGCGGAGATGAGGTGCTGGGAGCGCCGCCCGCGTCAGACAGGGAGGTCAAGAATGATCCGGAGAACATTGGGTTTCGCCATCTGCGCCATCATGACGACGATGAGCGGCGCCGCCTTCGCCGAGGGCAAGATCGTCATCTCCAACTGGGATGGCTACATGCCCAAGGAATTGCTGGAGAACTTCACCAAGGAGACCGGCATCCAGGCGGAAATGACCGTCCATGCCACGAATGAGGAAATCATGGGCAAGGTCGTCGCTTCCGGCGGCAAGGGCTATGACGTGCTGTTCGTCTCCGGCCAGTTCGGCGAAGCGCTGCATAAGCTGGGCCTCGCCGCCGATCTCGACCATGGCAAGATCCCCAATCTCGCCAATCTCTATCCGGAAGCGATGAAGCTCAGCCATGACGAAGGGCTGAAATACTCGGTTCCCTACGCCTGGGGCACGACGGGCCTGTGCTATCGCAGCGATGTCGTCACGACGGCGCCATCGAGCTGGAACGACCTGCTGAAGCCCAGCGACGCGCTGAAGGGCAAGACGACGATGCTGGCGACCGATCGCTGGCTGATGATGCCGGCCCTGCTTTCGCTCGGCTACTCGATCAACACGGTCAAGGAAGACGAGATCGCCAAGGCCAAGGAACTGCTGATCGAGACCAAGAAGACGCTGCTCACCTATGACGACACCACCTTCTACCAGAAGCTGGTTTCCGGCGAAGCCTCGCTGGTCGAAGCCTGGGACGGCTGGTGCAATTACGGCATCGGCGAGAATGCGGCGATCAAATATGTGATCCCCAGCGAAGGCAGCGACATGTGGGTCGATACCATGGTGGTGACCTCGGCCTCCGAGAACAAGGAAGCGGCCGAAGCCTTCATCAACTACGTGCTGAAGCCCGATGTGCACCGCTGGGTGGCGGAGAACATCCTCTACAAGGTGCCCAACAAGGCGGCGATGGATGCGCTCGACCCCAAGCTCGTCGAACAGTTCCCCAATCTCGGCATCTCGCCGGCCGACCTGCTGAAATATGAGCAACTGCGCGATCTCGGCGAAGGTCAGAAGCTCTGGTCCAAGACGGTGACCGAGATTACCAGCGCCAACTGAGTTTTGATTTTGCATGGCGGGGCTCATGCCGGGCCCCGCCATTTTTCTGTTTCAGGACCGTCATGCCAGGGCCATCATGGTTGTTTCCCGCCGCATCGTGCTGACAGGTCCGGGCATTGCCTGGATCGTGGGTTTGCTGGTTGTCCCATGCGCGCTGCTGCTGGCCAACTCGTTCTTCGAGCGCGGCGTCTATGGGGGCATCGACTATGTCTTCACCCTTGAAAACTACACGCGTGCCATCGACCCGCTCTATGCCGAAATCTTCTGGGCCTCGGCACGCGTGGCTCTCGTCACGACACTTGTCTCCCTGGCGCTGGGCTATCCGGCCGCCTATTGCATCGCGCTCATGCCCAAACGGCGGCAGCTTGCCTATCTCATCCTGGTGATGCTGCCGCTGTGGAGCAATTACCTCATCCGCACTTATGCCTGGATGGTGCTCCTCAACGGCGAGGGTCTCATCAACCGCAGCCTGATCGGCCTCGGTGTCATGGATGCGCCGCTGCCTTTGCTCTATAACGATTTCGCCATCATCGTCGGCCTCACCTATGCCTATGTGCCGTTCATGATCCTGGCTTTGTTCAGCTCGATCTCGAAGCTGGCGCCGGAATTGCGCGAAGCCTCGACCGATCTTGGCGCCAGCCCCTTGATGACCTTCTGGCGCGTAACCCTGCCGCTGACCCTGCCCGGCATCGCCGCCGGCAGCGTCTTCGTCTTCGTCCTCTCGGTCGGCAATTTCGTCACACCCGATCTGCTGGGCGGCGGCAAGCGCACGATGCTCGGCAACCTCATCTACGACCAGTTCCTGACCGCGCGCGACTGGCCTTTCGGTTCGGCCATCGCCGCCATCGTCATCGGCATCATGATGCTGCTCCTCACCGTCCAGGCCGTTCTGGTCAACCGGCGCGACCGCGAGGGATCCACGGCATGAACGCGCATCCGTTGAAGAGCTGGCTCGGCGCGCATCTGGGTCTCGTCTACGTCTTTCTCTACGGTCCCATCCTGGTACTGGTGGCCTTGTCCTTCAACAAGGCCGGCATGCCCACGGTCTGGAGCGGCTTCTCGCTGGAGTGGTACGGAAAACTGTTCGAGAACCAGAAGATCATCGCCTCGGTCGGCAACTCGCTCTTCATCGCGGCGGTGGCGACCGTCATCTCGACCGTCATCGGCACGCTTCTGGCGATGGGGCTGGAGGAGCGGCGCCCGCGCATCGCCACCGAAGCGCTCATCGCCGCACCCATGATCATCCCGGACATCGTGATGGCGATTAGCTTGCTCAGCTTCTATTCGCTCATCAAGCTGACCTTGGGCGCGCATTCGGTGATCCTCAGCCATACCGCCTTCATGATCTCCTTCGTCTGCGCCGTCGTCCGGACCCGCTTCAAGCATTTCGACCGCTCCATCATCGAAGCCTCGATCGACCTCGGCGCCAGCGAGATCACGACCTTCCGCCGCGTCACCCTGCCGGTGATCGCTCCCGGCGTGATCGCCGCCGCCTTGCTGGGCTTCACGCTTTCCTTCGACGAATTCATCATCTCCTATTTCACCAGCGGGCCCAGCTCCGCTTCCATCACCTTTCCCATGCAGATTTACGCCATGATCCGCTTCGGCGTGACGCCGGACGTCAATGCGGTGGCCACCATCGTGATGCTCGTCTCCTTCTTTCTCATTTTCCTCTCGCAACGCATCAACCGCGAGGTGGAAGCATGAGCGCATTGCTTGAAGTCATCGGCGTTACCAAGGCTTTCGGCCCGGTCCTGGCCGTCGACAATCTGTCGCTGTCGGTCGGCGGCAACGAGTTCTTCGCGCTGCTGGGACCGTCCGGCTGCGGCAAGACCACGCTATTGCGCATGATCGCCGGCTTCGAGCAGCCGGACCAGGGTCGCATCCTGTTGGACGGTGTCGATATCACCGGCCTCAAGGCGAACAAGCGCCCGATCAACCTGATGTTTCAATCCTATGCGCTGTTCCCGCATATGAGTGTCGCCGCCAATGTCGCCTACGGGCTGGAGATGGAAGGCGTGCGCGGGGCGGAGCTCGCGCGCCGCGTCGACGAGGTGCTGGCGCTGGTGCAATTGTCGGCGCTCGCCAAACGCAAGCCGGCGCAGCTTTCCGGCGGACAGAAGCAGCGCGTGGCGCTGGCGCGCGCTCTGGTGAAGCGGCCCAAGCTGCTGCTGCTCGACGAGCCGCTGGGCGCGCTCGACAAGAAACTGCGCGAGCAGATGCAGATCGAATTGAAGCGCCTGCAGCAGGAAACCGGCATCGCCTTCCTGGTCGTGACTCATGATCAGGAAGAAGCGCTCACCATGGCCGATCGGATAGCTTTGCTGCGCCAGGGCCGTATCGCCCAGCTGGGCGAGCCGCGCGTGCTTTACGAACGCCCCAACAGCCGCTTTGTGGCCGACTTCATCGGCCAGATGAACTTCCTCGATGGCCAGCGCGTCGCGCGGGGCTTCGAGGTGCCGGGGCTCGGTATCTTCCCCGCGGCCAATATCGCCGATATTGGCTTGGGCGGTGCCGGCGCGCTGGCCGTGCGGCCGGAACGGATCGAAGTCACCGACACCGCGGTGAACGGTGCCCTGCCGGCCGAGGTCGATGGTTCAGCCTATCTCGGTCAGGATCTGATCCTGCATCTGCGCCTTCATGGCCAGGCGAAGCCCCTGGTGGCGCGCCTGCCGGCCGCCAATCCGTTGACGGCAAAAGTGATGCG
The DNA here is from genome assembly GCF_041918875.1 of Dongia sp. Lineage (GTDB taxonomy): Bacteria > Pseudomonadota > Alphaproteobacteria > Dongiales > Dongiaceae > Dongia. The sequence goes on from NZ_JAYRUV010000010.1 coordinate 157,749, forward strand.
CGGCCAGCGTGTCTGGTGCGGCTGGTCGGATGCCCATAGCTTGATATTGTCGGAATAGAAGACGTTTCCAGGGAGAGTTGCATGAGCAAAGGTAAAACCATCGTCCTCTTTCCGGAGGCCGCTTTCGGGCCGGCGCTGAACTGCGTCGGCATCGCGCAGCGCCTCAAGGCCATGGGCCACAACCCGGTCTTCGTCTGCGACAAGGGCTTCAAGGGCGTCTTCGAGAAATACGGGTTCGAGGAGAACCTGGTCGATATGTCCGGCGGCATGTCGGACGAGGAGATCGCCAAGTTCTGGGCCAACTTCATCGCCGAGAAGCAGCCGCATTTCCGCCTCGCGCCGATCGACCAGCTGCCGACCTATGTCATCCCCGTCTGGGAGGCGATCGTCGATTCCGCCATCATCGCCGAGGCGGGCCTGAACGCGCATCTCAAGCGCATCAAGCCGGACCTGGTGGCGGTCGACAATGTCATCCTGTTCCCGGCGATCAAGAAGGCCGGCTGCCCCTGGGTGCGCATCATCTCCTGCTCGGAAAACGAAATTCCAGATCCCGATATCCCGCCGCATCTCTCGGGCTGCCATGAGAATGACAAGGTGGGTTTCAAGGCCTTCGACGACCGCTTCCTCGACCTGGTGAAGCCCACCCATGCGCGCTTCAACGAGTTCATGGTGAAGGAGGGGGAGAAGCCCTATCCGCTGGGCCAGTTCTTCGAAGCCTCGCCCACCATGAACCTGCTGCTCTACCCCAAGCCCCTGGCTTTCAAGCGCCGCATGCCCCTGGACCCGAAACAGTTCCAGTATCTCGAAGGCTGCGTGCGCGACGAAGGCACCTATACGGTGCCGCAATTCAGTGTGCACAACGACAAGCCGCTGATCTATGTGTCCTATGGTTCGCTCGGTGCGGCGGACGTCGATCTCTACAAGAACCTCATCGCGGCCTTCGCCAAGCTGCCCTACCGCTTCCTGATGAATGTCGGCGACTATATCGGCGAATATCGGGACGTGCCGGGCAACGTGCATCTGGAAAGCTGGTATCCGCAGCCGGCCGTCATTCCGCATGTCGATCTCTTCATCCATCATGGCGGCAATAACAGCTTCAACGAGGCGCTCTATTTCGGGAAGCCCGCCATCATCATGCCGTTCTGCTGGGACGGGCTCGACAATGCCGCGCGCATCCACGACACGGGCTATGGCGAGCAGCTGCCGCGCTATACCTGGACTGAAGGCGAGCTTGCCGCCACCATCGCGCGCCTCCTTGCCGACAAGGCCATGAAGCAGCGCTTGAACGCGGTGGCCAAGCATATGCAAGGCGCCAAGGGCACCGAAAAGGCCGCCAATATCCTCGCTGAAATCGCGATGACGGGGACTTATCGGCCGTGAGCAGCAAGTCGAAGCTCGATTCGTCGGCGCCGCATATCTACGACGCCACCCATTTCGACGATCTCGCCGATTGGGGCGAACAGCCGGACTGCCTGGAAGGCCCGTCGAAATCCTCCGGCCGGCTGCTCTTCAAGCGGCCCGATCCCAGCGTCGGCGGTAATTCGCCGGAAACCGGCCTCTGGGTGGTGACGCCCGGCAAATGGCCGCTTTCCATCCCGCGTGACGAGTTCTGCCACTTCATTGCCGGCCGCGCCACCTATGTGAAGGATGATGGCGAGGTGATCGAGGTGCGTCCCGGGACCTGCGTTCATTTCACCGCCGGCTGGACCGGCATCTGCACGGTCCACGAGACCCTGCGCAATGTCTACATGCTGCGATAGGAGCACCTGATTTTGACCACACCCGTCATCTACAACCCGAAATCCGTGACCGAGGTGAAGGATTGGGGCCCGATCCCGACCATGATCGAGGGCCAGTCCATGACCTCTGGCGTGCTGCTGCACAAGGGCCCGAATGGCGAGAACGAAACCGGCATCTGGATCTGCACGCCCGGTTTCTGGAATTGCCATGTCACGCGCGACGAATTCTGCCACTTCATGCTGGGGCGCTGCACCTACACGCATGAAAGCGGCGAAGTGATCGAAATCTATCCCGACACGATCGCCTTCTTCCCCAAGGATTGGAAAGGCACCTGCCGCGTCCACGAAACCGTGCGCAAGGTCTATATGATTCGATAAAAACGCCCAATTTTGTCATCCCCCGCGAAGGCGGGGGATCCACGAGTTCCTTTCATCCGCCGCCAACAAACTCGTGGATGGCCCGCCTTCACGGGGCATGACAATTTAGTCAGAGAACGAACATGCCCGCATTCAACCCAACCCTCGGCCAAATCTTCCTCGGCAACGACTATGTCGCCGCTGCCGGCGCGGCGTTGACCGAGGTGAAGAACCCTGCCGATCTCTCCACCGTCGGCCAGATGGCGCAATGCGGGCAGGCGACGCTCGATGCCGTGCTGACCCAAGCCAAGGCCGCGCAAGCCGATTGGGCTGGGCTCGACGGCAAGAGCCGCGCGGCGGCTCTCCACCGCCTCGCCGACGCGATGGAACAGGCGACGGCGGGTCCCGCCGCCGAACTGATGACGCGCGAGATGGGCAAGCCCTTCACCGAATCCGTGGGCGAACTCCTCAACGTCGCCCCGATCTTCCGCTATTTCGCGGAAATGGCGCGCGAGGATGGCGGTTTCGTGGCGGCGCCGACCTCGCCGGGGTCGCTGCAATATGCGCGCTGGTATCCTTACGGAATCACCGCGCATATCGTGCCCTACAACTTCCCGATCATCCTGATGGCCTTCACCGTGGCGGCATCGCTGGCGGCCGGCAATGCGGTGGTGATCAAGCCGGCGCCGGCCACCTCGCTCTCGACCCTGGCCTTCATGGAACATTTCAAGGCGCTGCCCGAGGGCCTCGTCGCCTGTGTCACCGGCGGCGTCGACACCGCCAAGGCGCTCATCAATGACGCGCGCATCGCCGCCATCGCCTTCACCGGCTCGGTCGAGGCGGGGCGCGACGTGGCCGCCGCCTGCGGCAAGCTGCTGAAGCCCTGCGTCATCGAAGCCGGCGGGTCCGATCCGATGATCGTCATGGACAGCACTGATCCGGAGGTGGCCGCCGCCGCCGCCGTCACCGGCGCCTTCCATCTCTCCGGCCAGATCTGCACCTCGACCGAGCGCATCTTCGTGCATGAGAAAGTGCACGATGCCTTCGTCTCGGCCATGGTGGCACGCGCCAAGGCCTTGCGCATCGGCCCGGGCCTCGGCAATGTCGAAATCGGCCCGCTGGTCTCGGAAACGGCACGCGCCAAGGTGATGCGCCTGGTCGATCAGGCGGTGGCGCAGGGCGCCAGGATCGCCTGCGGCGGCCGCGTGCCGCCGGGCTTCAATACCGGCTGGTTCTACGAACCCACCATCCTCACCGATGTGACGCCCGGGATGGATTTGATGCAGGCCGAGATGTTCGGACCCGTGGCACCCATCGTCCGCGTGCGCGATTTCGACGAGGCGATCGCGCTCGCCAATGCCTCGCGCTTTGGCCTGGGCGCCGCCATCTTCACGGCCAGGCTCGACGAGGCGATGGCGGCCATCGACCGGCTCGAGGCCGGCATGGTCTGGGTCAACAATGTGCTGGGCGACAATGACGCGCTGCCCTTCGGCGGCTGGAAGCTTTCCGGCCTCGGGCGTTCCTTGAGCCGGCTCGGCCTCAATGCCTTCCGGCAGTCCAAGATGGTCATGCTGGATCCCAAGGCGCAATTGCAATCCTGGTGGTATCCTTATTCAAAGGATTTCTACGCCGAACGCGGCGGCCGCTGGGCAGATGGGAAAACATCATGAAGCATCTCTATCATCCAAGCGCTCTCGATCCCGCCAACCCGGTCAAGAGCTGGTGGCGTGACTCGAAGACCGATTTCCCGGCTTTCCCCCAGCTGGAGGGCGATATCGAGACGGAAGTCGCCATCATCGGCGGCGGCTATACCGGCCTCTCCGCCGCCTATCACCTGCAGCGCGACCATGGCGCCAGCGCCGTGGTGCTGGAACGCTCCTATGTCGGCTGGGGCGCCTCGGGCCGCAATGGCGGCTTCTGCTGCATGGGCTCGTCGAAGATGCCCTGGAGCAAGATGATCGATAAATTCGGCCTGGAGGAGACGCGGACATTCTGGCGTTCCCAGAAAGCATCGGTCGAGCTGGTGGCCGATATCGTCGCGCGCGAAAATCTCGATATCGACAAGACCGGCACCGGCGAGATTTCGTTGGCGCACAAATCGGGCCTGGTCGAGGCCCTCAAGGAAGATGCCGATTTCATGGCCAAGACCTTCGGCGCCAACGAAATCTTCGTGAGCAAGGAGGAACTGGTCGAACGCGGTTTCAGCTCGCCGGAGCTTCATGCCGGCGTCGCCAATCCGGTGGGTTTCGGCCTCAATCCCTGGAAATATGTGAACGGCCTGGCAGCCGCGGCGGCGAAGGCGGGCGCGAAGATCTACGCCAACAGCGAAGTGATCAACTGGACGCGCGAGGGCGGAAAGCATGTCCTCGTCACACCGCGTGGCCGCGTCCGCGCCGACAAGGTGCTGATCGCGACGGCGGCCTACACGTCCGAGGATCTGCACCAGGATTTCGGCGGGCGCATCCTGCCGGCGCTCTCGTCGATCGTGGTGACACGGCCGATGAGCCAGAACGAATTGGGTGCCCAGGGCTGGACCAATACCACGCCTGTCTACGACATCCGCTATCTGCTGCATTATTTCCGCCTGCTGCCCGACGGCCGCTTCATGTTCGGCGGGCGCGGCGGCCTCTCGGCCGAACCGGGTGCCCTCGACCGGCAGCTGGCCAATATCGAAGCCTGTTTCCGCGCCTATTACCCGGCCTGGCGCCATGTCGAGATCACGCATCGCTGGGCGGGTCTCCTGTGTCTGGCTTTCGATCTGGTCCCGCATGTCGGCGCCTGGGAGGAACAGCCGGGCACCTATTTCGCGCTGTGCTATCACGGCAACGGTGTCGCCATGGGCACCTGGTCGGGCCGTGCCGCGGCGCGCGCCATGATGGGTGGGCCGGAGGAGCGGCCGGGCTTCATCCGCCGTCCGCCGCCCAGATTCCCGCTGCCCTTCCTGCGCCCGTTCTATTTGCGCGGCGCCTATATCGGCTATGGCATCAAGGACGCGATGAAGTAGGGCTGAACCGCCCGCCTTGCCGCTGCGACGAAGGCGTGAGAGTCTTTGTCCCGCTTTCGGGGATACCAATCCAGGCAAGGTGCTTCATGCGCAAAATGCTTCTGGCGGCGGCCCTTCTGCTGCCGCAACTCGCTCATGCCGATCCGCTGGTTGAGGAGACCGGCCCCTCCACCATCGCCATCGCGCCGGCGGACGGGAATTACCGCGTCGTCAATGACAGCCGCCGCTACCAGACCAATATCCTGCCCTCCGTCGCCGCCAGGAACGCGCTGCTCTATCAGCTCCTGGAAATCGAACAGCATCAGGTTTCGCTCGAGGGGCCGCAGACCGAGCAGAATTTCGAAGAGGCGACGGCCAGTGTCACCGTCTATCCCTTGAGCGATGCGGGCAAGGGCGCGGCCGCCTTCGCGGTCGAGGGCAAGGCCGATGCCGTCCACGCCCAGAACTCGTTCCTGACGCTCACGCGCCATGGCTGCTGCGTCGAAATGCCGACCCATGCGGTCTATTCGCTGGAAACGGGCAGGTATCTCTTCAACGCCACCGGCGAAGGGCAGTCCGGCCAATGGGCGACGATGGGCGCCAGGGGCGGCTTCGCTTTCGAGCGCATCTTCGCCTATCACGCCAAGGTCACGGCAGCGGATGGCGACCTCTTCGGCGATACGCCCAATGGCGCCGTCATCATCGCCTATGCCAAGGAAAACGAGCCGTTGCAGCGCCTCATGCTGATCGCGCCCGAGGATGTGATGGGCCGCGACGCGCCGCTGGAATGGATGCCCAAGCTCGATCTGGTGAACAAGGACAATCCCAAGGGCACCGACCGCATCTTCATCGACCTTTTTGGGAAGCCAGAACAAATCTTCACCGACACCACGCTGCGCCTCACGCTGGACGAAGGGACGATGATCGAAATCCCGCTGGTGGCCGACCGGCTCGACATCGAGTCAGCCAGGCTGCCCGAGGGCTACAGCCTCAAGGAAATGAAGCTCTAGCGCGTTTCGCGTTCTTCTCTACGTCATCCCCGGGCTTGACCCGGGGATCAGGTTCGACTGGGTGCCGACTTTCAGTGGTGGGCTGATGCCCGGGTCAAGCCCGGGCATGACGGTGCGGTATCGCCAATCCTACCGGTCATTCGCCGGGCGCGGCATCAGGCAGGTGGCGCGCACCGCCTTATAGCCGCTGCGGATCTGGCGCAGCGGCTTGAAATACCATCCGCGCACGCCGATCAGCACCGGCTTCACGAACACGTCTTCACGCTTGGCGGCAACATTCATCGAGTCGCTCTCGGTCTTTGGATGTGCGTCATTGGCGGCGATCATTGCCGGATCTTTCTGGCAACAAAATGACGATGCCGTGACGCTTTCGGGAGGAGCCTGCTGGGAAAGGGGTCGCCGGCGGGCAGTGGGGGGCGGTGAGCCCGCCGGCGGGGTGCAGGGGGTGGGACATTTCGGTCCAATCCAGTGACACCCAAGTCATATTCAATCGCAAACTCAGGGAAACTCCCGGCGGGATCCGTAGGGAGCGGATGACGCCGCCGACGCTTTATATATTGGGATGTCGCGCGCGGATTTGCAGTGATCCGGGTCACATGGCCGCGTCCAGCCCCGAAAAGGGCTCAAAATGCTGATTCGGCGACGGAATTCGCGCCAACGAAGGCCGAGGGAGCGGAGGGAACCGAAAAAAAGATCCCGATTATTGGGCCTTCACCACCTCGCCATTGCCGGTAAAGGCGGCACTGGCCAGGGCAATGAAGGGCTCCATGATCTCGTCGGGTATCTTGAGGCTCTGCGGATCTTCCCCCGGATAGGCCTTGGCGCGCATGCGGGTGCGGGTGCGGCCCGGATCGATCAGGTTGGCGCGAACCCTGGTCTGCTGGATTTCTTGGGCATAAATCCCCACCATCATCTCCAGCGCCGCCTTGGAAATCGCATAGGTGCCCCAATAGGCCCGGGGACCGCGCGCGGCACCGGAGGTGAGGAAGATGGCGCGGCCCGCCTCGGACTGGCGCAGCAAGGGGTCCATGACCCTGAGCAGCCGCCAATTGGCCGTGAGGTTGAGGTCGATGACCTCCTGGAACTCCTTGGGCGAAATATGCCCGAGCGGCGACAATGTCCCCAGCACGCCGGCATTGCCGACCAGCACGTCGAGACACCCATAGCGCTCGTAAAGTGCCGCGCCCAGCCGGTCGATATTGTCGAATTCCTTGAGGTCGAAGGGAACGAGCAGGCTCGCTTTGCCGCTGATGGCGCGGATCTGGTCGTCGAGTTCCTCAAGCCCACCCACGGTGCGGGCGGTGAGGATCAGCTCGGCGCCTTCCCTGGCATAGGCGCGGGCGATGGCCGCACCTATGCCGCGCGAGGCACCGGTGACGAGGGCGATGCGCCCGGACAGCCTGCCGGGCTTCGAGCTGTCGACCACGATCAGGCGCTCTTTTCCGCCAGCAGCGACAGCTGCGCGATGGTCTCGTTGCTCTGGTCGGTGAGCTCGGTCGGGTAATCGCCGGTGAAGCAGGCGTCGCAATATTGCGGCGATTTGGCATCGCGGCCCTGATGACCCATGGCGCGATAAAGTCCATCGAGCGAAATGAAGGCAAGGCTGTCGGCGCCGATGAAATCGGCCATTTCCTGCACGTTCATGCGTGCCGCCAGCAGCTTGCTGCGCTCGGGCGTGTCGATGCCGTAGAAGCAGGAATAGGAGGTGGGCGGGCTCGATATACGCATATGGACTTGCGTGGCGCCCGCCTGGCGCATCATCTCGACGATCTTCTTCGATGTGGTGCCGCGCACGATGGAATCGTCGACCAGGATGATGCGCTTCCCCTGCACCTTGGCGCGGTTGGCATTGTGCTTCAGCTTCACGCCAAGATGCCGGATCTGGTCCGTGGGTTCGATGAAGGTGCGGCCGACATAATGATTGCGGATGATGCCGTATTCGAACGGGATGCCGGATCCTTCGGCATAGCCCAAGGCCGCCGGCACGCCGGAATCGGGGACCGGGATGACGACATCGGCTTCGACGCCGGCTTCCTTGGCCAGTTCCGCGCCGATGCGCTTCCTGGCGTCATAGACGCTGACCCCTTCCATCACCGAATCGGGACGGGCGAAATAGATGTATTCGAACACGCAGAAGCGATGCTTGGTCGGCGAAAAGGGGCGCATCGACGTGACGCCGTTCCTGTCGAGGATGACCATCTCGCCTGCATCGATGTCGCGGATATAGTCGGCGCCGACGATGTCGAGCGCGCATGTTTCCGATGCCACGATATGCCCGTCGCCGAGCTTGCCCAGCACCATCGGCCGCACGCCTAAGGGATCGCGCACGCCGATCACCATGTCCTTGGCGATGGCGACGATGGAATAGGCGCCCTCGACCTGATGGAGGGCATTGATCAGCCGGTCGACCACATTGCCCCGGAGATGCGTCGCCATCAGATGCGGAATGACTTCGGTGTCGCTTGATGCCTGGAAGATCGATCCACGCTTCACCAGTTCGCGCCGGATGGCGCTCGCATTGGTGAGATTGCCGTTATGGGCGATGGCAATTCCGCCGAAGGCAAGCTCGGCGAAGAAAGGCTGCACGTTCCTGAGCGCCGTTTCGCCGGTCGTCGAATAGCGCACATGGCCGATGGCGGCGCGGCCCTTCAGGGGGCCGACCACGCTTTCGGCCGAAAAATTGTCGGCGACATGGCCCATGGCACGGTGCGAATGGAAGTCGTCGCCATCGTGCGAGACGATGCCGGCCGCTTCCTGGCCGCGATGCTGCAGGGCGTGAAGGCCGAGGACAGTGCGTGTGGCGGCTTCTTCGACACCAAATATGCCGATAATGCCGCACTCCTCCTTCAAATGGTCGTCATCGAAGGGGTGGGTCGTGAGCATCGGCATTTACCTTTTTCCGGCCGGGTTATTCGGAACCCTGGATCAGTCGGTTTAGGTCGTTGCGTTCGGCGTCCTTATACCCCGATCCGGCGTCTTGTCCACCGGGTTCTTGGGGTGCAGCACCCGTGTTTGTGCTGCTTTGCCCTGCGCCGGCTGCATCGGTGCCATTCGTCGTCGCGCCACCTGTCACGCCGGGCGAGATCGTCTGCAGGGCGTTGCCCAGTGCCTGGCCTTGCTCGACCGCGTCCAGGCTGCGGTTGATCGCATCCTCGCCGGTCTTCAGGATATCGTCCGGCAGCAGCTTGAGGAGGAACGCGGCGCCGCGCTCCACAACCGGCAGGAAACGCGCCTGGTTGACCATATCTGGGCGCTCGGTCGGATTCGGCAAGGCCCAGACCATCAGAATATAGGCGGCACAGATGACGACCGATCCGCGCGCCAGGCCGAAGACCAGGCCCAGCGACCGGTCCAGCGCGCCCAGGCCATTGCCGCGCACCTGGGCGGAGATCCAATGATTGAGCATGCCGCACAGCACCAGCGTCACCACGAAGATGCCGATCCCCGCGCTGATGTCGGCCAGCAGCTCGTTCGGAATATATTGCCGCACCATGATGCGCACGGGGCTGAACAGCGCCACAGTGGCGATGACGGCGCCGATCCAGCCCAGGATCGACAGCAGCTCCTTGATGAACCCGCGCGAGAAAGCCAGCAGGGTGGACAGGCCGATGACACCCAGGACGATGAGATCGAGGAAGTTCAACGGATCTTGTCTCCCGCATGCTGGGCCCTGCTGGCACTCACGGTTGCGGCCAGCGCATTGGAACGCACTTCATTATATAGCCAATCGATCATTTCTTGCAGATGCCCGATTTCGACGAGTTCGATGCCGGTCACCTTGAGCGGCTTGCCGCCGGCCTGGCTCAATCGCTTGGGGCAAAGGGCGCGCTTGAAGCCGAGCTTGGCCGCTTCCTTGAGGCGCGTTTCCGCCTGCGCCACCATGCGCACCTCGCCCGAAAGCCCGATCTCGCCGAAGGCGATGAGGTCGGAAGGCGCCGGCCGGTCGGAGAGCGAGGAGACGAGGGCGAGGGCCACCGAAAGATCGGCCGCCGGCTCCGAGATCCGAAGGCCCCCGGCGATGTTGAGATAGACCTCGCTCCCCGCCAGGCCCAGCCCGCAGCGCGTCTCGAGGACGGCCAGCGTCATGGCCAGGCGCGCGCTGTCCCAGCCCACCACGGCGCGGCGCGGTGTGGCGAGCGGCGAGGGCGAGACCAGGGCCTGCACCTCGACCAGGACGGGGCGCGTGCCCTCGATGCCGGCAAAGACCGCAACGCCCGAGATATTGCCGTGCCGCTCGGCGAGGAACAAAGCGGAGGGATTGGGCACTTCGGCAAGGCCCCGGTCCGACATCTCGAAGACGCCGATCTCATTGGCCGGGCCGAAGCGGTTCTTGACCGAACGCAGGATGCGGAAATGATGCCCGCGCTCGCCTTCGAAATAGAGCACCGTGTCGACCATATGCTCGAGAACCCGGGGGCCAGCAATCTGCCCTTCCTTGGTGACATGGCCGACCAGCAGCAGGGTGAAGCCGCGCGATTTGGCGAGGCGAATGAGTTCGGCCGAGCAGGTCCTGACCTGCGCCACCGTGCCCGGCGCCGAATCGAGGCTGTCGAGATAGAGCGTCTGGATGGAATCGATGACGACGATCTCCGGGCAATCCGGCCGGTCGAGACTCGCCATGATGTCGCGCAAGCTCGTGGCGGCGGCAAGCTCGGTGCTGACCTCCCCGGCCTTGCGGTTTTCCCCTACCCCCAGGCGCTTGGCGCGCAGCTGCACCTGCTCGATCGCCTCTTCGCCGGAGATATAGGCGACGCGGGCACCTTTGAGCATCGTCGCCACCTGCAGCATCAGTGTCGATTTGCCGATACCCGGATCGCCGCCGATGAGCACGGCGGAACCCCGCACCAGCCCACCGCCGGTGACGCGGTCGAATTCCGCGAGGCCCGTCGGGCGGCGAATGGTCTGCGGCACATCGCCGTCGAGCCGCACGAACGTAACGCCCTTGCCGCGCTTGCCCGAAAGACCCTTGGGTACGTCACCGCCGCTCGTTGGCTCCTCGACGATCGAATTCCACGCCCCGCACGCCTCGCATTTCCCCGCCCATTTCGGGAAGGCCGAGCCGCAGGACTGGCAGACATAATTGCGAACGGGCTTAGCCACGGGGCAAGGGCCCCCTCACCCCGACCCTCTCCCGCGAGGGGAGAGGGGGATTCCCGCGAGTTTGCGGAGAGAGCGAGTCTCTTTGCGGCTTGAAGATTATTGCCGCCTGCGCACCAAGCCCCCCTCCCCTCGCGGGAGAGGGGTTGGGATGAGGGGGTGGTGCCACGAAGACTCTCAACCCCCGCCCCTCAAAGCGGCCGGACGGGCATGCGGATGGGACCTTCGGCACGCCCCTGCACGAACTGCTCGACGAAATCGTTGCCGGAATGGTCGACGGCCTGCGCTTCGCCTTCCCAGATGATGCGGCCTTCATAGATCATGGCGGCATAATCGGCGATGGCGCGCAGCGAATGCATGTCGTGCGTGATGGAAAGTGCGGTGGCACCCAGCGAGCGCACGCATTTGACGATGAGCTCGTTGATCACCTGCGCCATGATCGGATCGAGGCCGGTGGTGGGCTCGTCGAAGAAGATGATTTCCGGCTCGGCGGCGATGGCGCGCGCCAAGGCCACGCGCTTCTGCATGCCGCCCGAAAGCTCCGCCGGCACCAGTTCGCCCACTTCCGGCCCCAGGCCCACGGCGGCCAGCTTGCGCAAGGCCACTTCCTTTGCCGACCGGCGGTCCATGCCGCGCCCGGCGATAAGCCCAAATGCCACGTTCTCCCAAACAGGGAGGCTGTCGAACAAGGCCGAGCCCTGGAACAGCATGCCGAACTTGCGCATGATGTCCTCGCGCTGGGCGGCCTTCATGCCGACCACTTCCTGCCCATCGATCTCGATCGACCCGGAATCCGGCTCGATGAGCCCCAGGATGCACTTGATCAGCACCGATTTGCCCGTGCCCGATCCGCCGATGACGACCAGCGACTTGTCCCGCGGCACGTCGAGGTCGATGCCGTTCAGCACTTTCTTCGGGCCAAAGGCCTTCTTCAACCCGCGCACCTTGATCTTGAGGTCGGTCATCGGCTGAAGAAGATCCCGGTGATGATGAAGTTGGCGGCGAGGATCAGGATGGAGGCGCCGACCACGGCGTCGGTCGTGGCCTTGCCGACACCCTGCGCGCCGCCCCTGGACTGGAAGCCGTTATAGGTGCCCATGAGCGCCACGATGAAGCCGAAGGCCGCAGCCTTCACCAGGCCCGAGACGATGTCGATCGTCTCGACGAAATCGACCGTGTTCTTCAGATAGATATGCGGGCTGAAATCGAGCTTGTAGACGCTGACCAGATAGCCGCCGAAGACGCCGATGATGTCGGCGATGCCGACCAGGACGGGCAGCATCAATATGGCGGCGACGAGGCGCGGGGCGATCAGGTACTTGAAGGGATTGGTCGAGAGCGTGCGCAAGGCGTCGATCTGCTCGGTGACGCGCATGGTGCCGATTTCCGCCGCCATCGCGGCACCGACGCGCCCGGCCAGCATCAGGCCGGCCAGAACGGGGCCCAGCTCGCGCGTCAGCGAAATGACGACGACATAGGGAATGGTCGATTCCGCATTGAGGCGCGAGACGGCGACATAGGTCTGCAGCACCAGCACCATGCCGGTGAAGACCGCCGTCATGCCGACCACGGGCAGCGAATAGAAACCGATCTCGACCATCTGCTTGGCAATGAGGCGCGGATAGAAAGGCGGCGTCAGGCAATGCAGCACCGATTGCAGCATGAAGAGCGCCAGCCGGCCGATCGCTTCGAGACTGCCCAGGAAGGTGCGGCCGACCGGCTGCAGGACCGGAATGCTCATCCGCCGGCTCCAACATAGCGGCGCTGGAAGCGGGAACCCAGATTGGTGAGGATTTCGTAGCCGATGGTCCCGGCATCGCGCGCGATGTCGTCCACCGTCTGCCCCCCAATTCCACCGGGGTCAATTCCACCGGGGCCAATTCCACCGGGGCCGATAATATCGACGCTCATCCCGGGCTTGAGGCTCGCCGCAGGCAGGTGACCGACATCGATTGTGATCAGATCCATCGAGACGCGCCCCACGATCGGGGCCCGCTGGCCGGCCACGAAGACCGAACCGCGATTGCCCAGCGACCTGAATATCCCGTCCGCATATCCGACCCCGATCGTGGCCAGGACGGACGGCCCCCGAAATTGATGCGAGGCACCATAACCAACGCTCATATTCAAGTCAACCTCGCGTAATTGCAGGATTTTTGCCTGCAACCGCACGGCCTGGCGCAAGGGATTCGCGGCTCCCATCGTCGGGTTGATGCCATAGAGCGCCGCGCCCGGCCGCGCCAGGTCGAAATGATATTCGGGGCCCAGGAAGATGCTGGATGAAGCCGCCAGGGACAGCAGCGCCCCCTTCCCGCCGCCAGGCCCGCCAGCGCGGCGGGGCGGCAGGCGCAGGCTGTCGGCGATCTCGCGGAAGCGCCTGAGCTGGGCGCGGTTCTGCGGATGCTCCGGATCGTCGGCGCAGGCGAGATGGCTCATGACGAGCCCGATATCCAGCCCATCCAGTAGATGCGGGTTGGCGACGAGGCGCAGCATGTCGGCATGGGCGAGGCCCAGCCGGTTGAGCCCGGTATCGAATTGCAGCCCCGCCGGCCGGATGGCGGCGCTGCGCGTGGCGCTTCGCCAGCGCTCGATCTCATCCATCGAATTGAGGATGGGAATGAGTTCATGACCCTGGACATCGCGCTCGGACCCGGGTGGCAGGCCGTTCATCAGATAGATCCTGGCGCCGGGCAGCAGCGGGCGGAGCGCCAACCCCTCATCGACCGTGGCGACGAAGAAATGATCGCAGCCTGCGCGCCTGAGATGCGGCGCGATCATGGCGGCCCCCAGGCCGTAACCGTCCGCCTTGATGGCGACGCCGCAGGCGCCTGGACTCATCCGGCCGCACAGCAGGCGGTAATTGGCGGCAATGGCGCCGAGATCGACCGTCAGCACCGGCGCGTAGGAATCGGGCATATGGTCCGCGCCTTATTCGGTCTGCGTGGGGACGTAATCGTTGCGCAGCAGATCGCTGAACTTGGTCAGCATGCCCTCGAACTGCAGCGGCACCGTGCCGATCGGGCCATGACGCTGCTTGGCGATGATGACTTCGGCGACGTTATGGACGCGCTCCATTTCGCGCTGCCATTCCATCATCTTGTCGGTCTCGTGGTCTCCTGGCTTCTTGCGCTCGTGGTAATATTCCTCGCGGTAGACGAACATGACGACGTCGGCGTCCTGTTCGATCGAACCCGATTCACGCAAATCCGCGAGCTGCGGGCGCTTGTCGTCGCGCTGCTCGACGGCGCGGCTGAGCTGCGAAAGCGCGATCACGGGAACGTTGAGTTCCTTGGCGATCGCCTTCAAGCCCCGGGTGATCTCCGAAATTTCCTGCACCCGGTTTTCGCTGCCGCGCGCATTGGCCGAACGCATCAGCTGCAGATAGTCGATGATGACGAGGTCGAGCCCGTGCTGGCGCTTGAGGCGCCGGGCGCGGGTCCTGAGCGCCGGAATGCTCAGCGCCGGCGTGTCGTCGATGAAGAAGCCGGCCGAGCTCATCTCGTTGGCGGCCTCGACCACGCGGATGAATTCCTCATCGCCCTTGATGTCGCCGCGCCGGATGCGGTCGGAGGCGACGCCCGACTTTTCCGCCATGATGCGCAAGGCCAGCTGTTCCGAGGACATTTCCATCGAGAAGAAGGCGACCTTGTAGCGCGTCCCCGTATTCTCTTCCTTGAAGGCGGTGGCGGCGTTAAAGCCCATATTGGTAGCAAGTGCCGTTTTGCCCATCGACGGCCGGCCGGCGAGGATGATGAGGTCGGACGGCTGCAGACCGCCCAGCTTCCGGTCGATGTCGGTCAGCCCCGTGGTGACGCCAGTGAGATGGCTGTCGCGCTTGAAGGCGGCCTCGGCCATCTGCAGGGCGGAGACGACGATGCTCTTGAAATCCTTCGGGCCACCTTCGACCTGGCCGGTTTCGGCCAAGGTGAAGAGCTTGCCTTCGGCCGCTTCGATCTGCTGCAGTGCGGTGACGTCGGTATCGTGGATATAGGCCTCGTTGACCGTGACCTCGCCCAGGTCGATCAGCTGCCGGCGCAGGTACAGATCATGGATCGTGCGGCCGTAATCCTCGGCATTGATGACGGTGACGACCGCCTGCGCCAGCTGCACCAGATAGGTGGCGCCACCGATTTCGGCGAGTGCGCCGTCCTGGTCGAACAGGTTCTTGAGGGTAACCGGGTTGGCGATCTGCCCGCGTTCGATCAGCTTGCCGATGGCGGCGAAGATGCGCCCATGCAAGGGATCGGCGAAATGTTCGGGGCGCAGGAACTCATTGACCCGGTCGTAAACAAGGTTGTTCGCCAGCACCGCGCCCAAAAGCGCCTGCTCGGCCTCGTAATTGACGGGCGGGGTGCGTGTCGGCGCGTTACCGCTGCCGGGCAACCTGGTGACGTTGTTTGTTTGTGAAGCTTCCATGGCGGCGACCCTAGCAGCAAGCT
Source organism: Dongia sp. (assembly GCF_041918875.1). GTDB lineage: Bacteria > Pseudomonadota > Alphaproteobacteria > Dongiales > Dongiaceae > Dongia. The sequence continues at coordinate 173,374 of NZ_JAYRUV010000010.1, forward strand.
GGATTCATAGCCCCTGTGGATAACGTGAATTAGGCCCATAAGGGATTTATTCGAGTCCCGTCCAATCACTTGTTGACATGCTCCCCAATTTGTCATGCCCCGGCTTGGCCGGGGCATCCACGAGTTCCTTTCGTGTTGAAGAAAGCAGCTCGTGGATCCCCCGCCTGAAGCGGGGGATGACAAGTGAGGCCATTGTTCAATGCTGACTTCAATGCTCCTCGCCCATATCGTCGACCTTGCCGACGACGACCTGCAGATCGACCTTGCCGGCCTTGGCGAATTCCAGGGTGACGATGAAGGTGTCGCCCTCGATCAGCGGCTTTTTGAGGCCCATCAGCATGACATGATAGCTGTGCGGCTTGAGGACCAGTTCGCCATGGGCCGGAATGTCGAGAACGCCCGCCGGCTTCATCGTCATCATGTCGTTTTCCATCGACATCTGATGGACCTCGGTCATGGCCGCGATTTCGGAACTGGCGCTCAGCAGCTGGTCGGCGGTATCGCCATGATTCTCGATCTTGACGAAGACGGCGCCGGTCTTGGCGCCGCCCGGGGTCGCCCGCGACCAGGCATGTTCCAGCACCAGGTCGCCGGCCTTCTGTTCATGCGCGCTGGCCAGCGTGGTGAAACCGCCCAGGGAAATGAGGGCGGCGAGGAGGAAGGTGAGAAGTTTCTTCATGATGTTCAGGCTCCGTGAGCAAAGATGTCCTTCAGCCGGGTGACCATTTCATCCGGCTGCATGTTGCCGGCAAGCACGCCGGCATATTCGAAATCGGGGTTCATGACGATGATCGCCGTGCTGTGATCCATCAGATAGAACTCCCCCTCGCCCTGCTTGGCGTAATAGGCGCGGAACTTCTTCGCCGCATCGGCGACCGTCTCCGGCGTGCCGGTGAGGCCCATGATGCGCGGATCGAAGGAGCTCAGATATTCCTTCAGCACCTGCGGCGTGTCGCGTTCGGGATCGATCGAGACGAAGACCGGCTGGATCTTCGCCGCATCGGGCCCGAGCTTTTCCAGCACCAGGGTGAAGGTATTGAGCGCCGTCGGGCACGCATCCGGACAGAAGGTGAAGCCGAAGAAGAAGAGCGAATATTTCCCCTTCAGCGCCGCCTCGGTCACTTCCTGCCCATCGACGCCGATGAGCTTGAAGGGACCGCCCACGGCGAGGCTTTCGGTCACATGCTTGTTGTTGAGAATGTAACTGGCGCCGATTCCGCCCAAGGCCGCAACGGCCACGGCGGAAACCAGCAAAGCACGCCGGTTCATGGGAATGACTCCTAAGGAAGCTAAATCCGATGGATGGCGGTCCGGAACATCCGGCCCGCCGCTGGCAACAGCCTACAGCACGGCCAAGGCCGGCGGCGCCTGAGAGTCAAAAGCGGCCGGCCTCCCGCTGGCCGCCGGCAAGGCCTGCGCCGGCAGGGCCGGCTGCTGGATCGTCCAGGCGACCGCTTGCGCAAGGATGAGATCGGGCGCCGCAAGGCCTTGCACCTGTGCAAGCGTATAGCAGACCGGGCAGGATGTGTGCTGGCCGGACTGTCCAGGTTGATCTCCCCTCGAACCGCCGAAGCCGAGACAGGTGTTGGCAAAGCCCGCCGCTTCCTCGTTCGTGAGCGCGGCGGCGCGCATGGCTCCCTGCATCGCCTCGGCCGGCATGATCTGGGCGCCGAGCTGCAGGCACAAAGCAAGCAGTCCCGCCGCCAGCATGATCCAGCGGCGCGGGGCGATTGCCGGTCGATTGCCGGCGGCGGCATGTTTCAACGACGAATGCATGTTTTTTAACTTTACCGCGCATAGCCCCGCGCGAACAAGCAGGCACAGTGCGACCTTTTCTCGCTCCTTGGCCGGGACCGTGACTATTGCCCCACGGCCGGCGCATAAGGGTCGAAATCGACGATCTTGCCATCGCACATCGTCTTGATGGAGCGACCGTCCTTGTATTCAAAGAAGAAGCGGCACGGACACCCGTTCACCTCGACCGATCGCACGCCCACATCGATCCCGTAAAGCATCTCGCCCAGCGACGTTTCTCCGTCGCCGTTCCAATCCATCTCTGCATCGGTATGGCCGCTTCCGATAACTTCGTGAGCGAGAGCACCTGTAAGGAAAATGCCCATGGTCATGCCGAGCACAAAACACAGGACCCTGCCAAAATCGGTTTTCTTCATTTGCTGCGCTTCTTTGGGCCTCAGTGGGTTTTCTCCAGCGGCGCAGCCGCTATGCTTTACGTGAGAACGATCCAGGTGCCGAATGCATATCCCAGCGCACGCAGTACAATCGAGGACCAGGTGGCTCGGGTTTGCGGGTCGGTTGCCGCTCCCTTGATCTGCGCCTGCAGCCCCAGCGACAGGCGCGTGACGATGATCTTTATGATGAACGCCAGGATGACAATCGTTTCACGTGCCGGACCCCGCCCGACGCTAGCGGCAACGATTCCCAACAGCACCGCGATGATCAGGGAACTCTCCAGCGGCACGGCCAAAGCGCTCCCTTGCCAACCGAAACGGCAAGCCAGCCACAGTGCGATATCGATTGCCGTCAGCACCACGAATGGGAATACAAAGAAGCCAGCAGAGGGGCCGGCCGCCTCCAGAAACCGCAATGCGAGAAAGGCGGCAAAGCAACGCAACGCAATCATTGCCAGCAATGGGCTGGGTTGCCGCCGACCTGATGCTGGATGGTTGCCAGCGATCGTCAACACGACGGAACCCAGCGCCTTCAAAGCGAGGATGGTTATCACTCCCGATCCTGAGGCAGACGGCAGTGCCCGTTCAATCCCTGCCGCCGAGATGGCGATCAGAAAGTTTTCAACGAGACTGGTCCAAAAGCTGCCAATCGCGTGCCGCGGCAAGAGCAGGCGTAACAGAATATCGGCCAACCAGAGCGCAACGAATTCATCGCTGGACGATATCAGGAATGCGGCCATTTCGTTCATGATCGCTCAGTTCAAGGCAGATTGAAGACCATCAACCAGACTCCCAATGCGCTACCGGCAGCGCGGAGCAGAAGATGGACCTTATCTTCAGGGCGGACTGGAAGGATGGCGGCATCCCGCATCTGAAACATGCGCGACAACGCGGAGACCTCTGTCCACGGCCAATCAAAGATTAGCCGGCCCGTCATAACAAAACCGGCGAGCACACAGCTTTCGACCAGGCTCCGCCAGCCAGCATAGCGATCGTGGCGCTGCAGCAGCAGGCATGGAACAGAATCCGCAAGCCAGAAGACCGCTGTATATCCCCCAACGCCAAAGGCACCGATGATGATGTCACTCATGAATGGTCTGTGCGAAAGAGCCGTGTCTGCCATTCAGACGCCGAGGTCAAACCGCCAATAACAAGTGCTGCTCCCGCGATATCTATCAGTGGGGAGGCTTTCCAATTCGCCTGATTCAGAACATGCCGTGCCAGAAGCTGAATACTAGCGCACCGGCTGCCGAGCATCCGGTCGCGCGTGCTGCGATGAAGGCCATGCGATGACGCAAGTTCGCGTGACCAAAGATCGATTGAAGCCAAAGGCTCAGGGACGAAACGATTGCTTTAATCGCGAAGATAGAGATCAGGAAGGTCCACTGTCCGGCATTCGCGGGCAACAGGTACGGCAAGGCCGCGAAAAACAGGAAGATGATCGTCGCACTTTCCAAAGGCACCGCAGCAGAAGACCCGCGTGTTCCGCGCGGAAAGGCCCAGAAGACCATCGCATCCAAAGTAGTTACCGCAAGGAATGGCAGAGAAAGAAAGACGGCGATGGCGCCAGTGGCGCCAACAAGAGCGCAGGCCAGAGCAGCGCCGACGCCGCGCGATGCGAGCGCGACATGCGGCGAGAACGGCTTGTTGTGATGAACGCTCCGATTCTGCAGATAAAGTACAGTCCAGGCAATGGCCAGTTTCAGAACGACGGCGGTTCCCAGCATCGGCCAAGCTTCGCGTGGCCAGGATATGAGAAACGACAACCGCACTGCGATCAAGACCACGATGAGGAGTATATTCTCTCCCAGCATCATCCAAACACTGGGGAAGCCGCGCTGCCAAAACAGGGTGTAAAGGATGATGTCGACCAGCCAATATACGGGAACTTCAGTTCCGATGCCGACCAACCACATGCCGAGATAGTCTGTCATTTCCGTCTGCATCACTTATTTCGATATATCGTTGACCACCATATTGATCCTGGCACCAGCGACAACGAGGCGGGATTCAATTTGTATCGGCTTGAGGGTGAATCCTTCAATTCGACAGTCAGTCGTTCTTGCCAAGAGCCTGATTTGATATTGAACGGTTTGGCGCGCCCAGTGGCTGCTTGAAGGTGGAAGTCAGAAAAGTGGAAATCTCTGATCGGTGGCTTGCCTTGGGAATTTCTGACGAGATTTAAGTATGTCAAGAATGCCGTAGCTTCGAGTTCGCCATCATCATCGGTGAAATCGTAAATATCTCTGAGGTTCTTGGTCACATCGACGCTGGCGAAATAGCGGTCGCCGTGTCGTGTGACGGTCGCGATGGCATCACCATGGATCTGCACATGGCCAGGGGCGGCAAAATGCGCTGGCGAACTCAGCATTTGTGATGTGGTGAAGCTGTTCCAACCATCATCCGAACCCGTCGCGCCGTCCCATTTCGAACTGATGGTAATGCTTTCGCCATCCTTGAGCTTTTTTATACGGGAGACGATCTGCTCCGATGACTGACGTGTCTTATCGGGGCTGGTCAGCCATTCGAGGATGTGATTGTTCAAGGCCTCATTGGCGGACTGCACATTCGCACCACTCAAAAGCTCGAGGCTCGGATTAAGTTCGATCGGCGCGCCAGTTCCCTCCAGGTAGTGGCGCATGAAGGCGCCGGCGTCAGCCTGAAGCCCTGGCGCCATCTCGTTGGTGTATGCAGTGTATTTGGCGGCTTCGGCCCGCACGGTTTCTTTGTAGCGGTCGAGTTCCTGCGATGCTTTTTCGGTCAGGACAGAATTGCCGCGTTGGTCTGTCGTTACCCAGTCCTGCTCGATGACCGGCCAGTTGGCCTTGCCTGGGGTTGGCTGACCGATAGCAAGTCCGTTGGGTACCGGCTCGGGGTTCCTGGCATAGTCCCGCTGCGGCGATGCGGATTCCGGACCCTTAGGCATGCGCCCATGCCCGTCGCTGGTCGGCAGCAATGGCTCGGGTGTGGCATCATTGGCGGGTGGCGGCGCCTTGCCTGGAATCGTCGCCTGGGCTGTTTTTGCCAGAATGATCGGCGCGGTCTCGCGTGCGTGCTGCATGCCGGCGAGGATTGCTTCCGAATGCGACGCGATGGTGGCGGGGCCTGGCCGGTCCGGTGACGATTGATTGTCGTTGCGTGGCGTCAGTGCGGCCGCTTCGTCTTCGCCAGGGAACTTGCCGGTGCTCCGTTGAATGGCGGCGATCTGGTCCAGTGTCTTGCCGGCGAAGGAGCGCTGGCGCAGTTCGCGCTGGGCCGGCGGTTCGATGGTGTGCTGATTGCCAAAGCGCGGGGCGCCGTCCGGCCCGCGGTAGAAGGGCGGGGTGGCACCGGCCAGGCCACCCTCCACGAGCTTTGCGGTGCCCTCATCGAGTTCGCGGCCGCGATGCCAGTCCCGCGGGTGAATTCCTTGCGCATAGGCGCGCTGATGCCAGGCTGTCTCGGCCTCGGGCGAATCGAAGGTGAAGCGTCCGGTCTCCCAGCGGCCGAGCACATCTTTTGCGTTTCCGGACTGGGTTGTCTTGGGTAGGGGACGCTTGAGGGGCGGCCGTTCCATTTACCTCGACCGATCGCACGCCCACGTCAACCGAATGCAGCATCTCGCCCAGCGACGTTTCTCCGTCGTTGTTCCAATCCATCTTTGCGTAGGTATGGCCGCTTTGGATAACCAGATAAGCGGCGAAGGTGGTCATGAAGACGCCCACGGCCATGCCGAGCGCAAAACTAGGGGCTTTGCCAAAGCCGGTTTTCTTTATTTGCCGTGTCTCCGTGCGCAAGAAAGGCCTTTCTCCAAATGCGTCGTCCGAATGTCAGGCCAAATAATGCAGCAGTAACTGGGCGGCACAAGCACCGACCACAGCGCGGCCAACCACGAAGACGGAACCTGCCTGTAACGACACGGGACGTGACTGGCGGCTGAGTTTCCGCTGCAGGATGAGCGAGGTTGTCGTAATGAGGGTGCGGACAAAAGTGAACCACAGCACAATGCCCAGTTCGTCGCGGTCATCGGGGAAAAGCGCCGTGAGTTCGGACAGAACGACGGCGAAGGTGATGGCGATGAGAGAAGCTGCCTCGATAGCGCTGGCGGTCGGCGAACCAGTCCAAAGAGGGAGGCCAAGCCGGCGCGCGAAGAGCGCCCGATAGCCGATGACGATTGCCAGCCACGCTGCCAAGTCCCAAAAGATGAGGGCGCCGAAAACATGATCGACTGGGCTGAATGCCGGCCAACCTGCTTCCAGGAAAACGGCAACGCAGGCTGTTCCCAGGCCCCGCAAGGCGACTGAGATCCCGATGCGCGGGAGGGATGCCGGCAGGCGCCCGGGCCGCACCAGCCGGGCGGCAACCAATCCTGCAGCGGAAACCCCCAGCTTCAGCGCGACAGCCAGAGCGAAAATGATCGTTAGATTCGCTGCATCGAGAAAACCTATCAGGCGCCACCTCAAGCCAGTTCAAGAATGGCAGCGGTGGCAAAGGCACAGACGAGGCCACGACCCAGAGCGAAGATACCGTCTGGCCAGCCAAGCGGCCGGTGCTGACGAAACCGCAGATATTGGCCCACCACGGCGACGGCGAGGCGCAGAAGGAAGGCCATAATCACGAAGACCATCTGACTGGCACGAGATCCAACCGTGAACCAGAAGCCAAGACAAAGAACGATGGCAATCGTGCTTTCGAGGGGGATGGCCACAAAGCTGCCGCGCAGGCTTCTGGGGCACAGAACCCAACACGCGAAATCGCAGGCCATGATGATCGTGAGAGGAATGGCGAAGATGGCGCTGGCCATGGCGGTCCGGAAGTCGCTGAAAACCATGAGTGCGGTGCCGGCAGCGGCGGCGGCGCGCAGCGCATGATAGCCGGCTTGCTTCAGCACCGCAGGGCCGTCGCCACGGTGAACGGCTAGTTCCACGACGACAGCGACACCTAGCCGCGCCAGGAAGGCCCCTGCACCAAACGAGGCAAGCGACGGCGCCAAGAGTCGGAAATCAATGAGCAGCATGCTCAGCAACAGTGAGACCACAATGCTTTCCACAAACACCAGCCACATGTTCCGCGCCCGTAGCGGTCGAAAGAGGAGATGAAGCGTTAGATCGACGAACCAATATAGCGGCAGCAAGAGCATCATGCTCGTCAACCAGTCACGGACCCAATCGTGAGAAACGGCGTTCATGGTTCGCGCTGTCCAGGTTTGGTGGTTTTGCTAGCTGGCAACATGCCCCTTTCCCATTTCCCGCTGCCGGGGACAATCTCTAAAGGCCGCAGCGCGATAGTCCTACCCTTGGTCGGTGGTCTTCTCAGTTCGACAGTAAAAGTGTCCGCCCAGGGCGTGGAGCGGATGTTGAACGGTTTGGCACGACCGGTTGCAGCCAGCAAGGACAGCATAGCAAGGTCGACGTACTGGAGCGGCGGTCGTGCATTGCTTCCTGGCATGTTGTTCGCCAAGAAGATGCCTGCATTAGTTAGGTCCTCTCCGTCGTTGTCGGTAAAGTCATGGATATCTCTCAACTCCTTGGTCACCTTGACGGTGGCAAAGTAGCGGTCACCGTTTCGAGTGACGGTGGCCTCTGCCACGCCATGAATCTGAACATGTCCAAGTGCGCCGAAATATGCTGGCGAACTGAAAGCCGACATGCTCGCGCCGGTCCAGTCGGTGGCGCCGTCCCATGTCGAGGAGACGGTCACGCTTTGACCATCCGTGAGAGACTGGATCTTGGCAACGACCTGTTCCGATGCGTGCTTAGTCTTGTTGGGATTTGTCAGCCATTCGAGGACATGAGTATTCAAATCGTCATTGGCCGATTTGACGTTAACGCCGTCAAGCAATTCTGGCGTTGGTGTCAACTTCAAGGCCGCACCGCTGCCATCCAGGTAGTGGCGCATGAAGGCGCCGGCGTCAGCCTGAAGCCCTGGCGCCATCTCGTTGGTGTATGCAGTGTATTTGGCGGCTTCGGCCCGCACGGTTTCTTTGTAGCGGTCGAGTTCCTGCGATGCTTTTTCGGTCAGGACAGAATTGCCGCGTTGGTCTGTCGTTACCCAGTCCTGCTCGATGACCGGCCAGTTGGCCTTGCCTGGGGTTGGCTGACCGATAGCAAGTCCGTTGGGTACCGGCTCGGGGTTCCTGGCATAGTCCCGCTGCGGCGATGCGGATTCCGGACCCTTAGGCATGCGCCCATGCCCGTCGCTGGTCGGCAGCAATGGCTCGGGTGTGGCATCATTGGCGGGTGGCGGCGCCTTGCCTGGAATCGTCGCCTGGGCTGTTTTTGCCAGAATGATCGGCGCGGTCTCGCGTGCGTGCTGCATGCCGGCGAGGATTGCTTCCGAATGCGACGCGATGGTGGCGGGGCCTGGCCGGTCCGGTGACGATTGATTGTCGTTGCGTGGCGTCAGTGCGGCCGCTTCGTCTTCGCCAGGGAACTTGCCGGTGCTCCGTTGAATGGCGGCGATCTGGTCCAGTGTCTTGCCGGCGAAGGAGCGCTGGCGCAGTTCGCGCTGGGCCGGCGGTTCGATGGTGTGCTGATTGCCAAAGCGCGGGGCGCCGTCCGGCCCGCGGTAGAAGGGCGGGGTGGCACCGGCCAGGCCACCCTCCACGAGCTTTGCGGTGCCCTCATCGAGTTCGCGGCCGCGATGCCAGTCCCGCGGGTGAATTCCTTGCGCATAGGCGCGCTGATGCCAGGCTGTCTCGGCCTCGGGCGAATCGAAGGTGAAGCGTCCGGTCTCCCAGCGGCCGAGCACATCTTTTGCGTTTCCGGACTGGGTTGTCTTGGGTAGGGGACGCTTGAGGGGCGGTTGTGCCATGGCGATGCTCCAGCGCTGTGGACCAGAGTTACGCATAACATATAAATTACGCAGTCGTCAAGAACAAAAAAGGAACATACTTGACGACAATCACCCAAAGAAAAACGGCCGCCCAGTGAAGGGCGGCCGTTTCGATCACTCAGGAATGTGAGTGATTTACTCTTCCGACTTCGCCTCGTCGGTCGCTTCCGCGGCCTCGGCGAGGAGCTTGTCGAGATCGGGCGTTTCGTCTTCGTCGGTCTTGGCGACGAAGCCGCCGGCCTTTTCCTGGATTGCCGCTTCGTCTTCCGACTTGGCGACGTTGGCCGTCACGGTGACGACGACTTCCGGGTGAAGGGCGACGCGGACCGGGTGCAGGCCAAGGGTCTTGATCGGCTTATCGAGGACCACCTGGCGGCGGTCGACGGTGAAGCCGGCCTTGGTGACGCCTTCGGCGATATCGCGGCCGGAGACCGAACCGAACAGGATGCCGGTTTCAGAGGCCTGGCGGATGACCACGACCTTGAGACCGTCGACCTTGCCGGCAATCTTCTGGGCCTCTTCCTTGGCCTTCAGATTGTTGGCTTCGATCTGGGCGCGCTGCGTTTCGAAACGCTTCTTGTTCTCCTCGGTGGCGCGGAGCGCCTTCTTCTGCGGCAGCAGGAAGTTGCGGGCGAAACCCGGCTTCACATTCACCACGTCGCCGATGTGACCAAGCTTCTCGACGCGCTGGAGCAGGATGATTTCCATGACCCTATCTCCTTACTTCAACACATAGGGCAGCAGGCCCAGGAAACGGGCGCGCTTGATCGCCTGGGCGAGCACGCGCTGCTTCTTGGTGCTGACCGCGGTGATGCGGGAAGGCACGATCTTGCCGCGCTCGGACACGAAACGGCCCAGCAGCTTCACGTCCTTGTAATCGATCTTCGGGGCATTCGGACCCGAGAACGGGCACGACTTCCGGCGGCGGAAGAACGGACGACGGCCACCGCCGGCGCCACCACGACCACCCTCGCGACCGCCTTCGCGGCCACCTTCACGCCCGCCATCACGGGCGCCACGATCAAACTCGCTCATGCGCGGTCTCCTTCGCCTTCGGCAGCAACACGTTCGCCACGGTCACGACCCCCGTCGCGCGCCCCATCACGACCGGGACGGAGGCGATCGTCACGATCGCGGCCGCCAAAGCCACGGCCGCCCTCGCGGCCGCCTTCCCGCTCGCCACGGCCTTCACGGCCCTCGCGGTCGCGGCCCTTGGACTGCAGCATGGCGCTGGGACCGGCTTCGAGTTCCTCGACGCGGACGGTCAGGTAACGCAGCACGTCCTCGTGGAGGCGCATGTTGCGCTCGACTTCGGAAATGGCGGCTGCCGGGGCGTCGATGTTCAAGAGCACGTAATGGCCCTTGCGGTTCTTGTTGATGCGGTAGGTGAGGCCCTTGAGACCCCAATATTCCTTCTTGGTCACCGAACCGCCTTGCGCGGTCACGATGCCCGTGAAGAGATCGGCCAAGGCGTCAACCTGCTGGGCAGTGACGTCCTGGCGCGCGATAAAGACGTTCTCGTAGAACGGCATTAAGACACTCCCTCTGGCTCTTAGCGGCCCGTCGCTGGTTTGCCGGGAATCGGCAACGCATCAGCCGAAATAACTGAAAAATCCAATTATTTCACGGGCCTAGCCGATCCCCTCGCACCGTCAGCGGGTGGCACCTCGAAAGGTGACGGAGGGTCGGCAGGGCTATGGACGGGCGGGTTATACACAGGGGGGGCTTGTTGGGCAACCCGTCACTTGGCGGCGGCCCACACCGCTTGGCGCGCCCTCTCCCCGACCCTCCCCCACGTTGGGGGGAGGGAGCTCACCGAGCTCGCTGCAGTGTTTGCGTGCAAGCTGGCTACAGTTCCCTCCCCCAACGTGGGGGAGGGTTAGGGAGAGGGGGCTGCGACTGGTATAGACCGGAGAGATAGGTAACAGTTTGGACCGGAGAGATGGGTAACAGGTCAACATGGTCGGCAAGGGGGACTTGCCGATGCCTTGGAAAGAGACCTGTGTCATGGATGAGCGTTTGCAGT
>NZ_JAYRUV010000011.1:0-177007 GCF_041918875.1 Dongia sp.
CTCAAAAAAGAGTGGAGATGCTTGTCTGGGTCGAAGTCGCGGAGGATTGACGACCAAGCAGCATGCGCGGGTCGTCGGCAACGGCCTGCCAGTGCAGCCTGAACTCCACTGGGGCAGGCAAACGACACTCCCATGGCCGAACTGCTGCTCAATGATCTGCCTAAGGGCGCCACGGTCCTTGCCGACAGAGCATATGACGCCGACTGGATACGGGATGTCATCGACGATCGAGATTGCCACGCCTGCATTCCGCCAAAATCAAATCGCATCGACCACATCGCCTTCAGCAAGCCCTCTATAAAAAACGCAATCTGGTCGAGTGATTCTTCAGCAAAATCAAACAATTCCGCCGCATTGCCATCCGTTACGACAGGCTCGCGCCCACCTATCGCGCCATGGTCGAACTCGCCGCTGCCCGCCTATGGTTGCGGGCTTGTGAGCCCGCAGCCTAGATTCATCTAATGCGACAAGACGGCATGCAGACAGACTCTCGTATCTAAAAATAATTAAGTAATATCAATTACATAAGTTGGGACCATCGAGATAGTGTATATCTGCGCGTGTAAATGTTGACGACGGCCCTCCAAAAACCTTAAATCACAATGTTCCGCATGCGTTCCAGTTCTTCGATTGGGCCGAATCGACAAGTAGCCCGAGCTGATGGAGATCTCATGAGTGGCTTGTTCGGAAACCTGCACGAGGATGCATTTCTGGTGTTCAGCCGTCAGAACCGACATCTCTATGCCAAGGTAATTCTCGGAATCTACCGCGAGTTCTACGGTACCTTCGAATTTCATCTCGCGCCCAAGCGCAGCGAGATTTGCGATTTTATCGCGCGGTATCTCTTCGAGCACCAGGATCTCTGGATCGACGAAGATGAGGAGTTCGAGATCATCCCGGATGTCGTGGCGAGCCGCGGCCGCAAGCGCCGGCGGCGCCGCGTCAATACTGAGCAGCGGGATCCGATCGCCATGAAGGCTGATCATATCTATGCGCGGCTCGTCAATTGCGGCTGGATCGAGGAAGTCGAAGAATTGTTCGCCATTCGCGCAGAGATGACGCTGCCGGCACAGGCTCTGGCCGAGCGCCTCAACGAGATCGACAGCGGATTGGAGCAGTATCTGGGTGGTGTCGTGATCGAGATCCGCAATGCGCTGAACGCGATCGAGGCGCGGCCGGAAGAGAACGCGCTTGGTCTCAAGAAGGCTGTGGATTCCGCAGCTGGCTTCATTCGGCGCCTCCGCGCCATTCATGCCACGCTGGTCGGTATTCGCAAAGAACTGAGGAACGCGACGGACATCAAAGGGCGCCTGCGTGCCTTGCTCGAGGAATTCGTCGGCCGTGTCCTCATCCAGGATTTCAAAAACTTGATGACGATGAACAATCATCCCTATCGTTTCAAGAGCAATATCGTCGGACAGGCAGGCCGCCTCATGAACGATGCGGCGGTTCTACGCCAAGTCGCGCACGGCTACGTTGCCAATCAGGTGGCACCAGACCAGGAAGAAGCGGAAAGCCTCGTTTACACCCATCTAGGCAATATCCAGGAAGCCTTCGAGAGCATCGATGCCGCTTTTGGCAATCTCAACAGGTTCCGCCACGAGCTGGAGTTGCGCCTCAACAATACCGTCCGGTACATGGATCGGATCAACGACAGGACCAGCGCAGCGCTGACCCGTGCGATCGAAGCCGTGGGCCGGGCGGAATATGTACTGGCGCGCGCCCGGAAGGAACCGCTCACCTATTATACTCGCCTGGTGATGGCGCCTGGCCGGCTCGACAAGGGCAACAATGCCGGCCGGCGCGGATCCTTTTCAGTGCCGCCGGCACCGCGGACACGATCCGAAAGGCAGGCTCTGGCCATTGCCGAGAAAGATCCGGCGATCGTCGCGCTGCGGGCCCTTACGCATCGCTGGAATCTGCTGGCCAATCCGAGTTTCGGGCGAGTGATGGAATGGTTGGACCGCAAGGTTCGGCCGGGCGAAACGATCGACGCCAAAATGCTGCAGATCAACGATGTGCCGGAATTCTTCGCCTTCATGAAGCTTCGCATGGAGATACTGCATCTCGGGGTCCACAAGGACTTCGTTTTTGAGAGGATGGCGGGCCGGCGCGAGGATGACTGGATCGATACCGACAATTTCCACATCAGGCGCAAGCAGAGGGATGCCGCATAATGCTCCCTTCACAGAAACTCGACGAGATTGCGAAGACACCGGAGATGTACGACCGGGTCCGCAAGGCGCTTTACCATCTTCACCGGCGCCAGTTTATCTGGGCTGGCGACCGGCAAACCGGATCGCATTACCAGGTACTGACCCGTCCGGACATCCAGGTCTTTCTTGAAGATTATTTCAGCGTCGAGGGCTTGACGCTCCATCACAATACCAGTGAGCAGTGGGTCGGGCTGGTGCCGGAAGAAACGATGTACGAGATCCTGCCGGATGAGCGCCTGAAGGGCGACGAGACACTGGTTCTCCTGATGCTGGCCAAGACCTGGCAGGACGGCATCAACAACGCCGAAGCTCAGTATCGCGGTGTCATCAAGGCCAGCGGCTACGAGATATGGAATGAGATCAAGATGATTACCAAGCACGATCTCATCAAGGAGGCACGCTTCAAAGAGGTGCTGAAGGATTTCGCACGCCGCTCGTTGGTCGTGATCGGTGACGAGAACGCCGAAAACTTCGACTACGAGGTGGAAATCCGGCCGATCATCCAGAGTTTCGTCACGGCGGATCTCGCCGACCGGCTGGTTAGTTTCGCCGTCGGGAAAACATCGACGCTATCTGATGCTGGAGATACCGACGAACCCGACGAAAACGAGGATGTCGCCTGAGCTGGCAAGCGGAGACAGTCGTGGACATCGACATCAAGAATCAAATCAGGCTTGTCCGCCTGGGCCTTATCAACTGGCATCTGGTTGCCTGCGAGGATTTCGATGTCGTCGGCGATGTGGCGGTCATGGGCCCGACCGGCGCCGGAAAATCGAGCCTGCTCGACATGATACTGACCGTCATGCTGGGCAACGACAAGAATCTGGTAAAGCTCAATCAGACGGCGCTTGACGGCCGCAAAAGCGGCCGCAGCGTGCGTGACTATTGCCTCGGCGCTCTCAAGACAGGATTCGCCAGAACCAGTGCCGACACAGTTGTATTTCTAGGCTTTTCGGACGAAACCGGGCAGCGCCAACTGACGATCGGCCTCTATTTGGAAGCCGGCCTGGAGGATAGCAGCGAGGTCTTGCGCGGCCGGTTCATCATGCCGGGCAGCGTGCTTTCAACTTCGATGTTTGTTACCGAGGGAAGCGGCCAGCGGAAGGTCAAGGAATGGGAAATCTGTCGCCGCATGATCGAAGAAACCGCCCGTGGCGATGGGGCCATGTTCGACGACAAGGCGGATTCTTTTATACGCAACTGGACGCGCCTGATATCGACCTCGGGGCACGCATTGCAACCGAGGCGCCTGGCCAAGGCACTGGCCAGCGCCTACGCCTATGATGCCGAGAAGATGAAGTCGACGACCGACTTCGTTCAGAAATTCGTGCTGTCGGACAATCGGATCAATATCCGGAACCTGAAAACATCGGTTCAGACCTACCGCGATCTCCACAAGAAAATCCGCGAGGACCGAGAGCGCCTTGAGCTCGGCAAATCCATCATCACCAATGCGGAGCGATATGGATATCTCCTCGGCGTTGAAGCGGATCATCGAGGGGCGGCGGGGCTCCTCGGCTACGCTTCCGCGAGGTCCGCTTACTTCCAGAATGTTGCGAAACTCAAATATTATGAAGAACAGGCTGCTTCCTTGGATGCCGAGTTTCAGCGCTATGAAAATCTGATTGCCGAGAAGAAGGTCGAATACAACGGCGTGCTCACTCTCATTGCGGCGGAAAGCAATGCCGGCCAGCGCGCCATCCTGGAGGGACAGGAAAAGGCAGCCGAGAAGGCAGTTCGCGATGCCGAAGCGCAGCTCGACCGCGTTTGGAAATCGGTCTGTCAGCTAATTCAGCGGGGCAGCGAAGCCAAGAGTTCTATCGATCTCTCCATGATCAAGGAGCCTCTTCACGCCATCGCCGAATCAGTGCGCCTTGCCCAGCACCCGCATTGGCCGCGGGAAATGACGGCGGTGGTCGGCGCCATCGCCGAAGTGGCTCAGCACTCGGGCCGGATGATCGAGCTAGCCCGCTCGGCCATGAGCAAAATTCTTGTGGAGAAGAAGGAAAAGAGCTCCCGTCTCGAAGAAGTGCGGGAACTTCTGGAGAGCCTGCGTGAGTTTAACATCGCACTTTCCCGTGAGGCCAGAGAGTTCAAGGCCGAGCTCGCCCGTCGCGGTATGAACCCCAAAGTTTTGTGTGAACTGGTGGAGTGTTCCGATCCGAGCTGGACGGAGGCGGCCGAGGCGCTGCTGGGCAGAGATCGCGAGGCCATTCTCGTCGATGCTGCCCATGCGACTGATGCCAAGGCACTGCTCAAGGATCCTCGATTCAAGGATTGCCGCGTCGCCGGGACCGACAAGGACGACTGGTCCTCGGCCGGGCATCGTCCTGACAGCATCGCGGCTGTCCTGAAGACATCGCATCGGGATGCCCGGATCTATATCGATAAACGTTTCGGCAATATCCGTCGCGCCAACGGCATTGTCGATTTAAAGTTGGCAGGCCGGGCGATTACCCGCGAATGTATCTTCGATGATGGAATCGTCGTGCGGACAATGCGGCTTGCCGGCGGCCTCATGCTGGGCGCCGCCGCCTCTGATCCCCGAATCCTGGAAGAGGAGCGAGCCTTTCTCTCAACAGCAATCTCCAGCCTGGGGTCCCAAGTGGAGGCTGTAGAGAAGTTCGTCACCTCGGTAAATGTGATCACCGAGATGGGACAGGTCCATGCCGATGCCGTGATCCTGGGTTATAGCGTCGCGAAGGAAAGCCTGACCGGTGTCGTAGCCGAGCTTCGCAAGCTGGAGAGTGAGATCAATCCGGAGTATGCCGCCAAGCGGGACGGCATCGACGCGGAGATACAGACATTGGATAGGGAGCGCCTGGAGAGAAAGGCGCAGCATGCGAAAGTGAACGAGAAGGCCGACGCCATTCGCGCCAAGCTGAGAGAGGGTGAGAATAATGTCGGCTCTCTTGCGCATCTCTATTGGCGTCGCCTGGAAATGAAGCGTCAGACCATCTCCCGGTCGCAGGCTTTTGAAGCAGCTCGTGTCATCCTGGGTGGTCGCCGGCCGGTCGGGCAGCCTGATATGCTGCTGGATGGGGAAAAGAAGGCGCGCGAAAAAGTCGAACAGACTCAGCATCAATACCGCACGCTCGGCGACGAGGTCCGCGACCAGGTTACGGATTTCAATGCCCGCTGGCAGACGGCTGCAGAATTCACGCGCGCCAGCACGATCACCGGGGACATCCAGCCTTTTTTCGAGAATCTCGTTCAGTACATTGAATCGAACGAGTTGGTCGAGCATGAGGCGCGCGCGGCGGAAGCTGTCGTCACCGCCAAAAGCATGGTCAAGACCGATCTTATCTCGAATCTCTTCGATCGCATCAATTCGATGCAACAGGAACTGAGCCGGATGAACGGCCTTCTGCAGCAGCGGGAGTTCTGCGGTGAACGCTATCGTTTTCGCGCCGTCCCTGCGGCGGATCATGAACCTCTGGTGAGTTTCGTGATGCGCGCTCAAAGCGACGACAGCCTCGCCAATTCGGTTCTTGACGCGCCGAATCCGGATGACAAGGTCGCCGTGCTGATCAATCAAATGCTGTTCGACGACAATTTTGATATCGGCATCTGGGAAGACTATCGAAACCTGTACCGGTTCGAGATTTTGATGAAGGATCAGAAAACCGGGACGGAGATCAATCTCGAACGTGATCGCAGCAAATTTTCCGGCGGCGAGGGGCAGGCGCCATTTTACGTCACGATGAGCGTCGCCTTGTCGGCCTGTTGGCACGGCAATCAGGATTTGCGCATGGCACGGCAGGCGGGTGTCGGGACTATTGTGCTGGACGAAGCATTCTCCAAGCTGGACCAGAAGCACCAGCGGCTGATCCTCGATCATTTCAAGGCCATCGGCTTGCAAACAATCATCGCGGCGCCCTCGGACAAGCTAGCGATGGTCTACGAGACGATGGATACGCTGATCGACATCTATCGCGACGGCGACAAAGGCGATTACAGCGTTTCCTATACCAGGAAGGAAGGTCGCAAGAGGGTATCCGAAGGCAACCCCCACGGTCTTTCCGTGAACGATGTCCGTGCCGTCATGGCACTGAAGAAGACTGGCGAGCCGGCCGACCTTACCGATATTGGATTCCCGATACCGGAGACGGAGGTCGCCGAGTAATGGCCCGGAAGTTCGGCGATTCCCTGGCGGCGCTCAACTACATGCTGGACGTCTATGAAAGTCAGCCAGAGCGCCGTCAATCGATCCTGGTCGAACCAGATTATCGGAACATGAATGCCGAACGGGCCGATGCTTTCGAAAAAGCAATGCGTCATCTGGAAAGAGACGGGATCATAGCCATCCGGATGAAAACGGGCGCAGAGGACTATCTTATCCGTAATGTCATCTTGAAAGACCCGGCAGGCCTTTACCCCTTTCTGGTGCGCGAACCAAGGAGAAGCCGGGCGGAAGATATCTGGAGGAGGATCTCATCCGGTCTTGGCGAAATGCCGGACTGGGTGGCAATGGAAGGAGCAGCGATCGTATCGCTTTGGTCAGAGCACAAGCCGTGGCGGGGTTTAGGCATAGACGACGCCGACGATGCCGAAACCGCGCTGAAGCTGGCTATGGCGCTCGAGGGCGGGGTTTCGCCTGGAACCACTTACAGAGCGTTCAGTGCCAGTCACACCCATGATAGCAAGGCTTTGAAGAAGGTGGAAAGTGTGGTTGCCGCAATCTTGCGGCATGCGCTTGACCTGCCGCCGCTAGAAGTGGGCGAAGAGCCTCTTGCCGTTTTCGGCCTCTCAACTTATCCGGATCCGATCCTTGTCCGTGGCCCCTTTGTTGCCGGCTCTGGTGGAGAAATCGACCTCTCTCTTTTTGCCGTTTATGCCGCCGTCACGGCACCCAATGCCGAGACGATCGCTTGGAAAGGCGATGCGCCCTATGTCCTCACGATTGAGAACAAGGCAAGTTTCAACGCCTACGTGCATCGGATAATGGACTGCGGGGCGGTGATTTTCACGGGCGGTTGGCCCTCCTCGGCGACGGCGAAGGCACTGAAGAAAATCGCCGAAGGACGGCGGGATATCCCTTGGTACCATTGGGGCGATATTGACGGCGGTGGACTAGCCATTTTCCGGTATCTCGAAACCGAGATATGTCAACCGGCCGGGATTTCCCTGAAGCCCCACCTCATGTCAATTGACATAGCAGCCAAGCATGGACAGGCCCCGCTGAAGAGCCGCCATGTGCTTCGAGGCATTGCGGAATCTGGCTCTTCTGTTTCCAATCTCGCGGCTTGGCTTTTGTCCGAAAATTCCCGGATCGTCGAGCAGGAGCTTATTGACCCCGTTAGTCCTGTCGCAGGCGAAAAGGATTCTCGGTAAACCTCGGTAGATAAATCGCTTTTTCCTTTCCGCCCATGAAAACTATGGCGTTCATATTCATGTAGGTCGGCTAACTCAGCTAAAGAGTCGAACCTAGCTTTCCAAAAAATGGCTTCCACCCGCCAATGCTTCGACAATTTCCCAATCGCGTGCATCCGGCATTTGCAGATCGGTGTGATCTGTATATGTCACGTGTTCAGGGCCATAGTCGTCATATGCTTCACTGGAAAAGTACAAGTCGGCGATGGCTTTAGTCCTGATGGATACCGTCTGATTAGACAGACTATTCACCGCGACAAAGGCAACGTCATGCTGTAGCGCTCCATGCAAGCGATTGAGTTCGCTTTGCGTAATGGAAAGCAATAGCGATGCACCGCCACCACAAAAATGAATGGTCACTTTTCCATAATAGCTTAGTTCGTCGCCAGCCTTGGGATCATAGAAGCCTGCCTCGATTGGTGGGTGTCTGCCCAAAATGGCGTCAGGCGTTGTTTTCAGCGCCCTTGCGAGCTTTTTTTAATTTCGCATCGGGAATGGGCGCCGACTGGCGCGGCAAAAGCAGCGTGCAGGGCGCATTATTTCTCGCAATGACAGATAGGTCTCATGGGCGAGATTCCTTTCCGCTTCGGGTCGATGCGCATGACTGCTCGCCGTTCGACTCAGGCGGATTCCCACGGTATCATGTGGCAGTTTTGCGGAGGGTCTCGGCAATCGCCGAAAATACATCGGCCAGCTGGCCCATCGCTTCCGGCCGTGGGAGCGGCACCTTGAGGTGAGACGCGCCGGTCACGGGATCGCTCTCAATCGACGGGCGCGCCGCAGCGGGACCGTTGGCGGAAGCTAAGGCCGCAAGGAATTGTGCGCCGATGTTCATCAAGACCCGCCACGGATCGCCATTCGTCTCGCGCACCGACGCAACCGTTCCGTCAGGCCGTTCGGCCACCTGACTGATAGGCGCTGCCGCGCCCGCATCGTCCACGGCTCCGGCACATCCGGCAGCTGTGCTGCCTGCCTCCTCGGCTGGAGTGAGGACCTCGCCCCCGCCCATGTGGGCCGTGACGTTCTCAATATCCTTCATGAAGCGACTGAGACGCGATCCACCGAGTGAAATCTCGCTGCTGCCGCCATCCAGAATTCCCGCCGACAATGATCGTTTGAATGCCAGCACCGAGAGCATGCCCTCTTCGATTGTGCCCTTTGCGACGAAATTCACGACCTGCACCGGACGCCTCTGGCCTATGCGGTGGATGCGCGCGATGCGCTGTTCGAGGACCGCTGGATTCCACGGCAGGTCCATGTTGATCAGGGTCGACGCGTGCTGCAGGTTGAGTCCCGTGCTGCCGGCGTCGGTCGACAGGAGTACGCGACAGGCCGGGTCCTGGCGGAAGCGCTCGATCAGTGCCGGACGCTTCTCGGACGGGATTCCGCCATGGAAGCTCACGTACCCCAGCCCCCGCGCCTCCAGACGGCGGATGATGATGTCGTGGGTGCGCTGCCACTGGGAGAACACCACCGCCTTCGCCTCCGGCTGCGCGAACATTTCGTCGAACAGCGCTGCCAGTTCATCGGCCTTGACACCGTGATCGGTCTCCCGATCGAGCAGATAGGTGCTGTTGCACGACATGCGCATGTTCTGGAGCGCGCAGGTCATGCGCCGCTGGTCGCCGTCGGAGAGAAACTTGGTCCTACGCCAGCGCTGGACGATCTTCGCCACAATGTCAGCATTCTCCCGGTGGCAGGTCATCTGCGCCTCCGTCATCGGCACCAGCAGGTTCTGGTCGGTCCGGCTCGGCAGCTGCCGCAGCACCTCTGACTTGCGCCGGCGGATCATGACCGGCGCCAGCGTGCGACCAATCTTCTCCAGCCCGGAGTAACCGGTGACGCGGCCCGCTTCGTCCCTGACCTGATGTTCGTGCAGGAGCTTCCAGGTCGGCCCCAGGCGATGCTGATCGACGAACTGCACGATGGAGATCAGCTCCTCCAGCTTGTTCTCCAGCGGCGTTCCTGTGAGCACGACTGCGTAGGGACTGTCGATGCGTTTCAAGGCGCGCGCGGCGATTGTGTTCCAGTTTTTCACACGCTGCGCCTCGTCGACGATCACCAGCTCTGGCGCCCAGGTGGCGATCAAATCGAGGTCGGGCTGGAGCTTCTCGTAGTTGGTGATCTTGCAGAAATCATCCAGGGCGAAAAGCTGTTGCCTCTGCGCGCGTCCCCCCTCGACAATGCGTGGCGCGCGCTCGCCCCGCCGCGCCGTGAAACGCGCAATCTCACTCTGCCACTGATATTTGAGCGAGGTGGGGCAGATCACCAGCACCTTCGTGACTCCGAAGTGTCGCGCCAAGATCTCCGCTGCCGCGATCGCCTGGATAGTCTTGCCCAGGCCCATGTCGTCGCCGATCAAGGCCCGACCGGTGCGCACGGCGAACAGCGCGCCCTCCGCCTGATACGGATAGATCGGCACCGTGAGCAGCTTCTCCAGCTTTGGATCGGCCGCGCCATGCGGGAACAGCTTGTCCAGCATATGGGCTCGTCGCTCCGCGTCACGGCGGCCTGCAATGAAATCCAACGTGTCGTCGTAGACGCGCAGATCGTGGCTGCTCGCCGATGCCTTGGCGATGAAATGCTCCAGGTCGGCAAAGCGCTCTTCGCGTAGCAACCCACCGCGCACAGTGTCGAAGAGGGAGGCAGCC
Organism: Dongia sp.; assembly: GCF_041918875.1. Lineage (GTDB taxonomy): Bacteria > Pseudomonadota > Alphaproteobacteria > Dongiales > Dongiaceae > Dongia. The sequence continues at coordinate 10,241 of NZ_JAYRUV010000011.1, forward strand.
GCCTTGTTCAGGGCCGGCGGGCAATCAGTGCCGGCGCGGAAATAGATCGCGCGTCCACCGTCGTTGCGCAGATAGAGCTCGGAGAATGCCGGCTTATAGCCGCGCGCAAATGCGGCCTTGGCGCCACGCTTCTTCGTAAGCCGGGAGAGAACGAACTCGATGTGCTTGCAGGTCCCCAGTTCGTTGGTGGCGTAATCGGGGCATGAACAAAAATTGCCGCCCGGCCCTAGGCCGCGGATCGCCACGCGGTAGGCGGAATTCGAAACGGGGTTTCTGACGCGAAACTCCGAGAAGAAGGGCTCGTCGCCCAGATTTTCGAGACCGAACGATTGCTCGCTGCCGAACTGGCGGCGCAAGGCCCGCTGCCAATCTCTCGGCGCCAGATCGGCGGGTGCGCTGGTACGCGAGAACCTGGGTTCTTTCCCCGCCTTGCCGGCGGAAGCGCGGCTACGGAGCTTTGATGGCATCGCTGCACGTTCCATTTCAGAACTCTGATCCAAGAGATGCGCCGTTCCGGCCTGAGGGCCGAATCGCGCCGGTGATCGTATCCTCCGGCTCGGTGGTTTGGACGATCACCGGGCCGACGTGCAAGCGCGAACTTCTTCTTGCGATCGTCAAATTCCGAGTCGCGGACCGTCAAGTCCTTTCCACTCGGCTCACAACGAATGTCCGAGCAACCTGCGACGCCCGCGAGGCCGCTCGCGATCTGAATGGGCGCACGGCAGCTTACGACGGAGCGGTTGGGTGCTGTCGTGGTCATGCAATATGAGGCCGGTTAGCAGGAATGATCAGAGTGAGGCGCGTCGTCAACGCGATGACGGAACGCGCGCGACTAAACGATCAACAGCGCCCATTGCTCGTCCCAAGATATCGGTAACGGGCAGGCGCGCTTCGGCCACCAGGGCCAGGCATTCCCGCGTGAAGTCATCAATCACAGCCAGGATGCGGAAACGCCGCCCGTCGGTGAAGGCGTCGCTCAGGAAATCCAGGGACCAGCGCTGGTTCGCTCCCTGCGGGACCGCCAGGGGGCTCGTGTGCCCAGGGCACGCCTGCCGCCGCCGCGCCTCTTCACCTGCAACCGCTCATCGGCATAGAGCCGCCGCAGCTTCTTGTGATTCATCTGGATCCCCTCTCGCCCAGCACCAGCGGGCGCCGATAGCCGAAGCACCGCCGGATCGCGACGCGCGGTAGCGGATCGAGGAACGGTCCACCGACAGCGTAGAACACGCCCGACGCTGGCTCACCTCGTGGTTCCGGCAGACATCCGCCGTCGCCGCTCCGGTTTCCTGCTCCCGCAGGAGGCCGATGATCTGCTCTTCCATAAACCTCGATCGCTTCACATTCCGTTCTCTTATCCAAAGACGGACTCTGCCCAAAAATGGAGGAAGTCTAGGGGCTCAGGCCACCGCGTAGTACGGAGCTGGCCAAGCGATGCCGATTTCATTTTTCTTTGTCGAACGGCAGGCGAACCACGACACACAGTCCTTGTGGCAATCTGTTCTCCGCTCGGATCGTCCCGCCATGGGCCATGACAGCACGGCGCGCGATGGCGAGTCCCAGTCCGAAACCACCCGACGCAACCGAATGTGGGGCGCAGTTTGCCAAGCGAACGAAGGGCTCGAACATCCGCTCCAGTGCCTCTGCGGGGACGCCGGGCCCTCTATCGGCAACGCGAACTTCAAAGACCTCTTCCTTTCGATCGCAAATGAGATCGACCGAGATCGCCTCACCGGCAGTCGAATGGCGCAACGAATTTCGGATGATGTTCTCAAGGGCGCGGCGCATCAGCTCTGCATTGCCTCGGACAGCGGGCTCGGTCTCGGCCAGGTTTGCAACGATCGAAACCTGAGAGGCTTGGGCCTCGAAGCGGGCATCCTCCACGATCTTCCGCAGCAGCTCGCCCAGGTCGAAATAGTCGTCAAAGGCCGGCACGCCGCTCTCCACCCGCGATAGGGTCAGCAACTCGCCGACCAATTCGTCGAGCCGTCGGGATTCCGCGTCGACGCGCTCCAGCGTCGCGTGAAGACGGTCTGGATTCTGACGCGCCAAGTCGATGGCAACCTGCAATCGCGCAAGTGGAGAGCGAAGCTCATGGGAGACGTCGTGTAGCAGCTGATCCCGGGCTGCGACGAGCTGCTGCAGACGTGCCGCCATCTGGTCGAAATCCCGGGCAAGATCGGCGATCTCGTCGCGGCGGCTGCCCATCTCAGGCTGCAGCCGGGTTCCGAGCTTGCCTTCGGCGAAACGACGAAAGCCGCTCTGCAAACTCTGAATCGGTCGAGCGAGGTACCAGGCCAGCGCAGCGCTGAACAGCAATCCGCCGACCGCGCCAGTCGCCAGGAGGTCGGGCGGCAATTCGAAAAGGCTGGTGCCTTCGAGTTCCTGCCTGGCAGGACCCAAATCATAGCTGAGAATCCAGGCCGACCCCGCCGGGTCCCGCGTCGCCGTGGAGAGCAGGTCACCCGATCGGGAGATGCCGCCCGATACCCCGGAGGCTGTGGTCTCCATCGGGCGGATGCTGAACAATTGTCGGTGGTCGTCTGGCCAAGCGTTAACGATGGCGTCCAGGCGCCCAGGTCCGGCAGTCTGCAACACGGCGGTGAGTGCATCGAGTTTTATGCGCCCGTCGGCTTCGTAATCCCAGAGGGGAGAAGTGGCCTCGTCGTAGAGAGCGAAGGATATCCACAAACCTTCCATCATCACGATGAAGGTGATCCAGAATCCAATCAGGATTTTCCAGAACAAGCGGTGCTTCATCCGCCGACCTTCAGCCGATAGCCAACCCCACGGGAGGTAAGAATCTCGAGCGTCTTGCCGGCGGCACCCTCCAGCTTCTGCCGGAGGTTACTGACATGAACATCGACGCTGCGGTCATAGGCCTCCCGCGGTCGTCCGAGCGCGCGAGTGGACAGATCGTCCTTTGATACAACGCGATCGCCCGCGCGGATCAAGGTCTCCAGCAAGTTAAACTCGGAAACGGTAAGATCGACCGGTGCACCGTTGCAGTTCACCTGGCGCAGGCCGGGCGACAGCTGCAATGGTCCGGCGACAATCCACTGGTCGGTCGCGGCCGGCTTCATCGCCCCGGTTTCGTGGGTGCGACGCAGCACCGCGCGCAACCGCGCCACCAGTTCGCGCGGATAGCATGGCTTTGGCATGTAGTCGTCGGCGCCCAGCTCGAGCCCGATCACCCGATCGATGTTGTCGCCCTTGGCGGTCAGCATGATGATTGGCACCCGGCTCTTCTCGCGTATTCGACGTAGCACCTCCACGCCGCTTAGTCGTGGCAGCATGACGTCGAGCACAACGGCCGCGTACCTGCCGGAGAGGGCAGCCTCGACGCCGCTTTCTCCGTTCAGCACGGAATCCGCTTCGAAACCCTCCGCGGCGAGGTACTCGCCAAGCATTGCGCTTAGCTCCGCATCGTCATCTACCAGTAGGATTCGCACGCCACCGTCCCTTTCGGCTTCAGATATAGGCCAAAGCACGCCGGGAATCAGGCTGCAATTCGCCGCTTTACGCAACATTTACATTTCATCAACGGAGGCCTTACAGAACACCCCCTTCCGCCCGATGGCCATCAGCGCGATATCAAGGTGAACACAGCCACGGAAGAAGACACCTCCCATGTCGTCCCGAAACCCCTATCGTCGCATACTCCCGGCGACGGCCCTCCTACTCGTCCTGGCTGGAGGTGCGACCTTCCAGGCGTTCCGCAGCGATGCCACGGACCAACCCGATTACGTGACCGCAACGGTTGGGCGTCGCGACATTGTCCAGAGCGTTCTGGCCAACGGTACCTTGAAAGCGCAAGCGCAGGTCAGCGTTGGCGCTCAGGTCTCGGGACAGATCAAGTCGCTGAAGGTCGCGCCGGGCGACCGGGTCGAAAAGGGCGAGGTGATCGCGGAGATCGACTCGATGACCCAGCGGAACGAGCTGCGGCAGGCGGAAGCCCACCTGAAGGACGTGACGGCGCAACGGGAGTCGAAACGCGCGAGCCTGCGCCAGGCTCAACTCGCCTTCGCCCGCCGAGAGCTCTTGCTGCGGCAGGACGCGGGCTCCAAGGAAGATTATGAAAGCGCCGAGGCAACCTTGAAGGCGACGCAGGCGGATATTGCAGCGCTGGACGCTCAAATCCAGCAAGCGACCGTCAGTGTCGACATTGCCAAGGTCAACCTCGGCTACACCACGATCACGGCTCCGATGGACGGTGTCGTAATCCATGTGGCGGTCAGGGAAGGACAGACCGTCAACGCGGTCCAATCCACGCCGACGATCGTCAAGCTGGCCCAACTCGAGACGATGACGGTTGAAGCGCAGATATCCGAGGCCGACGTGGTCAGGGTTGCGCCCGGCATGCCAGTCACCTTCACGATCCTGGGCGCTCCCGACCATCCATACGCCGCCAAGCTGCGCGCCATCCGGCTGGCGCCGGAATCCGTGGCGAAAGAGGATGAGAGTACCGCAATCAGCAGCTCGGCGGGCAGCTCCAACGCATCGAGCTCAGCGGTCTATTACAATGGCCTGTTCGATGCCGCGAACCCGGACGGACGGCTGCGCATCGCCATGACGGCGCAGGTCTCGATTGTGCTGGCAAAGGCCCAGGGTGTCTTGGCGATCCCGTTGACCGCTCTGGGTGTGTCCGACGGCAGCAGGGCTATGGTGCAGATCCTCGACGCGAAGGGCATATCCCAGCCACGCGAGATCGAGACGGGAATCAGCGATGCCGCGAACATCGAGGTTCGGCGTGGTCTCCAGGAAGGCGAGCAGGTGATCCTGGGTTCCGCGCCGGTTCAGGCTGGTGCGGCACAGGGCGACCCGCTGCTGGGATTCTGATCGTGGCCGTTCCCCTACTCGAAGTTCGAAATCTCCGCCGCGAGTTTCCGGCAGGCGACCAGACGGTGGTCGTGCTGAAGGGTGTCGATCTGGCAATCGAGGCCGGAGAGATGGCGGCGATCGTCGGCGCCTCGGGTTCCGGCAAGTCGACCTTGATGAACATCCTTGGCTGCCTCGATCGGCCGAGCAGCGGGACCTACCGGGTCGCCGGCCGGGAAACTGGCGCGCTTGACCCCGATGCGCTCGCCGCACTGCGGCGCGAGCATTTCGGCTTCATATTTCAGCGCTACCATTTGCTGTCTGATCTCTCGGCGCTCGACAATGTCGAGGTGCCGGCAGTCTATGCCGGGCGCGGCGATCGCCGTGCGCGCGCCCAGGCCCTGCTTGGCAGGCTGGGACTCTCTGCGCGGATGGATCATCGACCCGGGCAGCTCTCCGGCGGCCAGCAGCAGAGAGTGAGCATCGCCCGTGCGCTGATGAACGGCGGCGCCGTCATCCTGGCTGACGAGCCGACCGGCGCTCTTGACCGCCACAGTGGTGAGGAGGTGATGCGGATCCTCCAGGAACTTAATGCCGAGGGCCATACGGTTATCATCGTCACCCATGACATGGGCGTGGCGCAGCATGCCCAGCGCATTATCGAGATCAGCGATGGCGAGATCGTCTCCGATCAGCCGGCCGCCGGATCCGCCGTGGCGGTGCGCACGCGCATCGGTGCCGTGGCGATTGAGGCGGTTGGAGCCGGCTGGCTGGCTGGTTTTCCCCGCCGGTTCGCTGCCGCTTTCCGCATGGCCCTGATTGCCATGAATGCGCACCGCCTGCGTACCTTTCTCACCATGTTGGGGATCGTGATTGGCATTGCCGCCGTCATTTCGGTGGTGGCACTCGGTGCCGGGTCGCGGGAGCGCGTCCTGGCGGAAATCAACGCCATCGGCACCAATACGATCGAGATCTATCCAGGCCGCGATTTCGGCGATGAGCGCGCGGCAATGATTCAGACACTCACCGCCAGCGACGCCGAAATCCTGTCGCAACAGCCCTATGTCGACAGCGTCTCGCCGGTCGTCAGCAAGAGTGCGAGCCTGCGCTACGGCAATGCATCGGTCAGCGGCACGATCAACGGGGTCAGCGAACGGTTCTTCCAGGCCCGGGGTCTTCGCCTCGCTGAAGGAAAGCTGTTCGATGCGGCCGGCGTACGCGCACTTGCCCAGGACGTCGTTATAGATGCCAACACGCGTGCACGGCTGTTCAAGCCAGGAATCGATCCGATCGGCAAGGTGATCTTCCTCGGCGACGTTCCCGCCCGGGTGATCGGCGTAACTGCCAAACGCACCAATGTCTTCGAAGGCGGTCAGAATCTCGAAGTCTGGATGCCCTATTCCTCCGCCCTCAGGCGGCTGGTCGGCCAATCCCATCTGCAGAGCATCGTGGTGCGCTTGGCCGACAGCGTGTCGGATGCCGCGGCCGAAAGCGGCATCGTACATGTCCTCACCCAACGCCACGGCTCCAAGGACTTCTTCACATTCAATGCTTCCAGCTTCAAGCGGGCGATAGACAATACATCGGCGACGCTGAACCTCCTGATCTCGGCCATTGCCGTCATCTCACTGATGGTGGGTGGCATCGGCGTTATGAACATCATGCTGGTATCGGTCACGGAGCGGACGCGCGAGATCGGCGTGCGGGTCGCGATCGGTGCGCGACGAAGCGACATTCTTCAGCAGTTCCTCATCGAGGCGGTCCTGATCTGCCTGATCGGCGGATTTCTCGGTATCGGCGGGGCTCTGGCTGTGGGTGCGGTCATGGACGTGCTTGGCTCCGACTTCAAAATGATTTTCTCCGGTTCTTCTATGGTGCTCGCCTCCGCGAGCGCCACCTTGATCGGCCTCACCTTCGGCTTTCTTCCGGCGCGCAATGCGGCCCGTCTGGATCCGGTCGAAGCACTGGCGCGGGAGTAGTCGCATGGCTGTACGTATCTACCGGCTCGGCCCAGTCCCGCTCTTTCTTCTGCTCTCCGGATGCGGCTTTCTACTGGAAAGCAGGTACACGGCGCCGGATGTTGTGCTGCCGGCCAAGTGGCAAACCGCATGGGAATCCTCCGAGCCGTTGATCGATCGCTGGTGGGTCGAGCTCAATGATCCCGCGCTGGACGCTCTCGTGGCTGCGGCGCTGGCGCGGAACAGCGATCTGGCCGTGGCGACCCTCAAGGTGCGACGGGCGCAGCTCGCCGCCGGCCTTGCTGCCAACGATTTCCTGCCTGTGCTCGGCGCGAGCGGCAGTGCGAGCCGGGAGGAACGTTTCAACCCGCCGAAGACCAAGCAGAACGGCGAGGGGGCCGGTTCGGATAAGGCTGCGCGCGTGACCGAGTCCTATTCGGTCAGCGGATCGGTCAGTTGGGAGCTTGACTTGTGGGGTCGTGTTGCGCGCGAAACCGATGCCAAGACCTGGGAGGCAAAGGCGACCGCCGAGGACCGCGATGCAATCGCGCTATCGCTGGTCGGCACAGTGGTAGACCTCTACTGGCAGCTCGGCTACCTGACCGAACGCCTCGCCCTGAGCGATGACAGCATCGCTTACGCGGGGAGGACTCTTGCGTTGGTCAAAGCCCAGCACGGCGCCGGCGCAGCTTCGGCGCTCGAAGAGCTGGAGGCAGAGCAGAGCCTGGCGGCGCAACTGGCGAACAGAACCCAGTTGGTCCAGCAACAATCGGAGGCGCGCAACGCGCTGGCCATCCTGTTCGACAGCCCCCCGGGCACGGCCCATGCGGAGCCGGCAGCCATGCCGCGTGCCGCACTGCCGGAGATCGCCGCCGGACTCCCTGCGCAGGTTCTAGGGCGGCGCCCCGACCTCAAGGCGGCGGAGATGCGTCTGCGCCGGACTCTGGCGGAAGTGGACGCCACCAAGGCGCGATACCTGCCCACCCTGTCTTTGACCGGGTCGCTCGGCGGCAGCAGTGTGGCGCTCACCGAACTCTTGAAGAACCCCATCGGCACTCTGGGCGCCGGCATTACCTTGCCATTCCTGAACATCAATTCGATGCTGCTGAACATCAAGGTGTCCAAGGTTGAATACGAGGCCGCCGTCGTGAACTACCGGCAGGTCTTGTACGCCGCCTTCAACGACGTGGAGAACGCGCTTTCCGCGCGGCACCAGTACGCCGAGCAAGGGGACCAGCTTGCGCAGTCGCTGGCCGCCGCACGCGCGGCCGAGCGGATTTATGAGACGCGCTATCGCGCGGGTGCGGTTGCTCTGAAGCCGTGGTTGGACGCGCAGCAGATGCGTCGAACTGCGGAGGAAGCTCTGTTGGAGAATCGCTACAACCGGTTGCTCAATCACACCAGGCTGTGTCTGGTGCTGGGGGGCGGCCCGAGGATCGAGGAAAAGCCTGCTGCGATCGGAACCATGCCGACGCCGGAGCCCAGGTGACCCATGATGATCCTCGATCGCAGACTGAAGGTGGAGGCGAGCGGTCTTCCGAGCGACGATGGCGTACGCAGCTGTCGCTCCCCGGAGACGGCGCCGGTGTCCGCCAAGCGCGTGCTCGGGCTTTTCCGCGGCTATGTCGGCCGACCCGCTACGGTGCTGTGCCTCATCCTCTTAGCAGCTTGGCCGTCACTACATCCATCAGGTGGTCCCAGACCCCCGCGTCTGTCAGTTCGTATCGTGGCATGACCCAATCTCCTCCACGGAAATTGAATCACGTTCCCGCCCAAATGGGAATCCTCTATGAGTACGCAACCTAGTCGACTTGGGTTTCCAGTTGGGCGAAAGCGTATTATTTTGGCTGGGCCACCGCTCTTCGACACCCGGCAGGGCACTGAATTTGCCGGTGACGATCTCCGGCCTGATCGCGTAGACGATGGGGCCGGCCAGGCGCGGAAATGAGCCGATCTCGCGCCCCCAGGACTCCTTCGGCGCGTATTTTGTCAGGAAGGCGCTGAAGAATGCTCGCTGCTCATCCTTGTCCACGCAGGTGCGGATGCGGCCGAAGATGATGACGGAGCGATAGGAGACGGACGTGTCGCATTCGACGTGACCATACGGAAAGATCTCGCCGGGCTCGTCGACCTCGAAGCTGACACGGTCGGAATGTTGAACATTGGCAAGGAAATGGCCCTTGTGCCGGGGCGTGTGCAGGTAGACCTGCCCGTCCATCCATACGAAGAGATTGGGTGCAATGTACGGATACCCGTCAGCTCCAACGGTTGCCGTCCGGCCGCAAAATGCACCGTTAAGCAATGCTTCTACATCGGCTTGGTTCAAGGCCTCTCTGGGTTGCCTCACGAAGCCGCGAAGTGATGACACTGCGCCCTCAGTCATACCGCTTAGCTTTCTCAGTGCCGAACGCTAACATGGCATCCCCGATCTGCTCGCTGCCGAGCTTCTGGAGGGTTTCGCCGGCCTCAAGTATATCCCGGGCCTCCCGGTTCTGGCTCAGCTTGAGCTTACCGACCAGTTTCGTGATCTCCACCTCGATGCCAACAATGTTTTTCACCATGGCGTCGATGTAGTCCTTGGGGCTATCGCTCATCTTCCAAGGATTTTCTTGCTTGGACTCATGTGTACGCGTGAGCCGTGCAATGACGCCGCGCACATAGCGCTCGTCGTCGCGGATCGTCGCCCGCCCGTATGCGTGAGCGACGGTATAGTTCCAGGTCGGCACCTGCTTCCTAAATTCCCGTTTGCTCGGATACCAGTTCGGCGAAATGTAGGCGTCAGCCGCGCGGAACACGACCAGCACTTCATCTCCCGTCGCGATATCTTCCCATACCGGATTGGCGCGAGCGACATGACAATGCAGGATGCCGTGTTGCCCTTCGTTCTTGCTCACGTGGAAGGGGATGTGGTTGGCGTCCATGCCGCTCCGGCCATTGGTGAATAGGATGCCGAGTGGGGCCCTCTCAATGAGATCGTGGAGGACTTCTTTGCGCGGTTCTTCAAAGTGCGCTGGGACGTACATGAACGCTCCTTGGATGGCGACATGACAACATCGAGTTTACCTGGATGCCGCGAAGTCGACGATTATCGAGCAGAGGAAGTAGACGCCGGGCACGATCAGCACGCCGGCCGCGACATAGCGTCGAAGCTTGGCGCCATTCATGGAATCAGACTTGCCCAAGCGCATGATCGAGGTCCGCAACGAGGTCCTCGCTGGCCTCTAATCCGACCGACAGGCGGATCAGGCCCAGAGGAATGCCGGCTTCGATCGCTTTCTGCTCGCCGACAGCGCCTTTCCACATGGCGGCCGGTTGCGTGGCAAGCGTCTCGTATCCGCCGAAGCTCACGGCCCGCCGGGGGAGCTCCATAGCATTTATGAACTTCTGAGCGGCGGAAAAGCCGCCCTTCAACTCGAAGCTCATAAGCCCGCCATAACCACCCGACATCTGGCGCGTGGCCAACGCATGTTGAGGATGCGACGGCAGGCCGGGATAATTCGCAACCCTAACGGCAGCATGGCTCTCAAGAAATTCCGCCACCTTGAGGGCGTTCCGGTTGTGCTCACGCACGCGCAAGGGAAGCGTGCGCAGCCCGCGTAGCAGCAGCCACGCGCTGAACGGATCGGGCGTCGGGCCAAAAACGACGGTCGAGTGCCAGATCCGCTCAATCAGGTCCTTTGCGCCGGTCACCACACCACCCATCAGGTCATGGTGGCCACCGAGAAACTTGGTCGCGCTATGGATCGAAAGGTCGATGCCGATCTGGATGGTCTTCTGATTGATGGGGGTGGCGATCGTGCTGTCGCAAACGGTCGTGATACCTTTTGCGCGCGCCAGTGACGCAATCGCTGCCAGATCCACCAATGTCATCAGGGGATTGGTGGGCGTCTCAACATAGATCAGCTTCGTCGTTGGCTTGAGCGCGCGTGAAAATGCTTCTGGATCCACTTGGTCGACGAGCGTCACCTCCACGCCGAACTTGGGCAAGACAGTGCTGAAGAGCTGGGACGTTCCCATGTAGTGCGACTTTTGCGCAACAACATGATCTCCTTTGCCGACTAGGGTCAGGACCGTCGAGCTTACGGCTGCCATACCGGATGCCACCAGCTGCGCAGCTTCCGCGCCTTCAAGTGCGGCAATGATCGACTCTACGCGAGAGAAATTGGGATTGCCGTCGCGCGTGTAATTGCGGTTGTGACGAGCTGTGTTGGACATCTCGTCGAAGTCCTCGTCGGACTCGGCCCAAAAGGTGGCGGTTTGGTAGATGGCCGGCGCCACCGAAGAGACATCATCAATGTCGCTGTCTGCATGACCGACCAGCGTTTCAGCTTGGAAATTCCTGCTTCTATTCAATGGTCGGCTCCGGCAATAGGTTGACATTGGCAGAGCGGTATATCTATATTGACTGAGAAAGTCAATATAATGACCAAAGGCCTGAAATGACAGACGCGGAGCCCATCGCCCCCGGCACGGGCAACGAGATGAATGAAGCGATCGCGCGTCGCGTCTCCTCGTTGCGTAAAGGGGCGCAGTTGACGTTCGACGAGCTGGCTGCTCGGAGCGATATCAGCAAGGGCATGCTTGTTCAGATCGAACAGGGTCGCGCCAATCCCAGTATCTCCACGCTATGCAAGCTGGCGGCGGCACTCCGGGTCTCTGTCTCCGATCTTGTGAGCACCGACAATCATCCCAGCAGGTCAGTCCGGATTGTGGCTCCGGGGACCTCGCCCGTTCTTTGGCAAGGGCCGAAGGGTGGGTCAGCGACTCTGCTGATTGGGTCGGAGGGTCCGGATATGTTGGAGCTCTGGGACTGGTGCATGGTCCCTGGCGAAAGGTTTGAGGCTCGCCCTCATCCGGCTGGGACCCAGGAGTTGCTGAACGTTGTCGAGGGCACGCTGGCGCTTGAGGTCGATGGCCGAAGCTATTTGGTGAGCGCGGGATCCTCGGCGTTCGCGCGAACCGACTGCGCCCACGCCTATGCCTGTCATGGCAAGAAGAAGGTTCGCTTCTCGATGGTCGTCCATGAAAACGCACCAAACTCGTAACAGGCAGATCGATTGACCCGGGTCTGCCTGCCGCGAACTCTTATCGAAGTTCACTCAACGCCGAGCCAACCATGTACCCGCTCAGTATCACAATCGCGATCGTATCGCAGGTTCTATATCACGTCGCTCAAAAAGCCATGCCGTCGGGAACGAGGCCTTTCTTGCTGTTGGCGGTCGTCTACGCGATTGCCACGGTCTCCTGCGTCTGCCTTTCCTTCGTCGGCGCTAAGTCCATGACGATGAGCGATCTGAAGCCCCTGCTCAGCTGGCCGGTTCTGCTTCTGACGGCTTCGGTCGTTGGCATCGAAATCGGCTATCTCCTTGCCTATCGACAAGGTTGGTCGATCGGACTGGCGTTCAGTGTCGCCAGCACAGCGACGGTGATACTCCTTGCCATTATCGGATTCCTGGCCCTCAGCGAGAGCCTCAACAAATGGCAGATGTCGGGCCTTGGCCTCGCGCTCGTCGGAACATGGCTTGTGGTTTTCCATCAGAAATAGGCGGGGCAATGAACAAGACGCTAAGCATGACGCCTTCGATCGATCCGCGTGTGGCGGCGCTTGCACCTGACTTCAGGGCGCTAAGCATCGTGATGGAGATCGGCGAACCCCTGATCGCGTCGGTCGGAGAAAGGGCATTGCAGGAAGCCTTCGGTGCCGCGGGGCCGGACGCGCCAAACTGGGCGAGCGAGCATCTTGCAGCCTGGGCGCAGGTCTTTCAGAAATTCGGAGCCAAACCGCAGCGAACTCCGTGTTCTGCGGAAGCCCTTCGAAAGCGGTTCCTTCGCGACGGTGCCTTGCCGCGAGTGAACCCCATCGTCGACCTGTACAACGCTATTAGCCTTCAATATGCCGTGCCGGTCGGCGGCGAGAACCTTGATGCATACGCAGGAGCGCCAAAGCTAACCATCGCAGATGGGTCGGAAGCCTTCGACACGATCAAGGATGGTAACCCCGCAATCGAAGCACCTGACCCCGGCGAAGTCGTTTGGCGCGATGATCAGGGCGTCACGTGTCGACGTTGGAACTGGCGGCAGGGCGTGCGCACGCGGGTGAACGCAGACACTCGCCGAATCTGGTTCATCCTGGAGCGTCTTGGCTCAATGCCACAACGCGCACTCGAGGAAGCTGGCGACAAGCTCGTTAGCGGACTGAAAGAGATGTCGCCGGGAGCACGTATCGACATGAGCCTGGTTTTGCCAGATGGGACGGCCTAGGCTGCGGACTCATAAGCACGCAATCACAGTCGGGCAGCGGTGAGTTTGGCCATGGCGAGATAGGTCAGGGCGAGTCTGTCGTAACGGGTGGCGATGCGGCGGAATGCAGGCGCGGCAATCCCGATCGTCAATGACATCCTGGATCCAGTCGGCGTCATAAGCTCTGTCGGCGAGAACCGTCGCACCCCTGGGCAAGCCGTTGCCGACGACCCGCGCGTGCAGCTTGGTCGTCAACCCGCGGCACCCCACGCGGTTTGTTCGGCAGCAAGGGCTGAATGATCTGCCACTCGAAGCCTGTCAGTTCGTATCGTGCCACGACCCAAGCTCCTCCACGGAAATTGGATCACGTTCCCGCCCAAATGGGAATCCTCTATGAGTACGCGACCTAGATCGAGGGGGTCAGCCGACACACGCCTCCTAGCCTTTGCTCGATGGGCACCACCCATAGGAGCTTGCGAAACGCATCGATTATCGCCGCCCCAGCTCTGTCCCTATCCGTAGTTGGTCGATATAAGCCTGATAGGCGAAGCTGCGGTCCCGCTTCTTGCCCGTCGTCTCCACAAGGATTCCCGCTTCTATCAATGTTCCGACGGCCCGAATAGCAGTCGGCCTGCTGCCACCAATCCAGTTCTGGCTGCGGCGGATCGCACCGGGCTGCTTGCTGGCACCGCGTGTGCCTTGCATGAGGCGGCGATGCGTTTCGTTCAGAAGGTGCATGGAAAGAGGCAGGCCTTTATCCTTCGCGATCTGCGACCGAGCATAGATGGCGGCGTCGAGATAATTGCATACCTCTTCAACATCGGCGTTCGGTGTTGTCTTGTTTTCAGCCTCAAAGACCAGGAGATTGATCAAGGTTGCTTGGGTGCCTTCGATCTGAGAGGTGAGGACCGCCTCCTTGCGCACGAAAGCGTAAACGAACCAATCCAATGACGGCACCATTGCGCCCGCGAGATCGAGTCTTATCAACGCTTCTTCTGCTTTTCTAAGCTGACCCGAGAGGGCGCCATCCATCTTCAAGGAAGGCGACGGTGGCAATGGCAGAGGGATGAAGGCTGATATTTCCTCTCCTTCGACCACGACCTGCTCGTAATGCCCTGTTTCCCGCTTGGCCACGCAGAATCTGCCCTGTTTTGGCAAAGAACGATCCTGTGCCCAGGATCCGGAGATAGTAACGAAACATTTATTGGTGATGTCCGTAGTCAAGAAATCGTTCTTAGACGGACCCTTGGATCAATCTCCTTGGACGTTTCAGGTAACTCCCATTTCGCCGTACTTGCACATAATGGCGCGGAAAATAAACTTAGAGGGCATCTCCAACTGGTATTGACTCGATAAACATGATTTTGTAGTTTGAGCCATGCTCGAACTCAGGGAAATATCCGGCATCTATTCCGGCCTGGCGGTCCAGGAGGGCGGTGGAGGCTCGGCACGCTTTGTGCGCCTGTCCGATCTGTCGGATCTGAAGTCGGGCCGCGCGCCCAAACTCACAAACGGAGAACCTTCAGCCGTTGCCAGGGCGCTGCCGATAGAGGAAGGCGACCTGATCGTCGGCGCGCGGGGCGCGGCGACCGACGTGTGTCTTGCGACGGAGGCATTGTTCGGCGCCTTCATATCGCTCGATCTTTACCTGGTCCGCCCCGATTCATCGAAGGTCGATCCAGGATACCTGGCGGCTTTTCTCGATCTTCCCGCGACGCAGGCGACCTTCTCTGGCAGCAGGCAGGGCAGCGGCCTCGCGCGACTTCCCAAGGACGCGCTCGACAAACTCGCAATCCCGCTTCCGCCGATGCCCACGCAGCGGTTGATCGCCAAATTGGCGCGGTCCTTTCGCGAGGAGGCTGAGCTGCTGCAGCGCCTTGCTGCCCTCAACTCCATTCTTGGCCGCGAAGCCCTTGCGCAGGCAATCCGCGCCGCCGTCACCAGCTCGAATTCATAGGAGACGATATGCCCACCCTGCAGCAAGACGACATTCTCTCCGCGGTCTGGCGCGCCTGCGACACGTTCCGGGGCGCGGTCGATGCCACGCAATACAAGGACTATGTGCTGACCGCGCTCTTTCTGAAATATATCAGCGACGTGCGTCGAAAGCATGTCGATGAATTCCGCCGGGAGTATGGCGACGACGAGCTTCGCATTCAACGCCGTCTCGACCGCGAGCGTTTCAAGCTGCCGATGGTTGAGCTCAAGAACAGCAAGACCAACGAAGTGGAAGAAAGGTTCCTGGGCGATTTTCATAGCCTCCACGAGCGTCGCGGCCGGGACAATATCGGCGAGCTGATCAACATCGTTCTGGACGCCATCGAAAAAGCCAACGAGGGCAAGCTCGGTGGCCTCTTTCGCGCGATCGACTTCAACTCGGAATCCAATCTGGGCCAAACGAAGGACCGCAATCGCCGGCTGAAGATGCTGCTGGAGGACTTTGCCAAGCCTGGCCTGGACCTGTCCGACACGTCCGAGGACATTCTGGGCGACGCCTATATCTTCCTGATCGAGCGCTTCGCGTCGGACGCGGGCAAGAAAGCGGGGGAATTCTTCACGCCGCGCAAGGTGTCCGAAGTCGTCGCCAAGCTGGCGAACCCGAAATCCGGCGATCGGATCTGCGATCCGGCCTGCGGTTCCGGGTCGCTGCTGCTGCGGGCTGGCGAGGAGGTGCCGGATGGCAATTTCCAGCTCTTCGGCCAGGAATCGAACGGCAGCACGCGCTCGCTGGCGCGCCTCAACATGCTGCTGCACAAGCAGGATGGCGCCCACATCGACTGGTGCGATACGCTGAACTCGCCAACGCTGATCGAAAGCGATCATCTGATGCGTTTCGACGTGGTGGTCGCCAACCCGCCGTTCAGTCTGGATAAATGGTGGGGCAATACGGATTCGGAAGGGAACGCGCTGCCCGATCCCTACAAGCGGTTCACACCGCACATGCCGCCCAAGAGCCGCGGCGACTATGCCTTTATCCTGCACATGCTGGCGATCACCCGCCCCACCGTCGGGCGCATGGCGGTGATCGCGCCGCACGGCGTCCTGTTCCGTTCCGGCGCCGAGGGCAAGATCCGTGAAAAGCTGATCCGCGACAATCTGCTCGACGCCGTCATCGGTTTGCCGGGGCAGCTCTTTCCCACCACCGGAATTCCCGTATGCATCATGGTATTCGACAAGGCGCGCGAGGCTGGCGGATTGCGCTCGCACGAACGGAGCATTCTGTTCATTGACGCCAGCCGTGATTTCGAGCCCGGCAAGAAGCAGAACCAGCTCGCCGACATGAACGTCAACAGGATCGTGGAGACATACCGCAGCCGGGCCGCGATCGACCGCTATTCCCACGAAGCGACCTTCGAGGAGATCGAGGCTAACGGGTTTAATCTCAACATCCCGCGCTACGTCGATACGTTCGAACCCGAACCCGAAATCGATCTTCAGGCCGTGCAGAACGAAATCCGCGACCTCGAAGCTCAACTCGCCGAGACGAGGACGAAAATGAACGTCTATCTGAAGGAGCTCGGCATCGATGTCTGACGCCCCCCTGGCCGCCCCGTCCCGGCGCGGGCGCACCCTGAAGCTCTATCTGGAAAACCGGACCATCGCCGCCCTTCGTGGCGCGGGCCGATCCGACAACGGCAAGCAGACCTGGAGTGTGGAAGGCGATGGGCGCGTGGAAGGCGATGGCAGAAATCATGTCGCATGGCGCGCGAGTTTGATCGATCAGGGGGGCGCAGCGTGACGGAGGAGGTCAATATTGAGCACGCCGAAAACCCCAGCGCCTATCCGCCGAGCATCCAAGCAGGCATTCCAAAGCTTGGCGAAACTCCGCGAGGTTGGACCCGTTATCCTCTAGGCGATCTGCTCCTCAAGGTTGAGCGACCTGCTCGACTCACTGACAATCAGACCTACCAACTCGTCACTGCAAAGAGAAATCGAGGTGGAATTGTTGCGCGGGAAGTACTGCGTGGCGATCAGATCAAGACCAAAACGCAATTTTACGTCGAAGCTGGAGACTTTTTGATCTCGAACCGTCAGATTTCACATGGGGCATGTGGCCTTGTTCCACCCCAACTGCATCGCGCCATCGTGTCAAATGAATATACGGCCTTTCATGCCAAGGAGAAGCTCGAACCGACGTTTTTGAATGCGCTGATGCATTCGGTCTATTTCCAGCAGACCTGCTTCCATTCCAGTATCGGCGTTCACGTTGAAAAACTCGTCTTCAGGCTCGAAGACTGGCTAAAGTGGGCTTTTGACGTGCCGCCTCTTGAGGAGCAACGGCGGATTGTTGCTGTCCTGGAGACGTGGGATAGGGCAATCGATCAGACTGAGCGTCTAATTGCCTCCAAGCGGAAGCGGTTCGAAGGGCTCCTTGCTCAGTACGCGATGAAATTCCACAATGAACGAACTGAATTCGGCGCACTTGTCGAGTTGATCTCAGAAAGAGTCCAGCCTGGTGTCTGCGATGTCCCCAATGAAAGTACTGAGCTTGAGAATATCGAACCGGAGACCGGCCGAATCATTGGTAGTTCACGTGTTTCAGCTGAATCTGCCCTGAGATCGCGATTCAAGGCCAAAGATACGCTCTTCGGTAAGCTGCGCCCGTATTTGCGCAAGGTCGCACAACCGAGTTTTGATGGCATTTGCTCTACAGAGATCTGGGTGCTTCGATCAAATCCTAAGGTGCTGAACCCGGATCTGCTTTTCTTTCTTGTTCAAACGCAGGAATTTCAAGCTACAGCGACCAAGCAGAGCGGCTCAAAAATGCCCCGCGCGGATTGGGACCTTGTGAGCACAACTCCTGTTCCTTGTCCCCGCGCTATGGACCAACAGATTCGCGCTGCTGCACTCCTGGACTCTGCTTTACAATCAATTCATCCGGAACTTAAGAGATTAGACGCGCATCGCGCTCAAAAACGCGGCCTGATGCAAAAGCTGCTCACGGGCGAGTGGCGGCTTGATGGGCGCTTTGAACCAGCGGCGCTCACGAGCCGTGCGGTATTGCCAGGAGATGCGGCATGACCTTCAAGTCGATCTTCTTCGACGCGGCTTCGGCGAAAGCGCGGGGGTGAAGCCATGGTCCATTCTCCGGATTTCGCCATTTCCGAGGCTGGCGGTACGCAGCTCCAGGCGCTGCATACGCTGATCAATTGCGGTTGGCGCTATGTCACGCGGGCTGAGGCCGATCAGTGGCGCGATGGGCGGCGGGCGCTGCCATTCCTCGAAACCCAGCTCCGGGCGGACCTGGCGCGCATCAATCGCATTCAGATCGACGGGCGGGCGCATCCCTTCTCGGAAGCGAATATCGATTCCGCGGTGCGAAGGCTGGCCGATCGGATTCCGGAGGGCGTTGTCCGCGCCAATGAGCGGATGACGGATGATCTGACACTTGGCATTGCCTTGCCGCAAACGATCGGCGCGACATCGCGCGAATGGCCGTTCAAATTCATCGACTGGAACGATTGGCGGGCCAACAGTTTCCAGGTGACGAGCGAATATACCGTGAGCGAGCCGGGCGGTCCGACGATTCGCGTCGATCTCGTCCTGTTCGTGAATGGCATTCCGCTCGGAATGATCGAGGTCAAGGCCTCTCATGTCGCGGCCGATCAGGGTGTCGGCCAGCAGATCCGAAATCAGAAGGTCGGTGAAGGTGTTCCAGCACTCTTCTACTCCGCCCAATTGCTGCTGGCGGCCAACAGCCACGATCCGCACTACGGCACGGTGGGGACACCGCGTAAGCTGTGGAGTAGCTGGAAGGAGAGCGGGGACCCACCTGGTTTCACCGAGGAGGTGGTCAATCGTTTACTCGACACTGTCGAAGATAAGCGCATAGCGCTCGACTTCGCCGCGCATAAGAAGCGGCATGATGGGCTGATGGAAAAGCATCGGTTCGTCACGCGACTGGACGAAGCAATCGTGGATCTTTGTCGGCCGGAGCGGTTCATGCGGCTGGTTCGCCGCTACATGCTTTTCGATGGGCCGTATAAAAAGGTCGCGCGCTGTCAGCAGATTGCAACGGTCGAAACCCTGCTGAAGCGGGTGGAAGAGCGGGACGCAGCGGGTCGTCGCAAGGGGGGCGTGGTCTGGCATACTCAAGGTTCGGGCAAGAGCCTGACAATGGTGATGCTGGCCAAGTCGATCGTCATGGCCCACCCACGGGCGCGCATTGTCATCGTGACGGACCGGACCGACCTCGATGACCAGATCACCAAGACCTTCCGTGCCACGGGTCAAGAACCGAAGCGGGCGGCGACCGGCGAGAATCTGCTGACCCTGATTGAAGAGATGACACCCGTCGTCACCACCCTGATCCACAAGTTCCGGGCGGGTCTCAACAAACGGCGCGTCGTGGACAAATCTTCCGACATTTTCGTCCTGGTGGACGAGAGCCACCGCAGTCAGTACGGCAATCTCGACAGTCTGCACGCCCGCATGCGGGAGGTACTGCCCAACGCCTGCTTCATCGCTTTCACCGGAACCCCCATTGCAAAGAAAGAGCGAAACACCTTCGCCAAGTTCGGCGAGCTTGTTCAGCCCTCATATTCCATGCGTGATGCGGTCGCGGACCATGCTGTCGTCCCATTGCTCTATGAAGGGCGTGAAGTCATTACCGATGTCGATGACGCGCAGATCGACCGCTGGTTCGAGGTACATACGCGTGACCTGTCCAACGACCAGCGTGCCGATCTGAAGCGCAAGATGAGCCGTATGCGCGAAGTCGAGCGCGTGGATTCGCGGCTTCAATCCATGGCATTCGATGTCGGCCAGCATTTCCTGGCGAACTTCAAGGGCACGGGACTCAAGGGGCAACTCGCGGCGCCATCGAAACGCGCGGCAATCCAGCTCAAGAAGCTCTTTGACGAGTTCGGCGTCGTCACCACCGAGGTCGTCATATCGGCGCCGGAAATGCGGGAAAGCGAAGATGAAGTGGATGAAGCCGATGACGACATCGTACGCACCTTCTGGCGCAGGATGATGGAGCGATATGGCGGCGAAGATGCCTACAATCGTACCATCGTCGAGCAGTTCAAGGGGCCGTCCGATCCGGACATCATCATCGTCGTTGACAAGTTGCTCACCGGCTTCGACGCACCGCGCAATACGGTGCTCTATATCGCCCGCCGCCTGAAGGAACATGGCCTGTTGCAGGCCATTGCGCGTGTCAACCGCGTCTTCGATGAGGAGGGGGCGCCAGACAAGCCCTTCGGTTTCATTATCGACTATACGGGCGTCCTCAAGGACCTTGGCGCGGCGCTTGCCAGCTACGATGCCTTGCAGGGCTTCAATCAGGAGGACATCGCCAGCAGTATATCGGCTATTCGTGACGAAGCGGGCAAAGTCCCAGGGGCCCATGCCGCCTTGTTGGACGTGTTCAAATCGGTCTCCAATAGTTTCGATGCCGAGGCCTATGCTCGTCTTCTGGCGAATGATGAAATTCGAATCGCATTCTATTCACGCCTTTCCACCTTTTCCCGCGCTTTCTCCGTGGCGCTTTCCTCGCCAGCCTTTGTCGAGGAGGCCAGGCCTGAATTGCTTCGGCGCTGGAAGGAGGATCTCGGCCGATTCATGTCGTTGCGCGCCGCAGTCAGCCTTCGCTACGCGGAGCGTGTGGATTGGCGCGACTATGAAAGACGTATCCGTCAGTTGCTGGATCGGCACGTCATCGCGCGTGACGTAATCACGTTGGTCGAGCCGTTGAACATATTCGATGACATCGCAATTGAGGAACGTCGGCGGGAAAAGGCGGAAAGCGACGCATCGGTTGCCGATACGATCGCGCATCAGCTGACCCGGTCGATCGAGGAAAAATGGGATGAGGATCCGGTCTTCTTCGAAAAATTCTCCAAACTCGTTCGCGATACGATCGACGATTTTCACAAGGGGCGAATCAACGACCTGACATATCTTTCAAAAGTGAAGGAACTGCGTGATAAAATTCAAACGCGGCAGGACGAATCCGATCCGACCCCAGCGCGCCTTCGCAATGATACTCATGCTCAGGCGTTCTGGGGATTGACGAAGCGTAATCTGGAGAACTCCGGAATTACCGACATGGAATTGGCCGCGGACATGGCGCTCGAGATCAGCCGGATTGTGCAGCGTCGTCGCAAGGTCGGCTGGCAGCATGATCGTGACGTCGAGAACGCGATCCGCAACGATATTGACGACTTTTTCTTCGAGGAGTTGCGCGGCCGACGCGACATATTGATCGACCCATACATTCTGGACGGCATCGTCGACGATGTTCTCGCTTCGGCGCGCGTGAGGCTGGCCCAATGAGAACGGATGACGAAGGTCACTCGACATGCGAGGAGATCGAGATTCATTGGGGTGAACGGCGGGTCGTTGCGGAATTGACCCGCATGAATAGGCGTTATCTGCGGATCGACGTGAAGCCGACGGGCCAAGTCGTCATTTTCGCGCCAGCAGGCGAGGAAAGAAGTGAAGTTCAGCGCCGAGCGCGTCGGAAAGGTGCCTGGATATTCACTCAGATAGATAAGATCGCGAGAAGGCCAGAGGTCACGCCAAAGCGCAGATACATTTCCGGGGAAACACATCTGCTGCTTGGCCGACAATATCGCCTGTCAATCGAGTATTCGGACGATCCTCATGTCAGGTTGGATGGTGGCCGTCTGGTGGTCAACGCGAGGTCCGTGGAAGATCAGTCTCATTGCAGGCGCCTCCTTCACGCATTCTATTCGCTTAGAGCGCGCGAGGTCTTTCGGCAACGCTTCGAGGTTATGGCGGAACCATTTATTCGCAAAGGTCTCAAGCGCCCACCACTGCTCATCCGGCCAATGTCAAAGAGGTGGGGTAGCTTCACTGCCGGGGGACGCGTCACGCTCAATGTCGATCTCGTGCGTGCCAGTCCGCGGTTGATCGACTACGTAATCTGCCACGAGCTCGCGCACGCGTTCTTTCCAGACCATGGCGAGGGATGGCGTAGCCTCCTCGACGCCATCATGCCGGACTGGGCTCATCGGAAAGCGCTTCTTGAGGCGACGTTGAGATGACATCGACATACCAGTTCAGCCAGAAGGCGCGCGGTGGCGCATACCCGTGCCGTCCATGATGTCGGATACCTCGCCATGACTGCAAAGCTCACCGAGCGGATCAGGAGCCTTGGCCATATCGCCAATCTGATCAATGCCGGCCACGAACTGGGCGACGTGCTCAACCTGGTCGTCACCGCCGTATGCCAGCGATCGTCCTGGTCGAGCAGCGCCATCATGGCGGCTGATGAAGGCATCGGCTTTTCGGTCCTCGTGGCCCGCTTCGATCCCTTGTTCGAGGCGGGAAGGCGGTCGGTCGACAAATGGCTGCTCTCCACCAGTCCTACCCGGACGGTACTTGCCGACCGCCGGCCGATCATCATCGAGGATGCCCAGAAGAACGAGATGTTCCCAGGCTATCGCCAGGAGGCAATCGAACGCGACTACCATACCGTCGTCCTGCTTCCCTTCAGCACGGTGGACGAACAGGAGCGGGGTCTCGTTCTGTCGGTTCATTCCCACGAGCATCGCCGGGTGGACGAGGAGGAGATGGCCTTCCTTGAGACGGTGGCTCTGCTGGGCTCGCTTGCGGTTGAGAAAGCGCGCCGCACCAGGCTGGACGAAGTTCAGCGGGCCCAATTGCTGGGCGCACTCGATATATCGCAGATCGCGATGGATCATGTGCTGGGTAGGGAAGATGTGGTGGGCTTCGTGCGGCTTGCCGATGAACATCTGCAGGCACCCTTCCTGCTGGCGGATTTCGTCACCAATCGGTTGCTGCGCGGCGGCGGAGCCAAGCTGCCCGCGGATGCGGCCGACAGCGAGGCGCTGCGGGCCCTGCATCGCCATCTGCGCGACACCGAGAGCGGGCAATTCGACCGTGTCGAAGCGCTGGCGCTGAACGCGCGGCAGCCGGACGCTAAGGAAAGGATGCTGGTCGAACCTTGCCTCGCCGCCGGCCAGGTGCTGGGCGGGATCGTTCTGCTGGTGGACAAGCCGCTTAACGCGGCGGCGGCGTTGACGGCACAGCAACTGCGCGCCGCATGCACCGTCTTGCTGCTGCGCCAGCATATCCGCTTCGAGGCGGAAGCCGAGACTCATGGTGCCTTCTTCGCCCGTCTCTTCTCGGCCGATTGGCGCGACGAGGCGGCGATGCTGTCGCGCGCCCATCATTTGGGGCTCGCCCTCGATGAACCCGGGCAACTCGCTGCAATCAGCCTGCGCGGGATGGGCGAGATGTCGGGCGAGATCGAACAGGCCGTGGCGCGTCTGCTGCGGCGCATTCTGCCCGGCGGCGCGGCTTTTCGCGACGATCGGTCGATTGTCATTTTTCTGCCGCTCAAGAAAGCCAAGCCGGATTCGGCCCGCAAGCTGCTGGAGCAGTTGCTGCGCGAGATCGAATGGTTGACGCGCTCGGCACCGGTCGCCTGCCTGGGTCAGGTATGCCAGCGGCTGGAAGACTATCCGCCCGCCCGGCGCCAGATCGGTACGCTGCTGACGCTCGCTGAGAAAGTCGGGCGTGCCGGCATTGCCGAGACCGCCGATTTCGGCCCCCTCGCCAGGCTGGTTGCCCTTGCCGATGCCGGGGGCTTGCGCGATTTCGTGGGCGAGATTGTTGGCAAGATCGAGGCGCACGATGCCGCCCACGATGGCGAGCTTCTTGTTACTCTTGAGCAATTCCTCATTCAGCGCATGCGCTTGCAGGCCACGGCGGACGCGCTTGGCATCCATGTCACAACGCTGCGCTATCGGTTGCGGCGGGCGGCGGATCTCTTTGACCTCGATCTCAAGGAAGCCGAGAGCCGCCTTGGCCTGGAACTCGCGCTGCGTCTGCGGCGGCTATTGGGCTGATTGAGATCTATACTACGATTCCTAGCATATAATATGGCATACATTATACGTTTAATAGGATGACCGGCTGCCGCCGTCCTGACACGTTGACCCCCACGAGACAGGTCAATGCGCAAAGTGTCGGGAAGGGGCGGATATGCCGGAACGCGCCGTTCATCAGGTCGCTAACCGCCAGCCGCAAGCGGCTTCGGCCTCAGGGCACCATGCCTTGCGCCAGGCTTTCAGCAGTTTTGCGACCGGGGTCACGGTCGTCACCGTCTGCGACACGCTGGGCCGGCCGCGTGGCATGACGGCGAACTCCTTTACCTCGGTCTCGCTGGCGCCACCCCTCATCCTCATCTGCGTCGCCACCCAGGCGCCGATCTGGCCGGCCTTCGCCGGGGCACCGACTTTCGCCGTCAACGTGTTGGCTGCCGGACAGCGCGAGCTCTCGCAGCGTTTTGCGCGACCGGCCGACGACAAATTCGCCGGAATCGGCTGGCAGCACGGCGAACTCGGCGTGCCACTCATCGATGGTGCGGCGGCGCATCTCGAATGCCGCCGCGTGCGCGAGATCGAGGCTGGCGATCACATGATTCTGCTTGGCGAGGTTGTTCATTTCGCGCACTCGCCGGCACCGCCCCTGGTCTTTCATCGCGGCGCCTATGCAGCACTCGCTCAATAGCTTTCCAGCAACAAGGATCGTCCGGCCATGAAGTTCAGCCTCGCCATCAATTTCGAACGCATGACGCCAGCAACCGACATGCGCGATGTCGCCCGCCATACGCTTGAAATGGCCCAGCTCGCCGATGCCGCGGGGTTCGATATCGTCTGGGCGGCCGAGCATCACGCCATCGAGATGACTATTGCGCCCAATCCGTTCCAGCAGCTGACCTGGTGGGCGCAGCATACGAATCGGATCCGGCTCGGCGTCGCCGTCGCGGTCGCCGCCTACTGGCATCCGATCCGCCTCGCCGGCGAGGCTGCCATGTGTGACCTGCTCAGCAATGGCCGTCTTGAATTCGGCATCGGCTGCGGTGCCTACCAACGCGAATTCGACCGCATGGCCGGCGGTCTCAAGGCCCAGGACAGCGTTCCCTATATGCTGGAAATGCTGCCTTTGCTGAAGCAATTGTGGCAGGGCGATGTCGAACATAACGGCAAATTCTGGTCTTTCCCCAAGGCGACCGCCTGCCCGAAACCGGTGCAGAAGCCCTACCCCTCGCTCTGGGCTGCGGTACGTAACCCTGTCTCGTTCGACTGGGCTGTCGCCAACGAGCTCAACGTCATGACCTGGGCGCTTACCCGCGAATTCGCCGAGGTCGAACTCTACATGCAGCGTTTCCACGATTCGCTCGCCAAGGCGCCGGCGGGAACCAAAAGGCCGCGCTTCTCGACCATGCGCCATACCGGCATCTATGGCAGCGCGCGTGAGGCTGAACTCTTTATCAATTCCCTGAAGCGCGTCGCCGGCCAGTTCGAAAATCTTTTTCGTGGCGATGGTACGGTCGAAAATGGCTTTCCATCCGAGATCGACCTTGCCAGCCTGGAGAACCGCGCCGAATACAACAGCGAGATGCTGCAATCCAATCTCATGTTCGGCACCCCGGATCAGGCGATCGCCAAACTCAAGTGTTACGAGGCTCTTGGCGTCGACAATTTCATCTACTACGCGACCTATGGCCTGCCCATGGAGCAGCAGCGTCAATCGCTGAGACTGTTCATCGACGAGGTGATGCCGGCCTTCGCCGCAAGCGCGCCCCGCAAGAGCCTCGCCAGCGTCATCTGATTTCTCGCGGAGCCGGACGATGATGGCCTTCAGCAGCGACGACGACACCGATTTCGGCACGGCATCCCTGCGCGTGCCGCGGCCGAACGTGACCCTGCGGCAGCAGGTGCTGGACGTCCTGCGCCGCGCCATCCTTGACTTCCACTTCAAACCCGGCGACCGGCTGATAGAGCGGGAATTGTGCGAGATGGTGGGCGTCAGCCGTACCAGCGTGCGCGAGGCTTTGCGGCACCTCGAATCGGAGGGCCTGGTCGAGAATCAGCCGAACAGGGGGCCGGCGGTAGCGCGCGTCGCACCGGAAACGGCCTTGCAATTCTACGAAGTGCGCGAAGCGCTGGAGGGGCTTGCTGCACGGCTCTTCACGGCGCGGGCAACAGTGAAGCAGGTGCAGGACCTCCAGGCGGCCCTCGACCGCCTGACGGCTGCCTTCGCAACCCAGGACAAGCGGCTGATCATCGCCGAAACGACCGGTTTCTACACGGTGCTGTTGGATGGCTGCGGGAACGACATCATCCGCAACATGATTCAGTCGTTGCAGGCACGCATTCAGTTCCTGCGCGCCACGTCCATGTCGCAGCCCGGCCGGGCACCCGGCAGCCTGGCCGAGATGAATGCGATCGTCAGTGCCGTCTGTCGGCGCGATCCGGACGCAGCGGCTGCCGCAGCCACCGAACATGTGCGCCGCGCGCGGGATGCGGCTCTCGATATGCTCAGCCGCCACGCGGAGGAGATCTGACGCGGCAACCAGCGCGCCAGCCAGAGCCTTGCTCTAATAGCTAATACGGTATGTTGTATGACAAGGAATGAAAGTCCGATGCCCATCGAGATCCGCAAGATCGTCACCTACTGCGAAGACACGCTGGTCGAGGGCGGGAAGCCAGGTGCGGCGCCCATCCGCTTGGTGGCGGCGGCGGCGATCCTCCGCAACCCGTGGCATGAGCGAGGCTTCGTTGAAAATCTGCGGCCGGAGATTCTGGCGGCAGCGCCGATCCTCGGCAATGCGCTGGTCCCGATCATCCTAGACCGGTGCGGGGGCAGGGATCGTGTCGAGGGCTATGGCAAGGCGGCAGTCGTCGGGACGGCGGGCGAAATAGAACATGCCTCCGCGCTCATCCACACTCTGCGCTTCGGTAATGTCTTTCGCGAAGCGGTCGGCGGCACATCCTATCTAAGTTTCACCAATAAACGCGGAGGAGCCGGCTGCGCCATTGCCGTGCCGATGATGCACAAGCTCGATGAAGGCCAGCGGTCGCACTACCTCACCATCGAATTCACGGTGAATGACGCTCCGGCGCCCGACGAAATCGTGGTGGCGCTCGGTGCCAGTACCGGCGGGCGACTGCATCCCCGTATCGGCAACCGCTATATCGACATGGCCGAGATCGAGGCCGAGAAGAAGGCAGGATGATGGGCGGAGGCGACCGCATCCTTGGCGACGGAACTCGCTTTGCCGTGACGGGCAGCGGGCGGCCGCTGATCCTGGTTCACGGCGTCGGCATGGACCTTTCCATGTGGCAGCCGCTCGCTGTCCACTTGGCGCGGCATCGCCAAGTGATCCGCTACGACATGATCGGTCACGGGGCAAGCCCGAAGCCGCCTGGACCTTACCGTCTGGCGGATTTTGTCGCACAGTTGCAGCGCCTTGCCGATACGTTGAACCTGTCGCGTTTCGATCTGCTCGGCTTTTCCATGGGTGGCCTGGTGGCACAGGGATTTGCCGTTACCCATGCCGCGCGGCTGGACCGCCTGATCCTCCTCAACACCGTCTATCGGCGCAGCCAGGCCGAGCGCGATGCCGTTTTTAAGCGCGTCTCCGATGTGCTTGACGGTGGCTTCCCGGCCAGCGTCGACACTGCGATCGATCGCTGGTTCACCCCGGGTTTCCGCATCCGGCACCCCGAGACGGTCGATGCTGTCCGCCGTCATATGCTAAGCAACGATCTTGGCGCTTATGCCGCCGCCTATCGTGTCTTCGCCGCCGGCGATGCCGAGCTTGCCGACACGGCGGCACGCATCAAGACAGCCACGTTGGTCATGACTGGCAGCGACGACCAGCGTTCGACCGCAGCGATGGCGGCGGCATTGGTCGCCGATCTGCCGCTGGGACAGCTCGCGATCCTGCCAGGCCAGCGGCACCTGACGCCGATCGAGTGTCCTGGCGAGCTTGCGGCGCGGATCCTCGAATTCATCGCGGTGCCGGCAGTGGCGCAGGGCGAGGTGGGACATGGCTGAATTGCGCAGCTACCGGATGTTCATCGACGGCCTTTGGTGCGATGCGGAAGGCGGCGCCAGGCTGGAAAGCCTCAATCCGGCGACCGAAGAAGCCTGGTGCCGCTTTCCCGCAGCCACCGGGAACGATGTCGATCGGGCGGTTGCCGCCGCGCATCGCGCCATGAGCGCGGGGCCCTGGGCCACGATGAGCGCGACCGCGCGCGGCAAACTGCTGCGGCGCCTGGGCGATCTCGTCGCCGAGAACGCCGACCTGTTGGCCGAGACCGAGACGACCGATACCGGCAAGCTGATCCGCGAAACGCGCAGCCAGATTCGCTATGTCGCGGATTATTTCCACTATTTCGGCGGTGCCGCCGACAAGCTGGAGGGTGCCACCCTGCCGATCGACAAGTCCGACATGTTCGTCATGACGGTACGAGAGCCGATCGGTGTGGTGGCGGCGATCGTGCCGTGGAATTCGCAACTGATGCTGGCCGCCGTCAAGATCGGGCCGGCTTTGGCAGCCGGCAACTCGATTGTGTTGAAGGCCTCTGAACACGGGCCGGCACCGCTTCTCGAACTGGCGCGCTTGTGCGAGGAAGCCGGCTTCCCACCGGGATCGATTAATGTCGTGACCGGGCTAGGCGATCCCTGCGGCGCGCGGCTCACCCGGCATCCCCTGGTGGCACGCATCGCCTTTACCGGCGGTCCCGGCACGGCACGGCATGTGGTGCGCAACAGTGCCGAGAATTTCGCCGCGGTAACGCTCGAACTCGGCGGCAAGTCGCCGATCATCGTCTTCGACGATGCCGACATCGAGAGTGCGGTCAACGGTATAGTTGCCGGGAATTTCGGGGCCACGGGGCAAAGTTGTGTCGCGGGCTCGCGCGTGCTGATTCAGGCAGGTATCTTCGACGCGATCCTCGCGCGCGTTGCCGAGCGCGCACGGCGGATCGAGATCGGCGATCCACTCGATCAAGGGAGCGAGATGGGGCCGCTGGCGACGCGCGCCCAGCGCGATCACATCGAGTCCGTGCTGGCGCGTTCGCTCGCTGCGGGCGCCAGTCTCGTCGCCGGCGGCAAGCGGCCGGCGCAATACCCACGCGGATGGTATTTCGAGCCGACCATCCTTGATTGTCCGCATTCCGATATCCCCGCCGGTCGCGAAGAGCTGTTCGGTCCGGTCCTCAGCGCCTTCCGCTTTGCAGACGAAGCGGAGGCTGTGGCGCTCGCCAATGCCAGCGAGTTTGGCTTGGCGGCCGGAATATTTACACGGGACGGTGCGCGCGGCCTGCGCCTGATGCACCAGATCCGCGCGGGGATTGTATGGATCAATACCTACCGTGCCGTTTCGCCAATGGCTCCCTTTGGCGGTTTTCGGCAAAGCGGTGTCGGACGGGAAGCCGGCATCGAGAGCCTGCTCGATTACTCGCGCACCAAGACTGTCTGGATCAATACCGGGACCGCACCGATGGGCGATCCCTTCACGATGCGTTGAGGAGGGCAGGCGACATGATCTACGAACATCGCTGCTATCGCCTGAGGAACGGCACCGTGGGGGAATATCTGCGTCTCGTCGGTGAAGTGGGACTGCCGATCCAGCGCCGCCATCTTGGACAGCTCATAGGCTATTTCGTCACGGAGATCGGCCCGCTCAACGAAATCACGCATATCTGGGCCTTCGACGACCATGCCGACCGCGTGCGCCGCCGCGCCGAACTGATGGCGGATCCGGCCTGGCTTGCCTTCCTGCCCAGGATCCAGGCGCTGATCGAAGAGGGGACGAACAGGATTCTGCTACCGGCCTCCTTCTCGCCGCTGGCTTGAGGCGGCACGACATTCGCGCTTCGGCCGGTTCGGGGGGCCGCGGGCGTGATCACCAAGAACCCCGAGACGGCTTTACAGGGAGAGATGCAAGATGATCACGAGGAGAAAACTACTCGGCACCACCGGCCTCGGCCTAGGCAGTCTCGCCATGGCTGCGGCCTTTCCGGCGTCGCGCCTGCTGGCGGCCCAGGACCTCACTTTTGTCAGTTGGGGCGGCACCACGCAGGATGCGCAAAAGGCATCCTGGGCCGACCCATTCACGACAGCCTCCGGCGTCAACGTCCTGCAGGACGGTCCGACCGATTACGGAAAACTCAAGGCCATGGTCGATGCCGGCAATGTGGCGTGGGACGTGGTCGACGTGGAAGGCGATTATGCGTTCCAGGCAGCAGAGATGGGCTTGCTCGAGCCGATCGACTATTCCATCGTCAAGAAGGACAATCTCGACCCGCGATTCTCTTTCGAATACGGCGTCGGCAGCTTCTACTATTCCTTCGTGCTCGGCTATAACAAGGATGCAACCGGCGGCAAGACGCCGGAAGGTTGGGCGGCGATCTTCGACACGGCCAGTTTCCCGGGCAAGCGCTCCTTCTGGAAATGGTCGAGCCCCGGCGTTCTGGAAATGGCCTTGCTGGCGGATGGCGTTCCTGCCGACAAGCTCTATCCCCTCGATCTCGATCGGGCTTTTGCGAAGCTCGACACCATCAAGAAGGATATCCTGTGGTGGGCGAGTGGTGCTGAGTCCCAGCAGCAACTGGCCTCTGGCGAGGTCGCCCTAGGCAAGTTCTGGAACGGTCGCATGTTCGCCCTCGATCAATCGGGCGCCAATGTCGGCACGTCTTGGGCGCAGAACATGGCGTTGGCCGATATTCTGGTCGTCCCCAAGGGCGCCAGGAACAAGGCGGCGGCGATGAAATTCATCGCCCAGGCGAGCAGCCCGGAAGGCCAGGCGGCGCTGGCTGCCGCCACTGCCTATGCCCCGGTGAATGCGGCCGCGGTCCCGCTTCTCGGCAAGGAGATGGTTGCGATGCTGCCCTCCGAGCACTCCGACAGCCAGATTACGCTGGATATGCAGTACTGGGCGAAAAACCGCGATACCATCGGCGAACGCTGGTACGCATGGCAATCGGCCTGATCAGTCCGCGTCAGATATCTTCGCCGGGAAGCGGCGCGGGGTGGATGACACCACCCTGCGCCGCCACCCCGTTGTTCTTCAAACCGGAACGCCCATGAGTCTCGCCATCGCTACATCCTACGCTGCGCCGAAACGCGCCTGTCCCGGCCTAGCCGGGTTGGGACCGGCTTTGCCGGCTCTCATATTCCTGTTCCTTTGCCTGGTTCTGCCGCTGTCCAGCCTGTTCCTTCTCAGCGTGTCGGAGCCGGAGCTTGGGCTTGGCAATTATGCAAAGCTGTTGGGCGATGCCAGCTACGGCCGCGTTCTCTTCAACACTTTTTTCGTCGCCACGGTCGTCACCCTGGTTACGTTGCTGATCGGCTACCCTGTCGCGTGGCTGCTGGCTATTCTACCCGGCCGGGTCGCACAGTGGCTATTCGCCATCATCCTCTTGTCGATGTGGACAAACCTGCTGGCGCGAACCTATGGATGGATGGTCCTGTTGCAGCGGACCGGCGTCATCAATCGCACGCTCATGGATATAGGTCTGATCGCAGAGCCGCTGCCCCTTATCAACAATCTCTTCGGTGTCACCGTCGGCATGACCTACATCATGCTGCCCTATGTCGTCCTGCCGCTGCACGCCACCCTCTCGGGGATAGATCCGGCGATCATGCAGGCAGCGGCGATTGTCGGCGCCAAGCCACGGCAGATTTTCTGGCGCGTGTTGCTGCCGCTTTCCTTGCCGGGAATCGGTGCCGGTTGCCTGATGGTCTTCGTCATGGCGCTGGGCTATTACGTGACGCCGGCCCTGCTCGGCGGCACCACCAACATGATGCTGGCGGAACTGATCGCGCAGCAGGTTCAGTCTTTGCTCAATTGGGGCCTTGGCAGTGCCGCTGCCTTCATTCTGCTCGCCGTTACATTGATTTTCTTCGCCGTTTACGTCCGAGCTATCGGTCTTGGCAAGCTGAGGTAGGCGATGATCCTGACTCTCAACCGCATGGGCCGGGGCCGCTACATCCTCTACGCCATCGCCATTGCGATCTCGGCATTCCTGCTGCTGCCGATCGTGTTTATCGCCTTCCTGTCCTTCGGCTCGTCGCGATGGCTGCAATTCCCGCCGCCCGGCTGGACGCTGAAATGGTACCAGGCGCTCTTTGCCGATCCGCGGTGGATCGAAGCGACGTTGAACAGCTTCAAGGTTGGCCTCTGTGTCACGCTTTTCTCGGTGGCGCTCGGCCTGCCGGCGGCCTTTGCAATCGTGCGTGGCCGGTTTCCCGGGCGTGCCCTGCTGCACGCCTTCTTCATCAGCCCGATGATCGTGCCCGTCATCATCCTGGCGATCGCACTCTACGCCCTGGTGCTGAAACTCGGGGTCAACGGCACGTTCCTATCTTTCGTTCTTGCGCACCTCATCCTGGCACTGCCATTCTCGGTGATCTGCGTCGTCAATTCGCTCGAATCCTTCGACATGTCGGTCGAAAAGGCGGCGATCGTCTGCGGTGCCACCAAACTGCAGGCAGTCCGACGCGTAACCTTGCCCGCCATACGTCTCGGTATCTTGTCCGGCGCCCTGTTCTCGTTCCTGGTGTCGTGGGATGAGGTTGTCCTTAGCATCTTCATGGCAAGCCCGGGCCTGCAGACCTTGCCCGTCAAGATGTGGACGACACTTCGCCAGGACCTCACGCCGGTTATTGCCGCGGTTTCCACACTGCTCATCATCCTCACCATCGCCGCGATGCTCGTCGCGGCCTTTTTGCGCCGGAGAGCTGCCAGATGAACATGCCCGCCAAGAATGCCGTCGCGATCCGCCATCTGGTCAAGAAGTTCGGCAACGTGACTGCCGTCGACGATGTCTCGCTTTCGGTGGCCGAAGGCGAATTCCTGACATTTCTCGGCTCGTCCGGCTCCGGCAAAACGACGACTTTGTTCATCGTTGCCGGTTTCGAGGATCCGAGCGCCGGCACTGTCGAGATCGATGGACGTTCGGTCCTTTCGGTCCCGCCGAACGAACGCAATATCGGCATGGTGTTTCAGCGCTACACATTGTTTCCGCACATGTCGGTGCGTGACAATGTCGGCTTTCCGCTGAGCGTACGGGGCCGGCCTCGGCCGGAGATCGACAAGGCGGTGGCTGACATGCTCGACCTGGTGCATCTTGGTGCCTATGCTGGCCGGCGCCCCAGCGAGCTTTCAGGCGGCCAGCAGCAGCGTGTCGCCCTTGCTCGCGCCCTGGTCTATCGGCCGCGCCTCCTTCTGATGGACGAACCGCTCTCCGCTCTCGACAAACGCCTGCGCGAGGATATCCAGCAGGAGATTCGCCGCATTCACCGCGAACTCGGCGTCACCATCCTCTATGTCACCCATGACCAGGAGGAGGCGCTGCGTCTCTCCGACCGGATCGCTGTCTTCAGCCAGGGCCGGATCGCCCAGATCGGCACGGGCGCGGACCTATATGAACGCCCGGCCAATGCCTTCGTTGCCGGCTTCGTCGGTAATTCCAACCTGTTGCGGGGCGAGGTCGTCGACGTCACGGGCGGTGTCGCTACCGTCAGACTGGCGGATGGCAGCGTGATCCGTGGCATGAGCGCCGCGGGAATCGCGCAAGGATGTGCGGCCGAGATCATGGTGCGTCCCGAGCGATTGCTGCCACCCGGCGCAGAAGATGGCGGTCCGACCGCCGATCAGGCAATCAAGGGCATCATCATAGATCAAAGCTATCTGGGGGAAGTCCTGCAATACGAAATCAGAACGGCATGGCAGCAGAATCTCCTGATTCGGGACAGCCGCCGCATGTCGCCGAACCTGATCGGGTCTGAGGCCTGTTTCTCGTTCCGCCATCAGGACGCGCTGGTGTTTCCCGCCTGAAGACGGCGTCCGCCAGTGCCGGTACATTCTCGCAAATGGCCTGGAGGCATGCCGAACCGCCGATCCACCATTTCGACGTAAGGCGCGCACCAGCGTGGCTCTGGGCGTTCCTACGTGGGCTGTAAGGCTATCCAAGGTCCAGGGTGCCGTGGGATCGTTGACGATCACGCTGACTATACGGGCCCTTGCCGACCGACCTGAATATTTGCGCGCCCGAATGCCAATCCGGTCGCTGCGAGCGCAATGCGGATCGGAACATTCTATTTCGATACCCGCACCCATATATCTCGTCGGCCTCATGATCGAAATCCACACCCGATAAGTGTGAAGCTTATTGGTAATATTTGCCTAACGAAACATTAACACACAATCTTCAGATTCAATTTTATCGTTTTTTCGGAGCGGATCAGTCACCCAATTCGGCATCTAAAGCAGCCCGATTGAGGCGCGGATTCGCTCGCCTAATTCTTTGCCAGAACTGGCTCTAGACACCCTGCCGTCATCAGAAGGATATCAAATATGCCCGATTCATCCGTACTGCCAACCGCTATCCCGCAACGAGTCGAGCCGATCAAGGACATGATGCTTCACCCGGGTGGCGAAGCGCAGGCGATCGACCTTAACGTGGCTTTCGGCGGCACCGGATACACCTATACGCTGCAGAATTCCAACGGCGAGGTGATAACCGGGGCAAGTATCGATGCTAACGGTATTCTGACGATCGAACCGGGCGCGCTCGGCCATTCCGATATCCGGGTTATCGCCAGCGACGGGAACGGCCATACGGCATATGACGATTTCCGCGTCCGCGTTGCCGGCGAAAACGCCTACACCATTGCGGTCTTTCCGGACACGCAGAACTACACGTCGCATCCGGAACTCAATCACATCTTCTCCGATATGACACAGTGGCTGGTCGACAACAAGGACAGCCACAACATCCAGTTCATGGTCCATGTCGGCGATATCACGGATAACAATATCGAATCGCAGTGGAATGTGGCGGAGCCGGCCCTGCGCATCCTCGATGGCGTGATCCCCTATTCGCTGCTGCCTGGCAACCATGACCAGGCGGTTGGCGGCTCCGCGGCCGACCATTCGAGCATCTATCTCGACGATCGTTTTTCGCCGGAAGAGCAGGCGGCGGTAAGCAGCACGTTCGGCGGCGTCTATGACCAGGAGCCGGATCGCAGCGTCAACAATTATCACACCTTCACGGCCCCGGACGGCACCAAATGGCTGGTCCTGTCCCTGGAGTTCGGTCCCCGCGACGACGTTATCCGCTGGGCCGGGGATGTCATCGACGCGCATCTCGACCACCGCGTTATTCTTGCCTCGCATTCGCTGACTTCCTATGCCGGCCAGCACGATCCGCTGGGCGGCCCGCTTTATGACGAGGGTGCCGGCTACGATTACGGCATGGGCAGCGATCCGGAAGGTGCCAACGATGGCGAGACCGTCTATCGGGAGCTCCTCTCCAAATACCCCAACATCACATTCACTTTCTCCGGGCACATTTTCGGCGACGGTGCCGAGACCGATGTGGTCGAATCGCAGTACGGCACGCCGACCTTCCAGATGCTGGTGAACTATCAGAACGGCGTCTCGCGCGAGATCACCGGCAACGGCAACGAAGCGCTCGGCAATCGCGGCGGCAATGGCGCCATCCGTCTGGTCACCATCGATCCGGACAATAACCGCATCACCACCGAAACCTACTTCACCGAGTTCGACGATTATCTCGACGGCTACCGGGTCAAGGAGGAACTGGATCGCGACGGCCTGACCGGTCCCTATCGTGGCCATCAGGAAGTGTTCGAGAATGTCGATGTCGGCACGCCGACGATGCTGGCGCAGGCCCGTGCCGGCGACGATTTGTTCGTCGATGCGCCGGCTGGCGCCGACGTTGCCCTGGTACCGCTCGATGCGTCGCAATCCCTAAATCCGCAGCAGGATATCGTCAGCTACGAATGGCTCGACGAAGACGGCAATGTGATTGCTACCGGTGAGAAGCCGACCGTCGAGCTGGATGTGGGCCAGCATCACCTGACCCTGCGTATCACCGACAGCGACGGTCATGTGACGACGGATGCCTTCCTGACGGTAGTGGAAGGCGACGCCACCCTGCTGGTCGAGAACTTCAACGATGGCAATGCCGATGGATGGGTGCGTCCGGTTCAGGATGGCGCCAATGTCGTCACGATCGGAACGCCGGCGGAACTCGGCATTCCGGCCGTGCCTGGCGGCGACGAGACGGTTGCCCTCATCGATGCCATGCCGCCGGCCCAGAAGATCGTCCTCAACCCGAATCTCGGTCTGCCAGCCGGCTACAAGGTGCCGGAATATTCGGTGGTGTTCGACATCCTCATCCCGGCAAACCACAATGGCTATACGTCCCTGTTCCAGCTCAATGTGAGCAATACGGACGATGGCGATTTCTTCGTCAAAGATCTGGGCAATGGCACCGGCGGAGTTGGCATTAGTGGCAATTATACGGGCAGCTTCGCCTACGGCCAATGGCAGCGTGTCGCGGTAACCTTCACCGATAACGGCGATGGGACCCTGACGCTGAGCAAATACATCGAAGGCGTGAAGGTCGGCACGCAGTCAGTCGATGCCGCGCGCTTCAGCCTCGATGCCGGCACGGGCCTGCTGCTCTTCACTGATGAAGATGGGGAAACCAGCGACGTCTATGTAAACAGTGTGCTGGTGACGGACAAGCTCTTCACCGATGCCGAAATCGCGACGCTCGGCACCGCCAAGGCGGGTGGGATTCTCGATGCCGCACCAACTCCGGCCTCGGTCCAGTTCGATTTCGACAACGAAACGCTGGCGCCGAGCTTTGGCGTTGCCTCCCTCACCGTTGGCGAAGGCGGCGCAACCGGCAACTTCATCGTCAAGGGCACGGTCTTTGCCCGCGATACCGCCGAAGCCGGCCTGCCGGCACCGGAAGGCAGCCTCTACGACCAGTCGGACACGGATGGCAACATCCTGGTCTGGGGCGATGCCGCGGCCACCAATTGGCACGATTATGTCTTCGAGGCCGGCATCAAGTCGACCGACAATGACGGTATCGGCGTCGTCTTCTACTATACCGACGCGAAGAATTTCTATCGCCTGGAACTCAATGCCGAAACCAATACCCATCAGTTGGTGAAGGTGCAAAATGGCGTCGAAACTGTCCTGGCCAGCGAGCATGGCGGCTATCGTTTCAATGCCGACATGGTGTTGAAGGTTGCGGTGGTCGGCAACGAGATCACGGCCTTTATCGACAACCGGGTTTTGTTCGATGGACCGGTGACGGATGTCACGAATCCCCTCACTCAAGGTACTGTCGGCATCTATTCGGACGAGCAGAAAGCAACGATATTCGACAATATCACGGTCAATCAGGTGACCCTCGAGGCTCATGCCGGCAGCGATCAGCGCCTGCTTGATATCGATGGCGACGGCTCGGTGGCAGTCATCCTGGATGCCGGCGCGACCTTCGGGGGCGACCCGATCAGCCAATATCTGTGGAAGGATGCCGACGGCAATGTCGTGGCGAGCGGCGCCAATCCGACGCTGAACCTGACGCCAGCCAACCATGTCCTCACCTTGGAGGTAACCGACAGCGACGGTACGGTATCGACCGACACCGTCACGATCAATGTGGTCGGCAAGGACGATGTTCTGTTCCACGACGATTTTGGTTCGGCCGCGTCGGCGTCCAACTGGACCATCGTCGATGAGGGTGAGTTCGGCGGCCTTGGCCCCAACGGGCTGCAATCGGATTGGCAGTTCACCGACGGCAAGCTCAACCAGCTCTCCGACCTGCAGAGCCGCGAACTGGAATGGACCGGTGCCACGGCGGCCGACTATTGGGATCGCGGCTGGAGCCCGCTCGGCGACGGCGTCAATGTCCTGCGCAAAGGCACCTACGCCCTCTATAACGGCCACGGTGCCGAGGACTGGGAAAACTACTCGGTCGAGACCAATTTTGTTACGCCGGACAATGACGGGCTCGGCATTCTCTTCCACTATGTGGATGCCAACAATTACTACAAGCTGGAGCTCGACGCGGAAGGCGATCTCGATCGCAACCCGAGCAATGGCGCGGGCAGCATCTTCCAGCTGATCCGCATGCGGGGCGGGGTCGAGGAAATTCTCGGCATCGTTCCGGGCAAGTACACACCGGGCGAACTCACCAATCTGCGTATCGACATCAAGGACGGAATCATCCTGGCCTATCTGGACGGTGTGCAGATCTTCGGCCATGAAATCGCGGATCACAGTCATACGAAGGGCGGCTTCGCACTTTATTCCTGGGGCAATCAAGGGCTAGCCTTCGAGGATGTCACGGTCGTTTCGCTTGCCGACGAGGTCATCGACGAGGACCAGGTGCTCAACGGTACACCGGATGCCGACAATCTTTCCGGCGGGAACGGCGACGATATCATTGACGGCAAGGCTGGCGACGATGTCCTCGCTGGCAATGATGGCGACGACGACATTACCGGCGGCGCCGGCAATGACAGCCTAACCGGTGGCGCGGGCGACGATGTCCTGGCTGGCGGCAATGGCGATGACCAGGCCTTCGGCAACGGCGGCGATGACGATCTGACCGGTGGAGCCGGTAACGATCATGTCGATGGCGGTGCCGGTGACGACAGCGTCGACGGCGGTGCCGGCGATGACACGCTGGACGGTGGCATCGGCGACGACACGCTCTATGGCGGCAGTGGCAACGATACGGTCGCAGGTGGTGCTGGCGACGACGATATCGAGGGCAACGCCGGGGATGACGAACTCAATGGCGGCGAAGGCGACGACATCATTGCCGGTGGTGCGGGTAATGATACGATCGACGGCGGTGCCGGCGATGACGATATCAGCGGCGGCAATGGTGACGACCACTTCACCTATCAGGCGCCCGGCGGCGACGACAAGTTCGCCGGCGGTGCCGGTAACGATACGTTGGACGTGCTGCGCAATGAGACCGCACCGCGGAACTATGAGGTCACCGGCAAGGCCGGCGGCTTCGACATCGCCATCACGCTCGCGGACGGCACGCCGGACGCGACGGTGAAGACGAACGGTATCGAGATCCTGAACATCGACCTCGCCGATGGCGAAAGCACCAGCCTGTCGGGTGCCTTGACCGGCGTCACGCAGGTTGTGATCGAGGGTTCCGGCGGCAAAAACACCGTCGACGCCAGCGACCTCACCACGAACACCCCGCTCGACATCGACCTCAAGGGCGGTGACGACAAGGTTGTGCTGGGAGATACCTTCGGTGCCACCGAGATCGACGCGGGCGAAGGCGATGAGGCGGATGGTGACGCACTCGACCTTTCCAAGGCGACTGGCCCGGCCAATATCAATTTGGCGACCGGCACCCTGATGCTCAATGGCGCCTTGCTGCAGGCGGCTCACTTCGAGAATGTCGTTGGTACTGACGAGGATGATCAACTGACCGGCAACGGCGATGCCAACAAACTGGAAGGCGGTGCCGGCAATGACATTGTCGATGGCGGCGACGGTGCCGACCAGCTGATGGGCGGTACCGGTGAAAACAACCTCTCCGGCGGTGCCGGCAACGACACGCTGGGTGGTGACGATGCCGTGCAGGAGACCGCGTTCGACGGCGGCACGGGCTTCGACACGCTGATTGTGACCTCCGCCGGCGACGATGTCGCGGTCGACCTCGCTCATGGCAATGTCGATGGCGGCAATTACGACGGTTCGACGGTGACCAAGGTCGAGAACCTCATCAACGGGTCGCCGGACGTGGCGGTGGATTTCCGTGGCAATGCGTCAGCCAACCTGCTGCAGGGTGGCAACGAAGATGACGAATTGCATGGCCGCCAAGGCAACGATACGCTCGTCGGTAAGGATGGAGACGACTATCTCGACGGCAGCACCGGCGACGATCAGCTCCAGGGCGATCAGGGCGATGACGATCTACGCGGCGGTGCCGGCAACGACACCATCAGCGGCGGCACCGGCGACGACAGCATTCGCGCCGGGGCCGGTAACGACACGGTCGATGGCGGTGCCAACAGCGACGATATCCGCGGCGAAGCGGGTAACGATGTCCTCAATGGTGGTGCCGGAGACGACAATCTGCGGGGCGATGCTGGCGCCGACCGGCTCGATGGCGGCCAGGGTGACGACGATCTTACCGGCGGCGCCGGCGGGGACGTCTTCGTCTTCAAGCCGGGCTTCGGCCAGGACACGATCCACGATTTCAAGACCTGCGGGTCGAGTGCTGACGAGATCGAGTTCGACCATACGCTGTTCGCCGATTTCAGTGCGGTCCTGGCCGCCAGCGAACAGGATGGCGACGATATCGTGATTACGCTCGATGCCGACAACAGTATCGTGATCAAGGATGTCGTCCTCAGCCATCTTCATGAGAGCGACTTCCGCTTTGTGTAACGCATGACAAGCCACACCAAGCCGCCGCGGTCACCAGCCGCGGCGGCACTATCTTCCGCCCGCGGCGCGTTCCTGGCGACAGCGGGATTCAGCGGAGCCATCAACATCCTTATGTTGAGCGGCTCTCTCTTCATGCTGCAGGTCTATGACCGGGTGCTGGCAAGCCGGAGCGTACCGACCTTACTGGCGCTCGTCGTCCTCATTGTGATTCTCTATAGCTTCCAGGGCGCCTTGGAATTGCTGCGATCGCGGATATTCGCCCGGATCGGCCGCTCGGTCGATGGTCGGCTCAGCGATTGCGCCTTCGATGCCTACCTTGAACGCGGTGCGCCCGGCGGCGGTAAGGCCATGCCGCATTCGCCCTTCCGCGATATTGAACAATTGCGGAGCTTTCTCTCCAGCGGCGGGCCATCGGCTCTATTCGATCTGCCATGGATGCCGCTCTATGTGGCGCTACTCTTCGGGCTGCATGCCTGGCTCGGCTATATCGGCCTCGCCGGCATCGTCACATTATCTACCTTGACTTTCCTGACGGATCGCCTAAGCGCGGAGCATCAGTGCCGGGCGACATTGAAGACGAACGAGGCGACGGTTCTGGCAGAGGCATCACGCCGCAATGCCGAGGCGGTCCTGCCGCTGGGCATGGCCGGCCATCTGATGATGCGTTGGCGGAATGTTGCGCAGGAGGCTGCCGTGGCGCAAATGGCGGGTAGCGACGTGACATCGCTTTTCGCCTCGCTCTCCCGCTTTGCCCGCATGAGTCTGCAATCTCTCGTCTTGGCGTTGGGCGCCTATCTTGTGATCGCCGGCGAGGCGACTGGCGGTGTGATGATCGCCTCATCCATCCTGCTCGGACGGGCCTTGGCTCCGGTTGAATTGGCGATCGCCAACTGGAAGGGGTTCATCGGCGCGAGACAAAGCTATGGACGCTTGCAGGCCGATCTCAGGGATCCGGCACCGAGTTCCATGGTTGCATTGCCGGCGCCATCGAAGAGGCTCGACATCGATAAACTGACTGTGGCTGCCGACGGTCTCGCGGAGCCCATCCTGCGCGAAGTAAGCTTCGCCCTGAAGGCCGGCGAGGCGTTGGGTGTCATCGGGCCGAGCGGGTCCGGCAAGTCGACCTTGGTGCGCAGTATCATCGGCATCTGGGCGCCCGCACGGGGCACAGTACGGTTGGATGGAGCGACGCTCGATCAGTGGAACCGCGCGCAATCGGGCCGGTTCCTCGGCTATCTGCCGCAGCAGATAGAGCTATTGGCAGGCACGGTGGCGCAGAACATTGCCCGATTCGACCCCATGGCGACCTCCGACGAAGTACTGCGGGCTGCGCAACTGGCAGGGGTTGACGATCTGGTGCGGCGGCTGCCGCAAGGTTTCGACACACAAGTAGGTGAAGGCGGTCAGCGTCTCTCCGCTGGCCAGCGCCAGCGGATCGCCCTGGCACGCGCCTTGTTCCGCGACCCATTCCTGGTGGTGATGGACGAACCCAATTCCAACCTCGATTCGGCCGGCGACGAAGCGCTCAGCCGGGCAATCGCCTCGATTTCGGCGCGGGGCGGCATCGCCATCGTCGTCGCGCATCGGCCAAGTGCCTTGGGCGAAGTGTCGTTGATTCTGACCTTGGGCGAAGGGCGTGTTCAGGCATTCGGACCGAAGGATGAAGTCTTGCGTCAGGTGCTGGTGCCGGCTCAGGGAGCCAAGCCCAAAGCCGTACAGGCTGCGGAATGATGACGATGCAGCAGCAAGTGAATGATCCCTGGGGCATCCGCAAGCATGTCATCGTCGGCGTCGTGCTGGTCGCGTTGCTGTTCGGCGTCGTCGGTGGCTGGGCCGCAGCGAGCGACATTGCCGGCGCTGTCGTGGCGACGGGCCAGATTGTCGTCGAGTCCAGTACCAAGAAGGTGCAACATCGCGAAGGCGGCACGGTTGCCGAACTGCTGGTCCGCGAAGGCGACAGAGTCGCCGCGGGACAGATTCTGCTGCGCATGGACGCTACCCTGCCGCGCGCGAATCTTGAAGTGATCCGCAATCAGCTGACTGAACTGACCGCGCGACGCCTGCGCCTGGAAGCGATGCGCGACGGCATGGCGCAGATTGCTCAGCCCGCCGGTCTCAGCGTGGCAGGCGACCGGGAGAAGTTCGATGCCGCCTTGCGGGCCGAGCAGACCTTACTGGCGGCGCAACGCGATCTGCGCAGCCAGAAGCAGAAGCAGCTGAAGGAACAGGTGGCGCAGATCCGCCAGGAGATGAAGGGGCTGACCGCCCAGTCGGCCTCGCGCGAGGCGCAATTGCAGTTGATCGGCGCGGAACTGGTTGGCGTACACGAGCTTGCCGCCAAGAAACTGGTGCCGCTTGCCAGGGTCATGGCGCTGGAACGGGATGCTGAACGCTTGCACGGCGAGGGCGGCGAACTCGCCGCTTCGATCGCGCAATCGAAGAACAGGATCAGCGAAATCGAGATGCAGATGACGCAGGTCGATGCCGATATTCTGGCGGAGACCCTGACCGAATTGCGCGACGTTTCAGCCAAGCTTGCCGAACTGGCGGAGCGTCACGTCGCCGCGGAAGATCAGCTCCGGCATATCGACGTTTTGGCGCCACGGGCGGGTTTTGTTCAGGAGATGGCGGTTCACACGATCGGCGGTGTCGTCAATCCGGGCGAAACGATGATGCTGATCGTGCCGGAGGAAGACCGTTTGATCGTCGAGGCGCGCATAGATCCGCAGCATATCGACCAGGTACAGATGGGGCGCGAAGCCTTCGTGCGCTTCAGCTCGTTCAGCCAGAAATCGACGCCGGAACTGATTGGCCGGATCTACAGTCTATCGGCGGATGCGACGGTCGATGAGAAGACCGGCATGAGCTACTATCTTGCGCGTCTGCAATTCGACCGCGGCGACTTGCCGGAGGGCCTCCGCGAGAAGCTGCTGCCGGGCATGCCGGCCGAAGTCTATGTGCAGACCGGGCAGCGGACGGTCCTCAGTTACTTCCTCAAGCCGCTGACGGACCAGCTGGCCCGCACGTTCCGAGAGGAATAGAGGGCCGGTCAGCCGCCCGCTTCGCTGCCCCTGATCGCTTTCCGGACCGTCATTCGTCCATGGCTCCGTGTGGCCGG
The DNA here is from genome assembly GCF_041918875.1 of Dongia sp. Lineage (GTDB taxonomy): Bacteria > Pseudomonadota > Alphaproteobacteria > Dongiales > Dongiaceae > Dongia. Next base: position 53,427 of record NZ_JAYRUV010000011.1, read on the forward strand.
CAGGGCTGGTCATCGGCTTAAATCTTCCAGTTTATTGTTGACAATCTTCTGATGACACAGCACTGTCCCGTCAACAGGTCGAAGAACCTGCGCGTGCTGGGGAGGATTGATGGCGTTCGTAGAACTCATCGGCTTAACGAAGCAGTTCGGGTCGCTGACCGTGGTCAAGGAAGTGGACCTGGCAATCGAGAAAGGGCATCTCGTCTGCCTTCTCGGGCCGTCGGGCTGCGGCAAGACGACGACATTGCGGCTCGTCGCCGGCTTCATCGAGCCCAGCGGTGGCGAGATTCGCGTCGGCGGTAAGCGCCTCTCATCCGTCGAGGCCAGCGCCCCTCCAGAAGCGCGCAACATGTCGATGATCTTCCAAAGCTATGCGCTTTGGCCGCATATGACGGTGTTCGAGAACGTCGCCTACGGCCTGCGCCTGCGTAAATTGGCGCGACCCGAAATACGCGCGCGCGTCGAAGAAATCCTCGCGGCGACAAGATTGCTGGCATTGGCGGAACGCTATCCGGCCGAATTGTCGGGCGGCCAGCAACAGCGTGTATCGCTGGCGCGTGCGCTGGTGATCAAACCGGAGACGCTGCTGCTCGACGAGCCGCTGTCCAACCTGGATGCCAATCTGCGCGAGGAAATGCGCTTCGAGATTCGGCGCCTGCATGACGAATACCGCTATACGACCGTCTATGTGACGCATGATCAGGCGGAAGCAATGACGACCGCCGACACGATCGTCGTCATGAATCAGGGTGTCATCGAACAAGCGGGTTCGCCGGAAGACATATATCAGCGCCCACGTTCGGAATTCGTCGCCCGTTTCATCGGCGGCACCAACATCTTTCGCGGCCGGCATGCCGGTAACGATGCCGTAACCTGCGCTGGCGGGCTGGTTTTGCGCTGCGGCAGCGGCGATTTCGCCGATGGGGTGGAGACGGCGGTATCCATCCGCCACCACGACATCCTTCTCTCCGCCGGCAGGCCGACCGGTGCCGAGACGAACTGCATCGCCGGCACGGTCACGCGCCAGATCTATCTGGGTTCGCATAGAGACTATCTCGTGAGCATTCCAGGCGGGGAGACGGTGCGCACGGTCGCGCCGGTCAATTTCGCGATCCCGGCAGGTCAACAGGTTTGGCTCCATTTCCCGCCGGAATACTGCCGGGCACTCGCGCATTAGGAGGAGGAAGTCATGTGGGGAAGAGGAGTTGGCCTTGCCGCCCTTGCGGTGGCAATAGCCTGGAGTGCGCCTGGTCTGGCATTGGCCCAGGACGGCTATGAAATCACGCCGGAACTGATTGAGAATGCCAAGAATGAAGGCGCCGTGGTGTTCTATACCGCGACCGACGTCACCGTGGCGGAGAAGCTGGCCAAGACGTTCGAGGAAGAATATCCAGGCATCAAGGTGCAGGTGGAGCGTGCGGGATCCGAGCGCGTTTTCCAGCGCATCGGCCAGGAGTTGAGCGGCGGCATTCACAATGCCGACGTTATCGAAACGTCGGATGCCGTGCATTTCCAGCTGTTCAAGCGCGAAGGCTGGCTCGCTGGCGGCCTGCCCGCCAACGCCACGAAGAACTGGCCCAAGGAGGAGATGGACCCGGATGGTCAGTACGCAGCCTACCGCGCGCATCTCTCGGTGATCGCCTACCGCACCGATATGGTGAAGCCGGCGGAAGCGCCCAAGAGCTTTGCAGATCTGCTCGATCCAAAATGGAAAGGCAAGCTCGTCAAGGCCCATCCCGGCTATAGCGGCACGATCATGACGGCCACTCATGCACTCAGCAAGGCACTCGGCTGGGAGTTTTTCCAGAAGCTCGGCCAGCAGGATGTCATGCAGGTGCAGTCCTCGACCGAACCGCCAAAGAAACTTGCCCAGGGGGAACGGCCGGTTCAGGCAGACGGCAACGAATACAATGTCTTCCGCCTCAAGGAGGACAATGTGCCGATCGAGATCGTCTATGCGGCCGAAGGGACTCCGCTGGTCGTCGGCAACGCGGCGATGCTGAAGGATGCGCCGCATCCCAATGCCGCCAAGCTGTTCTATGCCTACCTATTCTCGGCCGAGGCACAGCAACTGAACAGTGATTTCGGCGGATTGCGCTCCTTCCATCCGGATGTGAAGGAAAAGGCCGGCCGGACACCGCTCAAGGACATCAAGCTGTTGCTGCCGGACGCGGCGGAACTGGAAAAGGAAATGCAGATCATCAAGTCGAAATACGAAGAATATTTCGGCACCTGAAACCAGAACATCAGAGCGGGAATCATGACCAGCATGTCCTCCAGCATGCCCCAGAGTGTCGGCCTCAAGCGCGGAATCGACTTTTCGCGGCCGGTCTTCATCCTGCTTGCTGCCATTTTGGGTGTGCTGGTCATCCTGCCTTTGTTCTGGCTCCTGGTTTACAGTTTTTCGGATAGCGATGGCGGCGTGACGTTCGGCAATTTCGTCACGCTGGTGACGGATGGGGCAATGCGGCGGTCGTTCGGCCTGGCGATCGGCATGGCGGCGGCGGTCGGCATCATCGCTTGCGCGGTGGCGACACCGATGGCCTGGTTGGTTGCGCGCACCGACCTCCCCGGCCGGCGCTTTGTGCGGGTTCTGGTGACTGCCTCCTTCGTGACGCCGCCGTTTCTGGGGGCCATCGCCTGGGAGATACTGGCGGCACCCAACAGCGGTATCCTGAACACCGTCTATCGCTGGGCGTTCGGGCTCGAATCATCGGCCTATCTCTTCGACATCTACACCTTTACCGGGCTGGTCTTCGCGATCGCCTGCTACACTTTCCCCTATATCTTCACTCTGGTCGCCAATGCGCTCGACCGCGTACCGTCGGATCTGGAAGATGCTTCGGCCATTTTGGGCGCGGGCTGGATGACGACCTTGCGCCGCGTCACATTGCCTATGGTGGTGCCGGCCATGCTGGCCGGTTCGCTGATCGCCATTCTGCAAGCCCTGACCATGTTCGGTTCGCCTGCCATCCTGGCGCTGCCGGCCGGTTTTCACGTCATCACGACCAAGATCTGGAGCCTTTTCCAATATCCACCACGCCTTGAACTGGCCGCCGCCGCCGCCATTCCGCTGCTCCTGCTGACGGTACTGCTGCTGCGCGGGCAGAAGTGGATCATGGGGCGCAAGAGCTACACGGTGCTGGGTGGCAAGAGCGGGGCGCCGCGGACGACAGAGCTTGGCGCCCTTAAATGGCCAGCCATCATTTTCGTCGGCGCCGTCCTCAGCCTGACGGTCGCGCTGCCTTATGCCGCCATTCTGAAAACGGCGGTCACCGAGACGATCGCCGCTCCCCTGACCTGGGAATCGCTGACATGGCGGCACTTCAATTTCGTCTTCTTCGAATTCTCGGCAACGCGTCTTGCCATGTTCAACACGCTGTTGCTGGGTGTATTGACCGCGACGGTCTGCACTGCGATCGCGCTTGTCGTCTCCTATCTGGTGTCGCGGCGCTTGGTCTGGGGCTCCGGCGTGCTTGGCGTGCTGGCGACCGCACCGGTCGCCATTCCCGGGATCGTCCTGGGTGTGGGGCTCTTCCTGAGCTATGCCAATCCGACTTTCATGCTCTATGGCACTTTGTGGATCCTGCTTATTGCCTTTCTGACCATCGAGATGCCGGCCGGTTACCAGCAGCTTTCCTCCGCCTTCCAAGGCATCCATCCGGAATTGGAGGAAGCAAGCCGCATCCTGGGCGCGTCACGATTGAAGGCGCTGTGGCAGATCACGGCGCCATTGCTGCGCTCCAGCGTCATCGCCACTTGGTGCTTCGTCTTCATCGGGACGATCCGCGAATTGTCGGCGACGATCCTGCTGACCACCGCGAACACCAAACTGATCTCGGTCATAATCTACGATCTCAACGAAAGCGGCGATCTGGGGGCGATTTCGGTGCTTGGTTTGCTGCTTCTGGGCGTCTCTTTCGCCGTGGTCTTTGCTGCGAGCAAGATGCCGATCGGCGCTACGCGTATGCAGCCGCGCGGATAGCGACGGATCGTGCCGGCGGGCAGGAACGTGCGTGGGCCGGCGCGGTGAAAATCCTACCGCATCTGCGAAGAATCGACAGTTGACGATTTTCGATCGCGCCGAGCTAGGCTATGCTGCGTTATTAGCGAATCGGCCGGTTCGGGGCTGGCGCGCCGTGGTGCCGGTGGCGGCTTGCTCTCCCGGTGTTTCAGTCCCGGCGGTGCCCATTTCGGACGGTTCGCGGAACGGATCAATGGCGCAATCGTAGATGGTCAAGAAGCCCACCATTCCAGATGATTTCTCTGCAATCGACTTTCTGCGGACGCGCTCTTTGTCGAGCGTCGTCCAGGCGGAAATCGAACGTATGATCGTCGAGGGCGAACTGACGCCGAATGAACGGGTCAATGAGAACGCCCTGGCCCAGCAGCTTGGGGTGAGCCGCGGTCCCATCCGCGAGGCCTGCAGTGCCCTCTCGGCCATGGGATTGATCGAAGTCATCCCCAATCGCGGCTTCTTCGTGCGCGCCCTTAGCGATGAAGAGGCGCTTGATGTTTCACAGGCGCGCGCCAGTATCTTTGCCTGCATGGCGATGGTGTTGGCGGAGCGTGTCAACGATGCCCAGATCGCCATCCTGCGCGGTCTGGTCGACCGCATGGACGAGATCGTGCCGACCGGCGAGGTCAGCGTCTATTATCCCGTAAACCTGGAATTTCACGAGCAGATCGCGCGAATGAGTGGGAACCAGCGGTTGGCGCAGATCTATCTCGGCTTGGCGCGGGAACTCCATATTCAGCGCTACCGGGCTCTTTCCAGCGGCGATGTGCTGCATATCTCGAACGCCGAGCACCGCGCCATTCTCGATGCCGTGGCTGCACACGATCCGGTGCTTGCTTTCAAGGTGGCCCAGGCGCATATCCTGAACGGCATCGTACGCACACGCCGGGCCGGCAAGGCGGTCGCACGAAAGCGACGCTCGGACAAAGGCGGCGATGCAACCGCGAAGAATCCGGCCAGGCCGCGCAACAGCCGCACGGTCACGCGCTCCCCCGCTTAACGGTCACCGACCTCAAACTCATATCCGCATTCGGCCTCGCCTGCCGTCGTCAGCAGTGCGCTTCTGTTGCTTATTGTCGGCGAAATATTGTTGACAATTTACAATATGAACATCATTCTTGTCTTCCGGAACCGGCCAGAAATAGCCCGAAAATCAACCAAGGCCGCTATCGATCAGGGGAACAAGATGAACCAAGCCAGCGGACAGGACGTCCAGCTCACCAAATATGTCGCCGAATTCGTGGTCGGGGCCCGGGCAGAATCCTTGTCGCCGGAGGTCGTGGCCCTGGGCAAGAAATCGATTCTGGACGGTATCGGGCTGGCGTTTTCCGGAGCCGTCGCGCGCGGCGGCGCATTGGTGCGCCAGCATCTCGACTCCCTCAATCTCGGGGATGGGCCCGCAACGGTAATCGGTGGCAATCGCAAGGTGGCGCCGCGCTTTGCGGCATTCGCCAACGGCGTCGGCATTCATGCCGACGATTACGACGATACGCAGCTGGCGGTCGCCACCGACCGCGTCTATGGACTCCTCACCCATCCGACGGCGCCGGCCCTGCCGGCTGCCTTGGCGATAGGCGAGGCACGCCAAGCATCCGGTCGCGAGGTGATGCTGGCTTATCACCTCGGCGTCGAAGTGGAATGCAAGATCGCCGAGGCGATCGACCCGCGGCACTATCAGACTGGCTTTCATGCCACCGCGACCTGCGGCACCTTCGCCGCCGCGGCAGCCAGCGCTAGGTTGATAGGCCTCGATGTCGAAGCAACGCAGCGGGCACTCTCGATCGCTGGCAGCCAATCGGCGGGCCTGCGGGAGAATTTCGGCACCATGACCAAGCCATTCCATGCCGGCCGCTCTTCGGAAAGCGGCGTCGCTGCGGCGGAATTCGCGGCATTGGGCTGGACGGCGACAGGCAAGATCCTGGAGGCGCCGCGCGGATTCTTCCGCGCCGCCGGCGGCGGCTACGACATAGACGCGATCTACCGAAAGCTGGGTGCGCCGTGGACCTTCGTCGAACCCGGCATCTCGATCAAGCCGCATCCCTCCGGTTCGCTGACCCATCCCGGCATGACGGAAATGCTGCGCCTCATCCGTGAGCACGGTATCACCGCCAAGGATGTCAAGCGGGTCCGCGTCGGCACCAACTCCAACATGCCGAACGCCCTCATCCATCATCGGCCGGCCGACGAGCTGCAGGCCAAATTCTCGATGGAATTCTGCATGGCCATCCTGCTGCTGCGGGGGCGTGCGGGCCTCGGCGAATTCACCGACGAGATCGTCATGCAACCCGACGTCCGGTCCATGATCGAGAAAATTGACTTCGTTGTCGATGATGTCGCCGAGAAGGCCGGCTATCACAAGATGACGACCATCATCGATATCGAACTCAATGACGGTCGCAGAATTTCCGGCCGTGCCGATTTCGGAAAAGGCAGCCCCGCCAATCCAATGAGCTATGAGGAGGTCGCCGACAAATTCCGCGAGAATGCGGCCTTCGCCGGCGTGGCGGCGGGGCGGGCCAACGAGATCGTTGCCATGGTGCGGGACCTTGAAACCGTCAGGTCGATCGACCAGTTGACGCGCCTATTGCTCAAGACGGCGTGATCGGTCGCGAGGCCGCGGGCGATGGCGCCACCTGATGACAAGCCGGGCCTGGAACCGCCGCGGACATTCCGTGCCGTTCTGCCATCGATCGTCACCGGTCTGATCGTCGGCGCGCTTGGCGGTCTGGGCGCCCGACAGATCGGTTTGCCGCTGCCTTATCTGCTGGGCCCCCTCGTCCTTTGCGGCATCGCAACGCTTGCCGGAACGATAATAACGCCGCTGCCCGGCGGGCGCGAGATGGGGCAGATCGTGGTCGGCCTTGCTATCGGCCTGCGCCTTCTTCCCGAAATGTTGCAGACCATCATCGGGCTCCTGCCGGCGATGCTTCTTAGCACGCTCGGCGTCGTTATCGTCACGATGGGGACCGGGCTGTTGCTGAAGCGCCTGACTGGTATCGACCGGACCACTGCCTACTTTGCGACGGCGCCGGTCGGTCTCGCGGAAATGGCGACGCTCGCTCATACCAGGGGTGGTGCCGCCGACATAACGTCGCTGGTCCATACCATCCGCGTTGCGGCTATCGTGACGACGGTACCTCTGCTGGTTGCATGGCTTGGAGAAGATGGTGGCATACTGCCGCCTCGTCTGCCGCATCGGGACCAGTGGAGCGGCTTGCTGCTTCTCATCCTGCTGGCTGCCGGCGCTGCCTTCATCCTGAAACGGTGGCGTGTGCCCAACGTATGGCTTCTGGTGCCCGTCACGATCGGCGGCATCGCTTCGGCCACGGGGCTTGCCAGCCTCACCATGCCCCCGGTTCTATTGATCGCGGCCCAGCTCGTCATTGGCATCTGGCTCGGCCGTCGTTTTCGCCGGGCGATGTTGACCAGGCTGCCGCGCGTCACACTCGCTGCCTTACTGACGACTCTGCTTCTGCTGATCGCCGCCGCCGGCGGCGCGGTGCTGCTGGCAGCTGCGACCACACTCCCCTTTGCAACTGGCTTCCTTTCGCTGGCGCCCGGTGGCGTTACCGAAATGGTGCTGACGGCATCGCTTCTGCATCTCGACGTGCCGGTCATCACCGCTTTCCATGTGACCCGCATCCTGCTGCTTACCTCGTTCAGCCTGCTGTTGTTCCACGTCTTCACGATGATCTCACGCCGCATTGACGGCAAGGATTGCTGACCGCCCTCGCAATGGCGGCAATACAAGAAGGAAATGTCATGGCAAAACCGGATCTCCTGATCGGCATCCTTAACGGCGATGATATCGGGCTGGAGATCGTTCCGGCTTCGGTCGAAATCGCGCGCGCCGCCGCAGCGCGCCACGGATTGACGGTCGATTGGCGGCCGACCCCCATCGGCCGCTCGGCGCTCGACACGCATGGCTCGACGTTACCGGAGGGGACGCTGCAATCCCTTTCCAAGATGGACGGGTTCATTCTGGGGCCGATCGGGCACCGCGAATATCCGCAAGTGCCCGGCGCCGTCAACCCGCACCCCATCCTGCGCAAGCACTTCAACCTTTTCGCCAACATCCGGCCGACTCGGTCCTATCCAGGGCTGGGTGCCATTTACGATGATATCGATCTGGTCATCGTGCGCGAGAACAATGAGGGGTTCCAGCCGGACCGCAATGTCGTTGCGGGCTCCGGCGAGTTCCGTCCGACGGAGGAAATGACCATCTCCGTCCGCGTGATCACCCGGACCGGCAGTGCGCGTGTCGCGCGCGCTGCCTTCGAGATCGCGCGCCAGCGGAAAAAACGGCTGACAGCCGTGCACAAGAACACCGTGTTCAAACTGGGCTGCGGCATGTTCGTCGAGGAATGTCGTCGCGTCGCCAAGGAGTTCCCCGACGTCGTGTTGGACGAAGTGATCGTGGATACGATGGCCATGCGACTGATTCGCGACCCGCAGAGTTTCGACGTCGTGGTGACGACGAACATGTTCGGCGATATCCTGACCGACGAAGCCGCGGGCCTGGTCGGCGGATTGGGCATGGCGCCGGGCCTCTGTATCGGCGAAGGCAATATCGCCATGGCGCAGGCGACCCATGGCTCGGCGCCCGATATTGCCGGAAAGGGTATAGCCAACCCCTATGCGATGATCGAATCGACGCGATTGATGTTCGAATGGCTGGGCCACAACCGGCGTATCGCGTCGGCCGTTGCCGCCGCGGAAACAATGAAGCGGGCGATCGCGACGGCATTGGCGGATTCCGGGACGCGGACGCGGGATATCAAAGGCACCGGCAACACGGCGGCCATGACGCGCGGCATCATCGCGGCGATCGAAGCGGAGAAGTGACATGGCGGCGCACAGGATTGCGGTCATCGGCGGCGACGGTATCGGGCCGGAGGTCATCGAGGCGGGCTGCCGGGTGCTGGAGGTGCTGACGGAAACTGACGCGTCGCTGTCCTTCGATTTCCAGCGCTTCGACTGGGGATCCGAATACTATCGCAAGCATGGAAGCATGATGCCGCCGGATGGGTTGGCGCAGCTCAGGCCGTTCGCGGCAATCTATTTCGGTGCCGTGGGCGACCCGAACCTGCCGGATGATCTTACCCTATGGGGTTTGCGCCTGGCCATCTGCCAGGGTTTCGATCAATACGCCAATGTGCGCCCGTCGAAGCTGCTGCCGGGCGTGATCGGCCCGCTACGGCCAGATCTCGGCGCCGCCATCGACTGGGTCATCGTGCGCGAGAATAGCGAGGGCGAATATGCCGGCGTCGGCGGGCGGGCGCATCGCGGCCTGCCGATCGAGGTCGGCATGGACGTTGCGGTCTTCACGCGTGCCGGTATCGAGCGCATCGCGCACTATGCATGCGATCTTGCCCGCTCCCGGTCACGCAAGAAACTCACCATCGTCACCAAGTCCAATGCACAGCGTCACGGCATGGTGCTGTGGGACGAGGTGTGCAGGGAGGTCGCCAATCTTTATCCGGATCTCAACGTCGACTGGATGCTGGTCGATGCCATGACGCAGCGCATGGTGGCAAGGCCCGGGACGGTCGATACCGTCCTGGCAACCAATCTCCACGCCGACATACTGACCGATCTTGCCGCCGCACTCTCCGGCTCGCTGGGTCTGGGAGCTACCGCCAACATAGACCCGTCGCGGCGCAATCCATCCATGTTCGAGCCGATCCATGGCTCGGCCTTCGACATCATGGGGAAGGGAATCGCCAATCCGTTGGCGTCTTTCTGGACCGCGGCACTGCTGCTGGAACATCTTGGCGAGGGAATGGCCGCCCGGAAGCTGATGGCAGCCATTGAAACCGTTACCAGCCGCCGTGAAGCCGTGCCGCCCGATCTTGGCGGCAAGGCGGACACGCGGCAAATGACCGAAGCGGTCATCGCCGCTATCCGCGGCGCCAATGGCTGAGCGGCGTTTCTGGCTGCCTGAGGCGTTACGGCGACCGATCGGCCGCTGGGGTACAGCTGCGATTGACACAGGCTAAGTTTTATATCTTATATAAGACTTAAGTTTGAACAAACTCAATTCCAGTACGTGCCATGAGCAACGGCCTCGAGAATAAGGCTTTTCCCTTCATCCATATTGTCCCCCGCCCGCCCAAGCCGCGGCAGGCGGGACTGACTGTCATGGCCGATCGCGGCATGGGTTCGCATCGGCTGGAGGATCTGCTGGAAACGTCGGCTGATTACATCGACATCGCGAAGATGGGGATCGGTGGCTGGCGCCTCATGTCCGAGGATTTGCTGCGCCGCAAGATCGATCGCTATCATGCGAGCGGGATCAAGGTATTCCTGGCCGGCGATGCCAGTGAAGCAGCCTTCTTACAAGGCCAATCGCAGCGCTTCTTCGAGGCGGCAAAGGCGCTCGGCGCGGATGCGGTCGAGGTGTCGAGCGCGCAGGCCATCATGTCGCTTGCCGACAAATGCAAGCTCATTCGGATGGCAAGTGACGTAGGCCTAACCGTCATTGCCGAAGCGGGGCAGAAAGCACGGGAAGATTGGACCGAAAGCATCGCCTATGTCCTGCGCCAGATCGACGCCTATCGCGCGGCAGGCGCCTGGAAAGTGCTGATCCAAGCCGAAGGCGTCTCGGAGGATGTCGATCGCTTCAAAAGCGAATTCGTGCTCGGGCTCGTCGCGCGCCATGACGTCGAAGACCTGATCTTCCAGGCAAAAGATGCGCACGCGCAGCTCTGGTACGTATCGAACTTCGGCAATGTCGTGAATCTCGATGTCGACGATCATCAGGTGCTGGATCTGGAGCTGCTGCGCCGGGGTATCCGCAAACGCGGGATCTTCGGCCTTCTCGGCGCCATCGGATGACACCGATGCCGAACAACGCACGCGACGAAGCGCCTTCGGAAAGCATCAGCGAAGGCTTCATCGATCGTTTGATGCTGCGCGAACTCGGCGATCTGCCGCGGAAGGCACTCGACGTCGCCGTCAACGATCTGTTCGACATGGCCGGCAATTGCCTGGCGGCGCGGCAAACCGACTATATGTGCTCGCTGGTGGCGAGCTGCGAGGATAGCGGAACCTGCACTGCGATCGGCCATGCCGGTCCGCTGCGTGCCGCCGATGCTGCCCTGGTGAATGGGACGGGCACGCACGGCGAGGATTTCGACGACACGCTGGAAGGTGCGCCGATCCGCGTCGGCGCCATGGTCATTCCCGCCGCCTTGGCCGCTGGCGAGCGCTTCGGCCGGTCCGGGGCCGATACGCTGCGCGGCATCATTTTTGGCCTGGAAGCGATCTGCCGTCTCAATCACGTGGCACCGGGCGCCATCCACAAGGCCGGCTTTCATCCGGTCGGCGTGATCGGTGCGCTGGGTGCCGCCGTTGCCGCCGCGACGACCCTGCGGCTTACCCGGCTGCAGACGGTCGATGCGCTGGGAATCGCCGGCAGCCTTTCCTCGGGTATTCTCGAATATCTGACCGACGGGGCGTGGACGAAGCGGTTGCACCCGGGGTGGGCCGCGCAATCCGGCCTCCGCGCCGCCTTGATGGCGCGGGCGGGCTATAACGGGCCGCGCACCGTGCTGGAAGGCCCGCACGGTTTCTTTCACGCCTTCGCGCACGGGGCAACGCCGCGCTTCCACTATCTCAGTGCCGGGGTCGGCGACAGCTGGCTGATGGAAGATATCGCATTCAAGCCCTATGCCTGCGGCACGATGATTCATCCCTATATCGACTGCATGATCCGGCTGGCGGAAAGCGGTGTTGCCGCCGACGATATCGTTTCGATCGAATGCGCGACCGGCGAAGGTCTGGTGGACCGGCTCTGGGAGCCGCTGTCGGCCAAGCATCGGCCGCCCTCCGGGTATGCCGCCAAGTTCAGCATGCCGTTCTGCATGGCGGTCGGCTTCTTCGATCGTGCCGCTGGCCTGGAGCAGTTTACCGACGAGAAGGCGCGTGACAGCCGCATTCTCGCCCTGGCGCGGCGGATCACCTATGCGATCGATCCGGCCAATGAATATCCGCAGAACTATTCCGGCCATCTCAAGGTGTCGCTGGCCGATGGGCGGATTGTCGAATTGCGCCAGCCCCATATGCGCGGCGGACGGCGCGAGCCGCTGTCGCGTGACGAACTGATCCGGAAATTCCACGACAACGCCCGTTACGGCGGTTGGCGCCGCCGGGATGCCGAGCTGCTGCTCGATTTCTGCCTCACCATTGCCGAGCAGAATGACCTCAGCGCTCTCAAGAACGCCCGGATTTGAAAGACGAACTGCCAAGGAAATGAGTGCATCGACATCATGACAGACATCACGCCGACCAACGTCACCCGCAGCGCATGCGCCTTCATCGAAGGCAGCCGCTTCGAACATCTACCGAGCGAGGCGGTGCTTATTGGTCGCCGCTGCATTCTCGACGGCCTGGCGCTCTATGTCGCGGGCAGCGACGAAGAATCGGTCCGGCTGCTGATAGAGGACGCCCGCGACCTGGGTGGCCGGCCCGAAGCCCTCTTACTGGGCGGCGGCGAAACGAAGATTCCGGCCGCACTGGCGGCCCGTGTCCTCGGCACGGCGGGCCATGCCCATGACTGGGACGATACGCAGGTGTCACGCGATCCAGCCCATGTCTATGGCCTGCTCACTCATCCGACCGTTCCACCGCTAACGGCCGCCCTGGTCATGAGCCAGAAGATCGGGCAGGTCAGTGGTCGCGATTTCCTCAATGCCTTCGTCACCGGTGTCGAGGTCGAAAGCAAGATTTCCGAATGGATGCTGCCGGACCATTACAAACGCGGCCTGCATTCCAGCGGCACGGTCGGCACTTTCGGTGCCTGCGCCGCTGCGGCGAAGCTGATGGGACTTTCCGGGGCGAAGCTCGCGCATGCGATGGGCATTGCCGCCAGCTTCGCCTCCGGCATCCGCTGCAATTTCGGCACCATGACGAAGCCGTTGCATGTGGGCCGCGCGGCAGAAAACGGCGTCACCGCCGCCTTGCTGGCGGCGCGCGGGTTTACGGCGGATCCCGAAGCGCTCGACGGGCGCTGGGGCTTCATGACGGTGCAGTCCGGCGGTGCGACGGCTGAGAAGCTGGCGCAAGGTTTCGGCAAGACCTGGTCGATCGTCGAGCCCGGCATCAGCATCAAACCCTATCCCAGCGGTATCGTGACGCATCAATCCATGGATGCGATGCTGAAGCTGGTGACGGAAAAGAACGTCGATCCGAAGACAGTCGAGCGGATCGATTTCCACGCCGGTTCCAACATCCTGAACCCGATCCGCTATCCGATTGCGGAGAACCATCTGCAGGCCAAGTTCAGCATGGCGGCACTCCTGGCGATGATCGTGCTGAAGCGTCAGGCCGGACGTCAGGAATTCACCAACGATTTCATCCAGTCGGCGGCGGCTCAGGACATGCAGCGCCGCATCGTGACGCAGCTCGACCCTGCAATCGAGGCGCGCGGCTGGGATATCATCCGCTCTCGGATCGAAATTACCCTGAAGGATGGGACCAAGCTGGTCGAATGGGCCAATGAACGCTATCGCGGCGGGCCGGACAATCCGATGAGCGATAGGGACCTGGAAGCAAAGGTCGCCGCTTGCACGGCCGGATTGCTGGACAGTGCGCGACGCGACGCTCTCGTCGCCGCCGCTTACGGCGCGGAGAAGATGGCCGATGCCGGCCAGCTCGCCAAACTCATCCAGCCGTAAGGGATCATCATGACGAAATCCGTTTCCGAGCATCTTGCTAACTGGGTCGTATCGCTGACGCCGGAGAAGCTCGATTCCGGCATGGAGCGCGCCGCGCTGGATACCGTGGTGGATATCCTCGGTCTCTGTGTCGCCGCGCGCGACAATGACTATACCAGGTCGGCCATTGCCGCCTGCGACGAGGCCGGCCGGGCGACCGTTATCGCGCAAGATCGGCAATTGGCGCCGGTCGCCGCCGCTCTCATCAACGGGACGGCAGCGCATGGCGAGGATTTCGACAACACGTTCGAAGGCTGCCCGGTTCACTCCGGCGCCGTTATCGTGCCGGCAACGCTGGCGATTGCCGAGCAGCGGGGACTCGATGGCGCACGCACGCTGCTTGCCATCGCGGCGGGTATCGAGATCATGTGCCGCCTCGGGCTGGTTGCCAACAAGTCTGTGCATCAGGCGGGCTTTCACCCGACGGCCGTCCTGGGCACGTTTGCGGCGACAATATCGGCGGCAATCGTGACGCAATTGAGCCGGCCGGCGGTCGTCAACGGCCTGGGCATCGCGGGCAGCCTGGCGTCTGGTATCATTGAATATCTCGCCGACGGATCATCCACGAAGCGGCTCCATGCCGGCTGGGCAGCGCAGTCGGGGTTGCGGGCGGCAGCGCTGGGTGCGGCCGGATTCACCGGCCCCGTCACGGTCTTCGAAGGCGTGCATGGTTTCTTCTCGGCCTTTGCACCGTCGATCAAGCCGGATTTTTCGCTGCTGCTCGATGATCTGGGGCGGCGATGGGTCGGCAGCCGATTGGCGTTCAAGCCCTATGCCTGCGGCACGATGGTACAGCCCTATATCGATTGCGCGCTGGCGTTGCGCAAGCAGGGCATCCCGGCGGAAAGAATCGCGGAGATCACCTGTGCCGCGGGCGAGGGGACCGTGCATCGCCTGTGGGAACCGCTATCGCTGAAGCAGCAGCCGCCGACCGCCTACGCAGCCAAGTTCAGCACACCCTATTGCATGGCCGTCGCCTATCTCGAAGGCGATGCAGGCCTTGCGCAATTCACCGAGGCCAAGATCAAGGATGGTGAGGTCCTGAAGCTTGCCGCCAAGATCCGCTTCGAAATCGATCCCAAGAACGAGTATCCGAGGAATTACACGGGCCATCTGCGCGCCCGTCTCGCGGATGGGACCGTCGTCGAACTGAATCAGCCGCATCTGCGCGGCGGCGGCCGCGAGCCGTTATCCCGAGAGGAACTCGATATGAAGTTCCGCCGTAATGTCGCCTTCGGCGGCTGGTCGGCCGAGCGGGCCGAGGCCCTCTTGGCGTTTGGCCGCAATCTGGGCCGGCAGCCGACGATGGCGGCTCTCGGCAATGTGGCGGCTTGAACGGGGAGGTTGTCATGACGCGCGAACTCGAAGGAAAAGTGGCATTGGTGACCGGTGCTGCGCGCAATATCGGGCGCGCGATCTGTATTGCTCTTGCCGAGGCCGGCGCCAATATCATCGTGAACACGAAGCGTTCGCTCGATTTGGGGCAGGAGACCGTCAGGCTCGTCGAGGCGACCGGCGCCAAGGCCGTTCTGGTGCCGGCGGACGTTACCGATGCCGCGGCTGTCGAACGCATGATCGGGACCGCCAAGGAGAAATTCGGCGGTATCGACATACTGGTGAACAACGCCGCGGTTCGCAAGGAAGCGCCGTTCGACAGCATCGCCTTCGCCGAATGGCAGCAGGTTCTGTCGATCATGCTCGACGGAGCCTTCCTTTGCACGCAGGGTTGCGTTCCCGGCATGCGTGCGCGCGGCGGCGGCCGTATCATCAATATCGGTGGCCTCACAGGCCATAGCGGCGCCAAGCATCGCGTGCATGTCGTGACCGGCAAGGCGGCGTTGGCCGGTTTTACCAAGGCTGTCGCCCACGATCTTGCAGCCGACGGCATCACGGCCAATTGCGTGGTTCCGGGCTTGATCGAAACCGAGCGCGGCCAGCACAATCCGCAGGCTCCACAACACCATGGCGAGCGGCCGCGTCTGATGGACCGGCTGGGCCAGCCGTCGGAAGTCGCCGCACTCGTCAGGCATCTGTGCGGGCCGCAATCGCGCTACATTACCGGTCAGAGCATCCATATTAACGGCGGTGTCTTCATGCCTTGAGGCTGAATACAGCCTGGGCAATATTTGACCTATTGCCTGCAAACCCTGTGTTATATTCGCGCCTTGCGAAGATCGGGCCGCGCCGGTAGATGGCGCGCCAGCATGGGGAAGAAGATGCCGAGTGGGAAGGCCGAAATCGAGGCGCGGCCGGAGTTTCAGCCGTTATATCTGCAGATCAAGCAACTGCTCATCCGCCGGGTCCTGAGCGGCGAGTGGAAGCCGGCGCAGTTGCTGCCGAGCGAAATGCGCCTGGCCGAGGAATACAATGTCAGCCAGGGAACCGTCCGCAAGGCGATCGAGGAAATGGCGGCCGAGAATCTCGTCGTGCGCCAGCAGGGCAAGGGAACCTTCGTTGCGACGCATCGCAGCAGTGTCCGGCCCTTTCGCTTCATCCGGCTGAAAAGCGATGCGAGCGACGAGGCGCACCCCAGCACACGATTCGTCTCCATCAAGACCAGCACGGCAACCGGTGTCGAGCGCGAGCGCCTCAGCCTGCCGGACGGCGAGCGCGTGCTGCGGGCTGAAAGGCTGCGCAGCTTCGCCGGCCGCGACTGCATTCTGGAGCGGATCGTCTTGCGCCTCGACCGCTTTCCAGGATTGGAGGACATCCTCGGGCGGTTGCAGCCGGGTTCGATCTATTCACTTCTGGAGCAGGAATACCGGGTGATGATCGTGCGTGTGGCCGAGCAGTTGCGGGCGGTGTCGGCGGACAAGGCCGACGCCAAGCTCCTTGAGATCGAGGCAGGCCTCCCGCTTCTGGAGATAGACCGGATCGCCTACAGCCTGGATCGCCAGCCGATCGAGTGGCGGGTGAGCCGTTGCGATTCCCGATTTCTGCATTACGCCGTCGAAAATACCTAGGCGCCGTTTGACTCCTCCTTGATGATCTTATATCTTATATAAGACTAAAAATAACAAATTGCCTTGGGAGGGCTAAATGGGGCAGATCATGAAGGGCGTCGTTGCGGCGCTTGCAATGTCGATCGTCGGCACGATTGGCGCGTCCGCCTGGGCGCAGGAAGCGACCTATCCGGTCGATACCATTACCATCTACACACATTCGAAGCCCGGATCTGGGTCGGATCTGTTCCTTCGCGCGATCAGCCGCCCATTGTCGAAATATCTGGGAGCCAAGGTTGTCGTCGATTATTGGGCCGGCGGCTCCGGCGCCAAGGCGATGGCCAATCTCGCCACTGCGCCGGCCGACGGCTCGACCTTCTATGCCACCACGCCGACGCATATCACGACATCGCTGCTGAGCAAGCCGGAGAAGACCTACAAGGATATCGATTACGTCGTTAACTTCTTCTACGACCCGGAAATTTTCTACACCAAATCCGACAGCCCATTCGCGACGATCAAGGATGCGGTCGATTTTGCCGTCGCCAATCCAGGCAAGGCGAAATGGGGCGGGGCCAGTGCCGGCTCACTGGAGCGCCAGATCCTTGAGAAGATCAAGAAGAAGTCGGGCGCCCAGGCGGCTATCATCCCGCACGAAGATGGCGCCGGGCTTCTGATCAATGTACTCAACGGCACGGTCGACCTGGGTATCGGTGAACTCGGCGAACTTGCCGGCCAGATTGCAGGCGGCGAGCTGAAGCCACTTGGCGTCTACATGCCCGAGCGCCTGACGACTTTGACCGAAGTGCCGACGGCCAGGGAATTGGGCGTCGACGAGGAGGTCATCATCAAGTTCCGCGGTCTGGCCGGTCCGAAGGGCATTCCCGCCGAGACAATCAAGCTGGTCGAGGCGGCGGCTCAGAAGGTGCTGGCGGATCCCGAATTCAAGGCCGAATATGAGGCGCTCAACCTGATCCCCGGTTACATGGGCCAGGAGGAGTATCGGGCCTATGTCGCGAACTTCGTCGACGCACAGGCGAAATTCTACGCCGATTTCGGCGTGACGGCCGAATAGCGGCCGGAACGAGGAACGGGGCAACGACGTGACTGTCGCGAAGAACGATTTGGTGGTCGGCGTCGTTCTGATCGCCCTTGCCGTCGTCTATTGGCTGGGCGCGGATACCATCCCGAAGAGTCTTCTGGAGGGCGGTATCGGCGCCGACGCCCTGCCGAAGATGCTGGGCGTTGCGCTCGGCATTCTTTCACTGCTGCTGGTTTTGCAATCGGCGCTCGGCCCGCGTTCGAAGGCCGGCGACGGTACGGAAAAGGCGGCGCCTCGCCATGGGATCGGCGGGCATAAATATGCCCTTGGCATGCTGTGCATCGGCGTCGGCTATGTGGCGCTGGTCGAAACGATCGGCTACGCCCTTGGCATTGCCTACCTCCTGGCGGCCGTGGTGCTTCTGGTCGGGGGCGCATCGCGCCGGATTGTCATTGCGTTCGCGGTGATCGGTGCGGTGCTGTTCTGGGCCTTTTTCGTCGGCGTTCTTGAAATCCGCCAACCGAAAGGCTTCTGGCCGGACCTCTGGAACAGCATGCAGGCCGCGCCGTCTCAGGCGCAGTCGGCACTGACGCTTTCTTCCGCGCACCCAGCCACACCTGCTTCTTAGCGGAAAATCGATTATGGAAGCTTTCGACATCGCGCTTGGCGTCCTGTTCGGATCGCCGGCCATTTTCGCAGCCTTTGCCGGCGTCGCCTACGGCATTGTCGGGGGTGCCATGCCCGGTATCTCGCCGTCGGTCGCCATGGCTCTGCTGGTGCCCTTCACCTTCACGATGGATCCGACCACCGCCATCATCATGCTGGCTTCGGTCTATGTCGGCGCCGAATATGGCGGATCGATTCCGGCCATCCTGATCAATACGCCCGGCACGAATGCGGCGGCCGCGACCACGATCGACGGTTATGCCCTGCATCAACAGGGCCGCGGTGGCGAAGCGCTCGGAATCTCGCTGATGGCCGGCGTCTTCGGCGGCCTCGTCGGCGTGATCGTACTCGTGTTGCTGACCGGGCCCCTCGCCAAACTGGCCCTTGCCTTCACCCCGGCCGCTTACTTTTCGCTCGGCATTCTCAGCCTCAGCGTCATCGCAAGCCTCACGGAGGGCTCGCTGATCAAGGGCCTCATCATGGGCGTTCTCGGCTTGATGATCGCCACGGTGGGGTCGGACCCGATTTCGGGTGTCACGCGCTTCACGTTCGGCTTCCCCGAACTTTTTGGCGGCATTCACTTCGTGCTCGTCATGATGGGTGTATTTGCCGTCAGCGAATTGTTCAAACAGATCGGCGATCGCGATGAGGAGCATGTCGAACGCGATTCGCGTATCCGCCTGCCGAAGCTGCGCGACTGGCGACGCCTGTGGGTCCCGGTCTCGCTGGGCTCGGCCTTGGGGACGTTCGAGGGAATCATGCCCGGTGGAGGCGGTGCCGTCGCCTCCTTCCTCAGCTATAATGAGGCACGCCGCTGGTCGAAACATCCCGAGGAGTTCGGCAAGGGATCGATCGAGGGAATTGCAGCACCGGAAGCCGCCAACAATACCGTTGCCGGAACAGCGTTGATACCGACCCTGTCCTTCGGCATTCCAGGCTCCAATTCGACGGCTGTTCTGCTTGGTGCATTGCTGGTCCACGGCATGCAGCCCGGGCCGATGCTGTTCCAGCAGAATCCGACGGTCATGTACGGGTTGTATGGCGGGCTGTTCGTCGCCAACATCGCCCAGCTTGTCATCGGCCTGCTGATCATGACGCCGTGCATCTGGCTGGTGAACCGGCCCAAGCGCTATCGCCTTGCCGTGATATATGCCCTTGTTCTGTCGGGCGTTTATTCGATCGACAACAGCGTGCTCGACCTCATTGTCGTTCTTGGGGCCGGCGTCTTCGGATATTTCATGAAACGGCTGAAGTTTCCGATGCTGCCATTGGTACTCGGGCTCATGCTCGGCTATATGGTTGAGTCGAACTTCCGACGCGCACTCCTGGTTTCCGGCGACGATCCGATGACTTTCGTCCAGGACAAGATCTCGCTCGCTTTGCTGCTTCTGTCGGCGGCGATGATCTTCGGCTCGGCGATCTGGCCACCCGTAAAGAAAATCATCTGGCGCAAGAAGGAAGCCTGAGCGATCCAGCGGCTCGAAATGAAATCATGTCGCCATTACGGCTTCATGCCACTTTGATCTTCAACTCGCCGACGCCCTCGACGACACCTAGGAGTTCGTCGCCGCGCTGAACCGGGCCGACGCCGGCCGGCGTGCCGGTATAGATGAGATCGCCGGCCTTGAGTTCGAAAAGGCCGGACAGGTAGGAGATCATCTCCGGCACTTTCCAGATGAGTTGGTCCAGATCGCCCTGCTGCTTCAAGACGCCATTCACCCAGAGCGTCACCGCGCCTTTGACCGGGTGACCGATTTCGCTGGCCGGCACAAGCGCCGAACAGGGCGCCGCATGTTCGAAGGCCTTGCCGATTTCCCATGGTCTGCCGGCTTTCTTCGCTTCGCCCTGCAGATCACGCCGCGTCATGTCGAGACCTACGCCATAGCCGAAAACATGGTCCAGCGCCTTCTCGATGGAAATGTTTCTACCGCCCGATTTCAGCGCGACCACCATTTCAAGTTCGTGATGCACGTCGTTGGATCTTTCAGGATAGGGGAACACGCCGCCCGAGGGCACCAGCGTGTCGGGGTTCTTCTGGAAGAAAAAGGGCTCATCGCGGCTGGGGTCATGGCCCATCTCGATCGCATGGTCGGCATAATTGCGGCCGACGCAATAGATGCGGTGGACGGGAAAAACGTCGATCGAGTTGTGGATCGGCAGAGACGGGATTTCATGCGGCGGGAAAGCATATTTCACAGTGGTGTTCGTCGCGCTCATTCTCTTGCTCCTGCGTGATCTTCAATGTGTACTTCAAACAGCGCCATGCCCTCAACCGGCAGCGAAACCAGTGCCGCTGGTTCCAGTTTAGTAATCCCACTCCCAATAGACGCCGGCCTTGCCGGTCGAACTGGTGCCGACCTCGCCTTCGACTTTCACATTCGGCGTCACTTCCATCTCGACCGTGGCGGCGCTCGAATTGCCGGCGGCGCCCTGTTTGACGCCGACATAGACGCCTTCGCCCACATAGCGGCCGGCGCCCAGGCTGGGTCCGACCGTGCCGTCGCCCGCGTCCACGCTGAGGCGATCCAGTCCGGTCTCCTTGCGGATTCTATCGAGGAGATCTGTGCCGCCGCCAACTCCCGCCAGTTCCGCCGTCGCCTGGGCGAGCTGAATCGCTTCCAGTGCCGAGAGCGATCCCGACGCCTTGCCGAACAGCAGGCGTGACAGAATCTCGTCCTCTGGCAAGGGCGGCGTCGAACTCAGACCGATCCGCACCCGGCTGACATGCCCGCTGACGCCGATCGCGACATCATAGCCTTCGGCGCGCGCATTGGCCGTGAAGTCGAGAACCGGGTCGATTTGCGGGGCACCGTCGAAGATCACCTGGCCACGACTGAAGGAAAGCCGGCGGCCGACCAGATCGAGCGTGCCACGCCGCATCTTCATCACGCCGTCGACAATCGGCTGATCAGCGGTTCCCGTGATCTTGAGGTCGCCGCCCAGTTCGGCGTCGAGGCCGCGCCCGCGAATGGCCATCTGCTGCGGCACGGCGACAGCTATATCGAGTGCGATCCCAAGCGTTCTCGGCGCGGGTTTGTTCGCGGCCTCGATCTGCGCCGCGCGGGCCGGTGGAACATTCACTTCGATCGTTTCGATCTCCTGGACCGTGGGCGGCAGATTATCGGGGATACGGATTTCGGCCTTGAGCAGTTTGATGCCGCCGGTCAGCGTCACTTTTTGGGCAAGGTCGCCACCGATCGCAAGCGTGGCATCGGCCACAGCGAAGGCATCAGGCATGTTGAGCACCTGCGCCTTGTCGAGGCCGAGCGTGACCGCAACCGGCATCGTGCCGCCAAGGCCGACCCGCCCGTTACCTGTGATGCCGCCGCTGCCGGGGGTCGCCGCGGATAGACTGGTAAGATCGACGCGCTGGCCGTTGCCGCGCAATTCCGCCGCCAGCCGGCGCAGCCTGATGCCGTAGCGCACATTGTCATAGCGCCCATCGCTGAGCCGGACGCTGCCGGAAAGGTTGGGACTTTCAAGCGTTCCATCGGCTTGCAGCGCGACATCCGCCTTGCCCGAAACATGGTCGGCGGTTCCCGCGAGGATGATATCGAGAATGGCCAGATCGAGCACGCCCTTGGCGTCGGCCTGAAGGGCGGCGGTGGCCGTGACTGCCGGGAATCCCGTGGCTGCGTCCGCCGGCAGGCCAAAGGCCGCCGAAAGATCCAGTCCGCCGCCGGCCGAAAAGTCGAGGCGTCCGGCAGTCTCGATGCGGGCGCGCCGCCAATTGCCGTTGAGATTGAGGTCGGCGGCCAAGCCGCGCTGGCCGCGCAATCCCATCTCCTTGCCGGCAAGGCTGAATTGCGCCGCTGGATCTGCGCGCGGCCCGGACATGTCCAAGGTCGCGTCCACCGTGCCCACGGCGTCAAGGGTGGGGTCCACCAGTTTAAGGAGGCCCAGCGGAAATTCCGCCACGATCAGCTTTATATCGTTGCCGCCGGGGCTTATCGCCGCATCCAGCATCATTCGCCCGCCGCGCGCGCGCAGATCGAGATCTGCGATGCGCATTGTCGCACCTTGGCGCGTCAGAAGCGCCGGCCTTGCCAGTGTCACGGTTTCCTCGCGATAGGTCGCGGCAAACCTCGACAGCTCCGCCGTCATCGTCTCGGCCTCGCTGGCGAGGTTTCCAGCGAGATCGAGGCTGATTTCCGGCCCCGTCACCTGTCCCGCGACGGCCAGGCCGTCAGCTGCGCCCTTTGCTGTCAGCCCGATGGAATCCAGCCGTCGACCGCCTGCTGCGACGCCACGCAAATCCGCGCGGCCGTCGATGACCATCTTGCCGAGCAGATCGTTCAATTGTGCCGTGATGTCGCCGTCGCGCATGTTCGCCACCCCGGCATAGGCGAGATCGCGGCTTTTGATGCTCAACGCGGCATTCTGTTTGCCGCCGGCATGCGACACCCCGATATCCGCCGCGATGGCGCCGTCAAGCTCAATGCCGGTCAGGTGCCGCAATTCGGCCAGGACCGGCATATCGAGCACCAGATTGCCGGCAACCAATCCACCGGCCACATCGGCCTCGCCGCCGAGGGTGTTGCGGCCGAAATCCAGTCTGGCGCCGCGGATGGCGATGAGCCCGGTCTGCGGCTGCCGGCTTGCTTTCGCGGAAAGGCGGAATGGCAGGCCATCGACCGTCGCCTTGCCGGCGACATCTACCCGTGGTGCGGTGAGCAGGTCCCGCCCATCGAAATCGAATGCCACTGCCCGCGCCGCATACTTGCCAAAGACAATTTCGCCGGAGGTGAGAGCGGCGGCAATCCGCGGTGCCGCCTGCGTGCCGCTGATCTTTGCCCGCAGCGCGGCGGCACCTGTCACCGCCGGATCGAGGGCCGAGAGATCGTGGAGTACCGCCTGGAGAATCATGTCGAGCTGGCTTTCCTCGGCTCTGCCCGACGCCGTCAGGCTGGCGCTACGGCCTTCGATCGCGGCTTCCGAAAGCGTTATGCTTCCAGCTGCGTCTTGCGTGGCATGGATGGAAAGGGTGGGATTTGCGCCTAGCAACCCGTCGATGGCTGCGATTCCCAGGAACAGGCCTTTGCCGGCGCCCGAGAGATCGACCCGCGTTCCCTCCGCATCCCTGTCGGCGCGCATGGAAAGGCCGAGATCGCCCTTGATGCCCGGCTGAGCAGAACCCATCCATCTGCCGAGGTCGGTGAGCTTGGCGTCGATTTCCGCACGAAGGGACTGGACGCCCCAGCCTTCGGTCCGGACAGTGCCGAACAGAGTGAGCGGCCCGGTACGAAGATCGATATTCTGGATGTCTGCCTTGCCGGTAAGATCGAAGCGGCCCTGCGCGCCAAGCCTGGCACCGTCGGCAAGGAGCGGCCGCCAGGCGGGGTTGTCCAAAGCGATATCTCCGGCACTGATGAAGGTGTCGAAGTCGATCCCGGCGGCCAGGCTCCCCTGCGGGTCGAGCATGAGGCTGATATCGGTGAAACCGATCCGCTGTCCGCCTACGGCAAGATCTGCGACGGTGCCGGTCGCCGCCACCCGCGGCGCGGCGATTTCGCCATGCATCTCGCCCTGCAACTCGGCCTGCCGCCAGCCGACCCCAGGCAGGAAGTCGGCATAGGGTGTCGAATCGCCGGCATGGATGTTGAAGCTGAGCCTGCCCGGCGCGTCCAGCCCGACGGAACCGTTGGCCGACAGGCTGACAGATGCGGCCTCCGCCTTGAACGCGCCCACATGCAGGAGGCCGGCCGGTTCGTCGAACATGATCTCGCCTTCGGCCTTGATGCCGCCGCTCAGCAGCATCCGCACATGCTCCGCCAGCAGCGGGCGCGGATCGGCGTCGAGCGTGAAAGCGATATTGCGTTTGCGTCGGTCCCCTTTGACCTGAAGTGCCAGGTCGAGCAGCTTTGCCCGGTCGAGCGTCGCCGCAACATTGCCCTGCCAGGATGAAAGCGGGCCGTCGCCGTTGGCGTCGATCTGCAGATCCGGTGCTCCGGTAAGCCCGAGCGCGCGTGCCAGCAACCCGCCGCGCGGTTCACGTACCGCCAGGACCAGCTTCAAGGCATCCGCGCCGGGCCGGTAGGCGATGTCGGCGTCTATGCGATCGTCCCCGTCATCCAGGCGCCGCAAGGCGAACTTTGCGCCAAGCCCGTCGTCCACATCGCCCAAGGTGGCGCTTGCCTCCACGGTGAAGGCTGCGGCCTCGCCGAGAACAGGCGCGTCAAGCCTCAGCCGGTTGACAGCGAGGGATTGCACGGCAATGCCGATCGGCAAGGACGGCAATGTCGGGCCGGCCGATTCATCATCCACGACGGTCTCATCCGTGGGCTTCTCCGGCGCCCGCCGCATGTCCACATTGCCCAGGTGAAGCTTCGCAATCTCCAGCCGGCGTGCCAGCAAACTCGCCGGGGACCAATCGAGCGTCGCGCGATCGATCGTGAGCCAGATCCCCTTGGCATCCGACAAGGCGATATCTTCGACCGTCATGTCGAACGGTATCGTTCCGCCGATACTGCCGGCCTGCAGGATGATCGGTCCATCTTCCGTCGCCGCCTGCAGCTGCGCCAGCAGCAGATGGCGGCCGCTTGGCGTCTGCAGAAAGGCGAACAGGCCCGCCAGCAACAGCAGCAGGGCCGCCAGCACCACGCCGCCATATTTGAGAAGGCGGCGCATCAGAAGGCCTGCCCGATGCTGATATAGAATTGGAAGGCATCATCGCTGCCGCGCGGATTGAGCGGCACGGCAAAATCGGCGCGGATCGGTCCAATTGCCGTGTAGTAGCGAAGCCCGACGCCCGCCGCATATTGAATGTCTTCATCGAAGCTGGGAAAGACTTCGTCCGAGACCGTACCGGCGTCGAAGAATGGCACGATTCCGTAATCGTCAAGAAAGCGATAGCGCAGTTCAAGGCTGGCGATGAGTGAACTGCGTCCACCAGCGGGATCGTCATCTTCATCGAGCGGGCTGATCGAGCGGAATTCGTAACCGCGTACCGACCCACCGCCGCCGGCATAGAGCCGCCGGTCGGCCGGCAGGTCTTCGGTCTCGCCGCCGAACACGCTGGCGCCGGCAACGCGGCCGGCCAGCACCAGATTGCCGTCGCCGCTGAGATCGAAATAGGTGCTGAAATCGGCATTCGTCCCGATCACATCCTGGCTGGAGCCGAGGAATTCCGGAAAGGCGAAGGTGGATAGGACGAGGCGCGATCCGGAGACGGGATTGAGGAGATCGGCAGTGGTGTCGCGCTTGAAGGACAAGGTCGGACCGAACAGGAGGAAGTCGTCGCTCGCGCCGTCCTCGGTGATGCGCGAGCGTTCCGCTTCCAGGCCGGCTCCCCAGGACATGGTTTCGTCGATGCGGCGTTCGATACCGGCAGTAGCCGTTGCCGATTGCTTGTCGAAAGTGTCTTCGTCATGCGTGTCGGCAAGAACCAGTCCCGCCACCAGATCCTGATCGCGCATGAGATAGTCAGGTTTTCGAAAGGCGGCGGAGAGATTGTAATCGGTATCAGATAGACTGTTCTCGCCGAAGCCGGAAATCTCGGCGTCGAGGCGCAGTCTCTCGGCACCGCCGAACAGGTTCCGGTCGCCCCAATAGGCCTTGAGGCCGGCACCCCTGTCGGTCGCGTAATTGGCGCCGAGGCCGATGAAGTGACGTTTGCGCTCCGCCACCAGCACATCGACCGGCAGGCTGCCATCTGGCGCCAGTTGCTCGGCGGGTGTCACCTTGACGGCATCGAACACATCGAGCGAGCGCAGATCGTCTCGCAGGGCATTGATTTCACTGGGTTGATAGAGTTTGCCTGGCGGAAATTGCGCGCGCTGCCGCATGAAGGCGGGGTCGATCCGATCGAGTCCGGTGACGTTCACGGCGCCCATGGTGGCGATCGGGCCGGGCTCCACCACATAGGTGACAGAAACCGTCTTGGTCGCATGATCGATCGTGGCGGGCCGCAATGTCACCTTGGCAAAAGGATATCCCTGGTCGAGCGTTGCGTTCAGCAGGCGCTCGCGCTCGGCCAGAATCGCCGCCGCCCGTGCCGGTTCATTTTTCCGCAGTGCCGCTGTCAAGGGTTGCGCGATATGCGCCGTTATCTCGACGGCGACGGATTGCACTGCGAAGAGCTTTCCGGGCGTTACCAGGATATCGACGGAGTGCCGCTTGTCCGCCGGCTCTTCTTTCTCCGCCGCGCCGGCATCGGCGGCCACGTCTTGTCCATCGACCAGAATGACGACGGTCCCGTCATAATAGCCCGCCGACCGCAGGGCCTTTTCGATGCGCGGAATATCCTCTTCGGCGCGCCGCGTGAGGCCGAAGAGCGTATCGGGGGGCGATTCCTCAAGCTCCACCAGGGTCGAACTGGCGAGCACGGCTTCTTTGAGGACGGGATCGTCCGATATGAGCGGCGCCACCCGATATTCAAGCGCATGCGTCTGGGCGGCGCATATCAGCGCGCCCAGCGGGAAAACAGCTACCCATCGATACGACGGCCACCGCAAGTACGTCACTTTCGAATATCGGGAACGCTGGAAGGAATTCGGGAACTGCCGCTCAGCCGAAACGCGAGCGGGCGTTCCGGGTTCCGCTGCCGTCCATGGCAGCCTGGGAAAGCATAGACCCGAAGGTCGCTCGCATCTCCTGGGAAATGATCAATGATGAGCCATCCGGGACCGCCGGGGGTGGGATAGTGACACGAAGGCACCGGATCGGGCCGCAAAAAGGCCGCCCGCCGGCCATTTGGCTCCCCGCTCGGTCTTGGAGTAGAAGAGGCGGGCCCGGCCCGCAGGATGGGCGTTATGAGGAAATGAGGTGGGGTGTGTTCAGGGATGATTTGTTAGCCGGCAAGCGGATTCTCATTACCGGAGGCGGCACGGGGATAGGCCTGTCCATCGGCCGGCGGTATTTGTCGCTCGGCGCGGAACTCGTCATCTGCGGCCGGCGCGAGCAGGTTCTGGCCGAGGCCGCGGAGGAATTGCAGCGCGACACCGGCGGCAGGGTCAGTTTCAAGGCCTGCGATATACGCGACGCAGCGCAGGTGGACGCATTGCTCGACTGGGCCTGGACCGAAGGGCCGCTCGACGGGCTCGTCAACAATGCCGCCGGCAATTTCATCGCCCAGAGCGAGACGCTGAGCCCGCGCGCGATCGATGCGGTTCTCGGCATCGTGCTGCATGGTTCAGCCTATATGACAATCGGTTGCGGCAGACGCTGGCTTGCAGCCGGCCGCCGCGCCAGCGTGCTGTCGATCATCACGACCTATGCGTGGACCGGTTCGGCCTATGTCGTGCCTTCCGCGATGGCCAAGGCCGGGGTGCTCGCCATGATTCGCTCGCTGGCGGTCGAATGGGGTGGGCGGGGTGTTCGACTGAATGCCATCGCGCCGGGCCCTTTCCCGACAGCCGGTGCCTGGGAGCGTCTGGTGCCAAAACCCGAACTCGCCGCCGCTTTCGAGGCCAAGAACCCGCTGAAGCGCGCCGGCCGTCATGAGGAGCTTGCCAATCTTGCCAGTTTCCTGATGGCGGAGGAGGCCGCCTATATCAATGGCGAAGTCGTGACCATCGATGGCGGCGAATGGCTTCAGGGGGCAGGGCAGTTCAATTTTGTCGGCAGCATGATGTCGCAGGCCGATTGGCAGGCCCTGAAGCCGAGGAAATAGCGGGCCATAAAAGACCCCGAGAGGGCCTGCCGCCCCCCAATCCCTTGCATCTAGTCGAGAAGCGCTTCATCGGAAGGGCCGGCTACGGTCTGTGCAATTTCGAGGATCATCTTCTGGCGCAAGGCGCGCGCGAAATCGGCCCGCGTATCCGCCGTCATGACGAAAGCGCCGAAGCCGCCGATCACGTCGCGTTCATAGACTTCAACCAGGAACGGCTGCCCTCCGCTGCCCATCCGCCCGTCATTCAAGATGGCCAGCGCGTTGACCGTGATGCCGGCCGCCACCGCCATGTCGCGCGCGGCGGGCGATGGCACGTGGCTGCGATTGTCGGGATTGTCGCCGGATATATCGATGACGCGGCGCGTCGGTGCGCAAGGGCAATCGCCGATCAGCCCGATCGCTAGATGCATGGCATCGCCCAGCGCATTGTAGCTCTGCGTGGAGCGCGGCGCGCTCAGGATCGCGGCAGAGAATGCCGCCGCGCCGGCGCGGTCGCCGACCGTCATCCAGTCGACCACGATCGCGGCCCCGCCTGGGCTGCCCCATTCGACCAGGGCGATCGCCAGGCGGTCGTGCCGGCCACTGCGAATGGCGCGCAAGACCTCCTCGTCGAGGATGGCGGCGGCGATGCCTTCTTTCTGCAGCTGGAATTCCGCCGGATCGATGCTGCCCGAAGCATCCACGACCAGGACCAGGGCGAGGTCGACTGGCGGCAAGCTTTCCGCCTGCGCGGATGCATCCCGCGCAAGACCACCGCATAAGGCAAGGAGGGCGGCGCCGCGAATGATCTGTCCGACAAATCCCATCGCATTCTCCTGCCGTGATCTGGCCCGCCGTGATCTGACCTGGTGGATTGGAACAGTATGGGCGGATCGGCCATCGCGGTCGCGTGACCAATCTGCGGCGGCCTAGCTGAGTAGCTTCAACAGCACGTCCGTGGCGCTCAGTATATCGGCGCGGACATGAGCGGCGCAGCCATCGGCGTTCCCGCCGCGAATGGCCTGGAGGATAAGCCTGTGCTCCTCGTTGGCGGCGAGATAGTTGCCGGAACCGTGCAGCAGGTGGAAATATGGGCTCACCTGCAGCCAGAGCCCCTCGATGGTGCTGAGCAGGGTTTCGGATCCGGCGGCGCCATAGACGGTGAAGTGAAATTCGTGATTGCCGCGCACATAGGCCGGTGTGTCGCCGTCATTCGCGGCCCTGGCCATCGTCTCCACAAGCAGTTCGAGCTTGGCGAGATCGGCCGCGGTGACATGGGGGGTCGCCCACTGCGCCGCCAGGCTTTCGATTTCGACGCGCACCCTTGTGAGATCGCGCAGGCGTCCTGAATCGACCTCGGGAATGCCGACCGACCGTCCCGAAATGACCGTGAGCGCTCGTTCGGCGGTCAGGCGCTGCAGCGCTTCGCGCACCGGCATGGCGCTGACGCCGAAGGCGTTGGCGAGGCCCTGGATGGTGACAAGCTCGCCCGGGATCAGGCCGCCATCGAGGATCATCGATTTCAGCTGGCGATAAATCTCGTCGGGCAGCGTCACGCGCGCAACCTGCATGGGCGGCAGGGTGCTGGTCTTGCGGCGCGGGCGACTCGTCTGGCTGGGCGCTGTCATCTTGAGAAGGGGCTATCGGGCGGCGGTTGGCACGTCAAGGCGCGATCTGGCCTTGCAAGTTCAATGATATCTGATTTATGATCAAATGATCAAAAGAAACATTGCCCGATCCCTTGTGGCTGCGGATCGGTCAATCCGGCCTCGTCAGGGGGCTTGAGAAAAGCAGCCGCGATACGGGAGAGAACACCATGACACCCATCCGAGGTGCGCTGAGGCTGCTGTCTGCCTTCGCGCTTGGCGCGTCCGTCCTGATGCTGGGCGGGACGGCGCATGCTGCTGATAAATTTAAGATATTTCTGTCGATGAGCTTTATCGGCAATGATTGGCAGGCGGAAGCCGCGAACATGGTGAAAGCCATGGCCGCTCATTCCTCCATGGCCGGCAAGGTCGATCTGCAGGTCCAGGTGGCCGGGCCCAATGCCCAGCGCCAGATCCAGCAGATCAATGCCATGGTCCAGGCCGGCGCCCAGGCCATCGTGATCTTCCCGATCTCGCCCACCGCCCTGAACGCCGCAGTCAAGAATGCCTGCGACAAGGGCGTTCTGGTCTTTGCCTATGATGCCGAAATCACCGAGCCCTGCGCCTACAACATCTCGATCGACCAGGAGGAGGCCGGGCGCGTCACCGCCGAATGGCTGGTCGAGAAGCTTAACGGCAAGGGCAATATCGTGGCCGTCACCGGCGTCCCCGGCACCTCGGTCGATACTTTGCGCACGAAGGCCGCCAAGGAAGTCTTCGCCAAGCATCCCGACATCAAGATCGTCGCCGAAGCGGTCGGCATGTGGAGCCAGGCGAATGCGCGCACGGAACTTTCCAAAATCCTCGCGACGCGCGGCTGGGACGATATCGACGGTCTGTGGATGCAGGTCGGCTGCTTCACGGCCAATGCGATGCAGCTTGAGGCCGGCAAGAAGGCCGAAGCACTTCTCCCCTGCGCGGGCGAAGGCTCGAATGGCGGCCGTATCCAGATGCTGCCGGCCGGAACGGCGGTCGAAGGCGGCGAGCCGCCCTATGCACCGCTGGGCGCCCCGCGCATCTCCTACGCCTCGCCGCCTTACTCAGGCGCGCTGGCGTTGAAACTCGCCGTGCAGAAGCTCGAAGGCAAGGATGTCGAACACAAGATCGTGCTGCCGCTGCCGGTGGTGACCAACGAGACCATCAAATATTGCGAAACCGGCTCCTGGGACGAAATGAAGGCAGGCTGCAACGCGTTCCCGCCGGCCCTGGTTCCCAATCCGGGCTGGTTCGCCTCGATCTTCTCCGAGCAAACCCCCGAAGTCGGCTTCCAAGCGGCCCTGGTAGGACAGCCCGAACTCTGAGCTGTCTCGCGATGACTGCCGGGCGGTCACCCGCCGCCCGGCATTTTTTTCAAGCCACCAGATGAATCCAAGACCGGCACAGCTTCATGAATGACAGCATTCCCGCGATCGAGGCGGATCGCATCCGCAAGGCATTCGGGCCCACCGTGGCGGTCGGTGACGTTTCGTTCCGCGTGGAGGCAGGCCGCGTTCATGCCCTGCTCGGCGAGAACGGTGCCGGGAAATCAACCATCGTCAAGCTGCTGAGCGGACTGATGTCGCCGGACACGGGCCAGTTCCGCATCTTTGGCGCCGGCGCCAATCTCAGCTCGCCCCGCGCGGCGCATGCCCATGGAATCCAGACCGCGTTTCAGGAAATGACATTGATCCGCGATCTCACAGTCGTGGAATCGGTGCTGATGCCATACGCACCGGTAAATCCGCTGGGCATCATCCGCCGCCGCGCAGCGGAAGAATCCGTCCGCGCGCATTTCGCGGCGCTCAACCTCGGTCATATCGATCTGCGCGAGGAAATCGTCAACCTCGACCTCGCCATAAAGCAGAAGATCGAAATCGCCCGCGCCATCTACCGGAAGCCCAAGATTCTTCTGCTCGATGAACCGACCTCGTCGTTGACGGGCAGGGACGTCGACTGGCTGGGCGATATCATCGCACAGCAGAAGGCGGCCGGCGTTACCACCATCTTCATCTCGCACCGCCTCAAGGAAGTGCGCGATTTCTGCGATACGCTGTCGGTCCTGCGCAATGGCCAGCACATCGCCAGCGGCGCGGTCGCCTCGTTCGACGATGAGGAAGTCATCCGGATGATCGTCGGCCGCTCGATCGGTCAGGCTTTTCCGGAACGACCTGCCCGGACGCATGAATCCGGCCCGGAAGTTCTCCGGGTCGAAAGACTCGCCACCAGCGGCAAGCTCCGCGATGCCAGTTTCTCGCTGAAGAAAGGCGAGATCCTCGGCGTGGCCGGCCTCCAAGGCATGGGTCAGCTCGACCTCTTCGCCGCCTGCTTCGGCATGATCGAAGTGACGGCGGGCCAGATTTTCGTCGACGGCGAGCCGGTGGTCATCTCTTCTCCGGCCGATGCGGTGCGCGCCGATATCGGCATCAGTCTGGTCCCGGAAGACCGCAAGACCGAAGCTCTGTTTCTGAAACTGACCGGCACGGAGAACGCCTCGCTCCCGGTCATCGACCGGTTCACGCGCTTCGGCTTCATCGATACGCAGCGCGAGAAGGAGGCTGTCGCGGCCGTCTTCCAGCGCGTGGAGGTAGCCGACCGGGCGCTGTGGACCAAGGCCAGCGCCTTTTCGGGCGGCAACCAGCAGAAGATCGCCATCGCCAAATGGCTGCTGGCGCAAAGCCGCGTGCTGCTGCTCTACGATCCCACGCGCGGTATCGATGTCGGCACCAAGCACGAACTCTACCGGCTGATGCGCGAATATGCCGAGGCGGGCGGCGCCATCCTCCTTTATTCCACCGAGATTCCCGAACTGGTGCATCTCGCCGACCGGGTCATGGTCCTCTACCGGGGTCGTATCGCCCAGGAGATTCTGGCTGGGGAACTGACCGAAGACAATATCGTGCGCGCCGCCCTGGGCGGTGCGACGAACGGGCAAGCTGCATGACCATGGCCGGCATGACAATCGCACAAGCTCCACGTCGCACGCTCCGCCTGGGTCGGTTCCGCGGACTCATCGTGGCGCTGCTCGTCTTCATCGCCCTGTTGCTCCTCAACGACCTCATGAGCCCTGGCCCGATGAGCTATTTCGAGTTCAGCTTCATGTCGTCGGGCGGTGCCACCCTGGCGGCGGCGGCGGCGGGGCAGACCCTTGTCATCCTGACCGGCGGCTTCGACCTATCGGCCGGCGCCGTCATTTCGCTGGTCAATGTCGTGCTCGCCACCAACATGCCGGATACACCCGAAGGTATATTGCTCTGGTCATTGATCGGCATCGGCATCGGCATGGCGACGGGTGCTTTCAACGGCTTCTTCATTGCCTATTTTCGCCTGCAGCCGATCGTGGTGACGCTGGCCACGATGTTCATCACGCAGGGCCTGACCCTTCTTGTGCTGGACAAGCCTGGCGGCATGATTCCGGCCGGCCTCAGTGCCGCATTGGCGCAGGATGCCATCCCCGACATCCTGCCGATGCCGATCATCGTCCTCGGCATGGTCATCCTGCTGTGGCTCTGGCTCAAGAACACGCGCTTTGGCACATCCGTCTACGCGATCGGCAGCGACATCGATTCAGCCAGGGCGCAGGGCATCCGCGTGCGCTGGGTTCAGTTCCTGGTCTATGTGCTGGCCGGCGGCTGTTATGGCTTTGCCGGCGTCTTCATTTCGGCGCAGACCGGGGCGGGTGATCCGTTGGTCGGTAATTCCATGCTGCTGCAGGTTTTTGGCGCCGTCGTCGTTGGCGGCACGCGGCTGGGCGGCGGGCGCGGCGGCTGCGTCGGCTCGATCGTCGGTGCCTATATCCTGATGATCGTCGTCAATATCCTATTGGTGCTGAATGTCTCGGCTTACTATTCCACGATTGTGGAAGGCGCCATTCTGATTCTTGCCGTCCTCGCCGGCGCCGTGACGCGTTCCTCGCCGGCCGCCTTCTGGCTGCGCCAGACATTGGCGCGGCTCCGGGCAAGGCGCCTTGGCATGCTGCCCGGCCAGGGGCGGCGGCCGACGCAGAGCCTGGTCCTGCCGGGTACCGGCGCCAAGCCGCGTGCCGTTCCGACGCCCTCATTCCTGACAAGGCATGCCGAGACAATCCGTTACGCGCTGCCGGCCTATGTCTGCTTTGTCATCGTCGTCCTGGCCACCGAACTTGTCCTGGGCCGGGCATTGTTCCATGGCGGCTATTACAATTCGCTGCTGGTTCTGTCCTCCTTCCTGCTCGTCCTCGCTCTCGGCCAGGGAACGGTCATCCTGACCGGCGGGCTTGACCTGTCCGTTCCGTGGACGATCGCGCTTTGCGGCATACTGCTGGCAGGCATCGTGAACGGCCAGGACCAGCCCATGCTATATGCCCTGCCACTGGTGCTGGCGATCGGCTGTGTCGTCGGCCTCCTCAACGGCATCGGCATTGCCATGCTGGGTATCTCGCCCATCGTCATGACCTTGGCGATGAATGGCATCCTGCAAGGCTTGGCGCTGCTCTATTCGCAAGGCACGCCCGCCGGCTTCTCGGCCCCGCTGATGCGCTGGTTCATGACGTCGCAAGGCGCCATTGTCACGCCGGTGGTCGTCTTCATTCTGGCCTTTGTCGCCGCGGCCGTGGTGCTGCACCGCTACACGGCCTTCGGCCGCCGCATCTATGCGCTGGGGAATGGCGAGCGCGTGTCGGCGCTTTCGGGGATCAATGTCGGCCGGACGATCCTTCTGGTCTACATGGTGTCCGGATTCTGCGCGGCACTGGTCGGCTGCATGCTGACCGGCTTCTCCGGCCAGGCGAGTCTTGGCATGGGTGACGATTATCTGCTGCCGTCCATCGCCGTGGTCGTGGTCGGCGGAACGCTGATTACCGGCGGACGCGGTACCTATATCGGCATGGTCGGCGGTGTCCTGCTGCTGACGGCTCTGCAGACCCTGTTGGCCGGCACCACTTTGCCCTACGCCACCCGTATCATTATCTTCGGTTTGGTCGTCCTGGCGGCCGTAATCGCCCTGCGCGAAAGAAACAATTAGGAGTGCCAACATGCCGACACCGGTCGGAACAGCGGTCATTCAAGGTATCAAGCCGGGCCTGCGCGTCTTCATCTCGGCAGGGGCGGCCGGCATCGGCCGGGCCATCGCCGACATGTTGATCGTCCATGGCGCCAAGGTCTTCGTCTGCGATGTGGCGCAGCCGGCGATCGACGATTTCAAACGCCGATATCCGACACAGGGCGCCAGCCTGGCGGACGTTTCGGACGAGGCCCAGGTGGCGCGTGTCCTTGGCGAAGCCAAGGCGCATCTGGGCGGGCTTGACGCCCTCATCAACAATGCCGGCATTGCCGGTCCGACCGGTGGCGTCGAGGAGATTGCCGTCGCCGAATGGCGCCGCTGCATCGATGTCGGCCTCACCGGTCAGTTTCTCTGCAGCCATTTCGGCGTGCCGATGCTCAAGGAAGCCGGCGGCGGCGCCATCGTCAACATGTCCTCCGCCGCCGGCCGGCATGGCTATGCCTACCGCACACCTTATTCGGCGGCGAAATTCGGCGTCATCGGCTTTACGCAGAGCCTCGCCAAGGAGCTGGGGCCGAGCAATATCCGCGTCAACGCCATCCTGCCGGGTATCGTCGAGGGGCCGCGCATGGAAGGCGTCATCCGCGCCCGCGCCGAGCAGCTGGGGCTTTCCTATACCGAAATGGAAATGGAATATCTCGCCCGGGTGTCGCTCCGCCGCATGGTGACGCCGCATGACGTGGCGGCCATGGTCGTGTTCCTGCTTTCGCCGATGGGCGAGAATCTGTCGGGCCAGTCGATCGGCGTCGATGGCAATGTCGAGACGCTCTAGGAGGGCCTTGCGATGCCGCACATCGCGATTGTCGGTGCCGGTCTGATCGGGCGCGCATGGGCCCTCTCTTTCGCCAAGGCCGGCCATGAGGTGCGGCTTTTCGATGGGCAGGACGGAGCCGTCGGGAAGGCCATGCAGTTCGCCGCCGAAGCCCTGCCCGCTTTGGCCGAAGAGGGTCTGCTCGACGGGCAGAGTGTCGCCGACGTGATGACGAGGCTGCGGCCGGCGGCAACATTGCCGGTGGCACTCGATGGCGCCGTGCATGTTCAGGAGAGCACACCGGAGGATCTGGCGACCAAGCGGCAGGTATTTGCCGAGCTGGACCGGGTTGCAGCCCCCGGGACCGTGCTTGCCAGTTCGACCTCGGCATTGCTGCCATCCAGCTTTACCGCGGATCTGCCAGGCCGGGCGCGCTGCCTTGTCGTGCATCCGATCAACCCGCCCTATCTGATCCCCGCTGCCGAGATCGTGCCGGCACCCTGGACCGACCCGGCCGTCGTTGAGCGCACGCGTTCCCTGATGACGGAAACCGGACAGGCGCCCATCGTCATGAAGCGCGAACTCGATGGCTTTGTCATGAACCGCATGCAGGGCGCGCTGCTGGAAGAAGCCTTCCGCCTCGTCGCCGATGGCTATGCCAC
Source organism: Dongia sp. (assembly GCF_041918875.1). Taxonomy (GTDB): domain Bacteria; phylum Pseudomonadota; class Alphaproteobacteria; order Dongiales; family Dongiaceae; genus Dongia. Next base: position 89,475 of record NZ_JAYRUV010000011.1, read on the forward strand.
GGTCGAGGATATCGATGTCGGCATCCGCGATGGCCTCGCCCTGCGCTGGTCCTTCATGGGGCCGTTCGAGACGATCGACCTCAATGCGCCGGCCGGCGTGCGCGATTATGTGACGCGCTACCAGCGGATTTATGAGCGCCTGTTCCCGTCGATGCGGCGCCGGGTCGATTGGGCCGGGCCCGTCATCGGCCAGATCGAGCAGGAGCGCCGCGCGAAGCTGCCGGCCGACCAATTGGCGAGCCGCCAGGTCTGGCGCGACCGCCGCCTGATGGCGCTCATAGCCCATAAACGCAATGCCGCTCGCAAGATCGGCTCCTGAGGACGGTATTTCATCATGGCCCAGAAGCGAAAAGTCATCATCACCTGCGCCGTTACGGGTGCCATTCATACCCCCTCGATGTCACCCTATCTGCCGGTGACGGCGGCGGAGATCGCCAATGCCGCGATCGGCGCGGCCGAAGCGGGTGCCGCCATCGTGCATCTGCACGCGCGCGATCCCGCGACCGGCCGGCCCGACCAGACGCCTCGGGCTTTCGAACCGTTCCTCAAAATCATCAAGCAGCGCTCGAACTGCGTGGTGAACCTCACCTCCGGCGGCGCGCCGTGGATGAAGATCGAGGAGCGCATCATGCCTTCGGTCACCTTCAAGCCGGAAGTAGCCTCGCTCAACATGGGCTCGATGAATTTCGGCCTCTATCCGATGCTGAACCGCTTCAAGGATTTCAAGCACGAATGGGAGCGGGAGGCGCTCGAAAACTCGCGCGATCTCATTTTCCGCAACACATTCAAGGATATCGAATACGCGCTGAGGACGCTCAACGAAACGGGCATTCGCTTCGAGTTCGAATGCTACGATGTCGGCCATCTCTACAACCTGCATCATTTCCTGGAGCGCGGCCTGGTCAAGCCGCCACTCTTCGTGCAGACGGTCTTCGGCATCCTGGGCGGGATCGGTCCGCATCCGGAGGATGTCATGCATATGAAGCGGACCGCCGACCGGCTGTTCGGCGACCAGTATCACTGGTCCGTCCTGGGCGCCGGGCGCAATCAGATGCCGATTGCCGCCATGTCCATCGCCATGGGCGGCAATGTGCGCGTGGGGCTGGAGGATTCGCTCTGGGGCGGGCCGGGCAGGCTTGCCCAGTCGAACGCCGAGCAGGTGACGACCGCGCGCAAGCTGATCGAAGGTCTGGGACTGGAAATCGCCACGCCGGATGAAGCGCGCTCGATCCTCGGTCTCAAAGGCGCCGACAAGGTCGCATTCTAGGGCTCCAACTGTTGTGAGGGGAGAATATTCATGCGGATCGAAGTACTGGTGGATGTGAAGACGATCCTGGGCGAAGGCCCGCTCTGGGATGTCGAACAGCAGCGCCTCTATTGGATCGACAGTTTCGGCTGCAATGTCTTTCGCGCCACGGTCGACGGTCGCGAGATCCGCGCCTGGGACGTGCCTGCCAAGATCGGCTCGATGGCGCTGCGCAAGGACGGGCAGGGCGCCATCTGTTCGCTGCAGACGGGCTTCCACGCGCTGGACTTCAAGACCGGTGAAAGCACGTTGATCGCCGATCCCGATGGCGGCAACCCTACATTGCGCCTCAATGACGGCAAGGTCGACCGCCGCGGCCGCTTCATTGCCGGCTCGATGGATACGATGGAGGCCGGCCCCAACGGCTCGCTTTACCGGCTCGATCCGGATTTCAAGGTGACCAGGCTCGACAGCGGTATAATCGTCTCCAACGGTCCCTGCTTCAGTCCGGACGATAGGCATCTCTATTTCGCCGACAGCTGGTCCGGCGAGATCTGGGTCTATGATTACGACATCGATACCGGCAATGTTTCCAACCGCCGCACTTTCACCAAGGTCGATACCAGCCGCGGCGGTGCCGCCGACGGCTCGACCGTCGATGCCGAAGGCTGTCTGTGGAACGCACAGGTCTATGACGCCAAGATTGTGCGCTATACGCCGGAGGGCAAGGTTGACCGCGTCATCGACATGCCGGTCAAAAAGGTGACCAGCGTGATGTTCGGTGGGCCGAACCTCGATATTCTTTTCGTCACGTCGATGGCAAAGCCACCGCTGCCGCGCTTTCCTGGCGACGGGGTTCTGCGCGGCAGCCTGTTCGCGATCTACGATCTGGGCGTTCGCGGTGTGCCGGAACCGCGCTTTGGTGCCTAGCCTTCGGCGACGATCAGCGCGACGTTGGCGCGGTCGAGGGCCGAGCGCAGATGGTCGGGCGGCGGTGCGTCGGTGATGAGCGTGTCGACTTCCTCCAGCGTGCCGACGCGCGCCATGGACAGGCGCCCGAATTTCGAGGAATCGCACAAGGCGACGGTCTGCACGGCGCGCTCGATATAGACACGCTTGATCTCGGTATCCTCCAGCGAATAGTCGAATAGGCCCTGATCGGTCAGGCCCGAAAAGCCGATGAACACCTGGTCGAACCAGTAATGCCTCAACTGCGCGATGGCTATGGAGCCGTAGACCGAAAGCTCCTTGGCGCGCAGCTGGCCCCCCGGCAGGTAGACATTGGCCGGGCCGTCGGCCAGCAGCGTGGCGGCACGCACATTGTTGGTGAAGATCTTGATGTCCGCGCGCGGCACCAGATGCCGGGCAAGTTCCAACGTTGTCGTTCCGACATCGATGCCGATGGTGGCACCCGGGCGCACCAGGCCGGCTGCCGCGACGCCGATGCGCGCCTTGGCATCGGCGTTGCGCCGCCTTCTTGCCTCGAAGGTAGGCTCATCGCTGTCGAAGGCCTCGGTGCCGACGCCCTTGCCGGCCAATGCGCCGCCATGGGTCCTGACGAGCAGGCCCTGGCTTTCCAGGCGTGTGAGGTCCCTGCGCACGGTGATTTCCGAAACGCCCAGTTCGCTTGCGATCTCGCTTACGGCGGCAAATCCGCGCCGCTCGACGAAGTCGCGCAGCAACCCGTCACGGATGGCAACGGAGGTCCGCGCGGCGGCTGGCTGTTTGGTGACGCGATCGCTCATGAACCCCTGCAACCAGAATGATCATTTTCGATCATACTAGCGGTCCTTCTTCGTAAATCCAGTGAAAGTGACTTGCCACAGTCGGATTTCAGCGCTAGGAATGATCGAAATCGATCTATAATGATCGAAAACGAAAGGTTATGGGGATGCTGAAGGATCTGGCGGGCAAACGCGCCATAGTCACGGGCGGCGCGACCGGCATTGGCTACGCGATCGCGCGGCAATTCCACGCCGCAGGCATGCGCGTGGCCATCGTGGATATCGACGAAGCGGGTGCGGTTTCGGCGGCCAAGCGCCTGGGCGACCAGCATTTCGGCCTCAAGATCGACGTGCGCGAGCGTGCCGGCGTGACGGCCGCTTTCGACGCGGTCGCGCAGAAATTCGGCGGCTACGACATTCTGGCCGCCAATGCCGGCGTTTCCTCCATGAAGCTTGTGGTCGATCTTGACGACGAGGATTGGGATTTCAATTTCGACGTCAATGCCAAGGGAATCTTTCTCACCAATCAGGCGGCGGTGCGGCATTTCCTGAAGGAAATGCGGCAAGGTGTCATCGTCAACACGGCCTCGCTTGCAGGGAAATGGGGCGCACCTTGGCTGGCGCATTATTCCGCCAGCAAGTTCGCCGTTATCGGCTTCACCCAGGCGCTGGCGCGCGAGATGGCGCCGCATGGCATCCGCGTCAATTGCGTCTGCCCGGGCTTCGTCAAGACCGGCATGCAGTCGCGCGAAGTGGAATGGGAAGCGAAGTTGCGGCAGATGTCGCCGCAGGCGGTGATCGACGATTACATCAACCAGACCCCGATGGGACGCCTCGAAGAGCCGGACGATGTCGCCAAGACGGTACTGTTCCTGGCCAGCGATCTGGCCGGCTTCGTCACCGGCGAGGCGCTCAATGTCACCGGCGGCGTCAGGATGGATTGAGGCGGATCATGCGACCGGGTTGGCGCCATATCGTCCCGCATGTCGTGCTTTCGGTCTTCTCGCTGTGCATTCTGCTGCCGCTGATCTGGGTCTTGCGCGTCAGTCTTACCGACAAGCTCACTGCTTATAAGATCCCGCCCGAAATCGGACATCTCGGGTTCGAAAATTATGTCGAGATTTTCTCGAAATATCCATTTGAGCGTTGGTTTCTCAACAGCCTCATCGTGGCCTTGGCCTCGACGGCCATCGCCCTGCCGCTGGCAACGGCCATGGCCTATGCTTTCGCGCGCTTCAACACGGGCGGCGCCTTCCTGCGCCTTGGCGTGCTGGCCAGCCAGATGCTGCCGCCGATCATCCTGGTCCTGCCGCTCTTCACATTGTTCTTCAGCACCGGCCTGATGCAGACGCATCTGGGTCTTATCCTCTCCCATCTCACCATCAGCCTGCCGTTCCTCGCCTGGATGCTGGTCTCGTTCTTCGAGGGCGATTCGGCGAGCCTCGAGGAAGCGGCCCGTATCGATGGCGCGACGCGCTGGCAGGCCTTCATCAAGATCGCCGTGCCCGTGGCCGCACCCGGCATCCTGGCTGCAGGTCTCCTCGGCTTCATCCTCAGCTGGAATGAGTTCCTTTTCGCGCTTGTCCTGAGCGGTGCCGACAGCCAGACCTTGCCGATCGGCCTTGCCAGCATGGAAACCCATGCCGGTGTCGAAATCGCACCGCTCGCCGCGGCGACGGTCGTCTCGCTGCTGCCGATCTTCGCGCTGCTGCCGTTCCTGCGCAAATATCTGATCAAAGGCTTGTCATTGGGTGCCCTGAAATGACGAGCCCGCGCGCCTTGTCGTGGGGCCTATAATAGGGAGGTTGGATCATGCTCAAGAAACTGCTTCTGGGCTCGGTAATGGCCCTGAGTTTTGCCGGATCGGCCGCGGCCGAGACGGTGAACATCCTGATGGAAGGCGTGCCGGATACCGAGTACGTCAAGGCGCTGGTGCCCGAATTCACCAAGGAAACCGGCATCGACGTCAATCTCGAAGTCGTCAACTATGCGGAAATGCACACCAAGCTGGTCCCGCAGCTGGTGGCGCCCAAGGGCAGCTATTCCGCCATCGTGGTCGATTTCTACTGGGTCGGCGAATTCGCCAAGGCCGGCTGGATGCAGCCGCTTGATGAGCGCATCAAGGCCGACAATTTCGACACGTCCGCTTATGTGCCGGCGCTGATGGACCTCGTCGGCAAGGTTGACGGCACCACCTACATGCTGCCCTTCTATAACTATGCGATGGGCCTGACCTACCGCACCGATCTGCTGGCCGACGCGAAGAACCAGGCCGATTTCAAGGCCAAGTACAATATGGACCTGCGCGTTCCGGAGACCTGGGACGAATATCTGAAGCAGGTCGAATTCTTCACCAGGGACGGCTTCTACGGTGTGGTCAATCAGGGCCTGCGCCCCGATCCGATCGCCATGGAATGGTCGAACTATCTCTTCGCCAATGGCGGCGAATATCATGACGCCGACTGGAAGCCGACGCTCAATACCGAGGCCGGTGTGAAGGCGCTGGAGCAGTACGCCACCGCCATCAACAAATACGGCCCCGTCGGCTCGGCGAGCTTCGGCTTCGACGAAGCCTTCAATGTGATGGCGCAGGGCAAGGCCTATAGCTACATCACCTACAATTTCTTCCGCACCTCTTATGACGATCCCAGCAAATCGGCCGTCGTCGGCAAGGTCGAGATCATGCCGGTGCCGGGCGTCTCGCCCGACAAGGGCGGCAGCCTCAACGGTGCCTGGGGCTGGGCCATTCCGAAATCGAGTCCGAATCCGGATGCGGCCTGGACCTTCCTGAAGTGGGTCGAATCCAAGGAAATCGCCAAGAAGCGTGCGCTGGCCGGTGGCTCGCCGACCCGCACCGACGTCTTCGACGATCCGGACGTGCTGGCGAAATACCCCTACTACCCGGCGCTGAAGAAGCTTCTCCTCACCAGCCACAATTTCGCGGTCTTCACCTACACCCCGCAATTGGTGGAAGTGCTGGGTCGTGAACTCAGCCTGGCCGTGGCCGGTGAGAAGAGTCCGCAGGATGCCTTGGCGGCGATCGAGGTCGAGTTCACCGAACTCGCCAAGAAAGACGGCAAGCTGAAGTAACGAGACGAAGCGGGGAAGCAGGCATGATGGGCAGGATGGAACAGGCAGCCAACGCAGCCGACCGGCGCGACCGCCGGTTCGGCTACGCCATGGCGAGCCCCAGCCTCATCGTGCTGTTTCTCATCATCCTCTTCCCCGTTCTTTCGGCGCTCTTCACGTCTCTCCACGAATACACGCTGATCGCGCCGAATTTCGATGTCTTCACCGGATTGACGAACTTCAAACTGGCGCTGGCTGACGCCGAGTTCCGCCACTCCGCCTGGCTGACCTCGCGCTTCGTCATCGGCGTGGTGGTGCTGGAATTCATCATCGGCTTTGCCGTCGCCCTGATGCTCAACAAGGTCGAACGCCTGAAGCCGGTCTATTACGCCATCCTGCTCTGTCCGCTGCTGATGAACCCGGTCATCGTCGGTCTCATCTGGCGCATGTTCCTGCATCCCAATCTCGGCATCGTCAATTACCTGTTGGGAACGATCGGCATCAGCCCGGTCAATTGGCTGGGAGACACCAAGGTGGCGATCTGGACGGTGATCCTGGTCGATATCTGGCACCAGGTTTCGTTCATGATCGTGCTGCTGCTGGCTGGCCTCTCGTCCCTCCCCAAGGAGCCTTACGAGGCGGCAAGGGTCGACGGCGCCAACGCCTTCCAATGCTTCATCCACATCACGCTGCCGATGATGCGGACGGTGATCGTGGTGACGCTGCTCATCCGCCTCATCTTCGCGGTGAAGACCTACGACCTCATCTACATCATGACGCGCGGGGGCCCTGGCACGGCGACGGATTTCGTCAGCTATTTCATCTACCGGACGGCCTTCGTCAGCCTCAACATCGGCGAGGCTTCCGCCATGTCGATCATCCTGCTGACGGCCATTCTGGGTCTCACCGCCTATCTTTATCGCTACATGCGCTCGTTGAATTGAGGACAAGCTGTCAATGGCCGGCATCGAGTTAAGGAATATCAGCAAGGTCTATGGCGGCTCGGTCGTCGCCGTCGACGATATCAGCCTCGAGATCAAGGATGGCGAGTTCATGATCTTCCTGGGCCCGTCGGGCTGCGGCAAATCCACCACCTTGCGCATGATCGGTGGGCTCGAATCCATTTCGAAGGGCGATCTCCTCATCGGCGGCAAGCGGATGAACGAGGTCGACCCGGCCGACCGCGACATCGCCATCGTCTTCCAGAATTACGCGCTCTATCCGCACATGACGGTGGCCGGCAATCTCGGTTTCGGCCTGAAGCTGCGCGGGGTCGAAAAGGGCGAGATCGCGCGGCGCATCAAGGCGATCTCCACCATGATGGGTATCGAGCCGCTGCTCGAACGCAAGCCCGCTCAGCTTTCCGGCGGTCAGCGCCAGCGTGTCGCATTGGGGCGCGCCCTGGTGCGCGAGCCGCAGGCATTCCTGCTCGACGAACCGCTCTCGAACCTTGATGCCAAGTTGCGCGCCGCCATGCGCACCGAGCTTATCAAGCTGCATCACAAGGTCGGCACCACCATCATCCATGTGACGCATGACCAGATCGAGGCCATGACCATGGGCCAGCGCATCTGCATCATGAAGGATGGCCATATCATCCAGGTCGGCGCGCCTTTGGAAGTCTATCGCAACCCGGCCAATACCTTCGTCGCCGGGTTCCTGGCCAGTCCACCCATGAATCTGGTGGCTGGCGGCCTGGATGGCGCCGGGCAGGGCGGGCTCGATGCCATCGTTGGCGCCGCCCGTTTGCCGATCCCGCAGGCCTTCCGGCAAAGCTATGCCAGCCAAGCGGGGCAAGCGGTAACGGTCGGCCTGCGGCCCGAGGATTTCCATCTCGCTCCCATGGGTGAGCGGTCTACGCCCGTCACTGTCCTGGCTGTCGCCGTGGAACTGCTTGGTCCGGAAGTGATCCTGGTCGCGGAACTCGGCGGTGCTGGTGGGCCGGAGATCATGGCCCGCATGCCGCGCGATTTCCTGGCACGTCCCGGTGCCGGCCTCACGCTTCATTACGATCTCACCCAGATGCATCTCTTCGACGCGCGGACCGGCAATGTTCTCGTTCGTCCGCAAATCGCCTGATCCCTTTTGAAAAACAGAGAGCCCAGCATGATCAAGACAGTTTTCGGCAGCCACAAACCCATTATCGCCATGATTCATTTCGGCCCCCTGCCGGGCTCGCCGCTCTATGACAAGGATGGCGGCATGCAGAAGCTGATCGATCTGGCGGCGGCCGATATCGCAGCCCTTCAGGATGGCGGTGTCGACGCCGTCATGTTCGGCAATGAGGGCGACCGGCCCTATCTGCTCAAGGCGTCGCCACAATCCCTGGCGGCCATGTCCTTTGCCGTGGGTGAACTGAAGCGGTCGATCAAGATCCCCTTCGGTGTCAACTATCTGTGGGACCCGGTGGCCAGCGTCGCGCTGGGCATCGCCAGCGGCGCGCGCTTTGTGCGCGAAATCTTCACCGGCGTCTATGATTCCGACATGGGCCTGTGGGCGCCGGATGCGGCCAGCGCCGTTCGCCTGCGTGCCGATTGCAACCGGGCCGATCTGAAGCTGATGTACAATATCAATGCCGAGTTCGCCTCGCCCATCGGCGACCGGTCGATCGCCGCGCGTGCCAAGAGCGCCGTCTTCTCGTCGCTCGCCGATATCGTGCTCGTTTCCGGCCCGATGACCGGCGAAGCGGTCGAAACCGGCAACCTCAAGAAGGTAAAGGACGTGCTGCCCGATACGCCGGTTTTCGCCAATACCGGCGTCAATATCGACAATGTTGCCGACATCCTCTCGATCGCCGACGGCGCCGTGATCGGCACGCATTTCAAGGTGGACGGCGATACCTGGAAGGCAGTCGACAAGGCCCGCGTCAGCCGCTTCATGGACAAGGTGCGCAAGATCCGCTGAGATACCGGCATGTCCTATCTTATCGGCCTCGATATCGGCACGACGTCGACCATCGGCATCATCATCGATACCGAGGGGAATTCCCTGGCCGTCGAAAGCCGGCCGGTGACGCTCCATGCCGACCATGCAAATTGGTCGGAGGAGGAGCCGGCGCAATGGTGGGCGAATGTCGGGGAGATCTGCCGCGCTCTGCTGCAGAAGACCGGCATAGCGGCGGCCGATATCGCCGGCATCGGCGTCACCGGCATGCTGCCGACCGTGATCCTGCTGGATGAGACCGGCCGGCCGTTGCGCCGCAGTATCCAGCAGAACGATGCGCGCGCCACCAGGCAGCTCGGTATCTTCCGCCAGGGCATGGACGAGGCGCGCTTCCTGGCTCTTTCAGGAACCGGCTACAGCCAGCAATTGGTGGGCCCCAAGCTGATGTGGCTGCGCGAGCATGAGCCGGAGAATTTCGCCCGCGCACGCCATGTGGTCGGCGCTTCGGACTATATCACCAGCGAACTTACCGGCACGATCCAGGTCGAGCATAATTGGGCGCTGGAATCGGGCTTCGTCGAAGTTGCAACCGGTCGCTACCATCAGGAGCTGATCGGCCTCTGCGGCATCGATCCAGCGTTGCTGGCCCCAATCCGCAAGAGCCACGATTTGGTGGGGCAGGTCACGGCCGCCGCCGCGACCCATACGGGCCTCAGGGCCGGAACGCCGGTCGTGGCCGGCTGCGCCGACCATGTCGCCTCGGCCTTCGTCTGCGGTGCTGCGCGCAACGGCGATCTGGTGCTGAAATTCGGTGGGGCCGGCGACATCCTGCTCTCCTCCGACAGGCCGGTCGCGGATCGGCGCCTGTTCCTCGACTATCACATCGTTCCCGGACTCTATTTCCCCAACGGCTGCATGGCGTCGAGCGGCAGCTTTCTCAACTGGGTCGTGGCCAATTGGGGCGGCGGCGCCGGCATTGAGGCGAAGGCGGCCGGCCTCTCGACCCATCAATGGCTGGACAGGCAATCGGCCGAAATCGGCCCCGAGAGCAGCGTGCTTTTCCTGCCCTATTTCCTGGGCGAGAAGACGCCGCTGAACGACCCGCATGCACGCGGCACGTTGGTGGGATTGGGGCTCAATCACGATATCCGGCATGTCTGGCGCGCGGCCCTCGAGGGTGTCGTGTTCGGCTTTCGCCACCATGTCGAGACGTTTCATGAGCTGGGCCTTGCGACGCACCGGGTCTTTGCGGCCGATGGCGGTGCCGCCAGCGATCTGTGGCTGCAGATCGCGGCGGACAGTCTCTGCACGCCGGTGACGCGCATCGACCGCCATCCCGGCTCCTCGCTGGGGGCGGCTTTCGTGGCCGGTCATGGCATCGGCCTCATCAAGGAATGGTCGGCCATCGAGCGCTACGTGGCGCCCGGCCGCACCTTCATGCCGGCACCGGCCAGCCAGGCGGTCCTCAATCGGAAATATCTGCTGTGGCGCGACCTCTATAGGCGCCTGCAGTCTTTCTACCCGGCGCTGGCGGATATCGCGCCGGCCTGAGCGGGATTGGCTAACCGCCAGTCTGCGCTATAGTGGCTCCATGCAGCCACGCGATCGCCTTTGGCACGAAATTGACCGCTATCTTGCCCTCCTCCCGGATATGGAGGGTGGTGTCGCCCGTACGCGCGGACGAATGGCCGAGATGGATGATCTGAGGAAACGGCCGGCAAGCATGCCCCCGGCACCGCCCAGATGCGGCCATTACAGCCAAGCACTCGCGGCGGCCGAGGTCGGGCCGGCCGCCGAATTGGTGCGAATCCTCGATGGTATCGACCTCCATTGGACCGGCTATGACGCGTACGCGGCCGATACTATCGGCTCACTTTTCCCTCGCCGCCATGCCTATACCAGCCTGATCGCGGCGACCGATCCCGATTGGGGCCGTGACTTCGATATCGGCTTCCTGCTCATTGCCCCCGGCACGCTTTACCGTGACCACCACCATCTGGCATCCGAACTCTATGCACCCTTGACCGGTCCGACTTATTGGCGGTTCGGCACCACGGCACCGTGGACGGAGAAAATGCCGGGCGACATTGTCTGGAACCCACCGCAGCGCGTTCACGCAACCTTGGTGCGTGACACGCCGTTGCTCTGCCTTTACGCCTGGACCGAGAATGTTCACGCAACGGCAAAGGTCGATTTCTCACCCGACTGGCGGGAAATCGAAGCGGCTCTGGCTCAAGAGGATGGGGTGGCCCTGTGAAGGCTGTCACCGATTCGGCTCCGTGCGTCACGATAGATACAGATACGAGGTTTCAACTCAATGCACATTCTCATCATCGGTGCCGCCGGCATGGTCGGCCGCAAACTGACCGACCGGCTCATTGCCGATAATGGCCTGGGTGGCAAGGCGGTCGAGAAACTGACCCTGGTGGACGTCATTCCGCCCAGCACGCCGGCGGGCTTCGGCGGCACGGCAAAGGCGCTGACGGCGGATCTCTCGCAGCCGGGCGAAGCGGAGAGGCTGATCGCCGCGCGGCCGGATGTCATTTTCCACCTTGCCGCCATCGTCTCCGGCGAAGCGGAGGCCGATTTCGAGAAAGGCTATCGCATCAACCTCGACGGCACGCGCTATCTCTTTGAAGCGATCCGCCGGGAAAGCCTGCGTGGCCCCTATCGCCCACGCCTGGTCTTCACCTCCTCGATCGCCGTCTTCGGCGCACCCTTTGCCGACAAGATCGATGACACGTTCCTCAGCGCGCCTTTGACCTCCTACGGTACGCAAAAGGCAATCGGCGAATTGCTGCTGTCGGACTATTCGCGCCGCGGCTTCTTCGACGGCATCGGCATCCGCCTGCCCACCATCTGCATCCGCCCGGGCAGGCCCAACAAGGCCGCCTCCGGCTTCTTCTCGAACATCCTGCGCGAGCCCCTGTCGGGGCTGGAAGCGGTCCTGCCGGTGGCTGAAACCGTCCGGCATTGGCATGCCAGTCCCCGCGCGGCGGTCGGGTTCCTGCTGCATGCGGCGACTCTCGATCTCGAGCGCGTGGGATCGCGGCGCAATCTCAGCCTGCCCGGCCTCTCGGCCACCGTCGGCGAGCAGATCGACGCGCTGCGCCGCGTTGCCGGCGAAAAGGCGGTGAAGCTCATCCGCCGCGAAGCGGATGCCACCATCCAGAAAATCGTCGCCGGCTGGCCCAGCGATTTCAACCCGGCCCGCGCGCTGGCACTTGGCTTTCGCGCCGAAAGCTCGTTTGATGAAATCATCCGCGTCCATATCGAGGACGAACTCGGCGGCAAGATCGGCTAAGGCGGGAGCTTGGAATCACATGACCATCAAGACAGCCATCGTCACGGGCGCCGGCACCGGTGTCGGCAAGGCAATCGTCAAGGCGCTGCTGGCGCAAGGCTACAGGATCGCCCTGGTCGGCCGACGGCATGACGTGATACAGGCGGCGGCGCGGGAACTGGACCCCGCCGGTGCCAATACGCTTGTTGTTCCAACCGATATCGGCGATCCGGTCGCGGTCGCAGCTCTCTTCGATCGGGTGAATGCCGTCTGGGGGCGGCTCGACCTGCTGGTGAACAATGCGGGCATCGGCGCCCCCGCCATCCCGCTCGAAGAATTGTCGCCCGAGCAATGGCTGGCGGTGGTCGCGGCCAATCTCAACGGTGCCTTCTTCTGCACGCAGCAGGCATTCAAGATCATGAAAGCGCAATCGCCGCGCGGCGGGCGCATCATCAATAACGGCTCGATTTCAGCCACCACGCCGCGGCCGCATTCGGCGCCTTATACCGCAACCAAACACGCCATCACGGGGCTCACGAAATCGACGGCGCTCGACGGCAGGCCATTCGACATCGCTTGCGGCCAGATCGATATCGGCAATGCCGCCACCGAAATGACCCGCAAGATGGCGACCGGCGTGCTGCAGGCCAATGGCACCACCGCCGTCGAGGCGACAATGGATGTCAAGCATGTTGGCGATGCCGTGGCCTATATGGCCAGCCTGCCGCTGGACGCCAACGTGCTGACCATGACCGTGATGGCGACCCAGATGCCCTTCGTCGGACGCGGCTAGAGCCGATCGCGCCAACCAAGTCCGGCCAGTGTGCCGGCCGCCGGCCGATATTCGCAGCCGACATAGCCGGCATAGCCCAGGGCATCGAGTGCGCGGAGCACCCGGAAATCGTCGAGTTCGCCGCTGCCCGGCTCATGCCGCAGCGGCACGGCGGCGATCTGCACATGGCCGATCAGCGGGAACAGGGTCTTCAAGCCGGTCAGCACATCGCCCTGCATGATCTGGCGATGATAAATGTCGAACTGCAGGCGCAGATTTGGGAGACCCAGTTCCGCGATCAGGTCGGCGGCGAAATTGAAATCGTTCATGAAATAGCCGGGCATGTCGCGACCGTTGATGGGCTCGATCAGGATGTCGATGCCCTGCGGACCGGCCTGGTCGCAGGCATGGCGCAGGGAATCGGCATAGGCGGCGCGGGCAATCGGGTCTGCCCGGTCGGCCAGGCCGCTCATGACATGCAATCGTTTGACATTCGTCGCCACCGCATAGCGTAAGGCTGTGCCGACGCCGGCGCGGAATTCGTCCTTGCGCGCAGGGTCGGCCGCCATGCCACGGTCACCGGCGGCCCAATCGCCGGGCGGCAGGTTGAACAAGACCTGGGTCAGCCCGTTCTTCTGCAGGCCAGTGCCGATTTCCTCGGCCGGATGTTCATAGGGAAAGAGATACTCGACCGCGCCGAAGCCAGCTTCCTTCGCGGCCTGGAAGCGGTCCATGAAGGACCATTCACTGAACATCATGCTGAGATTGGCGGCAAGGCGGATCATGCCGGAAAACCCTTTAAAACAAGGCCGTTTCCATCCTTTTCGGACTATATCAGGCGCAGTCGGCGAAGCGGAGGGAAAAGCGCCTTGCGCACGGAAATTCGCCGCCCTTTGCGCCACAATCACCCTATCGCGGGCGTGAAATGCGACGCTAATATCAACCCATGCTGATCGAAACCAAATTGCGACCTCCCGTCCTGAAGAACGACCTCGTCGGGCGTCAGCGGCTGATCCGCCAGCTCGACGGCGCGCTCTCCGCGCGGCTTGCTGTCCTGTCGGCGCCGCCTGGTTTCGGCAAGAGCACCCTGCTCGGACAATGGATCGCCAATCTGCGCGACCGCGGCGCGGCGGTGGGTTGGCTGGCGCTCGACCGCGACGATGACGAAATCGGCCGCTTCCTCACCTATCTCGTGGCGGCCATCCGGCGCGCGGACCCGCAAGTGGCGCCGCATGTGCCGGCGCTGCTGCAGTCGAGCCCGGTGCTGCCGGTCGATTCCGTGCTGACCTCCATCGTCAACGATCTTACGCATCGCAATCAGCCGCTTTTCCTGGTGCTCGACGATTGCCAGTTCCTGTCGGCGCCGGACATCTGCCAGTTCCTCGATGCGCTGCTCACCTATGCGCCGGCCTGCCTGCATCTGGTGGTGGCGACGCGGGGTCCGCTGCCCTTCGGCCTTGCGCATATGCGGGTCAAAGGCCAGCTCATCAACCTCGACGACATGCAACTGCGCTTTTCGCTGGAGGAGACGGAAAGCCTGTTCGACGCCGCCGAACTCCGCGACCTGCCGATGGCCGATGTCGTTACCCTGCAGCACCGCACGGAGGGCTGGGTAGCCGGATTGCAGTTGGCGGCACTGTCGCTGGAGGAACCGGCAGGTCGGGCCGATTTCATCCGCAGCTTCTCCGGCAGCCATCGCGATGTGGCCGAGTTCCTGGCCCAGGATGTGCTGTCCCGCCAATCCCCGGACCTGCGCGATTTTCTCATCAAGACCTCGATCCTCAGCCGGCTGTCGGCGCCGCTCGCGGATGCTGTCCTCGATCGCAGCGACAGCGCCACCATGCTGCAGACGATCGAGGCGGCCAATCTGTTTCTTATCCCCCTCGATCGGGAGCGGCACTGGTTCCGCTATCACCATTTGTTTGCCGAGTTCCTGCAATCGCACCTGGCCGAAAAAGGCCCATTGGGGATCGAAAGGCTGCACTGCCGAGCCGCCGACTGGCTTTCCGCCAACGGTTTTACCTCCGAAGCGGTCTCGCATGCGCTGGCTGCCGGCGATGCCGACCGGGCGGCGGCTTTGGTCGAGGATTGCGCCATGCCGCTCATCATGGCGAGCCATCTCAACACGGTTCGTGCCTGGCTCGGCCGCCTGCCGGCCGAACTCATCGCCAGGCGCCCGCATCTGCAATTGGCCGAGGTCTGGATCCAGTTTCATATGAGCCGCCCGCAGGAAGCGGCGCGCACCTTGAAGGCCGCCAAGCAATCGATCGCGGCGGCCCTGGCCGATGGCAAGCTGGGCAGGGAAGCGCAGATTGCCTTGCGCGCCGAGCTTTGCACGCTGACGGCCGGTGTCATTTCGGCCGCCGACCGCTCGCGCACGGCGGCAAGGCTCGCCGAAGGGTGGCTGGAAGCCTTGCCGGAGAACAAGCCGTTCTTCAAGGGCACGCTCGGTAATATCAAGGCCTTCTGCCATTTTTCGCTGGGCGATCTCGATGGCGCCCGCATTCTCAGCCTGAAGGCCCGCGATTTTCACGGCGCGGCGCAATCCGTCTTCGGCATCGTCTATTCCGACCTCATCCTGGGTCTGGTCGAAAAGGCCGCCGGCAATCTTTCCGGCGCCGCCCAATATTTCGCCCGCGCCATCGCCACGGCGCGCCAGCAGCTTGGCGCCGGCTCCTATGCCGAAGCCATGGTGGCGATCTTCGAGGTCGAATTGCTTTATGAATGGAATGACCTGGCCGGTGCGGAGCGTCTGCTGCACACGCATCGCCAGATCATCGAGGAATGCGGCCTCGTCGTGCATGAAATGGCCTGCAAGCTGCACCTGGCGCGGCTCGCCGCCGCGCGTGGCCGTCATGACGAAGCCATGGCCGTGCTGGAACGCGCCGAGCGCCTCGGCATCGAGAAGCGTTATCACCGCCTCACCGCGAGTGCGCTCAACGACCGGGTGCGCTTGCTGCTGCAGCGGGGCGACGTGCAGGCGGCGCGCTTTGCCTTGCTCGCCCGCGGCATCGGTGGAGAAGGGCGGAAGGGCGCGAATCCCGGCCCCCTCGCGCCCGCGACCGAGCCGGAATATCTGGCGCAGGCGCGTGTGCTGATCGCCTCCGCCAAACCCGAAGCCGCCTTGCGCCTGCTTGATCGCGTCGCCGAGACCGTGCGGCGCGACGGCCGATTCCGGCGATTGGCCCAGGTGCGGGCGCTGGCGGCGATCGCCTCGCATCAGGCGAGCGATGCGCTCTCGGCCCTGGCGGCCGCGGTCGATGCCGTCTCCATTTGCGCACCGCAAAAAGCGCTGCGGACCCTGGTCGACGAAGGCCAGGCGATGCGTGAAGTCATCGATTTCGCCCGCCGCCGCATGCCGAGCTGGTCCGGCGAAACGCCGACCGGCCAATTCCTCGATCGCTTGATGTCCGAGTTCGGCAAGCCGGAACGTGAGCCGGTGCAATCCGGCCATCTTCGCAAGGGCGATCCCGGTTTCAGCCCGCGCGAGATCGATGTCGTGCAATTGCTCGGTATCGGCCACAGCAACCGCGACATGGCGCGGGTGCTCGGCATGGCGCCGGACACGGTGAAGTGGCATCTCAAGAATATCTTCGGCAAGCTCGGCGTCGCCAACCGGACCCAGGCCGTGCTGCGCCTCCAGGAAATCGGCCTTACCCAGCCCCTGCAGCATTGATCACCCGAACGGGTGGGGTGTTTCGCCCCCACCTTACCCGTCCGGGGCGGGACAAAGCCCGAATCATCCGTCACAAATGCGTCAAACGGGCGCGGATCATTGAGTCCGGCCGGCATATCGAGGCTTTGGGGGCGGCAATGGCGACGGGTTTCGTCTTCCATGAACTATATATGTGGCACAATACTTGGAACTGGGCGCAGGTCTTTCCCCCCAGTCTCACGGTACAGCCCGGCGAGCATGCCGAGAATCCCGAAAGCAAGCGCCGCTTCCGCAATCTCCTGGAAGTGAGTGGTCTGCTCGACCGTCTGGTGCCGATCAAGCCGCGCTATGCCACCGAAGACGAGATCGCCCGCTTCCACACCCGTTCCTATATCGAGCGCATCAAGCGCCAAAGCGCCGTCAATGGCGGCGACGCCAGCGTGCTGACGCCCTTCGGCAAAGGCAGCTTCGAGATTGCCCAGCTTTCCGCCGGCGGCACCATGGCGGCGGTCGATGCTGTTCTCGATGGCAAGGTCGGGAACGCCTATGTGCTGTGCCGCCCGCCGGGACATCATGCCGAAGCCGATCTCGGCATGGGTTTCTGCCTCTTCGGCAATGTCGCGATCGCCATCATGCATGCCCAATCCGTGCGCGGCGTGGGGCGCGTGGCGACCGTCGATTGGGACGTGCATCATGGCAATGGCACGCAGGCTGCCTTCTATGGCAGCAAGGACGTGCTGACTATCTCGCTGCATCAGGATGGCCTTTATCCACCCGATTCGGGTGGCCTTGCAGAACGCGGCAAGGACGCTGGCCTCGGCTACAATCTCAACATCCCGCTGCCGCCCGGCTGCGGCAATGGTGCCTATCTCGCGGCTTTCGAGCATGTCGTTGTGCCGGCCCTGCGCCGCTACAAGCCGGAGATGATCGTGGTGCCATCGGGTTTCGATGCGTCCGGTGTCGATCCGCTGGGCCGCATGATGGTCAGTGCCGAAGGTTATCGCCGGATGACGCGCCTGCTGATGCAGGTCGCCGGCGAGCTCTGCGGCGGGCGCCTCGTGATGTCGCACGAGGGCGGCTATTCCCAGATGTATGTGCCCTATTGCGGCCTCGCCGTGATGGAGGAACTGACCGGGATCAGGACCCATATAGATGATCCCTGGGCCGGACCCATGGCGACCTGGGGCCAGCAGGATCTGCAGCCGCATCAATGGACAGCCATCGAGGCCGCGGCCAAATTGCTGACCGATATCGCGTGACAACAGGTCCGCGCCGGGCCAGCCGCGCCGGCAGCGACCGATCGATGTCAATGGCGGCTGCTTTGAGGGAGTGCTCTGGATATGTCTGAAGAGATCAAGAAGCCCAACGTCATCCCCAGTCGCCGAAATTTCCTGAAAGGCGCAGCGGCGCTGGGCAGCGGTGCCACGATCCTGGCCGGCATCAATGACGGTGCCCGTGCCGATGGCGACCCCATTCCGGTCGGCCAGGCGGCGCCGCTCACCGATTTCGCCGCCGCCGACGGTGTCGAATTCAAGAACGGCCTGACCTTGGCCTGCGAGGAGATCAATGCGCTGGGCGGCATTCTCGGCCGGCCGCTGGAGCCCTATTTCGAAGACACCAAGCAGATGGGCGACCCGACCAACGTCCAGGCCGTGCAGCGCCTCATCGACCGCCATTCGGTTCATGCCGTGATCAACGGTTACAATATCGGCTCGGGCGCCGCCGTGCAGGATGTGATCGCCGATGCCGGCATCATCTATGTCCATTACGACACCACGATCGGCCATAACAACCTCATCAAATCGAACCCCGAACGCTATTTCGGCTCGTTCCAGGGCGATCCCGCCGAATATTGGTACGGGCCGGGCTTCCTCAAATTCATCCAGCAGCTGGAAGAGGGCGGCCAGTTCAAGCGCCCGAACAACAAGATGGCGGTGGTGCTCTCGGCCGGTGTCTATGCCGCCAACATCGCCAATGCGATCAAGGAGAAGGGTGCCGAATATGGCTGGGAGATCAGCCTGTTCGAAACCGTGAACGTGCCGATTTCGGAATGGGGCCCGACGCTGGCCAAGATCCGGCAGGACCCGCCGGCGGTCATCGCCGTCACCCACTTCCTGCCGGCCGACCTCGCGCAGTTCATGGTACAGTTCGTGCCCAATCCGACGCCGAGCCTCATCTACATGCAATACGGCCCCTCGATCCCGGCCTTCCGCGACATCGCCAAGGAAGCCTCGGTCGGCGTCGTCTACGCGACCGTCGTCGGCGCCCTGCAGGATGAAATCGGCAGCGCCTTCGAGACGCGCTACAAGGCCAAGTTCGGCGAGAATGCCGGCCATAATTCCGGCGCGCAGCCTTATGACGGTGCCTATGTCTGGGCAACCGCGGCGGCTTTGGCCGGCGGCACGGGCGAGCCGGGCAATGACGAACAGAACCGCAAGGTGGCGGCGCGCATGCGCAGCCTCATCTATCGTGGCGTCACCGGCACCACCCGCTTCATGGCCGACGAACAGGCGGCCTATTCCTACCCGACGCAGGTGAACGACTCCTCGCTTGGCATGCCGCATCAGTTCCTGCAGATTCAGGACCAGACCAAGAGCGGCGGCCTTATCGCGCCTGCGCCCTACAACACGGCGACGTTCAAGCTGCCGCCCTGGATCAAGGCCTGATCCAGGTATTTTTGAGGGAATGAAGGAATGGGGACGGCCGCCACGGAGCCTTTGCTGGTATGTCGCAATGTGACCAAGCAATTCGGCGCCCTGGCGGCCGTCAACAATCTCAGCTTCGAATTGATGCCGGGCGAAGTGCTCGGCATCGGCGGTCCCAACGGGGCCGGCAAGACAACCCTGTTCGAGGCGGTTTCCGGCCTCAATCCGGCGACATCGGGCGAAATTCTCTTCCAGGGCCGCGACATCGCCGGCCTGCCGCCCGAAGCGCTCTGTCATGCCGGCATTGCGCGTACCTTCCAGCTTAATGCCGGTTTCGACAGCCTGACCGTGCGCGGCAATGTCGAAGTGGCCGCCTATTTCGGCCGCCGCAACCGGCTCATACCGGGTCTGCGTATCGGGCGCGATGTGGCAGCCCAGGTCGATGAAGCGCTGGCCGCCGTGGGGCTCACCGGCAAGGATCATGAAATCGTCGGGCTGCTGCCCGTGCTCGACCGCAAGCTGCTGATGCTGGCGGGCGCCCTGGCCAGCAACCCGACCTTGCTGCTGATGGACGAGCCGGTCGGTGGGCTCAATCCCAAGGAAATCGACCATGTGATGGCGGTCGTGCGCAGCATCGCCGCGCGCGGCATCACCATCATCCTCATCGAACATGTGATGCGCTTCCTGGTCCAGCTTTCGACCCGCGTCCTCATCATGCATCACGGTGAGAAGATTTACGAAGGGAAGCCGCAAGGGCTGATCGAAGACCGCAACGTGGTCGAAGTCTATCTCGGCCAAGGCGCCTCGCAGCGCCTCGGCACCCTGTTACAGGAACAAGTCTCGGCATGAGCGCGCTCCTCACCCTGGCGAATGTAACCGCCGGCTATGGCAGCCAGCCCGTGTTGCACGACGTGTCGCTCACCATCGCCGAAGGTGGCGTCACCGCCATTATCGGGCCGAACGGGCATGGCAAGACGACCCTCCTGCGGGCGATTTCGGGTCTGCTCCCATTGCGTTCCGGCCGGATTTCACTAGGCGGTCTGGCGCTCAACGACCTCCGCGCGGACGAAATCGTCGATGCCGGCATCGTCCATGTGCCCCAAGGCGACATGCTGTTTCCGGAAATGACGGTGCTGGAGAACCTCTTGATGGGCGCCTATCTGCCCGCAGCCGCAGCGGAAAGCGGGCGGCGGCTGGAACAGGTCTTCGCCCTGCTGCCCAAGCTCAGGGACCGCCGCGGCCAGGTCGCCAGCACTTTGTCGGGCGGCGAGCGGCGCATGGTTGGCATCGGCCGCGGCCTCATGGGCGGCGGACGTCTATTGATGCTGGACGAGCCCTCGCTGGGCCTCGCTCCCATCGTCATCGACCAGATCTACGAAGTGATCGGTGAACTGACCGCCGCCGGCCACAGCATCCTGGTGGTCGAGGAGAATGCCGCCCGCGTTTCCGACAAGGCAGTGCTCATCGCGCTCCTCGATAACGGCCAGCTGGTCTGGTCTGGCCAGGGCGCCGAGCTGATGGCGCGGCCCGAAATCCTTGAAACCTATCTCGGAGCCTGATCTGCCCATGGATGTCGTCGTCCAGATCCTCGCCTCCGGCCTCACCATGGGGGCGATGTATGCCATCTCCACCATCGGTCTGGCGCTCGTTTACGGCTCGCTCAACATGCTGAACATGTCTCATGGAGCGCTTCTGGCGCTGGGTGGCTATGTCTGCTATTTCGCCATGAATCGCCTGGGCCTGCATCCGGCCCTGGGCCTTTTCGCGGCGATGCTGGTCTGCGGGCTGGTAGGCCTGCTCGTCTACTACGCCGCCGCGCAGCCGATGCTGAAATCGGCCAATTTCGAAACGCAGATCTTCATCGCCACGATCGGCATCGGCGCCGTCATTGAAAACGTCATCCTGCGCCTGTTCGGGCCGCAGCCGACACCGCAGCCGCTCAATCTCCCCGGCGCCGTTGTGATCGGCTCGGTGCATATCCCAAATCAGAACCTGCTGATTCTCGGTGTCGCCGTCGGCCTCATGGCGGCACTTGCCTATCTGCTGCAGCGGACGCGCCTCGGGCGCGCCATCCGCGCCACGGCGCAGAACCGTGAAGCCGCCCAGCTGATGGGTGTCCGCGTCGGGTTCGTCTATGCCCAGGTCTTGGCCCTTTCCGGAGCACTCGCGGCCATTTCCGGCGTGATGGTGAGTTCGCTCTCCAGCCTTCTACCCAATATGGGTGGCGACCCGATGCTCAAGGCCTTCATCATCTGCGTCGTGGCCGGCCTCGGCAATGTCTACGGTGCCGTCGGTGCCGCCATCGTCCTTGGCCTTCTCGAAGCGGTCGCGCAATATGTGCTGGGTGTGCGTTACAGCTTTGCCATCCTGCTGCTGCTGGTGATCGCCGTCCTCATCTGGCGCCCCTATGGCCTGTTCGGCCGCCGGCAAGTGGTGCGCCTCTGATGAACATGCGCCGCGATCTCCTCATCGGCCTGGGCCTCGTCATTCTCTTCGCGCTGGTGCCGGCCTTCATCGGCATGCGCTATTTCGTGACCCAGGCGACCTTGTTCTTCATCTGGGGCATCGTCGTCCTGCAATGGAACCTGGTGCTGGGCGTGGGTGGCATCTTTTCGCTGGCGCAGATGGCGCTCTTTGCCGTCGGCGCTTATGCGACCGCCATGTTCGGCTACTATTTCAACATGCCGATGATCCTCGCCATGCCGCTTTCCGCGCTGGCGACGGTGGCGGTCAGCACGCTGGTGGGCCTCGCCTGCCTGCGCTTGAAGGGGCCCTATGTCGCGCTGCTCACGCTGGCGGTGGCGCAGGTTCTCTACCTGCTCATCGTCAACGACACGGATTGTTTCACCAATCCGCCCTCCGGCTGCATGCCGCTCTTCGGCGGCGTGCGCGGCTTCACGCGTTTCGGCGACCTGGGCTTTCGCGATCTCTTCGGCTCGAAATGGTATGTCGCGGATTATTACGTGGGGCTGGGCCTGCTGGCGCTGGCCGCTGTCTTTTCTATCGCCATCATGCGCGGGCCGATGGGCTTGGCCTTCCAGGCCCTGCGCGACAATCCCGGCTGCGCCATGGCGCGCGGCGTCAGCCGCTTCAAATACCAGCTCTGGGTCTTCGCCCTTTCGGCCTTCTTCACGGGTCTCGCCGGTTCCTTCTACGCCGTGCATTTCGCCGCCGTGGGCCCGACGGCCTTCTCGATATCGACCCTGCTGTTCCTGCTTTCCATGATCGTGGTGGGCGGCATGGGCACGGTCTGGGGGCCGTTGCTGGGTGCTTTGCTATTGATGGCGGCCGACGAAGCGATGCGCGAGTTCGGCGACTGGCGCGATATCGGTCTGGGATTGATCCTCGCCGGCTTCGTGATCCTGCTGCCCAAGGGAGTCCTCGGCAGCCTGCAATCGGCCTTAGCGCGGCTGAAGCCGCGCTAAGCCTTGCCCGATCGGCCGATCACGGCACCCAGCACCTCGTCGATGCGGTTGCGGGCGCGTTCGCATTCCTTGCGCGTGCCGGAGAGGAACAGCCGCCCGCTGGCGCCGATCATCTGCACATCGACGATGGTGATTCCGGGTGCTGCCTTCTCCGCCTCATTGGCGGCGACCGAGGCGAAAAGCGCCGGCTCCAGCTCGTAAAGCAGCAGCGATTTCCCCGGCAGCAGCATCGACGCCTCGCGCGTGCGGTTGAGGATGATGGCATGCTGGTCGGAGACATCGTCGATGATGTCGGCATAAAGCGTGCGGGGCTTCAGCTGGTCGTCCGGCTTGTGGCCGATGCCCTTGAGGATCGCGTCGCCGGCGAAATTGAGATGCGCGAGATCCGCCGCGTGCAGTTCCAGGATGCCGTATTGCCGTTCGGTATAGAGTAGCCCCGGCTCCATATCCGGCGCGGTCTTCAGTGCCAGGTCGCAGATGCGGTGAATGGCCAGGGCGGGCGCCACCTCGATGATCAGGCTGTGTTCCCCCTGCATCGGCGGATAGCCGCGCGCCCGCGTGGGCGTCGACATGTAAGCGGCGAACTGGCGGGCCAGATCTTTCACCAGCAGATAGACGCGAAGCTCGGTCATGAATGGGTTCCAGACTAACTTCTTCCCCTCCCCCCTTCAGGGGGGAGGTCGGGAGGGGGCAGCAGACGAGGTAGGGGGCCGTCCGCCCCCACCCAACCCACCCCCTGAAGGGAGAGGGCTTAGAGCGGAGCCCCATTTGGCTTACTTCCCGCTGGCGGTCGAGAAATGCTTGCCGAGGTCGGGATGCGGGCGCGGGATGACGTGGACGGAAACGAGCGTGCCGACGCTGCTCGCGGCCTCGGCACCGGCTTCGGTCGCGGCCTTCACCGCGCCGACATCGCCGTTGATGATGACGGCGACCAGCCCATCCCCCACTTCCTCGCGGCCGACCACGGTGACGTTGGCGGCCTTCACCATGGCATCGGCCGCGGCCAGGGCCGCGACGAAACCCTTGGTCTCGATCATTCCGATAGCGTTCGACATGGTTCTCTCCTTGCTTTCGACAGAGTTGGTTATTTGGATTTGGGTTTCGATGTCTCATCGAGCGAGCCGATGATGAGCGCATCGATGGGAATCTTGCCGCCGCCCAGCCACGAGGCCGCGGTGGAACCGGCGACGATGAGTACGTCCTCGCCCTCGCCGCAGCCCAGCACGTCAAAGGCGATCATGCGGCCGCCGCCCGGGCTCTCCACTTCCAGGAAGGCGCCCGACGGGATGTGTTCGATCTTCTTGGTGGCCCAGTAACGGCCCACGACCCGACCGCGAATCATTGTCCGATCCTTTCGACGCTGATGTTGCGCGCCTTGGCCTTGTCACGGGCCAAGGGGGTGATGCTGACGCCCGGCCCAAGAAGCAGGCGCGAGATATTTCCGCCGAGCTTGGCGATGACCCCTTCCGTGACGACACCCTTGTCGATGCGATGGCTCTGGTCAGTCGCCGGGACAACCAGCGTCCTGGCTGTGCCGCCGGCCAGTCGGAACGGATGCCGACCGGCCTGGATCGCTGCACGGATTTGCGGATCTTCGGCCAGGCGCAGCACGTCCTTGGCAAAGGTCGCGAGGTCGGAATCGCTGGCGATGCGCACGGACGATGCAGCGACCGCCGGCAACTTTCCCGCTTTCATCGCCTTCACTTCCTCGGCGATGACGTCACGGATCAGGCTGCGGATGAGGCTCTTGTCCATCTGGCTCATCCCTGCAGGGCGGCCAGGGCCGCTTCGGCGCCCATGCGCACATTGGATTCTTCGCCGGAGAGGTAGACCCGGCCGGTGGCGCCGAACATGCGATAATCGATCACTTTGATATCTGCCGTTTTTTCCGCTTCGTTGGTGGCCAGGATGGCGTAGGAGGCCGGCTGCATCTCGAGAACGAAGAGCGATTCTCCGGGCAGGATCATCGAACCGGATTTGTTGCGGTTGATGAGGAAGGCGTGTCCGTTATCGATCCTGGTCACAATCTTGGAGGCGAGGATCTGCGGCTTCATCGCCTGCTCGGTCCGTGCCTCCAATTCATCCAGCACGGCCTCGGCGGCCGATTTCACCGCCGCCGTCGAGCGCGAATGGAATTCGAGATAACCGAACTGGCGTTCCACCACCAGCATGCCGCCGCTCACTTCGGCATGCTTGAGGGCGATATCGGTCAGCGCTTCGATATCGAGGCCGGGCGCCACTTCGATGATCTGGGCGGCCATATGCGTGCGCGGCAGGCGCCCGCGCATGCCGCTTGCCATATAGCAGAGCGTCTGCGGTTGCAGCTGGTCGATGAAGATGAAGGAGCGCAGATCGGCCATGATGTCAGTGCTGCCTTCTCATGACCGGATCGCCCCGCGCAGTTCCTCAAGCACCATGCGGCGGATTTCCTCCCGCAGGATGGCGATCTCGTCGATCGACCCACTATTGGAAAGGGGCAGGGGCATGGGCAGGGGATCCTGCGCCGCATCGGCTCCTTCCTGCAGGCGTCCCAGGGAAATCGGCGCCTCCAGGCCCAGCGCCAAGGCGGGGCCGCCCGCATTGGCATCGAGCCCGCCGAAATCGCCGAATACTTCCTTGGGATCGTCGTTATAGGCGATGCGCGTCCAGTTGATGAGGTGCTGCGGTCCCACATTCTCGCCGATCGAGGAGGAGCCGAAGAAGCCTGTGCCGATGGTGAAGGCCGGCGCCAGATGCGTGCCATAGCCGGCGGCACCCAGGCTGCAGGGCGCATTGACCGCGACCCGCAGCGCCTTCACCGCCGCGCCATATTTCAGGATGGTCGGCGCGTGTTTGCTGTGAATGGCGGCGGAATGGCCGGCGCCGGACAGGCGGATGAGGGCGCGGGCCTGGGTAATGCCGGCGTCGGCATGCGGGACCCGCAGGAAGCTCAGCACGGGACAGAGTTTTTCCTTGGAGAGCGGCTCGTCGATCCCGACGCGGTCGATTTCAGCAATGATGATCTGCGTATTCGAGGGGAGGCGGATACCGGCCTGCGCGCCGATCTCGACCGCGGACTTCCCCAGCACCGCCGTGTTGAACGAGCCGAGACCGAACAGCAATTCGCGCAACGCCGCCACTTCCTCCGGCTTGGCGATATAGGCACCGACCGATTTAAGCGCCTGCAACAGCCGGTCGGCGATGTTTTCCACCGCCACCACGACGCTTTCATTGGTGCAGAGGATGGAATTGTCGAACGCCTTGGAGAGGACAATGCGCTTGGCGGCCTCATTGAGGTCGGCGCTTTCGTCGACAAGAGCCGGCGCATTGCCGGGACCGACACCAATCGCGGGATTCCCGGAACTGTAGGCCGAGCGCACCATGGGCGTGCCGCCGGTAGCCAGGATCACACCGATGCGTGGACTTTTCATCACATAGTCGATGAGCGGCAGGTTCGGCTGCTCGATGATCTGGATGATGCCGACAGGCGCACCGGCCTGTTCCGCGGCTTCGGCCATCAACTTGGCGGCCTTCACCGAACAGCCCTTGGCCGTCGGATGCGGCGACAGGATGATGGCATTGCGGGTGAAGAGCGCCATCAGCACCTTGTAATAGACGCTGCAGACCGGGTTGGTGGACGGGGTGAGGGCAAAGATGACGCCCGCCGGCTTGGGCAACTCAACCATCTTCAGCTCGGCCTTGATCCTGGCCGAACAGAAATCCTCTTTCGAATAGAGATCGAAGAGGCCGCGTGAGGTCAGCTCGTTCTTGATCTTCTTATGCGCGGCAACGCCGAAGCCGGTTTCCTTGACCGCCGCTTCGGCCAATTCCCCGGCATGAGCGAAAGCCACATCGGCGGCGGCACGTGCGATCTTCTCGATGCGGCCGCGGTCGAAGCGGGCGAAGGCCGCCGCCGCCCATTCGGCCATCTGCAGCATCAGATCGGCGGTGCCGGTCGGGCGCTTGTCGCCGGCGAGGATTTCTTCAACGATGGCGGTCATGCTGCAGTGCTCCTCACGCGGCCCGATGGGTGCTGCGGCCCTTGCCCATGCATTCGGCGTAAGCCAAGCCGATGCTGCGTTCGACCCGCTCCAGCACTTCGGCGCAGAGATCGGCTGTCATCAGCACGCCGGGCTTGAACTGCAACACACGCGGGTCGAGCGTCGAAAAGATCGCCCAGACGCCGTTTTCGTAGAGATGCTTCATCACCGGCTTGGCGCCCTCCGGGAAATCGAACTCCAGCCCCATCACCACGCCGCATTGGCGCAGGCCCACGAAGAAGCCGGGATAAAGCCGCATGATCTCGTGAAGACCGTTGCGGAAGGTCTCCGAGATATAGTTGACCATCGGCTTCACCATCGGCCGCTCGAGGATTTCCAGCGTCTTCATGGCGACGAGGCAGCCAAGCTCGGCGCCGCCCATGGTCGACATATGGGCAAAGCCGTCCTGTTTCAGCCAGCCGGCATAGGGTTCGCGCACGACGACGCAGGCGATCGGGTACATGCCGCCGGAAATGCCCTTGCCGGTCACCATGATGTCCGGCTGGATGCCGTAGCGCTGATAGCCCCACATCTCTCCGCAGCGCATCAGGCCCGTCTGCACCTCGTCGGCGACATAAAGGGCGCCGTAGCGCTCGCACAGCTTCTTTACTTCGGCAAGATAGCCAGGCAGCGGCATGGGAAAGCCATAGGTTGCCGGGATCGTCTCCATGATGAGGCAGGCGACGTCCTTGCCCTTCAGCGCGTCTTCCATGGCGTTGAGATCATTGAACGGCACATGGACGAATTCTTCCGGCTGGTCGGATAGAAAAATCTTCTTGAACCGGTCGGCGCCGGCCGCCACTGCCAGACCGGTATGACCGTGATAGGCATTGACGATCGAGACGATCTTGCGCCGCTGCGTGGCATGGCGCGCGGTCTTCAGGGCGATGTCGATGGCTTCGGCGCCGCCCGAGGCATACATGGTGTAATGCATGTCGCCGCCGCAAATGCGTGCCAGCCGCTCGGCCAGGGCCGTGCGTCCCATATTGGGAAAATGATGGTTGCCCATGTCGAAGCGCTGCATGCCGCGACCCAGCACCTCGATCAGCTCCGGGTGGCGATGGCCGATATTATACGTGCCGCCGTTCAAATGGAGATCGATGAGGCGCCGCCCATCCATGTCCCACAGCAGATAGCCTTCGCGCCGGTCGATCACCAGATCGACGCCCATATCCTGCCACGCCTGGGTCTTGCCCGGATTCCAGAACTGTTTCGACTTGGCGATGAGCTCGCGCTTCTCGGGACTCTCTGGGTAATCGACCATCGGTAACTCCTGACCCGTCCGGGTTCAGCTGTATTGACTGAGGTAGCGTTCGGCGAGTTCGCAGGTGCCGGTGCTGTAGCCGGGACCTTCGGTGCGGGCGAGGTCCGTTTCGGCGTGGCTGCCCATCCAGGCAAAGAGCGTCATCCGCCGGAGCAGGATGAAGGTCCACATTTCATGATCGTCTTCGGGCGGCAAGGCGCGCTGGCGGCGATAGCCTTCCTTCCAGGCCTCCATCAGCTCCGGCACGTCGGCGCGATCCTCGAAGAAGCTGACGGCGGTCGCCGCGTCATAGAGGAACCAGCCCAGGCCGCAATCGTCGAAATCGATCACGCGCACGTCGCCTTGGTGGACCAGCAGGTTGGCGAGGCGGAAATCGGCGTGAATGAGGCCGTAGCGGTTCCGGCCCTGCCCAAAATTATCGAGGCGCCTCTCCATCAGATCCACCGCACGCTGCAGCAGCCTGGCGCGGTCCGGCGTGCAATCCGGCCCGTCCTGCCAAGCACCCCAATTGGCTGTCTTGCCCAGCGAATGTTCGAAATCCCACGAAAGGCGCTCGAAATAGGGCGGGCGCTTCCATGTCTCGCTGTGATTGTGGCAGCGCGCCGTCACTTCGCCCAACTGCCGGAAGGGCGGAATGAGATTGCCCTGCGGCGGCTCGATCCCGTCGATGAACTCGAACAGCACGCAATTGCGCGGGGTGACCAGTACCGGATGCGCCACGGTCTGGATGTCGGCGCCGTCGATGCCCGGTATCGCCTGCGGCGTCTTCACGCCCGCTTCCGCTTGCAGCGCCCGCATCCAGGCCAGTTCGCTGCGGATGCCCTCGACGCTGTGATAGCCATCGCGATGCACGCGCAGGATCACCGGCCGCGCGGCGCCCACGGGTGTTACGCGATAGGTCCAGTTTTCCGAATGATTGATGAGCGTGAGTTCGGCACCGCCCAAGCCCCAGCGCGGCAAGGCCGCCGCAGCCAGCTCGTCGATCGCGCGCAACAATTGTTCCGTTGTGAGCATACCGCTCATCTCTCGTCCTTGCTCCCAGTGGATGGCGAAGCCTCTCCTCCCGTTCGTTAACCGGAACGGGACGCACCGTCGTTACGCGGCGGGCAATTTTCCAACCATGGGGAAATTAGGCGCGCCGCGACAAGCCGGCTTGACCCCTGGCCGGGCGATCTTGACAGCTGCTCAGCTTTGACCGCTTGAAGCCCCGCCACCTTGCGTGCCATCATCCTGCCTTATCTGCAGTCTGGTTCATGAACTCTGGCTGGGGAAAACAATGGCATCCGCTTCGCTGGATATGAGGACCGAGACGCGCGAGACCGGCGCGCCCGTCGTGCTGGCCGCGGCGGCCACTGGCCTGGTGGATTTCATCGAGCGGCAGCGCGGCGATGTTGATTCGATCTTCGGCAATTCCGGCATCGCCCCGGACATGGCCGGGGCCCCGACTTTGAAGCTGAAGCTCTCCGGCTATTGCCGCCTGTTCGAGCAGGCGGCGCGCCAGATCGAGGGCGACAAATTCAGCCCCGGCAATTTCGGCCTGCATTTCGGCCAGCAATTCCAGCCGCGCGACCTCGGCATGTGGGGGTATGCGGCGATTTCATCCCCAAATCTTGGGGCGGCACTCGGCAATCTGGTGCGCCTCTTCCATTTTCACCAGGAATCTTCGGGCATGCAGCTGGTGAAGGGCGCCGACGGGCTGATGCGTCTCGAATACCAGATATATTCTTCCGAGATCGTCGAGCGCAGGCAGGACGCCGAACTATCGCTCGGCATGTTCGCCAACGTGATCCGTGATTGCTGCGGTTCCAAATGGTCGCCGGTCGAGGTGCATTTCGAACATCCGCGTCCCGAATTCTGGAAGGAGCATGAGGCGTCCTTCGATGCCCCGGTCTATTTCAGCCAGCCGACCAATGCCTTGCTGTTCCGGCCGGAGCTCCTGGAACGGCCGATGCCTGGACGTGACTTGCAGCTTCTCACCATGATGCAGACCTGTCTCGAATCCTTAGGGTCCCATCGCACCGGGAATGACGGCATGGTCGATCGGGTGAAGACCGCCATCCGCGTCAGCCTCCCCGGCGGCTATCCCAGCCTCGACCAGATCGCCCATTCCCTGCGCGTGCCGGCTCTCGTCATTCAGCGCGAACTGGCGGAACAGGGGCTCACCTATAAGGACGCGGTCGAAACGACGCGCCAGAGCTTGGCGCAGATGTATCTCGACCAGCGCCAACTGCCGCTGACCGAGATCGCGCTGCTGCTCGGCTATTCCGAACTCTCGGCCTTCACCCGCGCCTTCACCAGATGGACCGGCGTGAGCCCGCGCGCCTACAGGAAGCAGGGGCATTGAGCGAATCGTCATGCCCGGGCTTGACCCGGGCATGACGTATTCGTTGCTTTACATCTGCGACAGCGCGTCCTGTGATTCGGGCAGGATCTGCCCGCCATCGACGATGATGGTCTGCCCGGTGATGTAGCCGGCCTCGCGCGAGGCGAGGAAGAGGGCGGCATGGCCGATATCCTCGACATTACCGAGCTTGCCCATCGGCACGGCCGCCGCCATGCCTTTCATGTAATCCTCGCCAAGTTCGATGAGCCCTTCGGTCATTACGTTCCCCGGCAGCACGGCATTGACCGTGATGCCGTATTTGGCGACTTCCATGCAGGCCGTGCGCATGAAGCCCAATTGCCCGGCCTTGGTGGCGCCGTAATGCGTCCAGCCGGGAAAGCCCGTGACGGGCCCTGTAATGGAGGATGTGATGACGATGCGCCCCTCGCCGGATTTTTTCAAGAATGGGATGCAGGCCTTGACGGAAAGGAACGTGCCTTTGAGGTTGGTCGCCTGCACCTCGTCCCAGGTTTCCGGCGACATGTCCTCGATCTTCACCTGCGGAAAGACGCCGGCATTGGCGCACAGCACGTCGACGCCGCCATGGCGCTCCGCCGCCGTCTTCGCCATCTTCTCCATGTCGCCAAGCTTGGTGACGTCGGCCGAGAAGCCGCTGGCAATCCAGCCGGCATCGGTGAAATCCTTCGCCGTCGCTTCCGCCGATTTGAGATCGCGGCCGACCACCAGCACCTTGGCACCGTGGCGGGCGAAGACGCGGGCGATGCCCTTGCCGATGCCCTTGCTGGCGCCGGTGACGATGACGGATTTTCCCTGGATCGATTGTCCCAGCATGGGTGTCTCCTCCGCTTCTCTTCAGTTTTCTGTCGGCGCGCTGGCGCGGCGCCGGCGCAGGATCAGGATGAGGGCATAGCCGCAGAGCAACAATGTCGCGGCGCCGAAGGTCGAGACGGTGCCCAGCACCGGGACACCCGGCGTGTAACCGGCAACCATCTTGGCATAAAGATATTCCGGGATCGTCGTGTCGGCGCCGGTGGTATAGAGCGACAGCGGGAAATTGCCCCAGGAAAGCAGGAAGGCAAAGAGCGCGCCCGAGAAGATGCCGGGGAACAGCACCGGCAAGGTCACCTCGCGGAACACCTGCCAGCGCGTGGCGCCAAGATCGAAGGCCGCCTCTTCGAGCGCCGGGTCGAAGGAATAGACCTGGATCGAAATGACCAGCGTGCAGACCGGGATGATCCACACCAGATGCGCAAAGACCGCCGTCTGCCAGGACATGGTGAGGCCCAGCGCATTGAACCAGAGCAGCAGGGCGAGGCCTAGGACCGATTGCGGGAAGAAGATCGGCAGCAAGACGATCTTCTGATAGACCGACCGGCCCTTCCAGTCATAGCGCGCGAAAGCGAGCGCCCCGAAGAGGGCGATGGTCACGGCGATCGCCGTCACGCAGAGCGCGATCAAGATCGAGGTCCTGAAAAGCTGATGAATTTCCAGCGAGTCGAATGTCTTCTGCCACCAGGCGATACCCCATTTGTTGATGGGAAAGATGAAATAGCGACTGGAGGTGAGCGATGCCAGCAGCAGGCAGAGCCCCGGCAGATACATGAAGATCACGATCGCCGCCGTCCAGGCCCAGATCAAAGATGTCCGCCAGCGGGGGGTAAGACCGTCCATCGCCTATCTCCGCCCCAGAATGGCATCGAGATCGAAGCGGCGCAGCACGAACAGAACCATGCTGCCGACCACCAGCATGAGGAGAACGGCAAGGGCGGCGCCCAGCGGCCAGTTCTGCGCATAGGTGAAGGCAATCTCGATATCGTGGCTGATGGGGATGATCTGCTGCCCGCCCAGCACCTTCGCCTCGGCGATGGCACCCACGGCCAGCACGAAGGAGAGCAGGAAGCCGATCATGATGCCCGGCATGGAAAGCGGCAGCTCCACCTCCTTGAACACCTGCCAGCGCGTGGCACCCAGATCGAAGGCGGCATCCCGCGTCTGGTCCGGCACCATGGAAACGCCGAGCGTCATCGGAAACAGCATGAAGGGCAGATACACATAGACCATGCCGAAGACGATGATGCTGCTGGTGAAGAGCCAGCTTTCCGGCTCGATGCCGAACCAGGCCTTGAGTGTCCCCAGCAGCACGCCGTTCTTGATGAAGAAGAGAACCCAGCCATAGAGGCGGACATTTTCCGAGACGAAGAGGGGAATGGTGAACAGCAGCGTCACCAGCGTCGAATATTTGCCGAAGACCCGCGCCAGCCCATAGGCGATCGGATAGCAGATGATGGCCAGAATCAGCACCGTGAGGGCGGCAAGACCCAGCGACCAGAGGAAGGAGAGATAGCTCGTGGAATTGAAGATCTCGATATAGTTGCCGAGGCTCCAAGGCTGCCACAGCGAAAAGGAACGCGCCGGGATGAAGGAAAACCCGATGACGGCCAGGAGTGGCGCTGCAAACCCGATCAGCAGAAACAGGATCAGCGGCAGCGCGTTCCTTATGCCGGGGCCGAATATCTTGGAGAGGCTCATCGCGCGGCCCCCGATCAATCCGTCACCAGGATGCCGTCCTTGGCATCCCAGCCGATGAGGACCCGGTCGTCGAGCTTGCCGCCGAATTCCTGCTGGCGCAGTTTTTCGACGATGAAGACATGCTCGCCCACGCGCACCTGGTATTGAATGCGCGAACCCAGCACATATTCGTTATAGAGGCGACCCTCCAGGCAGTTCTGCGCTTCGGACCGGTTGCCGAGGAAACGCAGCGATTCCGGCCGCACCACCAGATGGCCGTTGGTGAAACCCGCCGGTACTGTCTGGCTCACGAAATCCACATCGAATTCAGCGGCATGGACCCCGCTGGCGCCGTTCGCCGTCACCGCCATGACGTTCACATCGCCGATGAATTCGGAGACGAACTTGGTTTCCGGCGCGCTGTAGATCTGCTGCGGTGAACCCACCTGGACCAATTGCCCAGCGCGCATGACGCCGATGCGGTCGCTCATCACCATCGCCTCTTCCAGGCTGTGCGTGATGTAGATGAAGGTCTTGCCGGTTTCGCGGTGAATGTCCTTGAGCTCTTTCTCCAACGTCTTCCGCAGCTTGTAGTCGATGGCCGACAATGGTTCGTCGAAGAAGAGGATGTCGGGATCGTAGGCAAGCGCCCGGGCCAGCGCCACGCGCTGCCGCTCGCCGCCGGAACATTTGGTGACACTCTTGTCGTAGTAATTCTCCGGCAGGCGCAGCTGCGCCATCAGCTGCAGGGCCCGTGCCTTGCGCTTGGCCGGTTCGACGCCCTTGATCTTCTGCGAGAACTCGATGTTCTGCCCGACCGTGCGGTGCGGGAACAGAGCCAGCGACTGGAACACCATGCAGGTCGGCCGCTTGTTGGCCGGCAGATCGTTGATGCGGGCGCCCCGCAGCAGGATATCGCCGCCGCTGGCGCCCTCCATCCCCGTCAGCATGCGCAGCAAGGTGGTCTTGCCGCTGCCAGATGGGCCGACGATGGTGAAGAATTCTCCCTCCGAGATGTCGAGGTTGATTCCTTTGACGGCTGTGAAATTGCCGAAGGTCTTGGTCAGATTGCGTAATTGCAGAATGGGCGATCGGACGTGCATGGTCCTTGGAAATCCGGGTCGTAATGTGACGAAGGAAGATCAAGACGGGATCGCCCGGCATGGTACGCGCCGGGCGATCCGACATCTTGGCGGAAAGGTCTGCCGATCAGCCGCCCGAAGCCTCGCGCTTAGCCGCGGTCATGATGTCGAGCAGCTTGGCGTAATCCGGCACGATATCGTATTCGACCGAGCGCGCCATTTCCTCTTCCAGGCTGTCATACTGGATCGCATCCAGCTCTTCCTTGCTGAAGAGGCTGAAGCAGTCCGGATTGCCCATCTGCGCCACCGGGTTGAACGTCCCTTCGGCGAACGCCACCGTATGGGCGACCTTCGGGTCCTGCACATATTCCAGGAACTGCACGGCCAGCGGCGAGATGTCCGGGTTGTTGACCACGGATGTTACCTCGATCCAGGATATGCCGCCCTTGCCGCCTTCCATCGGTCCCTTCTTCGGCGTGATGCCGCGGATGGCGGCGGCACCATCGGCGCGCGCCGGCGAGGCGGAATAGGTGCCACCCGTCATGTGGAAATCGATCTCGCCGGAAACTAGCGCCTGATTCATCGTGGCGATGTCGCCCACCACCTTGGCGCCCTTGAAGACCTTCTTGGCGGTCTCGGTGAACTTCGCGACTTCCTCGTCCGTATGCTCCTTGAAGGGATCGAATCCGGCGATGCAGCAGATGTTGAAGACGTTCCAATCGTCGGATTCGAGGATGCCGTATTTCTTGTCGTTGGCCGGATCGTTCCACAGATCCCAGCCCTGGTCCTCGGCCGCATCGCGACTCACCTTGTCGGTATTGACGACGAAGGAATAGGGGCCATAGCGCTGGCACATGCCCAGAAGCTCGTTGCCGCTGTCATCCATCGCCCATTTGTAGGGCGGCTTGAAATCCGGCGCCATTTTCTCGAAATAGGGCTCCATCTTGGCGCGATCCAGAGGCTGGATGAGCTTTTCCGGAAACATCACCTTGCGCGCCCAGGGATTGTTGACGTTGATCAGATCCCAGACATTGGTTTCGCCGGCACGCAGGCGGTTGATCATGGTGGGGTCGTTGGTGAGCGATTCCGCCTTCACCGTGGCGCCGCTGGATTGGCGGAACGGGTCCAGGACCTGGGCCGAGTTATACCCCTCCCAACACAGGATATTGAGTTCCTTGGACCGGTCGGCGAAGGCCGGGCGCAGGCCGGCGACGCCGCCGGTGGCGAAAGCCGCGGCCATCAGGGCCGAATTCTGCATGAAATTGCGACGTGACTGCTTGAAGCTGCTCATCTGTCCCTCTCCGTTGGCCCGGCCGTTCGACGCCGGTGCCGCTTCCCTGTTGACCAAACCGGCGCCCTCCGACCTCTTCAGTCCGGTCGGCCGTGCCGTTGAATGTGGTGTGCGCATTCTTCGCTTGCTTGCCGCAAGTCGTCTTAAAATCGGTCACGCTAGGGACGATAGGGTGCCCCTGCTACCCGGTCTTGACATTAAGGCCGATAATTTTGACAGACCAGTTTGACAGACCAGTTTGACTGGCGAGATGGATCGTCCCAGTCTGGCCATCATGCTCAGGTTAACGCCAGCCAATTCCGCGTGAGCGTGTTGCAGACCTCGACATAGCGCCCGAAATGCGTCTCGAACTGGCGGTCGAGATCGGTCAGTAATCTTGGCTCATCCCGACAGAAATCGGCGCCGAACATGCGGATCCAGTCGCGCACGATATCGATCGTCACCTCGATATGGAACTGCACGCCATAGGTCTTCGCGCCGACACGGAAGGCCTGGACGGGACAGGCGCCGCCGGTCATCAGCGGCACGGCACCTGGCGTGTCGCGCGTGGCCTCGTAATGGTTTTCGAAGGCGGTCACCGGCCGTGGTACGCCCTCGAACAACGGATCCCGCTGCCCCTCCGGCGTCAGGTCGAGCTGATGGAAGCCGGATTCCAGCCTGTCCATCCGGTAGATCTCGCCGCCGAAGGCATGGGCGATGATCTGCGCGCCCAGGCACACGCCCAGCACCGGGCGCTCGGCCGCCGTGAAGGAACGGATGAGGGCCATCGTCTCGGTGAGGAAGGGATAAAGATGCTCGTCCCTGGCGCTCATCGGTCCGCCCAGCACGATGAGGCCGGCATAATTGGCGGGGCCTTGCGGCAGGCCCGGATAATCCATGGGGGCGTAGCTCGCAAAGCGCGCCACCGGAAAGACCGCGTCGTAATGGACGCCTTGCGCGATCAATGCCTGCCCCAGGATGCCGGGCGGGGCCACCAGTTCCGGAACGATGATCAGGATGCGCTTCATGCGAGCTTCATCATGGCTTTGAGTTCCTCGGCGGTCATGACATGGCAGTAGATCATGTTGATGATCGCCAGTTCCTGTTCATGGAGAGCGTCCGACCCGGCGGCGCAGCAATCCTCGACCACCACGACCTGGAAGCTCTCATCGGCGAGGCTCCGCACGGTGGAGGAGATGCATTGGTCGGTGAAGATGCCGGCGCAGATGACATTCCTGATGCCGAGATTATGCAGGATCAGGCGCAGATTGGTGCCGGTCAGGGCGCTGTCCGTTGTCTTGGTGACGACAACTTCATCTCCTTGAGGCTGCAGTCGCGGCACCAGCTGCGAGGCATGCGCGTCCTTTGGCAGCAGCAGATTGTTCCAGCCCGGCATCTTCTGGCTCAAGGACCGGTCGCGCCCATCCTTGGTCTGGCAGGCAATGCGCGCGAACAGGCATTCGACACCATGCTTGCGCGCCCAGGCCAGAAGTGCTGCCGTGCGCGGAATGACCGTCCCGTTCATGCGGTCGTGGAATGGCGTCCAGGCATCGTAATGCGCCTTTCCGGCGGCATCGAGCGAAGCGCGGTCGGGCCGCTCCAGATAGGTATTCTGCACGTCGATGACCAGGAGCGCCGTCTCCGCCGGCTTGAAGTCGAGGTCGTCGGGCTCGGGCGCGCCCTGGTAATAGAAGGATCGGTGTCGGATCTTCCAACTCATGCGGAATTCTCAGAACCTGAATGTAAACAGACCGCGGCGTTCATAGACTTCGGCGGCCTCCTCGACGAAGATCGCCATCTTTTCGGCCTTATAGTCCTCGCGCAAGGTCTTTGCGGCCGCCAGCAGGTCGGCCTTGGTCTTGGCGCGGCCCGGTCGCAGCAATTCATAGACCTGCAGCAGGAAATCCTGCGGCACCGGCACCAGTTCGGCGGCGCGCTCGAAATTGCGCCCCAGGGTCGGCCGGCCAGCCAGCGTCGCCACGCGCGCCTGATCCTTGAGCGCCTGCGGGGTGATGCGCAGATCCTCCAGCGTCACCTCGCCGGCCATCACGGCATCGAGCGTGAGTTCTTCCAATCCCTTGCCGCGGGCGGTCTTCACCAAGTCCGGCCGGTTCTCCGCCAGGGGATAATCGGCAACATCGTCGATCCGGGCCATTACTGAACCTCCAGGAAGGCGATCTCGATTTCCTCGGGCTTGGCGCCGTCCTCTGTCAGCGAGGTCTCGATCGCATAGATGAGGGCCACCTGGGCGTGGTAGCGGGCGCCCATGGCCTCGCCCTCGGTCGGCACCACGACCGGTTCCGGCAATTCGCCCTTGGCGTAAACGGCAGCGTTCGCCCCGAGCTTGCGGTAATGCGCGAGCGCCGTGATCGGCGCGTTGGAGAACAGTTCCAGATTATGATGCGGCAGGCGGTCGGCCTGGTGGATGACGGCGGTTCCCTTGGCCTGGATGCCGATGCCGATCCCCGACCCGGCGAGGCGCGCGGCGCTAAGACCCAGGAACGAGGTATCTGCCGTATGCCGCATGCGCACGATGCGCGCGATGCCGCCCTTTTCTGCAATACCCTCGCTCATCGCCCGCAACACGGCGGAAAGCGGATGGCCGGCCAGGGTGCGGAACAGTTTCAGGCCGAAAGCGGGGCTGACACCGATGACAATCTCGTTCTTCGGCCCACCGGCCGCCGCCGCGCCCAGGGCCTGGTAGCGGATGCGCCGGTTTTCGGCGCTGGCGAAGGTTGCCTCGGTGCGCAAGACCTCGTCGCGCGTCAGCACATCGCGGATGGCCGCCAGCTCCTTGCGCCGCCGGTCGCTGAGGCGATAGCCGGTGCCGGGGCCGCCATAATCGTTGGGATCGTTGACGGCGCTGATGACATGGCCGCGCCGCACCACCGCTGCCGTTTGCAGATAATCGCCGGAGACGCGCAGCCGCACGACATTGAGGAGGTTCCGCGCTTCCTCCCGGAAGCCCCGTGCGGCCAGCGCCTTGATGACGTCGAGCACATTGATGCCGCGCGCCTTGATCTCCCCGCTGATGAGGGCGACGTCGCGCGGCAGATAGCTCATCGTCTCGTTGGAGCCGGAGGCGACGACGACGCTGCGCTTCATCGCCTCGCTGGGTTTGCCGAGGCCCAATTCCTCGAAGACGGCGCCCAGCGCGTCGGCCGCCCGCCGGCGCAGTTCCAGGGCGCTGGTCTCATCGACCGATGTCAGGCCGCCATCGGCCTCGAAATCGCGCTGCAGGACCAGGAAATCCTCCATCTCCTCGCCGTTGAAGGAGGAGGGATTGAAGGAATTGTCGTATTTGAGGATCGATCCCATGCCGGAACAGATGAAATCCGACCCGGCGATGAGAAAGGGCAGGATCTTGGCGCCGACCCGGATCTCGGATTCGGAATGGCGCGCATCGTTGCCGGTGGCGCATTCGAGATCGAGCCAGACGGCGATAAGATTTTCCGCCATCAGCTCGCGCACCCCGCCCGGCATGGTCGAGGCCAGGGGCGCGCCGTCGATGCCGCCATTCTGCGTCCCCTGCACACCCATGGCCCGTTGCAGGCACAGGCACCGCGCCTCCAAATAGAGGAGGGATTTCGATTCATGGAACCCCATCAGCAATTCGGAAGCGGCCCCCGAAGTGCAGCGCATCTTGATGCCACGGCTGGCATAGGCGGCGGCCAGGAACGCCTTCGACCAGGGCGTGTCGTCGCCATCGGTGAAGGCGCGCTCGGTGCCATAGACGGATACCGTTTCGGCATAGGAGGTGAAGCCCGCCATGCCGATCTGCAGTTCCTCCGATTCCTCGCTCGAGCATTGGAAGAGCGTGCCCCAACGCCCGACCGAGGCGCCCACCGCACATGCCAGCGCATTCGACCAGGCATTCCTGGCGACGCGCATGGTGGTCTCGACCTCGTCGAAGCCGAAGGCCACCGCCGTTGCCGCATCCGCCGCCAATTGCAGCGGATCGTCCTTGGCGTTGGTGACATGGCCCTGATTGCCGGGTGTCTTGCGCGTGCGCATCTTGGAAAAGGCGAAGGCGAGCTCGATCGCGGAAAGCTGCGCCACCACTTCGGCCAGTTTGGCGGGGGTCAGGCCATGGGCCAGGCGCGCCAGTTCCGTCCGCGGCACGCCGATATCCAGCAGCATGAAGGCGATCTCGTCCGATGGGATCGCCATCGCTTCCTCGGCGATGCCGAGGTCCAGGTGATGGTTGGCGATGAAATGGTCGATCATGTCGAACGCGGCTGCCGGGACGCCGTCCATGGACGCGACCTTGCCGTCGGCGATGATCAGGCCGGGCTTGGGATCCTTGGCGCCCTTGAAAGCGGCAAAGCCGTTCTCCGGATCCTCGATCGCGAAACGGTCCAGGCGCAATGGCCGCTCGTCCCAATCGGCAAAACGCCGCCAGCGATTGGCGCTGGTCTGCGGTCGGTCGTTCATCCTCGTTCTCCCACTGCCAGTTCCTTGGGCAGATTTCTGCAATTTTGCCTGGGAGCCTATTATCAGATCGGCCGGCCTGCTTGACCGAAAATGTCTGGCGTTTGACAGCGATGGCTTGCTGCCTTGCAGCATCGGCGGCATCATGCCATCATTCCTGACCCTTTCCGATGTTTCCTTTCGGCGTTCTTGACGACAGCGGATTGTTTCGCATGATCCATGCAGGCGGTCGGACATTTTCAGCAGGCGCCGAAGCGGCACCGATCGTGCTGTCGGCGGCGGCGTCCGGTCTGGTCGATTTCATCGAGGCACAAGGCGGCGACGTCGATTCCATCTTCGGTAATTGCGGCCTGGCGCCGGAAATGACCGCGGCGCCGGCGCTGCAGCTGCGCCTTGCCGCTTATTGCGCCCTGTTCGAGGAAGCCGCGCGCCAGACCGGCCGCGACAATTTCGGCCTCTGGTTCGGCCAGCAATTTTCCCCGCGCGATCTGGGCATGTGGGGCTATGCCTCGCTCTCCTCGCCGACCCTGGGCAGCGCGCTGGAGAATCTGGTGGGTCTCTTCCGCTATCAGCAAAGCTCGTCGGCGATGGCGCTGCGGTGCGACCGGGATGGCCGCATGCGCCTGGAATACCGGATTCTTTCCCCGTCGATCATCGCGCGGCGGCAGGATGCGGAACTGTCCTTGGGCCAGTTCACCAACATCATCCGCGAATGCTGCGGCAGGTATTGGTCGCCGCTGGAAATCCAGTTCGAGCATCCAAGGCCCGCTGACTGGCGCCAGCATGAAATGGCCTTCGGCGCGCCGGTCTATTTCGGCTGCGCCACCAATGCCATCGTCTTCGATGCCGATCTGCTGGGCCGGCCGATGCCTGGGCGGGATCTCAAGCTGCTCACCATGATGCAGACCTGCCTCGAATCCCTGGGCTCGCGCGAGAGGCCGGAATCGCTGGTCGACCGGGTGCGGGGTGCGGTGCGTGTGCGCCTGGCCGACGGTGCGCCGACATTGGAGCAGGTGGCGCAGATGTTGCGCCTCTCGCCCAACGCCATCCAGCGGGCTTTGGCCGATGCCGGGCTGGGCTTCCGCGAGGCCGTCGAAGTGACCCGTTTCGACCTTTCCCGGCACTATCTGCAGCAAAACCAGCTGCCCTTGAGCGAGATCGCCCTATTGCTCGGCTATTCCGAGCTTTCCGCCTTCACCCGCGCCTTCACGCGCTGGGCCGGGATGAGCCCGCGCGCCTGGCGCCAGGGGATGCCGAAGCATTAACGTCCCAGCAGATTGGCTTCGACCGTCTTGAGATGCGCGAGGGTTGCCGCCCGCGCCGCTTCCGGATCGCGGCTGAGGATCGCGGTCACGATCGCGTCGTGCTGCCGGCAGTAATTCTGCCGCCGCTCCTCCGAGAAGGAGCGCTTCTTCATGTCGAACCAGGGCGACTGGTTGCGCAGGACATGGAGCAGGTCATAGATGCCGCGCAGCAATTCGTTGCGCGAGCAGGCGAAGATGCGGTGATGCAGGGCCGAATCCCACTGCTCGAAAGTCATGATGTCGGTGGCGGCGATGGCCGCGCGATGCGCTTCCTCGATGCCGGCCAG
The DNA here is from genome assembly GCF_041918875.1 of Dongia sp. Classification (GTDB taxonomy): domain Bacteria; phylum Pseudomonadota; class Alphaproteobacteria; order Dongiales; family Dongiaceae; genus Dongia. The sequence goes on from NZ_JAYRUV010000011.1 coordinate 130,686, forward strand.
TTGCGCCGCACTGGCATTGATCGCCGCATTGGCTGCCGATAAGGGCTCCAGCAGCAGGCGCAGTTCCATCATGTCGGCGGGGCTCGCGCCCTCCATGCCGGCGACAATCTCGCTCAAGGAATGCTTGGCGCCATTGGTGACGAAAGTGCCGCGCCCGACATGGCGCGAAATCGTGCCTTGATCGCGCAGCAGATCCATGGCGCGCCGGATCGTGTTCCGTGCCACGCCGAAATCGGCGGCAAGGTCGCGCTCGGGCGGCACCTGGCGCCCGTCAGCCCACTCGCCGGCGTCAATGCGCTGCTGCAGGCTCCTTGCGATATCGGCGGCAATCGGTTTCGGCATCGTCTCGCTCGTTTGATCCAATGTTGAACCAATTAGCATGATTTGCACTATTCGTCCACGAAAATTGCGAATTGGTCTTGCTATTGGCGCAGGGTAGCTCTTAACTTGGACCAATCAGACGCCGAATGGCTCAAATAGGTTCCCGGGAGGAATTCATGCGCATTGCCACCTTCTCCGTGGGCGGAGAGCGCCGCGTCGGTCTCGTTGACCTCGCCGCCGGCCAAGTCCGGCCGTTCGACCTGCCGGCCGATGCCGCGCGCGACGGCATCCTGGCGCTGATCGAACGCGGCTCGCTCCCGGCAACCCTGTCGCCGATTGCCCTCGACCGCGTCTTGCTGGAAGCGCCGGTGCCGCGCCCGCGCCGCAACATCTTCTGCGTCGGCAAGAATTATCACGAACATGCCCATGAGTTCGCCAGGAGCGGCTTCGATTCCAGCGCCGCCGCCGGCGCCGTGCCGAAGGAACCGATCATCTTCTCCAAGGTGCCGGAGACGGTCGTCCCCAACCAGGCAAAGGTCCTGATCGATGCCAAGGTTTCGACCGCCATCGATTACGAAGCGGAACTGGCGGTCATCATCGGCAAGGGCGGGCGCGGCATTCCCAAGGAAAAGGCCCTCGACCATGTCTGGGGCTATACCATCGTCAACGATGTGACGGCGCGCGACCTGCAGGGGCGCTACAGCCAATGGCTGGTGGGGAAATCGCAGGACACCTTCTGTCCGATGGGCCCCTGGGCCGTCACCAGGGACGAGATCGACATCGGCAACACGGCCATCCGCTGCTTCGTCAACGGCGATCTGCGGCAGAATTCCAACACCAGCCTGCTGATCTTCGACGTGCCGACCCTGATCGCCACCATTTCCGCCGGATTGAGCCTGCAACCGGGCGATATCATCGCCACGGGCACCCCGGCCGGCGTCGGCATCGGTTTCAGCCCGCCGCGTTACCTGAAGTCCGGCGATGTGGTGCGGGTCGAGATCGAGGGGATCGGCGCGCTCGAAAACCGCTTCGAGGATATCGCCGCATGAGCAGCGTCGATCTCGGCCAGATCACGGCGGAGGTAGCCGGCGAAGGTCAGCCGGTGGTGATGATTCATGGGCTCGGCGGCACCAGCAACACCTTCCAGCCCCTGATGAACGCCCTTGCGGGCTTTCGCATCATCCGCATCGATCTGCCCGGCGCCGGCCGCTCGCGCGTGCCGCAAGACGATCTCAGCATTGAGAAATTCACCAGTGCGGTGCTTTCGGCGACAAGGACGCTGGGCGTTGAAAGGGCACATTTCGTCGGCCATTCCATGGGGACGCTGATCTGTCAGCAGATCGCGGTGGAGCATGGCGCCTGCGTGCTGTCGCTTTCCCTGTTCGGCGCCCTGGTGGAACCGCCCGAAGCCGCCCGCACTGGCCTGACGGCGCGCGCACGCCTGGCGCGCGAGCAGGGCATGGAACCGATCGCCGAGCAGATCATTAACGCGACCGTTTCGGCGGAAACGAAAGCGGCCCGACCGGCCGCCATCGCCTTCGTGCGCGAGACCATCATGCGCCAGGACCCGCTGGGCTACGCCAAGCATTGCGAGGCGCTGGCCAAATTCCAGGCAGTCGATCACAAGCGCATCAAGGCGCCGACCTTGCTGGTCACGGGCGATTCCGACGTGGTGGCGCCGCCCAGCATGGCGCAGCTCATCGGCGACCGTGTTGCCGGCGCCAGCATGCATCTGCTCGATCGTTGTGGCCACTGGGCCACAGTCGAGAAACCCGCTGAATGCTGTGAAAAGATAGCTAATTTCCTGAGGCGCGTCTGAAGGGAGATGTGCTTAACTTAAGTGTTTGCAGTCGGCCCTTTGAAGAAGAGCATCCGGCGCGACAGCGCCGAGAGCCGAGAGGGGCGACAAGGAAAGTCTGGGAGGGCTTCATGGCGGACAATGGCAGCTCCGGCAATCGCTGGGGGTCGAACGGGCGGGATTCCGATTCCGTCCTTTTCACGAATGTGCGCATCCTCGACGGGTCGGGCGACTATCCCTATACCGGCGAAGTGCTGGTGCAGGGCAACCGCATCAAGCAGGTGACCAAGGGCAGTTCCCGCTTCGGCGGCAGCGCTGGGGGCACGCTCGGCGGGGGTACGACCACCATTGACGGCATGGGCGCCACCCTGATGCCGGGCCTCATCGACGCGCATCTGCATCTTTCCTGGAACAATGCGCCCGGTATCGACCCCATCCAGAAGATGCCGGTCGAGGAACACACGCTCGTCACCGCCGAAATGGCCAGGATCGTGCTGGATGCCGGCTTCACCGCCGGCCGTGGTGCCGCGGCCGCCAAGCCCCGCCTCGATGTGGCGGTACGCGATTTCATCAATGCCGGCCGCCTGCCCGGCCCGCGCTACACGGCGGCGGGACCGGAAATCACGACCGTGGGTGGCCTCGGCGATTTCACTTTGCCGCACATGCCGCATCCCGGCCTCAATCTCGGCATGGTCGTCTCCGGGCCTGAGGAAGTGCGCGCGACGGTGCGCACGCTCATCAAATACGGCGTCGACACGATCAAGCTCAACCTCTCCGGCGAGGAGATCACCGGCATGGGCGCCGAGGAAACGCCGATGTCGGAGGAAGAAGTCGCCATGGCGGCGCAGGAAGCGCGCGCCCGCAACAAGACGCTCGCCGCCCACGCACGCTCGTCGAAATCGGTGCAGCAATGCATCCGCCACGGCATCGAGATCATCTACCACGCCTCCTTCTGCGACGAGCAGACGCTCGACATGCTCGAAGCCGCCAAGGATAAGCATTTCGTGGCCCCCGGCCTTGCCTGGCTGGTCGGCACGGCGCGGCATGCCGGCGAATATGGCGTCAAGCCCGGCTCGCATATTTCGATGCTTTATGAACGCGAGTTGGAAACGGCGATCGAAACCACGCGCAAGATGCATCGCCGTGGCATCAAGGTCCTGATCGGCGGCGATTACGGATTTGCCTGGACGCCGCAGGGCACCAATGCCAAGGACCTTGAAATCTTCGTCGATATGCTGGGCTTCTCGCCGATGGAAGCCATCATCGCCGGCACCCGTTTGGGCGGCGAGATCATGGGCATGGGCCACGAACTGGGCCAGGTCCGCGAAGGGTATCTGGCCGACCTGCTGCTGGTCGATGGCGACCCGGCCGCCAATGTCCGCGTGCTGCAGGACAAGGGCAGGCTGCTCGCGATCATGAAGGACGGCAAGTTTCATAAGCGGCCGCAGACGCAGGAACAGCGTCGGCGCCTGACGGCCTGAGGCGCATCTTTCGTGAAGCACCCGGTCGCCATTCTCCTCTGTGTCGTGCTGGCAGCCCTGATCCTGTGGCTGTTCCTGGCGCTGTGGCCGGCCTGGCTGGTGGCGCTCATCGGCCCGAAGAAGGTGCTGGTCAACACCATCTTCAACGGCGTCACGGTGGGCGGTCTCTATTTCCTGGTGGCGAGCGGCTTCACGCTCGTCTTCGGGCTGATGCGCAACGTCAATCTGGCGCATGGCTCGCTTTATCTTTTCGGCGCCTATATCGGCTATGACGTGGCCGATTGGACGGGATCATGGCTGCTGGGTGTCGCCGCCGGATTCCTGGGTGCCGCCATGGCCGGCGTGCTCATGCAGGTCTTCGTCTTCCGCCGCATGGAGGGCGACGATCTGCGGCAAACGCTGGTCACGATCGGCATCTCCATCGTCGGCGCCGATCTGATGCTGGCCATCTGGTCCGGCAATACCTATCAGTTCACCATTCCCAGTTGGATCGACGGTGCCGTGGCGACGCCGATCGTGACGGCGGTGAAGTCGAACGGCACCGCCGTCGTCATGATGTATCCGCTCTATCGCCTCATCGTGCTGGCGGCGGCGGTGGCCATCGGCATCGCCTTGTGGCTGCTACTCAACCGCACGCGCATCGGCATGATGATCCGCGCCGGCGTCGACGACCGGGCCATGCTCGCGGCGAACGGCGTCAATGTCCATTTGGTCTTCGCCATCGTCTTCGCCATCGGCGCGGGGCTCGCGGGCTTTGCCGGCGTCGTCGGCGGCACGGCCCTTTCCATCGCGCCCGGCGAAGACGTGCGCTATCTGCTGGCCTCGCTGGTGGTGGTCATCGTCGGCGGCATGGGGTCGATCCCGGGTGCCGCCATCGGCGCCCTCATCATCGGCCTGGCCGAGCAGATCGGCCTTGCCTATTTCCCGACCTATGGCGTGGTGCTGACCTTCGTCATCATGGTCGTGGTGCTCGCCGTGCGGCCCCAGGGCATCATGGGCCGGCCCGCATGAGGAGCCCGTCATGAGCATCCTCGATGCGATCGCCGGCCCCGGCGCCGCGCCGACGGCGCGCTTCCGGCTCGATGCGGGCCATGTGCTGCTCGGCATCGCCCTGCTGCTCTATCCCTTCGTCGCCTCGCCTTTCTTCACCTTCCAGGTCGGCGCCTACACGCTCATCATGGGCACCATCGCGCTGTCGCTGATGGTGCTGGCCGGCTATGGCGGCATGGTCAGCCTCAGCCAGATGACGGTGGCCGGCATCGCCGGCTACACTTTCGCCATCTTCGGCATCAATTCATCGGGCGTCATGGGGCTGGGCTGGCCCTGGTGGCTGGCGGCACCTGTCGCCATCGCCATGGGAGCGCTGGCCAGCACGCTCATCGGCGCGCTCGCCGTGCGCACTGCCGGCATCTACATGATCATGATCACGCTGGCCATCGCCACCGCCTTCTTCTATTTCGCGCGCCAGAACTATGCGCTCTTCAACGGCTTCAATGGCTTCCACGGCGTGCCGGCTCCCGCATTCTGGGGCATCGACTGGCGCGACCCCATGCCGTTCTATTACCTGTCGCTGGCCGTCGCCGCCTTCTTCTATGCCGCTGTCACGTACGCGCACCGCTCGACTTTCGGCCTCAGCCTGCAGGCGATCCGCGACAATCCGCGCCGCGTGCGTGCCATTGGCTTCGATGTCGCGGCGCACCGCATCTTCGCCTTCTTCCTCGCCGGTATCATCGCCGCCACCTCCGGCGTGCTGCTGGTCTGGTTCAACGGCCAGATCACGCCCGGCACGCTCGACGTCAATGCCGCCGTCAATGTCCTGGTGATCGCCGTGGTGGGCGGTATCCGCCGGCCGATCGGGCCCTATCTTGGCGCGCTCCTCTTCGTGCTGCTGCAGAATTTCGCCATCGATCTCCTCAATCCGGAACGGTTCAACACGGTGATCGGCCTCGTCTTCCTGGCGGTCATCTTCTTTTCGCCCGACGGCATCCTGGGCTTGTGGGAAAAGCTCAAGGCCGTCGGGGTCAATAAATCGCTGCGTCCATCCTCCCGCCGCAGCCAAGGGAACTGAAGCTGGGAGGACAAAGGCATGAAAAACAAACCAACTGGAGGAAACGCGATGCTTAGCAGAAGACATATCCTGGCGGCGGCGGTCGCTCTTACCGCCCTGTCGTCGGGTGCTCAGGCCGAAGATGTCATCAAGATGGGCGGCCTCGCCACCTTGGAAGGCGCCTTCACCGTGCTCGGCGAAGATAGTATGCGCGGCCTGAAGCTGGCGCTGCAGGAAGTCAATTACACGGTCGCCGGCAAGAAGATCGAATTGCAGACCGGTTCGTCCGATGCCTCGCCGGAAAGCGCCTTGAAGGCCACGCGCAAGCTGGTCGAGCAGGGCGGCGTGCAGGTACTGGTCGGTCCGCTCTCCGGCTCGGAAGGGATCGCGGTCAAGGATTATGCCAAGACCCAGCCCGGCGTGACCTTCATCAACGGCTCGTCGGCGGCACAGGACACGACCTTGTTCAGCCCGGCCGAGAACTTCTTCCGCTTCTCGACCGACGGTGTTCAATGGATGGCGGGCCTCGGCGAGTATGCCTATAGCGAAAAAGGCTACAAATCGGTGGCCGTGGTGGCCGAGGATTATTCCTTCCCCTACAGCCAGGTCGAAGGCTTCATGCTGCCCTTCTGCAAGGCGGGCGGCAAGGTGCCGACCAAATTGTGGGTGCCCATCGGCAACAAGGATTTCTCCTCCGTCATCGCCTCGATCCCCGATGATGTCGATGCGATCTACGTTGCCTTGGGTGGTGCCGACGCCATCAACTTCCTTACCCAGTACCAGCAATCGGGCGGCCAGGCGCCGCTGATCGGTGGCTCGATCACCGTGGACCAGACGGTGCTGGGTTCCAAGGGCGCCATCCGCGATGCCGTGATCGGCACCGTGGCGGCTGGCCCCACCGCCGATACCTGGGACGATCCGCGCTGGGTGAAGTTCACCGAGGATTACAAGAAGGCGTTCCCGGACGGCTTCCCGGCCCCCTCGCTCTTCGCCCACGCTTATTACATCAACACCAAGGCGGCGCTGCTGGCGCTGGAGAAGGTGGGCGGCGATCTCTCCGACGGCGGCAAGAAGTTCCGCGAGACCCTGGCCGGCCTCTCCTTCGAAACACCGACGGGTCCGGTGAAGCTCGACCATAACCGCAATGCCGTGGCCGACATCTTCGTCACCGAAGTGGTCGATGATGGCGGCACCTTGCGCAACAAGGTCATCAAGATCGCGCAGGGCGTCAACCAGACGCTGGGCGAGCCGGAGGAGGAGTTCCTCAAGATCGGTCCGGCCACGCGCGACAATCCGGACTGCAAGTAAGCCCGAGCGTATAGAGGCACCGAAGATGGCGGAAACTGCCGACAATCTGCTGGGAGAGAGCGGCGCCTATGCGCTGGAGCTCTTCGGCATCGGCCGCCGCTTCGGTGCCCTCGCGGCCCTTGCCGATATCACCATGACGGTGCGCGCCGGCGAACGCCGCGCGGTGCTGGGCTCCAACGGTGCCGGCAAGACCACCTTGTTCAACGTCATCACCGGCGACTTCCCGCCCTCGGCCGGCTATATCCGCTTCTTCGGCGAGGACATCACCAATTTCGCGGCTTTCGAGCGCATCCGCCGGGGCCTCCGGCGCACCTATCAGATCTCGCTGCTTTTCGGCGGATTGAATGTGCTCGACAATATCTTCCTCGCCTGCCGCGGCGTGTCGCGCCGGCGCTTCTCGCTGCTCCGTCCCAGGCGCGATGATGCCACGATGGAGCAGGCGGAGCGGATTTTGCGCGCCGTGAAGCTGGAGGAGAGCCGCAATGCGCTGGTCTCGTCGCTCAGCCATGGCCAGCAGCGTCAGCTGGAATTGGGCCTCGCCTTGGCCGGTGCGCCGCGTTTCATCCTGTTCGACGAACCCGCCGCCGGCCTGTCACCGGCGGAGCGCCGCGACCTCATCAACATCCTCACCTCGCTCCCCAGCCATATCGGCTACATCATCATCGAGCACGATCTCGACGTGGCCCTGCGCGTTTCGGAACGGGTAACGATGATGCATAACGGCCGCATCTTCAAAGAGGGCACGCCGAGCGAGATTGAAAACGACCCAGAGGTGCAGGAGATCTATCTGGGAGGTGGCCATGGCTAAGGCATCCCCCCACGCGATCCCGCTGCGCATCCGCGATCTTCACGTCTATTACGGCGAATCCCACGCCATCCAGGGTGTCGATCTGGCGCTGGAGGGGCGCATCCTCTCCATCGTCGGCCGCAACGGCATGGGCAAGACCACGCTCTGCAACACGATCATGGGGCTGAAGCGTGCCAGGTCGGGCTCGATCAATGTCCTGGGCCGCGAGATCGGCGGGCTGGAGCCGCATGAGATCGCCCGTCTCGGCGTCGGCTATGTGCCGCAGGGCCGCCGCGTCTGGCGCAGCCTCTCGGTCGATGAGCATCTGCGCCTGGCGGCACGCGGCGGGCGCGATGCGCTGTGGACCGTCGCCCGCGTCTATCAGACGTTCCCGCGCCTTGCCGAGCGTCGCAACAATGGCGGCGCGCAGCTTTCGGGCGGCGAGCAGCAGATGCTGGCCATCTCCCGGGCGCTGCTCGGCAACCCGCATCTCCTCATCATGGACGAGCCGACGGAAGGCTTGGCACCGGTCATCGTCGACCAGGTGGCGGCGATGCTGACCCAGCTGGCGGAGGAGGGCGACATTGCCGTCCTCCTCATCGAGCAGAATATCGGTGTCGCCACCTCGGTCGCCGAAAATGTCGCCATCATGATGAACGGCCGCATCAACCGCATCATGCCGTCGAGCGAACTGGCGCATGACCGCGACCTGCAGCAGCGGCTGCTCGGTGTCGGCCGCCATGCCGACGAGCCGGTCGAAGCGGCACCCGAAGGTGCCGGCGACACGCCGGAGCGTGTGGCTGAAGTGTTCCGCGTCGTGCGCCAAGGCCAGGCCGTGCCCCTGCTGCCGGTGGAAACCGGCGGCAATATCCGCACCATGCGCCATATGCCAAATCGCTGGTCCTTGACCGAAGCCGAGTTGTCGCAAGGCGTGCGTCCAGTCCCTTCGGCCGCGAAGGAGGGCGACGAGTCGGCGCCGGCCATCCTGCGCATGCCGCGCGAGGCGCGCATGGGCCGCACGGCGCTCATCGTCGGCACTTTCGATACCAAGGGGCGGGAGCTCAAATATCTGCGTGATGCCCTGCGCGATCTCGGCGTTCGCACGCGCATGGTCGATCTCTCGACCTCCGGCAAGCCATCCAGCGCCGATGTCAGCCCGCAGGAGGTGGCCATTTCCCATCCGCGCGGGAGCAACGCCGTCTTCACCGGCGACCGTGGCCAGTCGGTCGAGGCGATGGCCGTGGCTTTCGAACATTGGATCCACCGCCAGCGCGACATCGGCGGCATCATCTCGGCCGGCGGTTCCGGCGGCACGTCGCTGGCCACATCCGGCATGCGGCGTTTGCCCGTCGGCCTCCCCAAGGTCATGATCTCGACCGTGGCCTCGGGCCAGGTCGCGCATTATGTCGGCGCCAGCGACATCCTCATGCTGCCCTCCGTCGCCGACATTCAGGGCCTCAACCTTATCACCGAGCGGATACTCAAGAACGGCGCCCATGCCCTGGCCGGCATGATGGCGGGCTCCCTTCAGAGCACGGCGCATGAGGCTGCGTCGAAGCCCGCCATCGGCATCACCATGTTCGGCGTCACCACCCCCTGCGTCCAGGCGCTGACCGCCCTGCTGCAGAACGATCACGACTGCCTCGTCTTCCACGCCACCGGCATCGGCGGCCGCTCGATGGAGGCTCTGGCCGATTCCGGCCTGCTTGCCGGCGCCATCGACGTCACCACGACGGAGGTGGCCGACATGCTGGTGGGCGGCGTCTTTCCGGCGACGACGGACCGCTTCGGCGCCTTCATCCGTCAGCGCATCCCCTATGTCGGGTCGGTCGGCGCCCTCGACATGGTCAATTTCGGGCCGCGCGAGACGGTGCCGGAAAAGTTCCGCGGCCGCAATTTCGTGGTCCACAATCAGAACGTCACATTGATGCGCACGACGCGCGAGGAAAATGCCGCCGCCGGCCGCTGGATCGCCGAACGTCTCAACCAGATGCAGGGGCCGGTGCGCTTTCTCATCCCCGAGGGCGGCGTTTCGGCACTCGATGCGCCGGGCAAGGCCTTCTGGGATCCGGATGCCGACCGCGCGCTGTTCGAGGCGATCGAAGCGAACCTGCAGCAGAACGGGCAGCGCCGCCTCATCCGCGTCAAGGCGCATATCAACGATGCCGATTTTGTGGCCGCCCTCGCGCGAGCCTATCGCGAAATCGCCATCCCCATGAAGAAGAGGGCCTGAATATCATGGCACGCATCGAACGTGCGGCATTGCTGGAGAAGTTCCGTGGCATGATCGCGCGGCGAGAACCGATCGTCGGCGGTGGCGCCGGCACCGGCCTTTCCGCCAAATGCGAGGAGGCGGGCGGCATCGACCTCATCGTCATCTACAATTCCGGTCGCTATCGCATGGCCGGGCGCGGCTCGCTCGCGGGACTACTCGCCTATGGCAACGCCAACGAGATCGTCATGGAGATGGCGGCCGAGGTATTGCCGGTGACGAAGAAGACGCCCGTGCTGGCCGGCGTCAACGGCACCGACCCCTTCTGCCATTTCGACAAGTTCCTCGACGACCTCAAGGCGGTGGGTTTTTCCGGCGTGCAGAACTTCCCGACCGTGGGTCTCATCGACGGCACCTTCCGCGCCAATCTCGAAGAGACCGGCATGTCCTATGGGCTCGAAGTCGATCTCATCAAGCTCGCCCACGGGAAGGACATGCTGACCACCCCTTACGTCTTCAACGCCGGCGAGGCGGAAGCGATGGCCAGGGCCGGGGCCGACATCATCGTCTGCCATCTGGGTCTCACCACCGGCGGCGCGATCGGCGCCGAGACCGCGCTTAAACTTGCCGATTGCCCGGCTCTGGTGGATGAATGGGCGGAAGCGGCAAGGAAAGCGCGTCCCGACATCATCGTGCTGGTGCATGGCGGCCCCGTGGCCGAACCGGCCGATGCCGAATTCGTCCTGAAGAACACGCAGAACTGCCACGGCTTCTACGGCGCCTCCTCGATGGAGCGGCTGCCGACGGAGCGGGCCTTGGTCGAACAGACGCGGCGCTTCAAGGCGATCCGGCGAATTCAAGGGTGAGGGAGAGGTAATCATGGCAACGCAGATCCTGGGATCGGTCATTCTCTGGCTGATAGCGCTGGCGATCGTCGTGGTGATCGGCGGCTATCTGCTGCGCTGGCTCTATCGCCGTTCGATCAAGGAGACGGCCTTCGTGCGCACCGGCTTCGGTGGCGAGAAGGTGGTGATCAATGGCGGCGCCTTCGTCATCCCGGTCCTGCATGAGGTGACGCCCGTCAACATGAACGTGATGCGAGTCGAGGTGCGGCGCGGACAATCGAACGCCCTCATCACTCGCGACCGCATGCGCATCGACCTCATCGCCGAATTCTTCCTGCGCGTGCAGCCCACCCCGGTTTCCGTGGCCCTCGCGGCGCAGACCCTGGGCCGCCGCGCCATGGAGCCCGACGATATCCGCGCCCTCTTCGAAGGCAAGTTCTCCTCGGCCCTGCGCACGGTGGCGGCCGAGATGACGCTGGAGGAAATCCACGAGCGGCGCGGCCAGTTCATGGCCCGCGTGCGCGAGCAGGCGGCCGAGGCGCTGTCGCAGAACGGGCTCGAACTCGAGAACGTCGCCCTGGTCGATCTCGACCAGACCAGCCTCGAATTCTTCGACCCCTCCAATGCCTTCGATGCTCAGGGCCTGACCCAGCTTACCGAGGCGATCGAGATGCGCCGCAAGATGCGCAACCAGATCGAACAGCAGACCATGATCGAGATCCGCAACCAGAATCTGGAATCCGAACGCCGCGTGCTGGAAATCGACCGCGAAAGCGAATATGCCCGCATCGAGCAGGAGCGCGAGCTCGAAATCCGCCGCGCCGTCCAGCGCGCCGAGCTTGCCCGCGAGCGTGCCTTGCGCGATCAGGAAGCGGCCCAGGCCCAATTGGCGGCGAGCGAAGCCACCGAAAAGACCCGCATCGCCCAGGAACGCGCGGTCGCCGAAAGCCGCATCGCCTCGGAAGAGGAGCTGCAGAAGCGCGAGATCGCACGCCGGCGCGCCGTCCAGGAAAGCGAACTCCGCAGCCGCGAGAAGACCGAGCGCGAGGAGATCGCCCTCGACCTCGCCATCGAGAAGGAACGCATCCAGCGCCAGCGCGAGCAGGAGCAGCTCGAAGTGGCCCGCCGCATGGCCGTCGAAATCGCCGAGCGCGAGCGCGAAATCGCCCTGGCGGCGAAGGGCGTCGAAGTGACCCGCGCCGAGGCTGAACGCAAACAGGCTGAAATCTCGGCTAATGCCGAGATCGAGCGCGAACGCGTGGGCCGCGAGCGCATGCTCGATTCCGCCCGGGTCGAGCGCGAACAGGCGCTGCAAGCACTCGAAATCGCCAAGCGCCAGGCCTTCGAGGAAGCCGAGATCGCCGCCGGCGAGGAGGTCGAGCGTGCCCGCATCGCCACCGAACGCGGCATCGAGGAGGCCCGCGTGGTGCGCGACCGCGACATCCGCAAGCTCACCATCGAGCGCGACAAGGCGCTGGAACTGGCCGAGATTGAAAAGGCGATCACCCTGGCCGATAAGAGCCGCGAACGCTCGGCCGCCATCGCCAAGGCGGAAGCTGCCCGGTCGGAAGCGATCCTCGCCGAGGAACAGGCCTTCACCACGCGCGAGCGCGAAATAGCCGAGCGCCGGAAGGAGATGGACCTTATCGCCGCCGCGCGCGAGGCCGAACGCGCGCATCTCACGCTCACCGCCAAGGCCGAGGCGGAGAAGGACGCGGCCGGCGCCTTCGCCGAGGCCCAGCGCATCGCGGCAAAGGCGGAAGCCGACGCGACCGCGATCCGCTCCGAGGCGGCCGCCAAGAAATACGCCGTCGATGCCGAGGGCCAGCGCAAGACCAACGAGGCCGAGAACGTTCTTACCGATGCCGCGCGCGCCTCGCGGGCACGCATGCGCCTCCTCGACAAGATCGAAGGCATCGTGCGCGAAAGCACGAGGCCCATGGAAAAGATCGAGGCCATCAAGATCCTGCATGTCGACGGACTGGGTGGCGGCGGCGACGGCAAGGGCAAGAACGTCACCGATGAGGTGATCGACAGTGCCCTCCGTTACCGCGTGCAGGCGCCCATGATCGACAGCCTGATGAAGGAGGTCGGCATCGAAGGCGGTTCCATCGGCCGCATGACCGATGTGTTGCGCGATGCCAAGGATATCGACTCCCTCACCCGCAACCGCAAGAAGGACAAGGACAAGTCGAAAAGCGAGGCGGAACAAGGTCGCGACGACCGCGACGACGACCGCTAAAGAGGAGGCCGGCTTGGCCAAGGTCTATATCTCCAGCATCCTCGACGCGCCCGTGGCGGAGGCCTGGGCGCGCATCCGCGACTTCAACGGCCTTGCCGGCTGGACGCCTTTCGTGGCGGAGAGCCGCATCGAGCAGAACCAGCCCGCCGACAAGGTCGGCTGCATCCGCAATTTCACCCTGAAGGACGGTGGTCGCATCCGCGAGCGGCTGCTGGCGCTCTCCGATTTCGACTTCTCCATGACCTATTCGATCCTGGAAAGCCCGATGGGCGTCGAGAATTACGTGGCGACGCTGAAGCTCATTCCCGTCACCGATGGCAACCGCACCTTCGCCGAATGGAGCGCCGAATTCGATTGCGCGGCCAACCGCACCGCCGAACTGGTGCAGCATATCGGACAAAACGTGTTCCAATCCGCCTTCCGCTCCCTGCAAGGCAAGCTGGGCCGCTGAGAATCGCAGACACGGAATGGACAAGCAGCGCGCCCCCTCACCCCCCGCCCTCTCCCCGCTGCCGCGGGGCGAGGGAGCCTTGACTGAGCTTCGCGGCGAACTCCCTCGCCCCACGAAGTGGGGAGAGGGTTGGGGTGAGGGACATGCCGACGCTGCCGCTCCGGCGGCATCATGACCGTCCGGATCATGCGCAGCGCGGTGATCGATGCGCCGGCCGCCGATGTCTGGCACCTGCTGCGCGACTTCAACAGCCACGACCAATGGCACCCGGCGGTCGCCAGCAGCCGGGTGGAGGCGGGCGAGCCCGGCGATCTCGTCGGCGGCATCCGCGCCTTCCGCCTGCGGGATGGCGGATATCTGCGCGAACAATTGCTCTCGCTCTCCGACCGCGACATGGAAATCAGCTATTGCCTGCTCGAGGCACCCTTGCCGCTCAACGATTACGTGGCGCATCTGCGCCTGCGTCCGGTGACCGATGGCAATCGCTGCCTCATCACCTGGGAATCGCGCTTCGATCCGCCGCCGGCCCAGGCGCAATCGCTGACGCAGCTTGTGGCCACCGCCATCTATGAGGCCGGCATTGCCGCCCTGCAGGCGCATTTCGGCGGCACGCGGCAAGGAACGCCACAGGCGATCCATGTTCCGCCCGTGACATCAACTCCCGCACCGTCGGCTTCCATCAGCCCGGCCGCGACGCTGTGCTCGCAGGCCATCATCGTGCGCAACCATGGCGGACCGGAGGTGCTGGAGCCCGTCGAGATCGACGTGCCACCGCCGGCCGCTGGCGAAATCCGCTTGCGCCACGACGCCATCGGCGTCAATTTCCTCGACCTTCACTGCCGCGCCGGCGACTTCCCGATGCTGGCGCTTCCCGGCATTCCCGGGGTCGAAGCCGCGGGCATCGTCACGGAAATCGGCCCGGATGTCGCGGACCTGCGGCCCGGCATGCGCGTGGTCTATGCCGGCATGCCGCTCGGTGCCTATGCCGGCCACCGTCTGCTGCCGGCCGGGATCGCCGTCCCGCTGCCGGACGATATCGACGCCGAGGTCGCCGCGGCGACGTTCCTCAAGGGCCTCATGGCCGACGCGCTCCTCCACGACGTCCACCCCTTGCGCGCGGGCGAGCGCATCTTCATCCGCGCCGCCGCCGGCGGTGTCGGCATGATCCTCGCCCAGATGGCCCGCGCGGCCGGGGCCCATGTCATCGGCGCCGTCTCCAGCGCCGACAAGGCCGAGGCAGCCAGGACGGCCGGCTGCAACGATGTCATCGTGACGCGCGGCGCCGACGAAATGCGCGACCTCGCCGGCACCATCGATGCCGTCTTCGACGGTATCGGCCGCGACACCTATGAGGAGTCGCTCTCGCTCCTGGCCCCGCGTGGTCATCTCATCGTCTATGGGCAGAGTTCCGGGCCGCTGGGCCTGCGCAACCTCGACGCCCTGGCCGACAATGCGCTGACCCTGTCGCGACCCAACCTCGCCCATTACATGGCGAGCCGCCGCGAGATCGAGGACCGCGCCCATCGTCTGTTCGACTTCATCCGGCGGGGCGTGGTGGCACCGCGAATCACGGCGTTCCCCCTGTCGGATGCCGCCACGGCGCACCGGCAATTGGGAACCCGCGCCAATATCGGCTCCATCGTGCTGGTGCCTTGAAAGGGAGAAGGGGGGAAAGAGAAAGCGGGCGGGCAGCCAGCGCCGCCCGCCCGCTCAGTCGCTAGGAAAGCCGCCCTTCAGTCCCGATGCGCACCCAGTTGCGCGAAGCGCGCGCTGCCAGATTGCTTCATCTGGAAGGCGACGAGCGCGCCCAGCACGCCGGCGATCGGCACCAGGATGGGGAGGCCGATGGCCAGCGCCGGCGAGGCACCCGTCAACACCTCGAAATGCGTCACGACCTGATAGGCGATGACGGCGAGCAGGGCGCCGGCCGCCAGCGGCGCCAGCACGGTGCTCAGCGCGTTTCCTTCCAATTGCGGATGACGGCGAAAGAAAACGACCACCGCGAAGGAGACGATGGCCATCAGGGCGATGACGCTGAGCGTCGCCAGGTTGGTGAGCCAGGCGAAGAGGCCCAGCACCGGATCCGTTTCCGTTACGATGAAGATCGCCAGCACGACGACGCCGAGCACCGTCTGCAATACCGATCCGATATGCGGGCTTTGATGCTCGTCATGCGTCTTGCCCAGATGCGCCGGCAGCAGGCCCTCGCGGCCCAGGACATAGAAGTAGCGCGCGGCGGCGTTGTGGAAGGCGAGGAGTGCCGCAAACACGCTGGAGATCAGCAATACGCTGATGATCGTGGTGACGAGGCCGCCGGCATATTGCTCGGACAGGATGAAGATGAAGACGGTCGGGTCGGGCAGGCCGCCCAGGGTCTCCATCAGCTTGCTCTCGCCGGCCCCGATCACCATGCACCAGGTGGAAAAGGCATAGAAGATGCCGATCACCAGGACCGACAGGTATGTGGCGCGCGGCACGGTGCGCACCGGATCGCGGGCCTCTTCGCTGTAGATCGTGGTCGCCTCGAAACCCATGAAGGCGGCAAAGCACAGCAGCATGCCGATGATCGGTTCCCCGGTCATGAAGGCGGCGGGCGTGAAGCTGGTGGTGCTGATGCCCTCCGGCCCGCCATTGCCCAGGATGGCGAAGTCGAGCAGGACGACGATCAGGTATTCGGCGGCGACCAGGATGGCCAGGATCTTGGCGGAAAGGTCGATCTTCAGATAGCCGAAGGTTCCGACCAGCGCCCACGATGCCAGCGACCACACCCACCAGGGCAGGTTGATGCCGCTCTCGCCGAAGACGCCGCCATCGCCGAGGACGCCCGCCGTCACGGCGCCGAACAGGCCGTAAAGCCCGATCTGCATCGCATTGTAGGCCAGCACTGCGATATAGGCCGCGGCCCCGCCCATGACGCCGCCGAGCCCCCGCGAGGTGAAGGCGAAGAACGAGCCGGCATTCGAGATGTGCCGCGCCATCGTCGTGTAGCCCACCGAGAAGATCAGCAGGATCGCCATGACGACAAGCACGGCCAGCGGCACGCCGACGCCGTTGCCCAGCAGCATGGCGATCGGATAGCCGCCGGCGACCGCGGTCAGCGGTGCCGCCGCCGAAACGACGAAGAAGGTCACGGCGGCGACGCCCAGCGCGTCCCGACGCAGCCTGTCGGTGGTAGTGATATCGGTCATTCTTCCCCTCCTGATGACGCTGGCGGGACCGAACGATCTCGTGCCCGCCGCAACCCTGTTCACCGGCCGGCGCGGGAGGCTCTCCCGCGGGCCGCACCGGACCGTTTCCGCCCGGGGGCTTCCCGGGCGCGACGGTCTTCGTTATTCATTCGATATCGAACGATAACGCGAATGAAAATCCATGGCAAGAGATCAAGATGGGAAATTGTCGCATCTCGATTGAGCTCTTAAGGGCGGGCGCGGAGGGTGCTATAAGGGGCGCCGACACGCCCACAAACCTGACCAATCGATCGGAGTTCCGCGCTTGACCAAAGACCGACGAATGCCCGCCCGCGCTGCTGCGACTGCGAAGGGTGCCGCCGATCCGCAAGCCAGATCGCCTGTTTCGTCCGCTGCGCCGCGAAAACGGAGCAGGAAGCCGCTCGCTGAAGTCCTCGGCGAGAAACGGGTGGCGGGCCTGCGCATCAATCTCGAATCGATGGCGCTCGTCTCCAACATCCACCGCGCCTCCGGCTTCATCCGCGATCATTTCGAACGCGCGATCCTCGGAGAGGCCGATTTGCACTGGTCCGCCTTCGTTACCTTGTGGTGCCTGTGGATCTATGGCGAGCTGGAAACCCGGCGCCTGGCGGCGGAAGCGGGCGTCGCCAAGAGCACGCTCTCCTCGATTCTCAACATGCTGGAGGGGCGCAAGCTGGTGCGCCGGCGCACCAACGAGCTGGAGCGCCGCCTCGTCATCGTCAACCTCACCGCGTCGGGCGCCGAGCTCATCAGCAGCCTCTTTCCGAAGTTCAATGCGGAGGAAACGCGCATCGTCGCGCGCCTCGGCCCGAAGCAGATTCAGGCGGCGACCGATGCCATCCGCCTTATCCTTGCCACCATCGCCGACCTCGACGGCATGAACGAATCCGAATAAGCGACGATCGGTCGCGGCCGACGCTTGACTCGGCGAGAACGCTTCGCATAATTATTCGATGTCGAACGATTTTTGCGGGGAGCGGCAGTGGCATGAAGGCGCTGGTCGAAGGGGTTGAGGTTGACGTTCGCCACTGGATCGGCGGCGAACGCGTCGGCGGCGCCAAATCGTTCGCCAGCATTTCGCCGATCGACGAGCGGGGAATTGCCGACGTTTCGGCCGGCGGTGCCGGCGAAATCGACCAGGCGGTGACGGCCGCCAATGCCGCCTTCCAAGACTGGAAGAAGACCAGCCCGGCAGAGCGCGCCGCCTATCTGCACGGAATCGCCGATATCGTCGAGGCCCGGGTCGAACAGCTCGCCGTGGTGGAAACGCGCGACAATGGCTCGCTGCTGCGCTCGCATCGCAAGGGCGTGATGCCGCGCGTCGCCATGAATTTCCGCTTCTTCGCCGACTGGCTGAAGGAACTCCACCATCCCGATTTCGACGTGCGCGGGCACCGCAACCATATCTCCTACGATCCCAGCGGTGTGGCCGGCATCATCACGCCGTGGAATGCGCCTTTGATGCTGGGCACCTGGCGCATTGCACCGGCCCTCGCCGCCGGCTGCACGGTCGTTTACAAGCCGCCGGAATGGGCACCGCTCACGGCCTCGCTTCTTGCCGATATCACGGCGGAAGCGGGCTTGCCGGCCGGCGTCTTCAACGTCGTGCAGGGCTTGGGCCGCGAAGCGGGTGCCGCTCTCTCGCGCCACCCCAAGGTCCGGCGCTTGAGCTTTACCGGCTCGGTCCCGACCGCGCGCACCATCGCCGCGGCGGCCGCCCCCAACCTCGTGCCGCTCTCCTTCGAGCTTGGCGGCAAATCGCCCTTCATCGTCTTCGCCGATTGCGATTTCGACCTCGCTGTCGACACGGCCATCGGCCAGTTCGACAATGCGGGGCAAGTCTGCCTCGCCGGCACGCGCATCCTGGTCGAGGAGAGCCTCCGCGCGAAATTCCAGGAAGCCTTCATCGAGAAGGCGCGGAAGATCCACCAGGGCGATCCGCGCGACGAAGCGACCGACATCGGCCCGCAGATCAGCCGCCCGCATTTCGAACGCGTCTCCGGCTTCGTCGAGCGCGCCAAGGCCGCCGGCATGAAGCCGCTCATCGGCGGGGAACCCAATAAGGATCTGGGTGGCCTCTATTTCCGGCCGACCCTTTTTGCCGATCCGGAGCCCGGTTCCGAGATCCTGCGCGAGGAAGTGTTCGGGCCCGTGCTGTGCATCCAATCCTTCAAGGATGAGGAACAGGCCGTCGCCATGGCCAACGATACCGAATACGGTCTCGCTGCCGTGGTCATGACCGGCGACCGGCGGCGCGCCGAGCGCGTGACAAGCCAGGTGAATGCCGGCCTCGTCTGGAACAATTGCTTCTTCGTGCGCGATCTCAGGCAGGCCTTCGGCGGCAACGGCAAGTCCGGCATCGGCCGCGAGGGCGGTACCTGGTCGTTCGATTTCTATTGCGACGTCAAGAACAGCGTCTTTGCCGCGCAGGGCTGGAGGAAATGATGGGTGAAGTCGTCGGCTGCGGGCTTGTCGCCCATGTTCCCACCGTCATGCTGCCGGTGGGCATCCGCCACGAGCTCAACAACGGTAAGGATTTCACCGTCGTCGAAGGCTTTCGGCGCCTGCGGCACGAGGTGCTGGACGAGCTCGATTACGACACGGTGATCGTGCTCGATTCGCACTGGTTCACCACGGTCGAATTCGTCATCACCTCGGCCCAGCGCCGCGCTGGCAGATATACGTCGGACGAACTGCCGCGCGGCATGAGCCAGGTGCCCTACGATCTCCCTGGCGATCCGGCCTTTGCCGAGCTGGTCGCCAGCAAGGCCGGCAAGCACGGCACCTGGATCACGCCCATCGCCGATCCGTGCCTGCCCATCCAATATGCGACCGTCAATGTGGCGAGCTATCTGCAGAAGGGAGCCGAGGCCTGGCTCTCCATGAGCTGCGCCCAGACTGGCGAGACCGAGGATTTCCTGCGCGTGGGCCGGGCGCTGGGCGAGGCGATCGCCGAATCGGATAAGCGCGTGCTGCTGCTGGCGTCCGGCGCCATGAGCCACAAATTCTGGCCGCTGCAGAAACTGCGCGCGCATGAGGCGGCGGGGGTCGAGCATATTTTCAGCCCCGACCATTCGGCCGCCGACCTCACGCGCATCGACTGGTTCAAGGCCGGCAACCATGCCGATGTTCTGCGCGCGATGCCGGAATTCCTGAAATTCAAGCCGGAGGCCAATTTCGGCCATTACCTGATGATGGCGGCAGCGCTGGGCGAGGAGGACCTCATCGCCCCCGGCCGCCTCTTCAGCGACTATGAAAATTCGATCGGCACCGGCCAGGTGCATATCTGGTTCGACCGCCCGGCGGGCGGCTGGACGAAAAAGAACAAGGCCGCCGAATAGCCAAGCGGCGGACAGGGGAGGGAACAGTGACCGAATATAGACGCATTCTCTTAGGGGGCGCCGTGGTCGAAACCGAGCGCCAGGGCGACGCGCTGGTGGCCCGCGACGGCCGCCGTGTCGCCATCAAGAACGCCATCCATCTGCCGCCCGTGCAGCCTGGCAAGATCATCGCCGTGCACTTGAACCATGTGAGCCGCGTCCACGAATTCCAGATCAAGCTCTCCGCCACGCCGACTTATTTTCAGAAACCGACCTCTTCGCTCAATTCCCATAATGGCGACATCGTGCGCCCCCGGGGTTGCAAATGGCTGAACTATGAGGGCGAGGTCGCCATCGTCATCGGCAAGCGCGCCCGCAACATTTCCCAGACCGAAGCCGGGGCCTATATCGCCGGCTACACGATCGCCAACGATTTCGGCCTTCACGATTTCCGCGACACCGACGCTGGCTCCATGCTGCGCGTCAAGGGCAGCGACACGCTCTGCCCGCTGGGGCCGGGTTTCGTCACCGGCTGGGACTTCCACAACAAATCCCTGCGCACCTATGTCAACGGCAAGGTGGTGCAGGACGGTAACACGGCCGAAATGACCTGGGACATGCACTATCTGGTGGCCGATATCGCCCGCAACATCACGCTGGAGCCGGGTGACGTGCTGCTCTCCGGGACGCCCGCCAATTCGCGGCCCGTCGCGCCCGGCGACCTGGTCGAGGTCGAGGTCGAAGGCTTGGGGACGCTCTCCAACCGCATCGTCGAAGGACCGGAACCGATCCGCGCCGAATTGGGGGCGCAGCCCACCGAGTCCGAGGAAGTGCTCTCGACCGCGCTCGGCGGCGATTGGGAATTCCGCGGCATCCGCGCGCCCAAGAAACCCGGCCAATAGGGAGCACGACGCCATGACCGCACAGAAGGGCTTCTTCTATCCGCGCAGCGCCAGCGGCCAATCGAGCCTGCTGCCGCCGCCGCCCTGGCACTATGCCGGCGATCTTCTGACCGTCGAATACCGCACCGACCCCAAGCTCATCGCCGACATCCTGCCCGCCCCCCTGACGCTGGCGTCCGAGGATCCGGGCGCGGTGGCCCTCATCTGGGCCGACTGGCAATCCTGCGGCGGCGGCAGGCGGGAAATGCTCGACCCCGTGCGCGCCCAATATAAGGAGGCTTTCGCCGTCGTGCGCTGCGCCTTCGAGGGGCGCACCTATTCGCGCTGCATCTATATCTGGGTCGACAAGGATTTCGCCCTGCTGCGCGGCATCCACCAGGGCTATCCGAAGAAGTTCGGCTCCATCCACATGACGCGGCCGCATCCCTTCGCGCCCGCCCCACAGGTGGCGCCCGGCGGAAAATTCGGCGCGACGCTCGCCGCTGCCGACCGGCGCCTGGCCGAGGCCGTCATCACGCTGACCGGTCCTTCCGAGAAGAACGGCTTCGTCAACGGCCATCCGATGGCGCATCACCGCTGGCTGCCCGCCATCGACGGCACGGGCGACGCCCATGCCGAACTCATCGAATCGACCGGCGCCAGATTCGAAGGCGGCCAGCCCTTCGCGGCCTCTGTCGATCATTTCGCTCTGTTCGACGCACCCACCGAGGAGCTGGCGCATCTCGAGCCCAGGGAGATCATCGGCGGCTATTACCGGCAGATCGGCGTCGTCTGGAATGGCGGCAAATCCCTGGTGCCGAAGATCGGCGCCTGACGCAAACGCAACCTCACGCAGCTCCACGCAACGCAAAGGTCCCACCCATGACGAGTTTCAAGCCGGCCGATGACGGTCATGCCGACCTCTCGGATCACGATTCCTTTCTCGGCGGCGCGCCGCATAACACCTTCGCCAGGCTCCGCCGCGATGACCCATTGGCCTGGAGCGAGATGAAGGGCGGCAAGGGTTTCTGGTCCATCACGCGTCATGCCGACATCCTCGACCTCAACAGGAATTACGAACTGCTGAGTTCCGCCCAGGGCATCCGCATGGAGGACCAGACCTACGAGGAATATCTCGCGCGCCGCACCTTCCAGGAAACCGATCCGCCCGAACATTCGCGCACCCGCGTGCTGGTGGCCAAGGCCTTTTCGAAGCCGGTGGTGGCCCAGTTCGATGCCCAGATCCGCTCGATCTGCGACACCATCCTCGACAGCGTGCTGGCGCAAGGGTCGTTCGATGCCACCAAGGACATCGCGCGGCAATTGCCGATGCGCATGCTGGGCCAGATCCTGGGGACCCCGGACGCGGATCTCGACTGGCTGGTGGAAAAGGGCGACCAGCTCATCGCCAATACCGATCCCGAATTCACCGACCTGGTGCTCGACAAGGCCGATACCGAGGCCTACCGGCTGATGCCGTTCCGCTCGCCGGCCGGGGCAGAGCTTTACGAATATGCCAAGAAACTGATGCGCGACAAGCAGGCGCGCGGCGACACCAACGGCGTGCTGCATCTCATCCTGCAGCCCGACGCCCATGGCAACGTCATCACCGAGACCGAGTTCCGCAACTTCTTCTGCCTGCTGGTGGCGGCCGGCAATGATACGACGCGCTACTCGATCGCGGCCTCGCTCTATGCGCTGGCCAACCGCCCGCGGCTGATGGACCAGCTCCGCGCCGGGCAAGACAATGTCTGGGAAACGGCCCCCGACGAATTCATCCGCTGGGCCTCGCCCACCATGCATTTCCGCCGCACCGCGACGCGCGATTTCGACCTTCACGGCAAGCACGTGAAGGCCGGCGACAAGGTCATCCTGTGGTTCGCTTCGGCCAACCGCGACGAGACCGTCTTCGACGATCCGTTCGAACTCGACCTGTTGCGCAGTCCCAACCGCCATGTATCCTTCGGGCAAGGGGGGCCGCATGTGTGTCTGGGCATGTGGCTGGCGCGTCTCGAAGTGCGCATCCTGCTGCAGGAACTGGTCAAGCGCGTGAAGTCGATCGAACAGACGGCGCCGCACGAATTCCTGCGGTCCAATTTCATCGGCGGCATCAAGCGCCTGCCGGTGCGGATAGAAGCGAACTGACGAACGACTTGCAACGTACTGAAGATCTGTTCTGGGAGAATTCACGATGGCGAGCGGCGAACGGCTGCGGCTTCTGTTCTGCGATCATCTCAATCTGGCGCGCGGCAAATATCTGCCGGCCAGCAAAATGGGCGACGGCACCACGCGCCTTTGCCTCGGTATCTATGCGGTAAGCTATGCCAAGGATCTCATCCCGGCGCCGGGTTCCAAGATGCTGGAAGGACTGCCGGATTTCGACGCCGCCTACAAGGCCGCCGATATCCGCGATGGCTGGCAGCCGAACACCAAGGTGGTGATCGCCGATCAGTACGACAATGACGGGACGCCCTTGGCGCTGTGCGGCCGCGGCGCCCTGAAGCGCGCCATCGCCGACTGGCAGTCGCTGGGCTACAGCCCGAAGGTCGGGATCGAGCTCGAAGCCTATGCCTTCGTGCGCAACGCGGAAGGGAAATGGGTTCCCTACGACACGCCCGGCGCCTTCGTCTATTCGACCGGTCCCTTCACGGATCCGATCGGCTTCACCGACGCGATCTGGGAAAAGGCCAGCGCCGTCGGCTTCCGCATCGACTGCTTCACCTCCGAATACGATTCGCCGCAATTCGAATTCACGCTCACCTATGACGACGCCCTCAAGGCCGTCGACGATATTTTCCTCTTCCGCCTGCTGGCGCGCGAAGTGGCGTGGGAGCATGGAATCCTGCTGACCTTCATGCCCAAGCCGATCCTCAACCTCAGCGGCAACGGCGTGCATGTCAATTTCAGCTTCACCGACAAGGACGGGCGCAACGCCATCGGCGATGCGGTCGATCCGGCCAGGATGCCGGCGCTGACGCGCGGCTGCATCGCCGGCCTGATGCAGCATCACAAGGCCATGGCCGGCCTCATCGCGCCCAGCGTGAATTCCTATGAACGGCTGAAACCAGCCAGCCTCTCCGGCTTCTGGCGCAATTGGGGCGTCGATCATCGCGGCGTCACCACGCGCCTCTCGGCCGAAGGCGGCGCCAAGTCGCGCATCGAACACCGCATGGCCGACGGCATGGCGAACCCCTATACGATGGTCGCCACCATCCTGCAGGCGGCAAGGTTGGGCTTTACCGGCAATTACACGCTGGCGCCGGCGGAAACCGCTGACTGCCTGGGCAGCCAGGATGCCAAGGACGGCGTTTCCGAAACGCTCGGCGGCGCGCTCAACGATCTCGCCGCCGACGAGAAGCTCGTGGCGGCGGTGGGCCGGGGCCTCATCGACAATCATGTCTTCGTCAAGCAACATGAGGTCGAACGCGTGGCGGGACTCGAGGGCGATGCCTTGCGCGACTACTATATTCACTTCATCTAGGCAGCGATTGGGGAAGGCAGTATGCCGAAAGTCACCTGGATCCTCGGCGACGGACGCGAAATCAGCGCGCAGGTCGCCATCGGCCACAATCTGATGGAAGCGGCCGTGGCCAACAATGTGCCCGATGTCATCGGCGAATGCGGCGGCTGTCTCTCCTGCGCCACCTGCCACGTCTATGTCGACCCGGCCTGGGTGGCCAGGACCGGCAAGCCCGGCGAAATGGAAAACGACATGCTGGAAATCACGACGGCCGAACGCAAGGAGAATAGCCGCCTTTCCTGCCAGATCGTCGCCAGCGAGGAACTGGACGGCCTCATCCTGCGCGTGCCGCATATCTAGGGCGCGGAGATGGCGGACCCGATCCTTCTCGTCGGCGCCGGCCAGGCCAGCGCATCCTGTGCGGCCAAGCTCCGCGCGCTGGGCTACGATGGTCCCCTGGTCATCCTTGGCGAGGAACAGGCCGCCCCCTACCAGCGGCCGCCGCTCTCCAAGAAATATGTCTCGGGCGAGCTGGCGCTGGAGCGGCTCTTCGTGCGGCCGCTCTCCTGGTACGCGGAAGAGAAGATCGAGCTGCGCCTCGGCATCCGTGTCGCCGCCCTGCATGCCGACGCCCATGAAGTGACGCTGGACGACGGGCGGCGTTTGCGCTACCGGCAGCTCGTCCTTGCCACCGGCTCCCGCCCGCGGCGCTTGGCCCCCGAGATCGGCGGCGATCTTGGTGGCGTCTTCACGGTCCGCAACCTCGCCGATGCCGATGCGATCGCGCCCGAGCTCCAGGCCGGCCGGCGCCTCATCGTCATCGGCGGCGGCTATATCGGTCTCGAAGCCGCGGCGGTGGCGGCGCAGAAGGGCCTCGCCGTGACGGTCATCGAAATGGCCGATCGCATCCTGCAGCGCGTGGCGGCGGCCCCCACGTCGGATTTCTTCCGCGCCCTCCACCAGGCCCACAATGTCGCCATCCGCGAAGCCACCGGCCTTGCCGGACTGGTGGGCGAGGGTGGCCGCCTCACGGGCGTCAGGCTGCGGGACGGAACGGTCCTGCCGGCCGACCTTGCCATCGTCGGCATCGGCATCCTGCCCAATGACGAACTGGCGAGGGAAGCGGGCCTGGCCGTCGATGGCGGCATCCTGGTCGATGCGCAATGCCGCACGTCTGCACCCGACATATTCGCCGCCGGCGACTGCGCCAATTTCCTCTGGGGCGGCGTGCGCACACGGCTCGAATCTGTCCAGAACGCCATCGATCAGGCCGAACATGCGGCCGGGATCATCATGGGCGGCTCGGCGGATTACGACCCCAAGCCCTGGTTCTGGTCCGACCAGTATGACGTGAAGCTGCAGATCGCCGGCCTTAACCGGGGCTACGACAGCACGGTCGTCCGCCCGGGCAAGCGGCCGCAAAGCCAATCGGTCTGGTATTTCCGCGCGGGGCACTTCATCGCCGTCGACGCCATGAACGAAGCCCTGGCCTATGCGCTGGGTAAGAAAGCAATCGAAGCCGGCAAATCCCCCGACCCCGCGGCCCTGGCCGATCCCAATTCGGACCTCAAGTCCCTGCTCGCTTAGAGCGCCCCTCTCCCCGGAGGGGCGAGGGGCTTCAAAGCAAACACGCTCGAAACTCCCTCGCCCCGCGATAGCGGGGAGAGGGTTGGGGTGAGGGGATTCCGGTCCGATCTTCGACAACCTTTACGAACCCGCCCGAATTTCGCATTGTCGCCGCCACCGATGACATTGAGGCGACACTGGCGATGGATGCGCAACCCACAGGTTCCACGAACCACGGTTTTTCGTTCGAGGCTTTTTCGGCCGGGCTGCTCGCGGCCTTCGTGGGCTTTGCCTCTTCCTTCGCCGTCATCATCCAGGGCCTCACCGCCATGGGCGCCAGTCAGCGGGAAGCGGCGTCGGGCCTGATGGCGCTCTCGATCGGCATGGGTCTCTGCGCCATCTTCCTCAGCTTCCGGACGAAGCAGCCAATCAGCATCGCCTGGTCGACGCCGGGCGCCGCTCTGTTGGCCGCGAGCGCCGCGCCGGCGGGCGGGTTCGCCACCGCTGTCGGCGCCTTCCTCGTCAGCAGCCTGCTCATCGTCATCGCCGGCCTATGGAAGCCGTTGGGCCGTGCGGTGGCCAGCATTCCGGCACCCCTCGCCAATGCCATGCTGGCGGGTGTGCTCCTGGGTCTCTGCCTTGCACCGGTCAAGGCGGTGGCGGCTTCGCCGGCCTTCGGCCTTGCCATCGTCGTCACCTGGGCGCTGGTCGCCAGATGGCGCCGGCTTTATGCCGTGCCGGCCGCCGTGCTGGTGACGGTCGGCATCATCGCCGCCACCGCCGATGTCGGCCATCTCGACATGGCGAGCCTCTGGCCGCGGCCGGTGCTGGTCGTGCCGCACTTCTCCCTGCCCGCCATGATCGGCATCGCCCTGCCGCTCTTCATCGTCACCATGGCCTCGCAGAACATTCCCGGCATCGCCGTCCTCAACGTCAACGGCTATCGCCCGGACCCCGGCCCGCTGTTCAGCATCACCGGCCTCTTCAGCCTGGCTTCGGCCCCGTTCGGCGGCCATGCCGTCAATCTCGCCGCCATCACCGCGGCCCTTTGCGCCGGCCACGATGCCCATCCCGATCCGGCGCGGCGCTATTGGGCGGCGGCGGTCTCGGGCATCTTCTACGTGCTGTTCGGCCTTGCCGCCGGTGCAGCCACCGCCTTCGTCAGCGCGGCACCCCCCATCCTCATCCAGGCCGTGGCGGGCCTCGCCTTGCTGGGGGCGCTGGGTTCGGCGATGCTGGGTGCCGTCGGCGACCAGAAGGACCGCGAAGCCGCGATCATCACCTTCATCGTCACCGCCTCGGGCGTCAGCTTCTTCGGCATCAGCGGCGCCTTCTGGGGGCTGCTCGCCGGCGGCGCCATCTACGCGCTCGCGCGCTGGCGCCGGGCGCATCGGGTGTGACTATAGGGTCCTAATGCTTGCGGGCCTGGACCAGGTTGGCGATGATCGTGGTCTCGCCCAGCGCCCTGCAGGCCTCCATGCGATGGAGGCCCGCCACCAGCACAAAGCGCTCCTTGTCCGCCCGCACCAGGATCGGCACCTGCTGCCCCTGGTCGGCGATGCTCAGCGCCAGTTCCTCGACCTTGGCCGCATCGATCGGCACGCGCAGCGCGGTCGGCACATAGATGTCGGCGATCTTGACCTTGACGGGCTTCATTCCTGGATCGCTCCTGCATCTCGTTTCGGTCCGGCTGGCCGGTTGCACCATATCTCCAGGCGGCGCCGGAAACAAAACGCCTTGCAACGGCCTGGGCGGGCATCCGTCCGCTGTTTGTCGATAGATATCTTTTTCGTTCGCGGACACATCTGGACACAGTATTGGGTTCCGTGCGCGCAAGCCATGGGCCTGTTGGCGCGGACCGATGCCAATGAATGCAATCCGTTAGAAGGCAATATATTTTTTTGTTTCTGCCGCGCCTGGAAATGCCTGCTAACACGTTGAAACAATGATGGCATATTTCCTGCGACACATGCGGGCGGAGGCCGGCCGGTACAGCCGGCGTCCATAACCCGAAAGGAGGAGTGACTCCATGATCTCAACCAACTATGGCGCAGCGGGGCCCAGTGCGGCCGCGCTGAGCCAGATGCGCCAGCAGCTCTTTGCCAAGCTCGACGCCAACGAAGATGGCGGCGTCGACCAGGCGGAGTTCCTGAGCGGTGCCGGGGTGAGCGAAAGCTCGACCGACACCGCGAAGGAGACGCTGGCCACGGAGCTGTTCAACAGCTTCGACAGCGATGGCGACGGCAAACTCACGCAAGACGAACTGGAGACCGGTTTCCAGAAGTTGAGCGACGATATGCGCGCCACGCTGATCCAGCAGCAGGAAGCTTCGCGGCCGCAGCCACCCTCGGCTGAGGAAATGTTCGCCAAGCTCGACGGCAATTCCGACGGCGGCGTCGATGAAGCCGAATTCATCGCCGGCGCGCCGCAGGACGGCAACGGGCCCAGCGCAACCGAATTGAAGGAGATGTTCGCCTCCTTCGATACGGATGGCGACGGCTCCCTGACGTCGGAAGAACTGCAGGCCGGCTTCGAGAGCAACCGTCCCGACGGTCCGCCGCCAGGTGGCGGCGGTGCCGGCGGTCCGCCGCCTTCGGGCGGCGGGGCTTCGGCATCCTCCAGCGACGAGGAGGATGAGGAAGACACGCTGCTGGAGATTCTGCAGGCAAGGCTCGAGGAGAGCCAGACGACCGGCAGCGTCAACAAGGAAGACCTGGCCAGTATCCTGTCCAGTTTCCTTAAATTGCAGGAACGTCAGGCCAGCCAGACCTATTCGGCGACGGCCTGATTCTTCTCCTGGGTCTTCGGCGGAATCCGCCGGCGACCGGGCTCCGCCGCTTGGCCGGCGGCGGAGCTCCGTTTACCATGCATATCCGATGTCGCGACAATCTGTTCCTGGCGGGACCGGCGGGAAGATGACAGAAAAGAACACGGGTCCGGCAATTCCACAGGTATCAAGTTCATGCTCGCCATGCAGGCAAAATCAGTTCAGCCGATCGGTCAACTGCCCCATCTCCTGATCGTCGACGACGATCGCGAACACCGCCTGCTTCTCGGCCGCCTGTTCGGCGAGCAGGGCTTCCGCGTGTCGCTGGCGCCGGACGGGCTCACCATGATGAAGATGCTGCACGCATCGCCGCCGGACCTGGTCATTCTGGACCTGATGCTGCCCGACGAGGACGGTCTTTCCCTGTGCCGCCGCATCCGCGCCGAATCCGACCTGCCGATCATCATGCTGAGCGCGCTGGGGCGCGGGCCGCACAAGCTGGCCGGTTTCGACATGGGCGCCGACGATTACATCGCCAAGCCCTTCGAGACCGCCGAGCTGGTGGCGCGCACCAAGGCCGTGCTGCGCCGGGCGCGCCGGGCGGGCGAGGAACCGCCGGCCGCCATGGCGCGCAAGGGCGCCAAGCGCGTCTATCTGTTCGAAGGCTGGCGCGTCGACGCGGCCAGGCGCGAAGTGATCTCGCCCCAAGGCGTGCTCATCACGCTGACCTCGGGCGAAACGGATCTGCTGCTGGCCCTGGTCGAACATCCCCAGACCGTGCTGACGCGCGATCACCTGGTCGAACTCACGCGCAACCGCGGCGGCGACGGCAACGACCGCAGCGTCGACATCCTCGTCAGCCGCATCCGCCGCAAGATCGAGCAAAACCCGCGCGCCCCCCGCTTCATCAAGACGGTGCGCAGCGGCGGCTATCTGTTCGCGCCGAACGTGACCCTGGAATAGGCCATGTCCTGGGCGCGGATGCTCTGGCCCGACCGCATCGCCACCCGCATCGCCGTCACCATGCTGGGGGCGATGCTGCTCACCCAGCTTTTCGGCTATCTGCTGTTCCGCGGCGATCACGACGGCTGGTGGCGGCTTTCCGACATCGACCCGATCGTCGAGCGTCTGCGCGAGCCAGCCGGGGCCGCGCTGAAGGCGAAGCCCGCCGCGCGGCCGGCGCTCCTGGCCAGCCAGAGCAGCCCGCGTTTCCAGCTCGCCGCCCGTCCGGCCTTCGAACCCATTGCGCCCATCCGCTCCTCGCCCGCCTTCGAGCGCCTGTGCGACCATCTGCGGCGCGACCTTGCGCCCGTCGTCACCGAGGCGCTGATCGAAACCCTGATGCCGCGGACGCCGCCCGGCCCGCCGCCCTTTACGGCGGCCGGCAATCCGAACCTGCCGATAACCTTGTGGCTGCGCCTGGGCGACGGTTCCTGGCTGACGGCGACCATGCCCTATGGCGATATCGCCCCCGCCCCGTCGCTGCATCTCTGGTGGCCCTGGATCGGCGCCTTCCTCACCATCCTCTTCATCTCGCTGCTGGCGGCGCGCGGCATGTCGCGCTCGCTCCGCCGCCTTGCCGGTGCCGCCGAAAGGCTGGGCCTCAACATCGCCGCCGTGCCGCTCAAGGAGCAGGGCCCGCGCGAAATCCGCCTGGTGACGCACGCCTTCAACCGGATGCAGGACCGCCTGCGCCGCTTCGTCGAGGACCGCACGCGGGTGCTGGCGGCGATCTCCCACGATCTCAGGACGCCGCTCTCGCGCCTGCGGCTGCGCACGGAAAATCTGGCGGAGTCGCCCGAAAGGCGGAAGATGCTGGGCGATCTCGACCTCATGGACCGGATGATCGCGGCCACTCTTTCTTTCGCGCGCGACGATGTGGCGGGCGAGGCGCGGATGCGGGTCGATCTCGCATCGCTCGTGCATTCGCTGTGCGACGAGGCGGCCGATGCCGGCGCGCGGGTCAGCTATGAGGGGCCGGACTTCCTGCCGGTCGAGGCGGCGCCCACCTCGCTCACGCGCGGCATCGGCAATGTCATCGAGAATGCGGTGAAATACGGCGCCGGCGCCGCCGTGCGCCTGGGCGAAGCCGCGGGCCGGATCGAGATCGTCGTGGCGGATGCCGGTCCCGGCATTCCGGTGGAGGAGCAGGAGCGCGTCTTCGATGCCTTCTACCGCATCGACAAGGCGCGCGCTCCGGACGAACCGGGCGGCGCGATGGGCGGGACGGGCCTGGGCCTTGCCATCGCGCGGCATGTCTTCCGCGCCCATGGCGGCGATGTCACCTTGCGCAATGGCGAAACGGGCGGGCTCGTCGTCCACATGTCCATGCCCTTCATGTCCATGCCCATCGCCGCCGGGCGCTGATCTGCTGCAGTGCGGCGTAAGCCGGCCATTTGACGCGGCGGCATTTCGTGCTTTGCTCGCATCCATGAGTCTCGACCCGACATACCGGCCGATTCCCGCGGCGGCGGCAAGATTCCCGGTCCTCGGCTGGGGCGCCTTCTATCTTCTTCTCCTCGGTGCCTGGCTGGGCCTCGCCTGGCTGGGGCCGGATCGGGCCGGCGGTTCCCTCCTCGACACCTTGCTGGCGCGCTGCCTCGCCCCGCTGGACGCCACCGGCTTCGGGCCGCTTTTCCTTATGTGGGCGCTGATGTCGCTGGGCATGATGCTGCCCACTTCGGCGCCGACCCTGCGGCGCTTCGCCATCCTCGCGCGGCAGGATCGCGATGCCCGGCCGGGCCTGCAGTTCCTCATCTTCCTGTCGGCCTATGTCGCCGTGTGGCTGGGTTTCGCCCTGGCCGCCGCCGCGCTGCAGGTGCTGCTGGCGCGCGTCGCGCCAGCGCAGGTCATGCCGGCGCGCTTCATGCCGGGGGCGGAGCCGCTCCTTGCCGCCGCGCTGCTGGCCGGCGCCGGCCTCTACCAGTTCAGCCGCCTCAAGCATGCCTGCCTCGTGCGCTGCCGGCATCCGATGACCTTCTTCATGATGCATTGGCGCGGAGGCCCCGGCGGCGCCTTCTTCATGGGCTGGAAGCACGGCCTCGACTGCCTCGGCTGCTGCTGGGCGCTGATGCTGCTCTCGCTCATCGGCGGCACCATGAACCTGGCCTGGATGGGGTTCGGCATGATCCTGATGGCGCTCGAAAAACTCGCTGGCGCCGGCCGCTTCGTCACCATACCCTTGGGCCTGATCCTGATTGCGGCCGCGGGTTTCGTCCTGGGCAATCTTCGGTTCGCGATCTGACGGGAGGAGAAAAGAAAAAATGGAAAAATGGGCGCTCAAGGGGGAGCTGATCCTCAATTGCAGCTGCACGGTGTTCTGTCCTTGCGTCGTCTCATTGGGCAAGCATCCGCCGACCGAAGGCCAATGCCAGGGTTGGGCCGGCATCCGCATCGATCGGGGAAACAGCGGCGAGACGGATCTTTCCGGTCTCAACGTCGCTTTGCTGCTCGACATTCCCGGCAACATGGCGCGCGGCAATTGGACGGCCGCCGCCTATATCGACGAGCGCGCCAGCGATGCCGCCTTTGAAAAGCTGGTCGCCATCTTCAGCGGCAAGGCGCGCGGCACCACGGGCCTCTTTTCCATCCTGGTCAGCACGTTCCTGGGTGCCGAGCGGGCGCCGGTCAGCTTCGAGCGCGAGGGCGAGAAGCGCCGCCTCGTCGTGCCGAAGAAGATCATCGGCGAGGTCGAGCCGATCGGCGGCAAGGATCCGGGCTCCCATGTCGTCATCAGCAACACCGAATATTGGATGGGCCCGGACATCACCGTCGCCAAGGCCAATCAGGGCCGCGTGCGCGCCTTCGGCCGCGTCTGGGATTTCGACGGGCGCAGCGCCGAGATCTGCGCGATCGACTGGCGCGGGCCCTGACCGGAAGCCGGATCGACGCCATGACGGCTCTCGACGACGAACCGGGGCTGGAGCGCAATCCGGCCAATTACGTGCCCCTCTCGCCGCTTTCCTTCCTGGCACGGGCCGCCGATGTGTTTCCCGGCCGCGCGGCCATCGTCTATGGCCCGCGCCGCTACAGCTGGCACGATGTGCGTGAGCGCGCGCGGCGCCTGGCCTCGGCCCTCTCCGCCCATGGCGTGCGCCAGGGCGATGTCGTCGCCATGATGGCCGCCAACACGCCGGAACTGTTCGAAGGCCATTTCGGCGTGCCCCTCGCGGGTGCCATCCTCAACACCATCAACACGCGGCTCGATGCCGACACGGTGGCCTATATCCTCGATCATGGCGGCGCCAAGGTGCTGCTGACCGACACCGAATTCGCCCCCGTCATGCGCGAAGCGCTGGCCCGCATGACGGGCGACAAGCCCCTGGTCATCGACATCGTGGATGCGCAGGCCAAGGGCGGCCACGGCCTGGACGACCGCCTCGGCGTCAGGACCTATGAAGATTTCATTGCCGGCGGCGATCCGGATTATCTCTGGCATCTGCCGCGGGATGAATGGCAATCGCTCTCGCTCAACTACACGTCGGGCACCAGCGGGCGGCCGAAGGGTGTGCTCTATCACCATCGCGGCGCCTATCTGATGAGCCTGGGCACCGTGGTCGGCTGGGGTTTGCCGCCGCACCCAGTCTATCTCTACACCGTACCCATGTTTCATTGTAACGGCTGGGGCCATGCCTGGACCCTGGCCCTCGTGGCCGGCACCGCCGTGCTCTGCCGCTATGTGGCGGCCAAGGCCATCTTCGACGCCATCGCCGCGCATCGCATCACGCATCTGGGCGGGGCGCCCGTGGTGCTGGGCATGCTGATCAACGCGCCGGCCGAGGAACGAAAGACACTCCCGCATAAGGTCCAGGTCATGACAGCGGGGGCACCGCCGCCCAGCGCCGTGCTGGCCCAGATGGCCGAGCTCGGTTTCGAGGTGATGCAGGTCTATGGCCTTACCGAAACCTATGGCCATACGGTGCATTGCGCCTGGCAGGCGGAATGGAACGATCTTCCCTTCGCCACGCAGGCGGAAATGAAGGCGCGCCAGGGTGTCCGCTTTCCCATCACCGAGGCGCTGGAACTCAAGGACCCCGAAACCGGGGCGACGCCGCCCGCCGACGGGCGGACGATGGGCGAGATTCTCCTGCGCGGCAACACGGTCATGAAGGGTTATCACAAGGACAAGGCCGCGACCGGGAAGGCGTTTGCCGGCGGCTACTTCCATTCCGGCGACATCGCGGTGCGCCATCCCAACGGCTATGTCGAGATCAAGGACCGGCTGAAGGACGTCATCATCTCCGGCGGCGAGAATGTCTCCTCGATCGAAATCGAAAGCCGCCTCTACAGGCACGCGGCAATCGCCAACGCCGCCGTCGTCGCCAAGCCAGATCCCAAATGGGGCGAAGTCCCTTGCGCCTTCGTCGAACTGAAACCGGGTGCCGCCGTCACCGAAGCCGAACTCATCGCCTTCTGCCGCGAAGCCCTCGCCGGCTTCAAGACGCCAAAGCGCGTGATCTTCGGCGACCTCCCCAAGACCTCGACCGGCAAGATCCAGAAATTCCTCCTGCGCGAACAGGCAAAGAGACTCTGACGCGGACCCCCACCCAACCCTCCCCCTCAAGGGAGAGGGCTTTCCCACCGAGCTCGCACCAACACCTCGCTCAGAACCCCCTCTCCCTTCAGGGGGAGGGTCGGGCTGGGGGTGTCTCTCCGCAGAAAGAACGGCTGATCCTACTCCGCGTAGTCCGGCTGCTTCCGATCCAGAATGGCGCGGATTTCGTTGAGATGCGCGGTCTCCATGTCGGAGGGATATTCCTCCCACTGCCGCGCCGTCTTCTCGGCCACTTCGTTGCTGGCGATATTGAGTTCGCGCCCCGTCGCATAGGCCGTGATCAATGTCTCCGCCGCGCGTTCGAAATAATAGAGCACGTCGAACGCCTCGGCCACGGTGGGTGCTGCGGTCAGCACGCCGTGATTGCCCATCACCATGACCTTGTTCCTTCCCAGGCATCGCGACAGCCGCTCCGCCTCGTCGCCCAATCCCATGCCGTCGAAGCCCATGTCATAGGAGATGCGGTTGTAGAAGCGCATCGTGTTCTGGTCGATCGGCGGCATGCTGGGGTCCTTGAGGCAGGCCAGCGCCAGCGCATATTTCGAATGCACATGGAGGACGCAGCGCGCATGCGGCGCGTTCCGGTGAATGGCGCCGTGGATCGCCCAGGCGGTGGGGTCCGGCGCATTGGGCTGGTCCATCGTGGTGGGATCGTTGGCATCCAACAGGATGAGGTCGCTGGCCTTGATGCGCGAGAAATGCCTGCCGCAGGGATTGACCAGGAACTGGCTGCCATCGTCCGAGACGGCGAGGCTGAAATGGTTGGCGACACCTTCATGCATGTTGAGTTCGGCCGTCCAGCGGAAGGCGGCGGCCAACTGGCAGCGCTCCTCGTAATGCGAATTGTCGAGCCGGGCCTTGGCGGGAATGCGCGCAACCGAACTCATCATCTGCTCCATGAATGGCCAAAGGCGGGATACAACCGATCGGACGCTACTATGGGGCAGGGCCGGCGGCCGGTCAATTTTGGACATATTCTTGAGCCATATCGACCCATGCCGATTTGGCATGCCGCCGCCCGCCGCCCCGGCGCTAGAATTCGGACCAGCGAAACAGTCTTTTCAGGGGAAGACATGTCGGCGGATCTGGTCACGGTGCCCACGGCGCCGGTTTTCAAGGACGCCCGGAAAGCGACCTATCTCAATCCGGAAGGGTCCGACCGGCCGCTGAAAAGCCCGCTGCCCAAATCGACGCTGGTAAGCGCGCGCGGCTATCGGAAAGCACGGCTGGTCGATCAGGTGGCGAAGGCGGATTGCGCGGCGATCCTGCTCTACGACCCGATCAACATCCGCTATGCGCTCGATCTTTCCAACATGCAGCTCTGGGCCACGCACAATCCCTTCCATTACGCGCTGCTCTTCGCCGACGGCCATGCCATCGAATTCGCCTATCGCGGCGCCGAGCATCTGGCCGACGGGTTCGAGACGGTGAACGAGGTCCGTCCCGGCAATGCCTGGTTCTACATGTACACCGCCGACCGGTTGGCGGAGCGCGTCGAGGCCTGGGCCGACGAACTGGTCTCGATCCTCAAGGAGCGCAACGGCGGCAATATACGCCCCAATGGACTAAGACTGGCCATCGACAAGCTCGATCCGCCCGGTGTCGATGCGCTCCGCAAGCGCGGCGTCACCGTGGTCGAAGGCCAGGCACTGACCGAAATCGCGCGCTCGATCAAAAGCGCCGAGGAACTCGACCTGATGCGCTGGACCGTCCGCGTCTGCGAGGCCGGCATGGCCCGCCTCTACGATCATTCGCTGCCCGGCAAGACCGAGCAGGAAATCTGGGCCGAGCTCCACTATGAAAACATCCGTTCCGGCGGCGAATGGCTGGAAACGCGCCTTCTCACGGTGGGCGAACGAACCAATCCCTGGTTCCAGGAATGCTCCGACCATGTCGCGAAACTGGGCGATATGCTGAGCTTCGACACCGACATGATCGGCCCCTATGGCTATTGCGCCGACCTCTCGCGCTCCTGGACCATCGGCCACACCAAAATGACACCGCATCAGCGCGATCTCTATTCAGCCGCGCGCGAGCAGATCGAGCATAATCTGGCGCTGCTCAAGGCGGGCTTGAGCTTCGACGAATTCAACGAACGGAGCTGGCGCATTCCCGACAGATACGTGGCCTGCCGCTATTCCGTGGCGCTTCACGGTGTAGGCCTCGCCGACGAATATCCCTCGATCCCCCTCCATCCCGACTGGCAGGCCGCCTATCGCGGCCATTTCCAGAAAAACATGACCGTCTGCGTCGAAAGCCTCGTCGGCGAGGAAGGCAAGGGCGAATGCGTGAAACTGGAAACGCAGGTGGTCATCACGGAAACAGGCGCCGAACGCCTCGACAGCTTCCCGTGGGAAGAAGCCTAGCGGCGCCCAGCCCCCTCCCACCTTCAGGGGGGAGGCCGGGAGGGGGGCCGATTTCAGTCCCGCTCCCACGCGTCGGCTTGTTCCCATTTCGTTCTTGACAAGCACTATAGGAATATGATACTAATACACTAGCGCGCATATATCGCGGAATGGCCCGGTCGCACCGGTCATCTGCAATCACTCGGTTGTCCCCGGCGCAGGCCGCTGCTCATGCGGCGCAGGCCGGTTCCGGCGTCGGTATCCCCGGCGCCCCCTCTGGCCGGGAGGGCAAAGCCGGCGCCCCGGTCCCGGGTCAAGGGGATCCCGCGTGGGATCACGCGGCTAAACAGATTCTCCCGTGGCGCGCCTGGGACAAGCGCGCTCCCGCTGGGCCGCCCGGGACACGCGGCTTCCCTTGGACAGGTGGGAAAAGCTGTCTCCCCGGGCCCAGGCGGGAAAGCGGGCCCCCTGGCGCGGCAGGTCTCCGCGCGCCGGTTGGCGGATCGCCGTAAGGGTCCGCATGAGCTGCCCGAGTGATTGCAGATGATCAGTTGGCTTCATCCAGGCGTTCGACCAGCACCTTGTCGATGCGCCGCCCGTCGAGATCGATCACTTCGATGCGGAAGCCGTTGAAGGTGATGCTCTCGCCGATCTTCGGCACGCGGCCCAGGCGATGGAGGACCAGGCCCGCGATGGTGGCATAGTCGCCATGGACGAAGCCGCTGGCATCCAGGCGCCGTTCGACGTCGATGAGGCGCGTGCGCCCGTCGATCAGCCACGATCCGTTGTCGCGTTCGGCGATCGTATCGTCCATGTCCTGGGTGTCGCCCATCTCGCCGGCGATAACGGTGAAGATGTCGGACTGGGTGACGATGCCCTCGACGCTGCCATATTCGTCGAGCACCACCGCCATGTGGCTGGGCGAGCCGCGGAAAAGCTCGAGGAGGCGCAGGATGGTCGTCGTCTCATGCAGCGTCAGCGCCGGCTTGGCGCAAGCCTGCAGATCCAGCGCCTTGACGTCCGCCGCCTGTCCGCTGGTCAGCTGATGCAGCAGGTCCTTCGTGTGCACCACGCCGATCACCTCGTCGACGCTGGCCTGGCATAGGAGCAGGCGGGTATGGCTGCTTTCGCCGATCTGCTGGATAATGCTCTCCAGCGGATCGTTGAGATCGACCCAGTCGATGTCCGGGCGCGGCGTCATGATCGAGCGGATCGAATAGTCGGCCAGGTGCAGGACACGGTCGATCATGTGCCGCTCCTCCTCGGCGAAGACGCCGCTCTCGGCGCCTTCGGCGACCATGCTCTTGACTTCCTCTTCCGTGACCGCCTGGTCGCGGTCGCCGCCGAGACCGATGAGCGTGAGGAGCGCGTTGGTCGAAACGCGCAGCACGAAGACCAGTGGGGCGCCGACCCTGGCGATGAAGGCCATGACCAGGCTCACCCGAATGGCGATCGCTTCGGCATGGTTCATGGCGATGCGCTTGGGCACCAGTT
Organism: Dongia sp.; assembly: GCF_041918875.1. Lineage (GTDB taxonomy): Bacteria > Pseudomonadota > Alphaproteobacteria > Dongiales > Dongiaceae > Dongia. The sequence continues at coordinate 168,774 of NZ_JAYRUV010000011.1, forward strand.
CGCCGACGATGAGCGACAGATAGGTGATGGTGGCCACCACCAAGGTCACCGCGACCGGATAGGCATATCCGGCAAGCCACGGCCAGCCGTCGAGCACATTGGCGAGCGGCGCCGACAGGGTGGCGCCGGAATAGGCGCCGGCGACGATGCCGACCAGGGTGATGCCGATCTGCACGGTGGAGAGGAACTGCGTCGGATCCTCGGCCAGCTGCAGCGCTTTCCTGGCGCCGCGATGGCCGCCATCGGCCAGGGGCTTGAGCCGCGCGCGGCGGGCCGAGACGATGGCCAGCTCCGACATGGCGAAGAAACCGTTGAGCAGGATCAGGCCAAGGACGATGAATATCTCGAACAGGACGGAAGAATCTTCCAATGGGACGTCGGTCATTGTGATCTAAGCACTCTCTTCCGGCGCCTTGCCGCGTGCCGTGAGGCCCTCGCTGTTGCGCACGATGATGCGGCCGCCCTTGGTGGTGATGAGGCCGTCTTTGGTGAATTGCTTCAGCTGCTTGTTGACCGCCTCGCGCGTGACACCCAGCAGCTGCGCCAGTTCGCTCTGATTGAGTTTCGCCGTGATGACGATCCCGTCAGGCCCGTCCTCGCCATGGCCCATGGCAAGCGCCTCGAGGGTCTTGGCAAGACGCGTGCCGAGGTCGAGGAAGGCGGCGTCCCGGATGCGGTCGGTATTGTGCCGCAGCCGCTCGCACAGCAGCTCGATGATGTGGAGGGCGAGCCTTGGTTCCTGGCGCATCAGCTCCTGGAACGCGGCGCGCGGCACGCTCAGCATCTCGGTATCGGCCAGCGCGCTGGCCGAGGCGGTGCGCGGCAGGCCGTCGAGGAGGGCAATCTCGCCGAAGAAGTCGCCGCCCTCCATCAGGTTGAGCGTCAGCTCGCGCCCGTCCGGTCCGTGCACCCAGATGCGGATGAGGCCCTTGGCCACACCGTAGAGCGCGTCGGCCGGCTCGTCCTCCCAGAACAGCGTCTCGCCCACGGAGAGGCGCCGCGGCTGGCAGAGGCGCGCCACGCGCTCCAGCAGCGAAGGCTCGAGCCCCCGGAACAGGAAGCTCCTGGCCAGCAGCTGGGCCCGCGCCGCCAGGGCGGACAAGGGGGCTGAACTGTTTGCGGGATTGCCGATGGCGACCTCCTTCACGGCCCCGTCGCGGCGCCGCGTGTGAAACGGTTCACAACCTAACCGAAAGGAACCCCCAGGTTAAGGGCATCGCCGGATGAAATCCCCGTTTCCGGCCCCGACGGCGGCACCAGCCGCCAGCATGATGGAGGGTTGCGAGATGACTGTATTTGCGAATTATATCAAGACGATGACGGTGCTCGCCCTGATTGCCGGCGGCCTTTCCGCCTGCACTTCGACGCGTGCTTATGACCTTGGTGCCTATGGCCAGGTGAACAAGCTGCAGCAGGCGGGCTGCGTCAACCGGATCGGCGGCAAGGATTGACCGTTCCGGGATTGAGGCTCACGCCGCCGCCGACGCGCCGCCCTCGCCGCGCTCCAAAATGGCGGCGTGGAGCGCAAGCAGGCGCTCGGCATCCTCGACATGCAGCTTCTCGATGAGCTTGCCGTTGAGGACGCAGATGCCTTTCCCCTGGGCACGGGCTTCGGCCCAGGCGGCGACGATGGCCTTCGATTGCTCGACTTCCGCCGGTCCCGGGGCGAAGGCCGCATTGGCGCCGGGAATCTGCTTGGGATGGATCAGCGTCTTGCCGTCGAAGCCCAGATCGCGGCCCTGTTCGCAGGCGGCGATATAGCCGGCATCGTCGTTCATATCGAGATGCACGCCGTCGAGCGCGTCCAGCCCATGGGCGCGCGCCGCGATGACGATGATGGAAAGGGCCGAGATGACGCCGATGCGCCCTGGCGCCGGCCGGGCCCTGAGATCGCGGCTGAGATCCGATGTGCCCGCCACCAGGCAGGCGAGGCGCGGGCTGGCGCCGGCAATGGAATCCATGCCCATGATGCAGCGGGGCGTTTCCGCCATGATCCAGATGGAGAGATCGGCCGGGGCGCCCGCCGCATCGAGTGCCGCCACGGCATCCAGCACGTCCTGGGGCGTGTTGATCTTGGGGAACAGGATGGCATCGGCGCCGAGCCCGGCCACCGCCGCCACATCGTCTTGGCCCCAGGGCGTCTCCAGCGCGTTGACGCGGACGATCACCTCGCGCTTGCCGAAGCCGCCTTCCTTGAGTGCCGCGACCAGCTGGGCGCGGGCACTTTCCTTGGCCTCCGGCGCCACCGCGTCCTCGAGATCGAGGATGAGGGCATCGGCCGGCAGCGCGCGCGCCTTTTCCAGGGCCCGGGCGTTGCTGGCCGGAAGATAGAGCACCGAGCGGCGCGGGCGGATGATCATGGTCGGCAATTTCCAGCAGAGGTCATATTGCACATGCTAACAAGCTTTGAAATTTTCGATCAAGCGGTAAAAACGCAAGGGCCCTGCGACCTTGGTCCATGATCCGGCCCCTAGCCGGGTTTATTAACCAATCCTGTCATTTCGACCCGGCGGCCACGAAAAGAAACCAAATTTTAACGCGCCTGCGCTATGGTGCCGCATCGAAATTTCGGGCTGCGCGATCCTGCAGCCAGGGAGGTGGCCATGGAAATTACCTCGACAAGCGCGATCAACACCGCCGTCGAAGGCCTGCGCAAGGCCCAGACCGACCTGGAAAAGACCGCCCAGAACGTTGCCGAAGGGTCGCTCGATCCGGCCGATATCGTCTCGCTGAGCCTGGCTGCCACCAGCTTCAAGGCCAATGCGGCGGTGATTCGGACCGAAAACGAGAATACCCAGGCCCTCCTCGACATCACGGCCTGAAGAGCGGGATTTAAGGAATGGACGTAGCTGCCGCCGGCTTTGCCGCCTCCCAGATCGCCAGCATCCAGCGCGGCCAGCAGGCGGCGCTGTCGGGTATCCGCGGCCAGCAGAATCAGGACCAGAACGTCGCCAATTTGCTGGCGCAGGCGGTGAGCGCCGCCAAGCAGGTATCGGGTGCCGCCCCCAGCGCTCCCGAGGCGACCGCCGCGCCGGCACTCGACAATGGCGCCGGCAATCCGCCGGCCAATCGCGGCGGACGCGGTTCGCTGGTCGACATCCTCGCTTAAAAGACCCGTACTCCTTCCCATCCGGTCCATTGGAGCGCCGTAACTGGCGCTTTTCCGATTCCGCACGCTAGACTGCGGGCCGGGATCGCTGAGGCAAGCAGAAGGCCGTATCATGAAATCCGCCGCGGAACGGGCTCAATCCATCGAACCGGTGATGGTCGCCATCGAGGAGGGCCGCCTGGCCGATGCCAGTGCCATCTGCGCCGATCTGGTCGAAAGCGACCCCGGCAATGCCGATGCGCTGCATCTTCTTGGGGTGATCGGCTTCCAGGGCGGAGCGAGCCCCGAACAGGCTCTTGACCTCATCGACCGGGCGATCGGCATCGATCCCACCTCGGCGCAGTTCCATAACAGCCGCGGCGCGCTTCTCTATGCGCTGGGTCGCAACGGCGACGCGGAGACGAGCTTCCGGCGCGCCACGCTGCTGAAGAATGACGACAGCATGGCCTGGAATAATCTGGGCAATGCGCTCCTGCGCCTCGACCGGGTCGAGGAGGCGGAAATGGCCTTCCGCCAGGCGCTGGCACTGCCGCCCGTCCAGGTGGCGGCGATCAACAATCTGGGCATCGCCGTCAAGAGGCGCGGCCAGTTCGACAAGGCGCTGATCTGCTTCCGCGAGGCGATCCTGCACGATCCGACATTCGTCGATGCGCATTTCAACGCGGGCGAGATTCTCTACCAGCTCGATCGGATGGCCGAGGCGGAGGCCTGCTTCCGCGAGGCGTTGCGCCTTGATCCGAAATGCGCGCCGGCCTACGCCTCGCTGGCGCAGGCCATCCACGACCAGCAGCGGCCGGACCAGGCGATGGAGGTGATCCGCGCCGGCCTTGCCGAATTGCCCGAGGACGAAGACCTCAATTTCGCGCTGCGCCTGCAATTGTCGAGCATGGTGCCGGCCTGGCACATCCCGATGATCAACGATGACGAACGCAACGTCGCCTATGACGAGGCGCTGCGCCGCGCCGTGCGGCCGGGCGATCTGGTGCTGGAGGTCGGCACGGGTTCGGGCATCGTCTCGATGATGGCGGCGCGCGCCGGGGCCGGCAAGGTGGTGACCTGCGAGGTGCTGCCCATCATCGCCGATGCCGCGCGCGAGATCGTGGCGCAGAACGGCTATGCCGACAGGATCAACGTCATCACCAGGAAGTCGACCCAGCTGCGCCTGGGCGAAGATCTGCCGGAGCGCGCCGACATCTTCGTTTCCGAACTCATCAATGTCGGCATGCTGGCGCCCAACATGCTCTCCGTCATCCGCCATGCACGCGAAAACCTGGTGAAGCCCGAGGGCCGCATCGTGCCGGAAGCCGCGACCGTGCACGGCGTGCTGCTGGAATGCGAGCATCTGGCGCGCATCAATCCGGTGGGCGGGATCGCCGGCTTCGACATGTCGGTGATGGACCGTTTCCGCTCACCCGGATATGCCGTCATCGATTTCGCCAGCGACCCGCACCGGCGCCTTTCCGACCGCTTCGTGGCCCTCGATTTCGACTTCCGCACCGACATGAAGGAGATGGACAGCCACCGCATCGTCGTTCCCGTGACCGAAGCCGGAATGTGCCACGGCGTCGCATTCTGGTTCGACCTTCATATGTTCGCGGACGTGATATACCGCTCCGACAGCCACGCCCGCACCAACCATTGGAAACAGGCTGCGCATTTCCTCAAGACCCCCATCGCCGTGAAGCCCGGCGACCGCATCACATTGGCGGTCGGCTACGACAATACGCGGATCTTCTTCAATCTGGTGGAGTAGCGGCGCCCTATGACCGTAAGAATCCGCCAAACGGTCAATCGTGGGTTGTTCAACGAAACCGCCGAGCTTCCGTACTCGCTCCGACTCAAGGATTTTGAGATGGCGATGCAGGATGTCTACGACTTCTTCTATGACGTCAATGCACTGCTTCTCGGCAAGGGGTTGCATCGCCTCGATGACATGCTGAGGCCTGCGGCCATGTCGGGAATGATATCCGACATGCTCACTGCAAGCTTGGCAAAGCATGCTCGCGCAATTGTCGAAAATTCATTCTTCAACGGGCATCCAGATTTGATCGTGCAGGGCAGATACCCCAACAATGCTGTAAAGGCAGGGGAGCACGGAATTGAGATCAAGAGCACGCGCAAGAAGGGCGGTGCTGTGGATACACATGGCGCCCGAGATCAGTGGATGTGCGTTTTCGTCTATCACACCGATCATGCGACCGAGCCGGCCTCGCATCGTCTTCCAATGGAGTTTACGGAGGTCTATCTCGCGAAAGTCGTCGTGTCGGATTTTCGCAGAAATAACCGCGGTGAGTTGGGAACCCGGACCGCCACTCTTAGCGCGGCGGGCGTTGCCAAGCTCAGGTCAAACTGGATCTTTCTTTCCCGGGATCAACTCGAGCAACGGGATGGCTGACGCCGCAAGCTGAACATAAGACCTATCTCGTTCGACCCCGATAGACTCGTATTCCACAACATTTGCTGCAGCCAAGGTCGAACCGGATCCAGCGAACGGATCCAACACAACACCTTCCCCAAGGGGTAGGGATGCGCGGACCATCTTTCGTAAAAAGTCTTGCGGTTTCAGCGAGGGGTGTGGCGCGATTTTCCTTTCTTGCTTAGACGTGGGCGACGATTGAATGACGTCGCCGAACGGTCGTTCGCCAGAAATGCGGCGAAACCCTCCGGTTTTCCAACGACGAAGATTGTCTTGCACGCGACCTTCAAGGGGACGCCTCAGGATAATCCACGGTTCCCACATCGATCGGGGCATCACGCTGACATCGTCAAACTCGACATGCGCATTCTTCGGGCGATCTCCGCCGCGCATCGTCATCGTCAGCCGGATTACGTTCCCTCTTGCCTCAAAGCCGGCATCGACCATTGCAGCGGTCACGATGTGAGCCAAGAGGGGGTTGCTTGCAATAATTACATTCGCGCCCGGCACGACGACGCGACCGAGCAGCCGGCCGAATCGTTTGAAGAAATCAAACAACTCGTTTCGATCGGTTGCGTCCAAAACGGTGAAACGCGGCAGAGGAGACCGCTTATGTCCATCATACGCGGGCGGCACCCGCCAAACGCCACCTCGACCTTTTCTGAGCTTGTCCTGTTGGGCAGTGGAGTATTCGACCAACCCATAAGGTGGATCAGTCACGACTGCGTGAATCGAACAGGGTTCTTGTGAGGCCAACCAGTCCAAGCTGTCGGCGTGAAAAAGCTTCGCCTTTTGCCGCTCCAGCACAGGACGAAACTGAAGTAGCGGGTTTACGGGCTTGTATTGGGCCTGGCGAGACAATCTGTATCGCCCTCGGCCGCATCTTTCGAAAACTGATGGAACATTGAGCCGAAGATAGGACCGAATGGATGATTGCGAAGTCCGCCCGATTCGCCCTTCAACCGCTTCTGCTATCTCGCCGATGGAAGCATCCCGCCCCAAATCGGCGAGAAATCCAATGATCACGTCTCTGATTACCCCCGGTGAGCGAGACATCATGTTCCCTTTTTGTATTTCGCTCAACTTAACCAAATGACGTCTAGACGTCAAGGCTTCGATGGCTTGTTTGCTCCTGACAGGAGCAATGAAATGACGCAAGGACTTGTGGCTGACGAAAGCGACGCGGACATCGATGTGTCTCTTTTTGCAGATTGAGAGGGAGCTTTGGTCCTCTCTGAAATTTCTTCAGCATGGTAACGGCATCGAACCATGACCTGTCATCAAACACGATCAGCCGCATGCCGCTCATGCGTGCCCGACTATTGTGAAAGCACAGTGCGTTCCGCTAGCGTCATGGCCATGCGCCACAGTCCTGAAGAGACGCTTCCCCATGACCGCCCTCCATCTCCGTCCCGCCATCGAGCAACTCGAGGATTCGCAGATCGTCGAGGTCTGGAGGATGGGTTTCGCCGTGCCCGATGTGGTGGGCTTGTGGGTGGGGGAGGGCGACCTGCCCACGACCAAATTCATCTGCGACGCGGCGGCCGAGGCGCTTCAGGAGGGCAAGACCTTCTATACTTACAAGCGTGGCATTCCCGAACTCAGGCAGGCGCTGATCGACTATCACCGCCGCCTCTACGGCGTTGAAATCCAGGAAGAACGCATCGCCGTCACCTCGAGCGGCATGAATGCGATGATGCTGATCGTGCAATCGCTGGTCGGGGCCGGCGACAACATGGTCTGCGTGACGCCGGTCTGGCCCAACATCTTCCGCGCCGTCGCGATCATGGGCGGCGAGGCGCGCCAGGTCGCCATGACCGGCGATGGCGGCGGCTGGCATCTCGATCTCGAGAAGCTGTTCGCGGCCTGCGACGCCCGCACGCGCGCCATCTATGTGGCCTCGCCCGGCAATCCCACCGGCTGGATCATGCCGGAAGAGCAGCGGCGGGCGGTGCTCGACTTCTGCCGCGCGCGCGGCATCGCCCTCATCGCCGACGAAGTCTATAACCGCCTCGTCTACACTTGCGCCGTGGCGCCCTCCTTCCTGGAGATAGCGGGGCCGGACGACCCGGTCTTCGTCGTCAATTCCTTTTCCAAGACCTGGGCGATGACCGGCTGGCGCATGGGCTGGATGGTCATGCCGCGCGCCGCCATGGTGCCGATGGAGCGGCTCATCGAGTTCAATACGTCGGGCGGGCAGCCCTTCCTGCAGGCGGCCTGCGCCAAGGCGGTGACGGAGGGCGAGGCGTGGGTCAAATGGATGGTGGCGCGCTGCAAAAGCGGGCGCGACCTGGTGCTGGAGCGGCTGGCCCATATGAACCGGGTGCGCGTCATCCCGGCCGATGCCTCCTTCTACCTGATGCTGCAGGTGGCCGACCTTGGCAGGGATCCCGGCAGCGCGCTCGATTTCTGCAAGCGCCTGGTGGTCGAGGGGCGCGTGGGCCTGGCGCCGGGAACGGCCTTCGGCGCCGGGGGCGAAGGGTACTTGCGACTCTGCTATGCCCAGTCGAACGAGCGTCTGGCGCTGGCCATGGACCGGTTCGAGGCCTTCCTTGGCAAGGCGTGATCTTCCCAGCCTGATGCTGTGCGACCGGAAAGATAGGTGACATTTTAGACCGGAGACATGGGTAACAGTTTTCCGGTTCTGTTCTAATCCGCTTTACATCGGCCCGGCCGGGCCGATGTAAAGCGTCGCAGTTTCTTGGTCTT
>NZ_JAYRUV010000012.1:0-166801 GCF_041918875.1 Dongia sp.
ATGGGGTCGGCCTGCGCTCCACGGGAGCTTGCGCCGATGACAACCGAGCGGCTCCGGCTGGGGAGCCAGAGGTGATGTGCATGCAACTCTAATAGTATCTAATTCCTATCATCTTGTCAAGAACAAAAACAGAACTTTTTCTCATGAGGTGCATGGAGACCCCGGCGCTTGACGGCGGGGGCAGTCCTGGGGTCTAAGCCCGGCACTCTTTCTTTTGGAGGCAAACCTGATGCGCGCTTTCGTGTTTCCGGGCCAGGGGTCGCAGGCCGTCGGCATGGGCAAGGCCCTGGCCGAGGCGTTCGGGCCGGCGCGGCTCGTTTTCGAGGAAGTCGATGACGCGCTGGGGCAGAAGCTCACCAAGCTGATGTTCGAGGGGCCGGAAGGCGACCTCACCTTGACCGAGAATGCGCAACCGGCCCTGATGGCTGTTTCCATCGCCGTCCTCCGGGTGCTGGAGACGGAGGGCAAGTTCCGCCTTGCCGACAAGGCGTCCTACGTCGCCGGACATTCGCTCGGTGAATATTCGGCGCTGGCCGCTGCAGGTGCGTTCACGCTCGCTGATACCGCGCGTCTTTTGAAATTGCGTGGCCAGGCGATGCAGAAGGCCGTGCCGGTGGGCGAGGGAGCGATGGCGGCCCTCCTCAATTTCGATCTGACACGCGCGCAGAAAGTGGCGCGCCAAGCGGCGGAAGAAACCAAGCTGGTCTGCGCCGTGGCCAATGACAACGATCCCTCTCAGGTCGTCATCTCAGGTGCCAGGGAAGCAGTCGAGCGCGGTGGTGCGCTGGCGCTCGAAGCCGGGGCCAAGCGGTCGGTGATGCTGCCCGTTTCCGCACCCTTCCATTGCCCGCTGATGCAACCGGCGGCGGATGCGATGGCGGAAGCCCTCGCCAAGGTCGATATCAGGATGCCGATGGTTCCGGTCATCGCCAACGTGACGGCGCAGCCGGTCTCGGATCCCGCCACGATCCGCAAATTGCTGGTCGAGCAGGTCACCGGCACGGTGCGCTGGCGCGAAAGCGTGCAGACCATGAAAAACCTGAACGTTTCGCATGTGTTCGAACTGGGCGCCGGCAAGGTGCTGGCTGGCCTGGTGAAGCGCATCGACAAGGAAATCGAGAGTCTCTCGGTCGGCCAGCCGGCGGATATCGAAGCGGCGCTTAAATCTCTGACCTAATGTAGCTGGGTGCCACAGATATGCCCTTCTCCCGCCCGGGCGGGAGAAGGGCGGGATGAGGGTGGGATGCCAGAGTCCGAGCCGATTCGTTCCGCCTCTCACCCCGACCCTCTCCCCGCAAGCGGGGCGAGGGAGTCGCGAATAGCCTGCAAGGAGAAGTTTTATGATGTTCGATTTGACCGGCAAGACGGCGCTCGTGACGGGGGCTTCGGGTGGCATTGGCGGCGCCATCGCCAGGGCGCTGCACGCGCAGGGCGCCATCGTGGCCTTGAGCGGCACGCGGCGCGAGGCATTGGATGCGCTGGCGGCTGAACTCAAGGACCGCGTCCATGTCTTTACCGCCGATCTCGGCGATCCGGCCTCGACGGACGCCCTGGTGAAGGATGCGGAGGCGGCCATGGGCAAGCTCGACATCCTCGTCAACAATGCCGGCCTCACGCGCGACAATATCGCCATGCGCATGAAGGACGAGGAGTGGCAGAAGGTGATCGACGTCAACCTCACCGCCGGTTTCCGCCTGGCCCGCGCCGCCATGCGCGGCATGATGAAGCGCCGCGTCGGCCGCATCGTCGGCATTACCTCGGTCGTGGGCGTCACCGGCAATCCTGGCCAGGCCAATTACGCCGCCGCCAAGGCCGGCATGATCGGCATGAGCAAGGCCCTGGCGCAGGAACTGGCCTCGCGCGGCATTACGGTGAATTGCGTGGCCCCCGGTTTCATCGAAACGGCCATGACCGACGCCCTCACGGAGGAACAGCGCAACCAGATCCTGCCCAAGGTGCCGGCCGGCCGCCTGGGCCAGGCCCAGGAGATCGCCAGCGCCGTGGTTTATCTTGCCAGCGACGAAGCGGCTTACGTGACTGGCCAGACGCTCCATGTGAATGGCGGTATGGCCATGATCTGATTACATTTTTATGTGGCCAGGCCAGGCGGCGCCGGGGCTACTGGTCAAGCCCGGCTGAGTTGTGTTAAGTGACCCCTGACTATTAGCTCTGATTCATCCGGAATAGCGGGACGGAACCAATATTCGGGCGTGGAATTCGGGTAACAATTGCAAGGACCGTCGGCCGGAATCAAAGGCCGGCTCAAACAAGGGAAGACAGAGATGAGCGACGTTGCTGAGCGCGTGAAGAAGATCGTGATCGAGCACCTCGGCGTGGAAGAAGCCAAGGTCACCGAAGGTGCGAATTTCATCGACGATCTGGGCGCGGACAGCCTCGATACGGTCGAGCTGGTGATGGCTTTCGAAGAGGAATTCGGTTGCGAGATCCCGGACGATGCGGCCGAGAAGATCCTGACCGTGAAGGATGCCATCGACTACATCAAATCGAAGTCTGCCTGACCAGTTCACCGCCCATGCACGCGGTCAAGCAATTGATCGGACCGGATGGGCGGGGAATTCAGGAATTCCCGTGCGGGCCCCGGTTTCGGGGCCCAAACGATTTGTGGTCCGCGATATTCGGACCATGTGAGCCAACGGCAATAGAGTGAGCGAGGACATCATGCGTCGCGTGGTCGTCACCGGTATGGGCATCGTGTCGCCCCTGGGTGTGGGTGTGGAACATGTGTGGAAGCGTCTGTTGAAGGCCGAATCCGGCATCAGCGGCATCCAGAGCTTCGATGTCTCCGACCTTCCCTGCAAGGTGGCGGGCCAGGTGCCGCTGGGCGACAAGGCCTCGGGCAACTACAACCCCGACGAATACGTCTCCACCAAAGACCAGAAGAAGATGGAGCCGTTCATCGTCATGGGTGTGGCGGCTGCCACCGAAGCCGTGGCCGACAGCGGCTGGGCGCCCACGGAACAGGAGGATCTCGACCGTACCGGCGTGCTCGTCGGGTCGGGCATCGGGGGCTTGAACGGCATCTACGACACCTCGATCGTCCTCAAGGAAAAGGGCCCGCGCCGCGTCAGCCCGTTCTTCGTGCCGTCCTGCCTCATCAACCTGGTCTCCGGCCATGTCTCGATCAAATTCGGCTTCCGCGGCCCCAACCATTCGGTGGTGACCGCCTGCGCCACCGGCAGCCATGCGATCGGCGACGCCGCGCGCATGATCGCGCTCGACGATGCCGATGTGATGGTGGCCGGCGGTGCCGAAGCCACGATCGGGCGCATCGGTTTTGCCGGCTTCTGCGCTGCGCGCGCCATGTCGACTTCGTTCAACGACGACCCCACGGCGGCGTCCCGCCCCTGGGACAGGGATCGCGACGGCTTCGTCATGGGCGAAGGCGCCGGCATGGTCGTGCTGGAGGAATACGAACACGCCAAGAAGCGCGGCGCCAAGATCTATGCCGAGGTGATCGGCTACGGCATGTCGGGCGATGCCTATCACATCACGGCGCCCGCCGAGGACGGCAATGGCGGCTTCCGCGCCATGACGGCCGCGCTGAAACGCGCCAAGCTCAACCCGGAAGACATCGACTATATCAACGCGCACGGCACCTCGACGCCGCTGGGCGACGAGATCGAGCTCGGTGCCGTGAAGCGTCTGTTCAAGGATCATGCCTACAAGCTCACCATGTCCTCGACCAAATCGGCGATCGGGCATCTGCTGGGGGCCGCGGGTGCCGTCGAGGCGATCTTCTCGATCCTTTCGATCCGCGACCAGGTGGCGCCGCCGACGCTCAACCTCACCAACCCGTCGGAGGGCTGCGACATCGATCTGGCGCCCAAGCAGGCCAGGCAGAGGAAGATCCGGACCGCCTTGTCGAATTCCTTCGGCTTCGGCGGCACCAATGCCAGCGTCATCTTCACCGGCGTGAACTGAAGGCTGAGGCCGGACCCGGTCCCCCGGTCATGACCGCGCATCTTCCCATGCTGGCGCCGACGGTCGCCTTGCTGGTCATTCTGTTTTCGGTGCTGTCGTGAGCCGTGGCGGCAAGACGCTGGCGGAGATCGTCGGCGGCCTGCTTTTCCTCGTCCTGATCGTGGGCGGCGGCGGTGCCGCCTGGTTCTGGAACGCCTTCAATGCCGGCGGACCCTTGCGCGACGAAACCGTGCTGGTCATTCCGAAGGGCAGCGGCGTGGGCGCCATCGCCGATCTGCTGGCCAGGGAGGGCGTCATCGAAAGCCCGCTCGTCTTCAAGCTCGGCGTCAAATTCTTCTCCGACGACCAGCCCCTCCATGCCGGCGAATTCCGCTTTCCCACGGCGGCGTCCCCGCGCGGCGCCATGCAGGTGCTGATCGAAGGCAAGTCGGTGCTGCACCGGATCACGCTGGCCGAAGGCTGGACGGTGCGGGAGATTTTCGACGCGCTCGCGGCCTCGCCCGTACTCGATGGACCACTGCCGCCGCCGCCGGCCGAGGGCACCTTGCTGCCCGAGACCTACTTTTTCGTGCGCGGCGACGCGCGGGGCGCCCTGGTCGAGCGCATGAAGGCAAATATGACCGAGACCCTCGCCCAGCTCTGGGCCAAGCGCGACAAGGCGATCATGCTGGAGACGCCGCAGGAAGCCGTCATCCTCGCCTCGATCGTCGAAAAGGAAACGGGCTTGCGCGACGAGCGCGCGCGCGTGGCCGCCGTGTTCCATAACCGGCTGAAGAAGGGCATGGCACTGCAATCGGACCCGACCGTGATCTTCGCCGTGACGCTCGGCAAGGCGCCGCTGGGGCGCGATCTCACCTATAGCGACCTCAAACGCGACAGCCCCTACAACACCTATGTCGTCACCGGCCTGCCGCCATCGCCGATCGCCAATCCGGGATCGGCGGCCTTGAAGGCCGTGCTCAATCCGGCCAAGACCAAGGAACTCTATTTCGTGGCCGACGGCACCGGCGGGCATGCCTTCGCCGAGACGCTCGACGGCCACAACAAGAATGTCGCCAAATGGCGCAAGATCCAGAAACAGAACAAGCAGGCCAATTGAATGTCGCTTGAAACGAACGACGACCAGAACCCGGTCGGCAACCGCATGGAGCCGGTCATGAATGTCGGCAAGCAATGCGCGGTCTATCTTGCCGTCGTGGCGGCGCTGGCGGGCGGGGTTGCCTTCTTCGGTCCCTTCGACCGTGTGCCGGCCATCGCCCAGGAGCAGACGAGCGTGCCGCTGGAAGGCGAGTTCGACATGCTGGCGCCGCTGGATGCGGCGGATGAATCGGCGTCCAAGGATATCGCCGTCTTCTATGTGACGGGCGCCGCCGCGCAAAAGATGTGGGAGGCGTTCCCCATGGAGCCGGTCCAGGACGAATGCGTCGGCCGTCTTTCCAAATATGGCAACGGCATCGTCTGCTACGGCGCCAATGGCGATGGCACGCCGGCCGATCCCGCCTTCGAATGCTCGTTCGGCATCGACATGAAGGACCAGTCGCTGACCCTGCCGCACGATTGCTGAGCGGCGGGGCAGATCAGCTTGTCGGCAGGACGATCGCCGGGACGATGAGCAGGAAGAACAGGCTGCGCCCCAGCGTGTAATCGACCACGGCCAGGATGCCGGCGCCCAGATAGCCGATCCCCATCAGCACCTGCAGCAGATAGGCTTCGTAGACCAGCGAGGCGATGACGATCGGCCAGTCCAACAGGTCGAGGACGGCACCCGCCGGGCCGATGAGGCCAAGGATCGACAGCAGGCAGACCAGCAGCGACAGCGCGCCGGAGAACCAGATATAGGGGCCGATGGCGCCGATGGCCTGGCTTTCGCGTTCGACCGCCCGGCCGATGACGATGAGGATGAGCGGGAACATCACCCAGCCCAGCACGTAATAGATGGCGATGCGGGCGCCGATGAGGAGCGCGCTCAATTCGGCCGAGGCGTCGAACTGCAGGAACAGCCATAGCAGGAAGACCGGCAGCAGCGGGATCATCAGGCCGAAAGCGCGCAAGGCGCCTGCCGGGCCGCGGTCGAACCAGTTGATGAAGCCCGCATCGAAGCGCAGCAGCTTGCCAAGGCCGGTGAGGGCAGCGCGCGCTTCCCGAAGGCTAGGCATCGAGATAGGCATCCAGCACGCGTTCGTAGATGCGGCTCAGGGCTTGGATGTCGGCCACCGGCACATGCTCGTCGACCTTGTGCATGGTAGCACCGGCCAGGCCGAACTCGATGACCGGGCAGTAATCCTTGATGAAGCGCGCATCCGAGGTGCCGCCGGTGGTGGAAAGCTCCGGCGTCAGGCCGGTCTCGGCCTTCACCGCCTCGACCAGCAGTTCCGAGAACGCGCCCGGCGGCGTCAGGAAGGATTCGCCCGAGCATTCGCAGGTGAGGTCGTAGCGGCCGCCCACGCTGTCGAGGCGGCGGCGGATTTCCACTTCCAGGCTCTTGGCCGTATGGAGATCGTTGAAGCGCGAATTGAACACGGCCTTCGCTTCGGCCGGGATGACATTGTTGGCCGGGTTGCCGACATCCACCGTGGCGAACTGCAGGGTCGTCGCCGGAAAATGCGCCGAGCCCGCGTCGAGCGGTTCGGTGAGGGCCGCGATCATTTTCGAGAGGCGATGGATCGGGTTGTCGGCGAGATGCGGATAGGCGGTGTGGCCCTGGATGCCGTGCACGGTCAGGCGGCCGGTGAAGCTGCCGCGCCGGCCGATCTTGGCCATCTCGCCGAGCCTCGTCGGATTGGTGGGCTCGCCGACGATGCAGGCGTCGAGCTTTTCGCCTTTGGCGGCCAGCCAGTCCAGCACCGGCCTGGTGCCGTTGACCGCCGGACCTTCCTCGTCGCCGGTGATGAGGAGCGAGATGGTGCCGGCGAACCTGCCCTGGCGCTTTTCGACAAAGCGCGCGGCGGCCGCCGCGAAGGCGGCGATGGCGCTCTTCATGTCGGCGGCACCGCGGCCATAGAGATTGCCGTCCCGGATTTCGGCCGCGTAAGGGTCGGCGCTCCAATGATCGCGCCTGCCCTCGGGCACGACATCGGTATGGCCGGCGAAACAGATGTTGCGGCCCTTCCGGTCGCCGCCGACGCTGGCATAGAGATTCTGGATCTCCGCCGTCCCCGGTGCGGCGAAGGCCAGGCGGTGATTGGTGAACCCCGCCTTGGCCAAGGCCTCCTCCAGCACGCCGATGGCGCCTTCGTCCTTCGGCGTCACCGACGGGCGGCGGATGAGAGCCTGCGCGAGCTTGACGGGATCCACCGGCGTCAATCCCGCAGCAGGTCGTTGATCGAGGTCTTCGAGCGGGTCTTTTCGTCGACCCGCTTGATGATGACCGCGCAATAGAGGCTGGGGCCGGGCGTGCCGTCGGGCAGCGGCTTGCCGGGGAGCGCGCCCGGGACGACCACCGAATAGGCCGGCACCCGGCCGTAATGCACTTCGCCGGTCACCCGGTCGACGATCTTGGTCGAGGCGCCGATGAAGACGCCCATCGAAATGACCGAGCCGGTCTCCACGACGACGCCCTCGACCACTTCGGAACGCGCACCCACGAAGCAATCGTCCTCGATGATCACGGGACCCGCCTGCAGCGGTTCCAGCACGCCGCCAAGGCCGACGCCGCCGGAAATGTGGCAGTTCTTCCCCACCTGCGCGCAGGAACCGATGGTGACCCAGGTATCGACCATGGTGCCGCTATCGACATAGGCGCCGACATTGATGAAGCTCGGCATCACGACGACGCTGGGCGCCACATAGGCGCTCTGGCGCACGACGGCGCCGGGGACGGCGCGGAAGCCCGCGGCCTTGAAGCGCGCCGCGTCCCAGCCGGCGAATTTCGATGGCACCTTGTCGAACCAGGCGGCCTCGCCGCCGGGGAAGGAACCGCCGCCGGGAACATGGTAGGAATCGTTGAGGCGGAAGGAGAGCAGCACGGCTTTCTTCAGCCACTGATTGGTCCGCCACTTGCCGTCCACCTTCTCGGCGACGCGCAAGGTGCCGTCATCGAGCCCGGCCAGCGCCTGGGTGACGGCATCGCGCACCTCGCCCCTGGTGGCGGCGCCGATCTCGGCCCGCTTCTCCCACGCGGTGTCGATGGTCTTGGCCAGATCGTTCATGGAATGCTCCCCGTTTTGGCTGGTTGGCCGAAGGAGCCCAAGAAAGCGGCCAGATCTTCGGTCACATGATGGATATAGGTTGAATCGCCGGCCGGTCCCGCCCATTCATCGCCCAACCCGTCGTCCGGCTTGACCAGCACCGTGGTCATGCCGAGTTCATGAGCGGGGGCGAGATTGCGCGGCATGTCGTCGATCATGACGGAAGCTGCCGGGTCGATCCGGTATTCCGCGCACAGGCGCCGGTAGACGCCGATATCGGGCTTGGGCACGAAATCGGAGGCGACGATGTCGAAGACGCCCTCGAAATGCCGCCCGATGCCGACCTTTTCCATGACCCGTTCGGCATGCGGCACCGATCCGTTGGTGAAGATCACCTTGCGGCCGGGCAGGGCCGCGATGGCCGCATCCAGCGCCGGATTGGCTTCGAGGCCGCCGAGATCGATCCTGTGCACGAAATCGAGGAAATGATGCGGATCGATCCCGTCATTGACGATGAGGCCGCGCAATGTCGTCATATGCTCTTGGAAATAGCGTTTCTGCAGGGCCAGGGCCTCCGTTTCCGAAAGACCCAGATTTTCCCGGATATACTGGCGGATGCGCACCTGCACCTGGTCGAATAGCCGGCACGAGGCAGGATAGAGCGTGTTGTCGAGGTCGAAAATCCAGGCACCGACCGCTTTTGCCTTCCCTAACGACATGATTGCCACAGACTTCCCGCGCCGACTGAGCCGATCCGGCCCGGACCTTATGGCCTCGGGCCCGAGCCCGCAAGCCGTGACCGGATGCGCGAAGCGGGTTTAACACCCTATTAATCGTGTGGACGGCAATCTTTCCGCCATCATGCCCAACACGCCCACGCACATGACCGACCGCGATCCCACCGCCCTCGAAGCGGCGGCCAGACTCTTTGCCGGGGACGGCCCGTTTACCCAGGATCGCGGCCCCATGTTGCTGCTGGGGCCCGATGGCGGCGTCCTTGCCGCCAATTCCGGCGCCGGGCCGCTGCGTGCCGCGATGGCGGCGCCGGCGGACGAACTGGCCAAGGCGTTGGCCACGGCCAAGGGCGGCACGCCGGCGCGTCTTGCCGCCCTGGAACTGGCCGGCGCCGACGGCAAGCCAGTTTCCTTCGATCTCACCTTGTTGCCTTGCCCGGGTGCCGGGGGCACCGGAATCCTGATCGCCGGGCGCGATATCAGCCTGGAACGGGCCCTGCGCGGCGCGCTCATCGATTCGCGCCAGCGCTTCAAGGAACTCATCGATGCGGCGGCCGATTTCACCTGGGAAGTGGATGGGGAGGGCGCCTTCGCCTTCGTTTCCGGCCCGCTGGCCATGGGTTATCCGCCAGCCGACCTTATCGGGCGCGCGCCGCAGGACTTCGCCATCGCCGAGGGAGCGCAGCAGGCCTTCGACGGCAGCGGCCCGCATGGCGGGACCGAAATCTGGATGCGCGGCGCCGATCGTCGCCCGATCTGCCTGCTGGTCCAGGCCCAGCCGCTGTCGGTCCCCGGCCCCTTCCGCGGCGCCAGGGGCCTGGCGCGCGACATCACCGCGCAGAAGACGCGCGAAACGGAACTGGCCGACGCGCGGCACCGCGAACGCCTGGTCGTCCATCTGCTGCGTTCGCTCCGCCGCACGATCGACCCGGCAGAGGCGATCGCCACCGCCCTCGACACGGCGATCCAGGCGGTCGGTGCCGATCTCGGCCGGGTTCTGCGCTTCGGGCCCGAAGGTGCCGCCGAAGCGCTGGGGGGCGACATCACCCCGGCCGACCCGACCCTCATCCAGGCCGCCCAGCAGGCGCCCGAAGGTGTGGCGCTTTCGCAGGACGGCGGCCGGCTGGGCCTTGCCTTCCTCTGCCGCCATGATGGGCGCCGGGTCGGCATGCTCATCCTGTGGCGCGACATGGCGCGCGGCGACTGGCTGGCGGACGATCTCTTCCTTCTTGGCGAGCTGGCCGAACAGCTTGCCGTGCTTATCGAACAGCTCAAGGGCCAGGAGCGCTTGCGCCATCTCTCCACCACGGACGCCCTCACCGGACTCCTCAACCGCCGCGGCTTCGAAACCACCTTGGCGCGCGCTGTCGGGCGGTCCCGGCAAGCGCATCATGGCGGTGCGCTGCTCTATGTCGATCTCGACAATTTCAAGCAGATCAACGACCGGTTCGGCCACGCCCAGGGCGATGCCGCCCTCATCGCCACCGCCGATATCCTGCGCAACCAGTTGCGCGCGCGCGATCCGATCGGGCGGCTGGGCGGCGACGAATTCGTGGCCTGGCTCGACGAGATCGACCGCGCCGAGGCGATCGCCAAGGCCGTAGCCTTACAGGAAGCGGCCAAGTCGCTGGAAAGCTTCGCGCCGGGTTCGGACAGGCCCCTGGGCTTTTCGATCGGCATCGCCATGCTGCGGCCGACCGATGCGGATTCGCTCGACGCGCTGATGGCGCGCGCGGACGAAGCCATGTACCGCATCAAGCATGGCGGCAAGGGCAGTTACGTGGTGGTGGAGTAGCGTATGGAATATGAAGAGGCCAAGCGCCTGGCAGCGGCCGGCAGCGAATCGCAGCGCCAGGCCCTGGCGGCGCGCAAGGATGTGCGTCCGGAAATCCTCTATTTCCTGGCCGAGGACAAATCCGCCGATGTGCGTCGCGCCATCGCCCGCAACGTCGCGACGCCGCGCCAGGCCGACCTGCTGCTGGCGACCGACAGCGACGACAATGTCCGCGAGTTGCTGGCCGAAAAGATCGCCCGCCTGGCACCCCAGCTCTCGCAAGAGGCGCGCACGCAGATCCGCGATCTCACCATTCAGGTCCTGGAAACCCTGGCGCGCGACGAGGCGATCAAGGTCCGGCGCATCGTGGCAGAGGCGCTCAAGGACCTCACCGATGCGCCGCCGCACATCATCCAGGAACTGGCCCGCGACCTGGAAATCAAGGTGGCGGGCCCGGTCCTGCAATATTCGCCCATCCTCACCGACGACGATCTCCTGGAAATCATCAGCGCCGGGCCGATCCGCGGCGCGCTCACCGCCATCGCCAAGCGCCGGCGCATCGGCGGCCGGCTGGCCGACGCGATCGTCGCCGCCTCGGTCGAAATGCCTGAGGAGACGGACACGATCACGGACCTCCTCAACAACGGTTCGGCGCAGATCCGCGAGGAAACGCTCGACCTCATCCTCGACAAGGCGCCCGCGATCGAGGAATGGCAGGAGCCGCTGGTGCGCCGGCCCTTGCTGCCGATGAATGCGGTGAAGCGCCTGGCCGAGTTCGTTTCATCGTCGCTGTTCGATCTCCTGACCTCGCGGCCCGATCTCGACAAATCGACGGCCAAGGCGGTCGCCAAGGCAGTCAAGAAGCGCCTCGCCGCCGAAGCCAAGCAGAAGGAATCGGCCGACGACCCGACCCCGCCGGCACCCGGCGACGAAGAGGCGATGAGCGCCGCGATCGCCGGCGGCAAGCGCGACCAGGTGATGGCGGCGCTCGGGCGCGACGCCAGGCTCGACGCGGTCATCGTCAAGAAGATCATGACCTCGATGAGCGCCAAGGCGGTGACGGCGCTGGCCTGGAAAGCCAGGCTCACCATGCGCCAGGCGCTGCAGCTGCAATTGAAGATCGCCGGCATCCCGCCGCATCAGGTCCTGAACCCGCGCGGCGGCACCGACTATCCGCTGACCGAGCGCGAGATGGACTGGCAGCTGGAACTCTTCACCGGCTGAGGCTCCCCACCCCTGCCCTGAAGGGGAGGCGGGCTTTCTTGCGTCACTTATAGTGTGATGCAAGAATGAATTCATCGTGCGCACATCATGGTATGTTGCCGTTAATCTTCGATTCAGATTCTCCCCCCTATAAGGCTTAAGAGCGGTTCGGCGGATGGCCGTGCCACCTTCTTGAGAAGAGCCGAAACGGGCCCACGATGCAGAGCGATTTTGCAGCATTTGCCGATCCGATAGTGCTGGCCCTGGGGCTTGCCGTCACGCTCGCGCTGGCAGGCGCCGCCTATGTCCTGCTCTACGTTCTGCCGCGCTGCCTGCGGGCCAATGCCGAAGCGGCCGCATGGCGCGAGAGCGAGGGGCGCCTGCGCGCTTCCGAAGCCCGCTTCCGGCAGCTGGCCGATGCCACTTTCGAAGGCCTGGTCATCCATCGCGACGGGATCGTCCTCGACGCCAATACGGCGATGGCCGCGATCCTGGGCTGGCCCCAGGAAATGCTGATCGGACGCAGCGTCTACGATTTCTGCACGCCGGCCAGCCAGAATACCTTGCGCGCGCATCTCGGCCGGCTCGATACGGGCAGCGACCGACCGATTGAGCTTGACCTGCGCCATGCCGATGGCAGCGCCATTCCCGTCGAGATTCTCGGCCGCACCATGCCGTTCGAAAACGGCGATGCGCGCGTGGTCGCGGTGCGCGACATCCGCGAGCGCAAGGCGGCGGAGGAGCGCATCCTCCATATGGCGCATCACGATGCGCTGACCGCTCTGCCGAACCGCAACCTTTTCCGCGACCGCCTCAACCAGGCGATGGCGCGGGCCAAGCGCGGCGGCAATACGGTCGCGGTGCTGTGCCTCGACCTCGACCGCTTCAAGCCGGTCAACGATTCCTTCGGACCGGAAATCGGCGACGAACTGCTGCGCCAGGTCTCATTGCGCCTGACCCATTCGACCCGGGCCGACGATACGGTCGCCAGATTGGGGGCCGACGAATTCGCCATCATCCAGGTGGGCCTCTCGCATCCCGACGGTCCGGCCTTCATGGCCGAGCGACTGGTGAAGGCGCTGGGCGAGCCGTTCATCATCTGCGGGCACACCCTTGTCATCGGCACCAGCATCGGCATCGCACTCTATCCCAACGACGGTATCAGCGGCGACGAACTGCTGCGCGCCGCCGACACCGCGCTCGACCGCGCCAAGGCGGCCGGGGGCGGTGCCTATCGCTTCTTCGAATCCGAGATGGATCTGCGGTTGCAGGAGCGGCGGCGGCTGGAGCAGGACCTGCGCCAGGCGCTCGGCGCCGAGCAATTGGAACTCCATTACCAGCCACTGGTCGATTGCGAACATATGACGGTTCTGGGCTGCGAGGCCCTGCTGCGCTGGCGCCATCCGGAACGCGGTCACATCTCGCCAGCCGAATTCATCCCATTGGCGGAAGAATGCGGCCTGATCATGCAATTGGGCGATTGGGTCCTGCGCACCGCCTGCCGCGAAGCCGCCAGCTGGCCGGATGACAAGATCGTCGCGGTCAATCTCTCGCCGATCCAGTTCCGCCAGCCGGATCTTGCCGAACAGATCCTCGCCATCCTCAAGGAAACGGGGCTGGCGCCCCAGCGCCTGGAACTTGAAATCACCGAAGGCGTGCTGATCGAGGATACCGAGCGTACCCTGGCCACGCTCAATATCCTCAAATCGGCCGGGATTCGCATCTCGCTCGACGATTTCGGCACCGGCTTCTCCAGCTTGAGCTATCTGCAGCGCTTCCCCTTCGACAAGATGAAGATCGATCGTTCCTTCATCTGGGCCATGGAGCAGAATCCGGATTCGATGGCGATCGTGCGCGCGGTCATCGCGCTCGGCCGCTCGCTGCGCATCACCGTCAACGCCGAGGGCGTCGAAACGCCGACCCAGCTCGCCTGGCTGCAGAACGAGAATTGCGACCAGGCGCAGGGCTATCTGCTCGGCAAGCCCATGTCGCGCGCCGAAATCGCCAGGCTCTGGGCCAGCCAGCAGTCCCGCGCCCAGGCCGAGCTGCCGCTCGGCTCCACCAAGGCCGCGGAATAGGGCATCGCCCCTCAAACCGGAATTCAGCGCGCCGGATCAGGCGCCGTGCAGCCTTAACCCCTTCACCACCCTGTCGACTTCCTTGCGCCCGGCATGGATGGCGATGCCGACCAGGTCGAGTGCCTCGGTCGGCACGGCGGCCACGGCGGCGCGGTTGTCGGCATCGTTGCCGGTGGTAAACAGTTCCGCGGTATAGATGGAGATGGACAGGTTGCGGCCGGCGGCGCGCTCGCGGGTGCGGGCAAGCTCCGCCCCGGTCGCGGCGAAGATCAGGATCGGCTGACGAATGAGTTTCCCGTAGTGCCGCCCGGATCCGTCGCGATAGAATTCACCCGGCAGATCGGGATAGGATCCGGGCAGGCCGCCAGCCAGGAAGGCGGTGACATTGAGCTTCTGCCAGGCGGCGAGATCCTCGCGCACGACGATGGCGATCTTGGTGTCGAAACGGAAAGGTGCCTTAGCTGAAGATGTCTCGGTCATGGGCCAGAAGATAGGGAAGGGACCGGGCCGGAATCTTGAACGATCCGGCGGAAAGGACTGGCTGCGTTTCGCGCCGCCGGCCCGCGGCATCGACCCGGGCCTCGACCGGCTCGATGCCTATTTCAGCGCTCACGCCTATGACGATCACAGGCACGATGTCTATGCGCTGGGCCTGACCCTGAGCGGCGTGCAGAGTTTCGACTATCGGGGCGCCCGGCGCGACAGCGCCGCCGGTCAGGTGATGGTGCTCTATCCCGACGAATCCCATAACGGCCGCGCGGGCGTTGCCGAAGGCTTCCGCTACCGGATGATCTATGTGGCCCCGCACCGGATCGCCGCCGCGCTGGAGGGGCGTGCCAGGCACCTGCCGTTCCTGCGCGAGGTGGTCTCGCGCGATCCGCGCCTCGTGGCGGCGCTACATCTGGCGTTGCGCGACATGGCGCGGCCGCTGGAGGAACTGGAACAGGTCGAGATCGTGGCGGCGCTTGCGGAAGCGATGCTGGCCAACGATCCCTCGGCGGGCGTGGGCAGGCTGGGCCGCCCGCTGAAGCAGGCCCGGCCGCAGGCCGAACGCGCGCGGCTGCATCTCGATGCCGCCACCGGAATCGTCACCGCCGTCGAACTGGAAGCGGCGAGCGGCCTCGATCGGTTCACGCTCAACCGGCAATTCCGGAAGCTCTACGGCACGTCGCCCTACAATTACCTGGTCATGCGGCGCCTGGACCGGGCGCGCGCCCTGCTGGCGGAGGGGACCGGCCTTGCCGATGTCGCGGCCGCGGCCGGCTTTGCCGACCAGAGCCATTTCACACGCCAGTTCAAGCGCGCCTATGGCCGGACGCCTGCCGCCTGGGCCAGGATGCTCCGGGCCTAGCGCTGCGCGGCGCCGACGATGTAGGCGCGCGCCGCCGCATCGATGCGCTGCCAGTCGGAGAGGAGATCGCGGCGGAACAGCACGCGGTAGCCATATTCCGCGCCGACCTGCCGGCGCAGCGAGCAATATTCGCCCGTCCCATAGGCCGGCGGCACCTCGCGGCAGTCGATCGCGGCCGCGACGCCGGAACCGTCGCGGGAGATGAAGAATTCGGGCGCCGCGCCGCGTGGGGCGGGCGGCGACAAGGCTTCGAGGCCGCTCACTTGCGCCGCGTTGCGCCGATAGACGGCGCGGCCGCCATCCTTCAGCAATTTGGATTTGGGGTCGTAATGATAGGTGGCGCCGGCCGGCGCGGCTTCACGTCCCGACCAGTCGGTGAAATTGGCTTTCAGAATCCGGTCGGCGGAGGCTGCCGGCTGGGGCGCCAGCAGATCGATCTGGACGACGTCGCCCTCGTCGCCGCGCAAGCCCGGCACCAGCCTGCCCGGCGGCAGCTGCATGGCGACGCGCGCGAAGCTCGGCGGATTGCGATAGGGGAGGGCCGGCCATGTCTGCAGAACGGTGACGCCGTCCAGGGCGAAGTCGCGCGCACCCACGCGATAGGTGGCCGCCGGCGCCGGTGCCGGCTCTGGAACCTGGGCACAGCCCAGCAGGGCTGCCAGGGCGGCGATCGAAAGGAGGCATCCGCTGATCTTCCGCATGACACGATCCTCGCTGAAGTTGGCCCCCGCTGAAATCGGCGCCCGCTGAAGTTGGCGCCCGCTGAAGTTGGCGCAGGCGGCCAGTCTAGCACGATCCGCTCAAAGCCCGCGATAGCGCTCCAGCCCCAGCCCGCCGATATCGATTTCCGGCCGCCGGCCAGAGAGGAGATCGGCCATGATCCGGCCCGAACCGCAGGCCATCGTCCAGCCCAGCGTCCCATGGCCGGTATTGAGGTAGAGATTGCCGTAGCGCGTGCCGCCGACGATCGGCGGGCCGTCCGGCGTCATCGGCCGGAGGCCGCACCAGAAGGCCGCCCTGGCGATATCGCCGCCGCGCGGGAAGAGATCGCCGACCACATGCGCCAATGTCTCGCGCCGGCCTTCGCGCAGGTCCAGGTTGAAGCCGGCCAGTTCCGCCGTGCCGCCGACGCGGATGCGCTCGCCAAGCCGCGTGATCGCGACCTTGTGGGTCTCGTCCATCACGGTCGATTGCGGCGCGCCGTCTTCCGCCGTCACCGGCAGGGTCAATGAATAGCCCTTGACCGGATAGACCGGGAGCTTGAGCCCCAATGGGCGCAGCAGATGCGGCGAATAGCTGCCCATCGCCACGACATAGGCGTCAGCGGTCACACGGCCGCCATTCGTGTCGACGGCGCCGATCCGATCGCCCTCGCGGATGAGGCCGTTGATTGTCACCTGGTAGAGGAAGCTGGCGCCGGCTTGTTCGGCGAGGTGCCGCAGGCCTTGCGTGAACTTGAAGCAATCGCCGGTTTCGTCCTGCGGCAGGCGCAGGCCGCCCACGAATTTCTCGCGCACATGCTTGAGGCCCGGCTCGACTCTGAGGCAGCCCTCGACATCCAGCACCTCGAAAGGAATGCCGGTCTGCGCCAGCACGGCCGTGTCGGCGCCGATTCCGTCCATCTGCTTCTCGAGCCGGAAAAGCTGCAGCGTGCCCTGCATGCGCTGGTCGTAGGCGATGCCGGTCTCGCGCCGCAATTCCTGCAGCACGTCGCGGCTGTAATGCGCGATGGGCAGCATCAACCCCTTATTGCGCGCATAGCGCTCGGCGGTGCAGTTCCTGAGCATGCGCAGGCCCCACAGCCACATGGCCGGATCGAGCTTGGGCCAGATCACCAGCGGCCGATGGCGCATGAACAGCCATTTCAGCGCCTTCAAGGGAATGCCGGGCGCCGCCCAGGGCGCCGAATAGCCGGGCGAGACTTCGCCCGCATTGGCAAAGCTCGTTTCCAGCGCCGGCCCTTCCTGCCGGTCCAGCACAACGACCTCATGACCGGCGCGGGCCAGGAAATAGGCGGTGGCGACACCGATGACGCCACTGCCCAGGACCACGATCTTCACGATGCGATACTCCAACAATACCCATGATCGATGGGCGTGCTTCTAGCCGATTGCGCGCCCTTAGCCCAGATGCCGCCGCCACCCGCTCTGGCATGACAGGCATGCCGCGGCGTGAATTGCGGCTTCTCGCCGCATCCGCTACCAAGATGGCGATAGTCAGGGAAAGAACAATCATGACGCATGGTTACGATAGCCGCTATGCCTGGGGGCGGCTGGCGGCGGGCCTGGCGATCGCCATCATCGGCGGTATCGGCCTGTGGACGCCGGTAACCATCCTGCCCACGATCGAGGCGGAATTCGGCCTGGGCCGGGGCGGTGCCTCGCTCCCCTATACCGCGACCATGATCGGCTTCTCGCTGGGCGGGGTCGCGATGGGGCGGCTGGCCGACCGGCGCGGCATCATGCTGCCGGTCATGCTGGGATCGGTCATGCTGTCGCTGGGGTTCGTCGCGGCCGCACTGGCGCAGAGCTATTGGCAGTTCATCCTGGCGCAGGCAATCCTCATCGGCTTCTTCGGCTCCTCCAGCACTTTCGGCCCGATGGTGGCCGATATCTCGCTCTGGTTCCTGCGCCGGCGCGGCATCGCGGTCGCCGTCGTCGCCAGCGGCAATTACCTGGCTGGCGCCATCTGGCCGCCCTTGCTGCTGAAGGCGATCGACGCCTATGGCTGGCGCGTTTCCTACATCGCCATCGGCATCATCTGCCTGGTCACCATGCTGCCGCTGGCATTCCTCATGCGCCGGCGCCCCGCCTTCGCCACCGATGTTCCACGTGAAACAAGGAAGGCGTCCCCATCCGAACCGGCGCGCACGGCGCCCTTCTATCTGCAGGGCCTGCTGATGCTGGCCGGCATCGCCTGCTGTGTCGCCATGTCGATGCCGCAGGTGCATATGATCGCCTATTGCGGCGATCTGGGTTATGGGGCGGCCGCGGGGGCCGAGATGCTGCGCATCATGCTCTTTGCCGGTGTCGTCAGCCGTCTCATCTCCGGCTTCATCGCCGACCGCATCGGCGGTGTCGGCACACTGATCCTCGGCTCCACGCTGCAATGCCTGGCGCTCATCTTCTATCTGCCCTTCGACGGGCTGATGTCGCTCTATATCGTATCGGCGCTCTTCGGCCTCAGCCAAGGCGGCATCGTGCCCAGCTACGCGCTCATCGTGCGCGACAATTTCCCGGCCCGCCAGGCCGGCGTGCGCATCAGCCTGGTGCTCACCGCCACCGTCGTCGGCATGGCACTGGGCGGCTGGATGTCGGGAATCATCTTCGACATGACAGGTTCCTATGACATGGCCTTCCTCAACGGCATTGCCTGGAACGTGCTCAACATGGCGATTGCCCTGTGGCTGCTGCTGCGCCGCCTGCCCAAGGCGGCGGTGCCGAAATTCACCTGAAAGGGGTTCCCATGGCGACCGAGCGTTTCGACTTCCGCAGTGCCGATGGCCATCGGCTTTCCGGCCGGCTCGATCTCCCGGCGACGGCACCCCGCGCCTTCGCCCTCTTTGCGCACTGCTTCACCTGCACCAAGCAATCCATTGCCGCCGTCCGCATCGCCCGCGCGCTCACCCAGCGCGGCATCGGCGTGCTGCGCTTCGATTTCACCGGGCTTGGCGAAAGCGAGGGCGATTTCGCCGACAGCACGTTCAGCGGCAATGTGCGCGATCTGGTCGCCGCCGCGGGCGAGATGACGGCGAAGGGCATGGCGCCGCGCCTGCTCATCGGCCACAGCCTGGGCGGTGCCGCCGTGCTGGCGGGCGCCGCCGATATCGACAGCGTCGCGGCGGTGGCCGTGATCGGGGCGCCCTTCGACGTGAAGCATGTCACCCTGCAATTCGGCGACCACCTGCCCGACCTGCTGGAGAAAGGCGAGGCGGAGGTCGATCTTGGCGGCAGGCCCTTCAACATGCGCCGCGCCTTCATCGACGATCTCGAGCGCCATGACCAGAAGTCCCGCATCGCCAACCTCAAGCGCGCGCTGCTGGTACTCCACTCGCCGGCCGACCAGACCGTGGGGGCCGACAATGCCGGCGCCATCTTCCAGGCGGCCAGGCATCCCAAGAGCTTCGTCTCGCTCGACAATGCCGATCATCTGCTGACCCGCCCCAGCGACGCATCCTATGCCGCCGACGTCATCGCCGCCTGGGCCTCGCGCTATCTGGCCTCGGACCTCGACTGGGCTGGGGAACTTTCTGAAAACCGTGTCGTGGTCGAGGAAACGGGCGGCGGCAGATACCAGGTCGCGGTGAAGACCGGCCACGCCCAGTTCCTGGCCGACGAACCCAGGGAGGTGGGCGGCCTGGGGTCCGGCCCGACGCCGCATCAGCTGCTGGCGGCGGGACTGGGTGCCTGCACCACCATGACCCTGCGCATGTATGCCGAGCGGAAGGGCTGGCCGGTCGCCCATATCCGCACCGTGGTCGAACATGCGAGGGAGGCGGGCGACATGGCGCAGCCCGATCTCTTCACCCGCGCCGTCACGCTGACCGGCGACCTCGATGCCGAGCAGCGCGCGCGGCTCATCGAGATTGCCGGGAAATGCCCGGTGCATAAGACCTTGACCGCGGGTGCCCGCATCGCCACGGTGGCGGCGGAGGGTGTCTGATGACGGATGAACGGCTTCGTGCCCCGGCAACCCAGCGCAATCGCGACCCGATCCTCGCGGTCCTGCGCCAGGGGCTGCCCAAAAGCGGCACGGTCCTGGAAATCGCCAGTGGCAGCGGCGAGCATGTCGTGCATTTCGCGCGGGCCCTGCCGGACCTCACTTTCCAGCCGAGCGACGCCAGGGTCGAGAACCTGCGCAGCATCGCCGGCTGGGTGGCATCGAGCGGCATACCCAACATCCTGCCGCCTTTCTTCCTGGATGTGACGGCGGAAAGCTGGCCGGTCACGGGCGCCGACGCCCTCATCTGCATCAACATGATCCATATAGCACCCTGGACGGCGGCCGAGGGACTCTTTCGGGGTGCGGCGCGCATCCTGCCGGCCGGCGCGGTGCTCTATCTCTATGGTCCCTATAAACGCGGCGGGCAGCACACGGCCGAGAGCAACCTTGCCTTCGACCGGCAATTGCGGGCACAGGATCCCGAATGGGGTGTACGCGACCTCGACGATGTGGCGGCGCTGGCCAAGGCCGCCGGCTTCGAGGGGCCGGTGGTGAGCGAGATGCCGGCCAACAATCTCAGCCTCGTCTTCCGCCGCCGCTAGGCCGCCGGCCTTGCCAGGCGATAGAGAAGGTGCGGTCGCAGCCAATGCCCGGCAGGAAAGCGCGGATCGTCGAAATCGCCGGCCGTGTCGCGCCGCATGCCGAGCTTTTCCATGACCCGGTGCGAGGCGCTGTTCTCGACATGCGCGGCGGCCACGATTTCGTCCAGTTCCGGCCGCTTCCAGGCGTCGGCAAGGCACGCGGCGGCGGCCTCGGTCGCATAGCCCTGGCCCCAGAAGGGGCGGCCGACGGTCCAGCCGGCTTCGACCTGGGGTGAACCGCGCATGACCTTGCGGCTGGCATCGTCGATATGGCCGATACCGACATCGCCGATCAGCGCGCCGTCGGATTTGCGCTCGATCGCGCGCCAGCCGAAGCCGGTGGCGGCCAGTTCGTCGCGGTAGCCCGCGATCCAGCCATGGGCGGTCGGCGCATCGATCACGCCGCGGAAGAACTTGCGCAAGGCTGGATCGGCCAGGAAGGCGGCATAAGGCGCGCGGTCGCGCGGCAGCCAGTTGCGGATGACGAGCCGCTCGGTCTCGATGGGTGCGATATCCACGCCGCTCAGCGCGCTTCGGCGATCAGCTTCTCGACGGATGTCAGGACCATCAGCGAGCGGCGATGCATTTTCCAATCGCCTTCGCCTTCGAACTGGGCGACGCGATTCCTGGCGATCTGCAGCGCGCTGTCGCGATAGCGCGCGATCAGTTCGGCGGCGGCCTTGTCATACGTCTCGACGGTATCGATCGTCATATCCCTACCCCTTGTCTCGTCGCGCCGCTTGGGATCGGTCATCCCCTACCGATATTGCCCGTCGGCGGCGCTGGGCCGGATCTTCTTGCGGAACGCGCGGTCCCGTTTCAGGTGCCATTCCCGGCTCATGGCTTCGCGTCGTGTCGCATATTGTTCGTGATAGAGCAATGTCCAAACGCCACCCCGGGTGGAGCGGGCGCCGGTGCCGTTATTATGTTGCGCGAGCCGACGTTCCAGATCCAGCGTCCAGCCGACATAGGTTCGGTAGCCACGCGGCGTCTCGCAGCCTAGAATATAGACGAAACAAGGCGATGGCTTTCTCGCGGTGACCATGACCCAAATCCGGATGCAAGCGGCGGACCTATTCCTGTGGAAAACTTGTAGCGCGATCCGCATGCCCCGCACCAGCCTGCTGCATGGCTCGGCGGAACCGCGGCATAGAGGTTTCGTTATGTTGGCGGTGCTGGGAGGATGAATTTTTCCATGACGGGATCGGCGCGCCTGTCGCCTGAAGATGAAACGGCCCTGGCCGAGCGGCACATCGACGGACTGCTGGCAAAGCTGCCGCATCGGGTGGCGCGCTTCATCCGCCGCATCCGCGACCCGCATGCGCGCTGGGTGCGTTTGCCCGTGGCCATCTGCCTCATTCCCGCCGGCTTCTTCAGTTTCCTGCCGGTGTTGGGATTGTGGATGCTGCCTTTGGGCCTGCTGCTGCTCGCGGTCGACGTGCCGTCGCTGCGGCAGTGGGTGCATCGTTTCATCAATCGGCTGGCGCGGCGCCACCCGGCATGGTTTCGATGAACGGCGAATTTCTCCGCGCGGCCGGCGAATGGCTTTCGCTCGTTCACTTTCCCTTGGCCGCGCTCGTCACCTTTCACATCCTGCTCTATAAGCGCGACGTGCGTTCGGCGGTCGGCTGGATGGGCCTTGCCTGGCTTTCGCCTTTCATCGGCTGCATCCTCTACATCCTTTTCGGCGTCAACCGCGTGCAGCGCAAAGCCTTCCGCCTCAGCCGCCGCCGGCGGCGCGCCCTGCACCGGCATGCCTATGTGGAGATGCCGCCCCGGCGGGACTATCTGGCGCCCCTGCAGCAGGCGGTCGCCCGCATCACCGAACGCCCGACCCAGGGCGGCAACACCATCAGATTGCTGCGCAACGGCGACGAAGCCTATCCGGCCATGCTGGCGGCGATCGCCGAAGCCACGCACAGCATCGCCCTTTCCAGCTACATCTTCGACGACGATGCCGCCGGCCGCTCCTTCATTTCCGCCCTGTCGGCCGCAAGGAAGCGCAAGGTCGAGGTGCGCGTCATCGTCGACGGTGTCGGGTCCGGATATCTGCGCTCGCCGGCCTACCGGGCGATGCGGGCCGAGGGCATCAGGGTCGCCCGCTTCCTCCACTCCTTCGTTCCCTGGCGCATGACTTTCCTCAACCTGCGCAGCCACAAGAAAATACTCGTGGTCGACGGCCGGCATGCCTTTATGGGCGGCATCAATATCAGCGTCGACAATGTGCTGTCGGAGCGGCCGCCGCATCCGGTGCGCGACGAGCATTTCTCGCTCGAAGGGCCGATCGTCACCCAGGTGATGGAAGCCTTCGCCACCGACTGGATCTTCACGACCGGCGAGGAACTGAAGGGCGACACCTGGTTCCCCCTCATCGATCCCAAGGGCCATGCCCAGGCGCGCATCGTTACCTCGGGTCCGGATCAGGATATCGACAAGATCGAATTCATGTTCCTGCAGGCGATCGGCGTGGCGCGGCAATCGATCAAGATCGTGACGCCCTATTTCCTGCCCGAAGATCGGCTCATCACGGCGCTTTCATTGGCGGCGATGCGCGGGGTCGAGGTCGATGTCGTCATTCCGGCGGAATCCGACCATGCCTTCATCGACTGGGCGACGCGGGCCCATGTCGAACCGCTGCTGGTGGCCGGCGGCCGGATGTGGCGGGCACCCAGGCCGTTCGAGCATTCCAAGCTGATGACCGTCGATGGCCGCTGGTCGCTGGTCGGCAGCGCCAACTGGGATGTGCGCTCCATGCGCCTCAATTTCGAGGTCAATCTCGAAATCTACGACCGCGCCTTCGCCAGCGAGATCGAGCTGGAATTCGAAAGGAAGCGCGGCAAGGGCTTCACCCTGAAGCAGCTCAAGCGCCGGCCGTTCCTCATCCGCCTGCGCGACCGCGCCGCGCGCCTGCTGCTGCCCTATCTCTAGGCGCGGCTGATGAGAACCTCGATCGGGTGATGGTCGGAGGGCCCGCGCGGCAGGACGCGCGCATGGTTGCAGTGCAGATCCCGCACCAGGCAGCGGTCCAGCCGGGTCTTGAGCTTGTGCGTCGGATCGCGCGGTCCCACTTCGCTGAAGGATGGCAGCATGATCGGCCCCACCGCGTTGCAGTCGCCGATGATCACGGTCGGACCCTGGGTTCCGTCGGCGATGGTGCGCAATTGCCGGCGGTTGAGCATCTGGCCGTGCGAAAGATGCACGTTGGCGATGGAAATGCCGTCGAGCTTCAATATCTGCGCCAGGCGCGGCGGCACGCGCAGCGGAAAGGGCGAAAGGGGCAGCGGGATGGAATAGGCTTCACCCAGTTCATGGGGCGACCAGAAGGCCAGGCCATAGACGCGCCGCTGCATCTCCTGCCAATGGAAATGGCCGCCCACCAATTGCGGCAGGGTTTCCAGCGGCCGCTTGGCTTCCTGCATGAGAAGAAGGTCCGGCCGCTCGGCTTCGACCAGGCTGGCGAGATCGCCGACCAGAGCACCGCCCCGGTGCCACAGATTCCAGCTGATCACCTTGATGGGCTTGGACATTCCGGCGCTCGATCCCCTTCGACGCGGCTATTTTAACCTATCGAAGTCCGGATTTGCGAGCCGGTTCCATGCCGCGGCACGGGTGGCTTTGACGGCGGATCTGCTCTAAAACCTAGCCCCGTTCAGCCATCATCCGGAGTGCGCTTCATGACCCCCATGGCCCTGCTGATTTTCGCCGGCGTCTATGCCCTGGCCGTTCTTTCGCCGGGACCCGGTGTCGCCGCCGTGGTGGCGCGGGCGCTGGCCACCGGACACCGCCGCACCATTCCCTTCATCCTCGGCATCGTGCTGGGCGATTTCTTCTGGTTCGGCCTGGTGGTAAGCGGCCTTACCGTGCTGGCGCAGAATTTCTATATCGTCTTCGCCATCGTCAAATATGCCGGCGCCGCCTATCTCCTCTATCTGGCGTGGAAATTGTGGCGCGCACCCGCCGCCGCGCCCGAGGCGCAGGATTATGCCCGGGGCGAGGGCCTGCGCCTGGGCCTGGCCGGCTTCTCCATGACCGTCGGCAACCCGAAGACGATGATCTTCTTCCTCGCCATCCTGCCGCAGGTCGTGGTGCTGGAGGAGATGCACGGACTTGCCATCGTCGAGCTGTGCCTGCTGATGGCCGTCATTCTCTTTGCGATCATGATGATCTATGCCGTGCTGGCGGCCAAGGCGCGCGCCTTCATCGGCTCGCCGCGGCAGATGAAGATGGTCAACCGCGCCACCGGCGGCCTCATGGCCGGCGTCGCCGTCGCGGTGGCCACGCGCTGACCCATGCGCCGGATCGCCGAAATCGCCAGCTATCACGCGCATATCTATTTCGACAGGCCCGAACAGCGCGCCATCGCCATGGATCTGCGCCAGCGGATCGCCGAGCGTTTTACCGTGGCGCTGGGGCGGGTGCATGACCGGCTGGTGGGGCCCCATGTCCGCCCGATGTATCAGGTGAGCTTCGACGTGGCGGCCTTTGCCACCCTCGTTCCCTGGCTGATGCTCAACCGCCAGGGCCTCGCCGTGCTGGTTCATCCGAATACCGGGCGCGAACTCAGCGACCATGTCGCGCAGGGCCTTTGGCTGGGCGAGATCCTGCCGCTCGCCAATCTCGACATGCTGAGGGAAGAGACGGCGGCGGAAGAAGTGCTGGCCCCCAATACGGTGCCCTCGATCGCCCCTTAATAGTCGCGCATTTCGAAATCGACGACGATATCGTCACCCTCGGCGAAGATCACGCAGCTGCGGCTGGGGGGCGAGATATCCTCGCATCGCGTCAGGGCTTCCACCGAACTGGCGCCGGTGGTGCCTTGCGCATTGGGCAAGCATTTGGTGAGCGCGCAGCCCGACGGCGCACCGCCCAGCCCATCCTCGGTGACGGCATAATAGGCCGCATCGGTTCCGAGATTTTTCAGATAGATCTGATAATCCGCCCAGACGGCGGGCGCGAGGTCGATTTCGTCGCCCGCATCGGCCGGCAATGCCGCAATCCCGAAGGCGATGGGCGAGAACCACAGCAATGCGACGATGCCTTCCGCAATCCAGCGCATGACCTGCCTCCCTGCCCATGCCGCTCCCGCCAAGGAACCGTTCCATCAACGCCGGAAGACGGAGGAAGTTCCGCGCCGCCAGCGCCGCAAGAAGCGGAATGCCGTCAGGAATTGACAATGCTACATAAAACCCTGGGCTATCCCATTGGGCGGAGGCGAAAATAGTCCGATTGGAAAAGCCAGGGCGACGGCGCGACATGATGAACGATCTTTTTGCAGGTCCGACCGAACCGCTGGGCGACGGTGCCCTGCTGCTGCGCGGCTTTGCCGATGCGCCGGCCGCCGACCTGTTCGCGGCGGTCGAACGGATCGCGGCGGCGGCTCCCTTCCGCCATCTGGTCACGCCCGGCGGTTTCCGCATGTCGGTCGCCATGACCAATTGCGGTGCCTATGGCTGGGTCTCGGACCGCAAGGGCTATCGCTATGACCCGCTGGATCCCGAAAGCGGCAGGCCCTGGCCGGACATGCCGCCGCTCTTTGCCGGCCTCGCCGCCCGCGCCGCGGAACGTGCCGGTTACGGAAACTTCGCGTCCGACGTCTGCCTCGTCAATTGCTACACGCCCGGCACGCGCCTGACCTTGCACCAGGATCGGGACGAAGGCGATTTCGCCCAGCCGATCGTCTCCATCTCGCTGGGCCTGCCGGCCACGTTCCTGTGGGGCGGCCTGCAGCGATCCGACAGGGCAAGGCGCCTTCCCCTGTTCCACGGCGACGTCGTGGTCTGGGGCGGCCCATCGCGCCTGCGTTTTCACGGCATAGCCCCGCTCAAGGAGGGGTCGCATCCGCTGACCGGCGAAAGGCGCCTCAATCTCACCTTCCGCCGCGCCCGATAAAATAAAAAATTCACCCGTCATGTCACACCCGCCATGTCACACGGGGCGATGCCCGCTCGTCTTCCTTCCGCAACCCCCAAATGAAGGAAGACGAACATGAAAGCCCATCTCAACGCGTTCCAGGCGGCGCCCCAGGCCATGCAGGCCTTGCTGACGCTCAGCGATTTCGTGGAAAGGAGCGGCCTCGACCATGCTTTGCTGGAACTGGTGAAGATCCGCGCGTCGCAGATCAACGGCTGCGCCTTCTGCCTGCACATGCATACGCGCGACGCCCGCAAGATGGGCGAAACGGAGGAGCGCCTCAATTTGCTCAGTGCCTGGCGCGAATCCTCATATTATAGTGAGCGCGAGCGGGCCGCCCTGGGCTGGACCGAGGCGTTGACATTGCTGGACGGCAAGCCCGTCCCCGATACCGAATACGCGGCCATGGCGGCGCATTTCTCGCCGGAGGAGCAGGTGCAGTTGAGCCTTGCCATCACCGTCATCAATGCGTGGAACCGCATGAATGTCGGCTTCCGCACGCCGCATCCGGCCAAGTGATTGGAAGATGATGACGAACCTCGATCCCGCCGCCGCCTTCGCCCCGCACCGCGCGCGCCTCGCGCGTATCGCCTATCGCATGCTGGGCTCGGTGGCGGAAGCCGAGGATATCGTCCAGGATTCCTATCTGCGCTGGCATCAGCTCGACCGCGGCGCGGTCGAGAATGCCGGCGCCTATCTTGCCCGCATGGTGACGCGCCTCTGCCTCGATCATCTGAAATCGGCCCGCGTGCGGCGCGAAACCTATATCGGCCCCTGGCTGCCCGAACCCGTGGTCGCACCGGAGGCCGATATCGGCGAGGAGGCCGAGAATCTGACGCTCGCTTTGATGATGGCGCTGGAGCGGCTCTCGCCGCTGGAGCGCGCCGCCTTCCTTCTCCATGATGTCTTCGGCATGGGCTTCGACGATGTGTCGGAAGCGATCGATCGCGACCCCGCCGCCTGCCGCCAATTGGCCGCGCGTGCCCGCACCCATGTGCAGGCGGCCAAGCCGCGCTTTCCAGTCTCGGCCGAACAGGGGCGCGACATCGCCGCCGCTTTCTTCGCCGCCGCGCGCCAGGGCGATCTTGGCGCCCTGCGCGGCATCCTGGCGGCCGATGTCATCGTCTATTCCGATGGCGGGGGCAAGCGGACGGCCGCCGGCAGGCCAGTGGAAGGGCTGGAGCGCGTGCTGCATTTCTTCGGCAGCCTGGCGCGGAAGCCGGACTTCGCAACCCCCGATATTCTCTATACCGGGCCGATCGACGGCCTGCCCGGCTACATCACCCGCGAAAGCGAGGATACGCTGCAGAGCATGGCCTTCGAAATCGAGAATGGCCGCATCAAGACCATCTATGTGATGCGCAACCCGGACAAGATGCGCCATCTGCCGTTCTAGGCCCGGAGCGCGCCGATGAAGGCGGCACTCGCCGCCAGCGCCGCCAGCGTGCGGACATGGTTCCACCGCACCCAGCCCCGCAGATAGCGCGCCCACAAGGCAGCGCCCTCCGCGCTTTCGGGTGCCAGCGGCGCCAGCGCGTTGTTGAGCGGCACATTGCCGGCGATCGTCACGCCGAAGCAGCCGGCGATGTAGAGAACGCCGCCGGCCAGTGCATGGAGGCTGCCCGGCGCATCCAGGTGCAAGAGCGCCAGGCCCGCCAGCAGCAGCGCGCCCACGGCCGTGCCCACGAAGACCCCCAGGAATACCGGATTGATCACGACGATGTTGATGGATTGCATGGCGGCGATACTCTGCGGCACCGGCAGGCGTTCCAAGGCACCCATCACGAAACTGGAGAAGGCGAAAAATGCGCCGGCGATGAGGCCGCTGCCCAGCGCCAGGGCGAAAGCGAGCGGATGAATGAGCGCGTCGAGCATAAAGTCTCTCCTCAAACTGGGTTGGCGCAGGCTGCGCCATGATTTGACAAGTGGTCAATATGTTGATATCAACCTTTTAACTGAAAATCACAGGAACGAAATGTCGGAGGAAACGATGCGTTATGTCGACGGATTCGTCTTGCCCGTGGCCAGGAAGAACCTGCCCGCCTATCGCCGCCTGGCGCGGCAGGCAGCCAAGATCTTTCGCGAGCATGGCGCGCTGGAAGTGCGCGAATATGTGGGCGACAAGCTCGATGTGGAATTCGGCCTGCCTTTCCCCAAGCTCGCCAAGGTCAAGCGCGGCGAGACGGTGATCTTCTCCTGGATCCTCTTCAAATCGCGCGCTCACCGCGACAAGGTCATGGCCAAGGTGATGGCGGATAGCCGCATGGACATGGACATGAACAAGCTGCCCTTCGACATCAAGCGCATGGCCGTCGGCGGCTTTTCCCTGCTGGTCGGTGCCTGACCCGGCGCCCGGTCATGAATTTCATCCTTTCCGCGGGCCACCGCCCGCCGGACAGTTGCTTCATGAGGAAGATATCGATGCTCAAGCTCAATCCCTACCTCAGCTTCAACGGCGAGGCGCGTGCCGCGTTCGAATTCTATGCCAAGGTCCTGCGCGGGCAGATCGTCATGATGCTGACCAATGCCGAGACGCCGATGCGCGACCAGGTGCCGGCCGCGGCGCAGAACCGCATCGCCCATACGCGGCTCGTCATCGGCGATCAGATGCTGATGGCCTCCGACGCGCCGGGCGATATGAAGGTCGAAACCCGCGGCACGATGGTCTCGCTCGTCGTCGACACGGTCGAGGAGGCGGAGCGCATCTATAAGGAGCTGGGGGAGGGCGGCCAGGTCACGATGCCGATGGCCGAAACCTTCTGGGCCAGGCGCTTTGGCATGTTCAACGACAAATTCGGCATTCCCTGGATGGTCAATTGCGAAAAGCCGATGTGAACAAAGATACGGGCTCAGTGCCCGTGTCGGTGATGCAGGTCCGGATAATGCGGGTGCTTGTGCACCAGATGCTCATGACGGTGGCGGTGCGCATGGGGTTCCGGCCCGGCATCGGCCTCGTGCGCATGCCGGTGATGGGCGTCGTGCACATGCAGATGCTCGTGCTCCATCGGCGCATGCTCATGTTCATGCTCGTGCCGCTCGGTCAGGTGCAGCCATAGGCCGACCGCCATCAGGAAGCCGCCGGCGATGAAGCCGGCGGTGACCGGTTCATGCAGGAACAGGATCGCCGTGCCCGCCCCGATGAAAGGCGCCAGGGCGTAATAGGCGCCGGTCCGCGCCGTCCCCAGATGCCGCAGGGCCAGCACGAACAGAGTGAGCGAGACGCCATAGCCCAGGAAGCCGACGATGGCGGCCATGACCAGGGTCGTGGCCGCCGGCATCTCCGTGCCCAGGCTGAACGCCAGGGCGACATTGACGCTGCCCGCCACCAACCCCTTCACCATCGCGATCTGCATCGGGTCGCTGGCCGAGACCTTGCGCGTCAGATTGTTGTCGACCGCCCAGGCAAGGCATGCGCCGGCGATCAGCAGCGGACCCCAATCGAAGCCGATGGCGATGTCCTGCGGCCAGGAGAGGATCACGGCGCCGACCACGATGGCGACGGCGCCGATGAAGAGGCGCCGGTCGACATTCTCGCGGAAGACCAGCCAGGCAAGACCCAGCGTCAGCACGCTTTCCAGGTTGAGCAGCAGCGAAGCTTCCGCCGCCGTCGCACGGGCGAGACCGAACATCAGCAGCACCGGGCCGACGATGCCGCCGGCGATGACGGCGCCGGCGAACCAGGGCAGATCCGCCCGCTGCAGCCGCGTCTCCTCGCTGCGGTAAAAGCGCCGCGCGGCGAAAAGGCCGAGGCCCGAGCCCAGATACAGCAGCCCCGCCAGCAGCCAGGGCGAAACGGCCCCCAGCAGCAGCTTCGAAAGCGGCGCACTCAGCCCGAACAAAGCCGCCGAGATCAGGGCGTAGAGGATGCCGGTCACAACGTTTTCCCCAATATCGCTTTCTCCCCTATCAAGCCCGCAGATGCCAGCACATGAGGGCGCCATAGCGGCTGGGCCCAAGCGGATTGGCATGCGGCCGCTGGATATTGTCGACATCGGGCGCCGCATTGCCTTCGACCAGGACGAGACCCCGGTCGGTCAGTGCAATGTCCCAGCCGACAATCACCCGGTCTGCGAATTGCGCATGCGCCTTTCGGCCGAGCGCCAGAATTTCGGGCCATTGCGGCAATATGTGCCCGGTGATCGCGGCCCCCGTGGCCGGATGCCGGTCGATCCAGCCGATGCTGGGGGCAAGTCCGAAATCGGTCGCCCGGCCGAGCTTGCCGGTGGCAAGGTCGACGGGCGCCGCAATGCCCCCGGAATGGAAATTGTCGACGATGCTGTCGGCGTTCTTGCCCATGCGGAAGACGGCCCGGACAGGTTCGAAATCGCCGGTTTCGTCGATCAGGGTGACAAGGCGCACCGTCGCCAGGGCGCCCGGCGAAAGCGGTGCGATATCCGGATGGTTCTTCAGGCAGCGCTGCACCACGAAGGGCTCTCTCTCGGACAGACGGATGAGGCGCGCCAGAAGGGCATCGTGCTCCAGGCGTTCGCCATCGCGCGATCGATAGGCGCCATCGCTATGCTGCCACAGTTCGGCGCGCGCCCCGCCCCGCCCCAACGTACGCTTGACGAAGAGATCGTCCGCCGGCAGCTTGCCGCCGCCGCTCAAGATGGCGCCCTTGCCGAGCGACAGCTCCATATGCGAGACGGGCAGGCCGCGCTCGGTGCAGTAGCTGGCGAACCCTTCCTTGTCGGTCAGCGGTGACACCACCAGGCCGCGCTTGATGCGGCGATAGAGTCCGTCCTTCACGACATAGCGATGAATGTAATCGCCCGCTTCGGCGCGCCGTTCGGGCAGAAAGAACTCCATCACATAATATGCCTGCGGTCGGAAGCCGAACCTGGCCGCCAGGATGACCTGCTCGGCGATCTGGCGCGCGATGCCCTTGCCGGTCCGGGCCTTGACCATGGCGCCGTTGCGCCGCGTGAGATCGGCAATGCGCGGCGCCAGCAGGAAGGGCCACAGGATCAGCAGGCCGGCCATTTCCAGTTTCTGCAGCCAGCCCATGCTCCGCCAGATCGCGCGAAAATGCAGCTTGTGCAGTCGCGCGGCATAGCCCTGTCCCGCCGGCAGAAACGCCCAAAGCAACGGCAAAGGCGGCGGGAATTTCTGAATGCCGATCTTGGCTCCGTCCAGGATGTTGGTATTCACGCGGTTGACCTGTTCCGAGGTTCTGTCCCGCCACCGCCTCTAGCAGAAAAGGGCCGGGCCGGCCACGTGAAACCTGGCGCTAGGAGGGGCCGAGCTTCCTGGCGGCGAGGATGGGACCGCCCCTTTGGAGCTGGACCAGCAGCGCACTGTTCCAGGAACCGGCAGGAGAGGAAGCGGGCGGCAGGGCCAGGACGGTCTCGGTGCCGTTCCAGGTGCCAAGGCGGGTCAGTTCCCGCACGGCATGGGCGATGGTGAGTACCCGGCGTCGGTTCTCGCCCCGCGCCACCGGAACCTCACTCAAGCCCGGGTCATAGCGTACCAGCCAGATATCGGCCGGTCCGGCAGGCGCGGCGCCGGCCGATATCGTCACGCGCTCGTCATTTGCCGTCACGGCAGGACCGATCGCGCGCTCGGCCGCGGCATCGGCGATCAGTGCCTCGATTTCGCCAAGATCGTGGCCGACAGTGTCGCGCGCACCGTTGACGACGATCTGCGGCGTGAAGGCGCCCGCATGGCCGAGCGGCCTTTCGTAGTCGAATTGGCGCTGCGTGAATTCGGGCCGGGCGAATGTGTCCTCCCAGCCCAGATAGTTCCAATAGGTGACGCCGAAGCTCAGCGCCAGCACGTCCGGCCGTGCGCTCAGCTTGACCAGATTGGCATCCGCCGGCGGGCAGGAAGAACAGCCTTGGCTGGTGAAAAGCTCGACCACGACCGGATCGTCGCCTTGCGCATGGGCCGCGCCGGCCGTCGCCCAGACCGCCCACAGGCCCATCAGCATCGCTCGGTACATCGGCCACCTCGCATTCTCATCGCTCGTTCTTCGGGGATACGCGGGGGAAAGGGTGGTTGTTACAGCGAGCGCGCTTGGCCGGCGCGGGGGCGCACGGCCAGTTCGGCCGGCGGCACGCTGGCGAACAGGTGGCGCGCATCCTCGCTCACCGCCTGGAAGCCTTGCCAGACGCGCGGGCCGAAATGCGCCGGCTGGGTGCGGCGGTCGCCATTGACGATCACCCGCATCGCCGCCTGGTGCGACATGCCTGGCCGGTACGGGCGGTCCTCGCGCAGCGCGTCATAGACGTCGCAGATGGATACGATCTGCGCCGGCAGCGGGATATCGTCGCCGCTCAGGCCCGCCGGATAGCCGGTGCCGTCGAAGCGTTCGTGATGATGGAGCGCGATCGTGGCGGCAAGCTGCACCGGCCTGTCCGCGCGCTCGGCCAGGATCGCATGTCCCAGGGCCGAATGCGTCTTGAGGCGCAGGATTTCCTCCGTCGACAGGGAGCTTGGCTTCTGCAGCAGCTCGAGCGGAACGGCGAGCTTGCCGATATCATGCAGCAGGCAGGCACGCGCGATGTCGCTGGCGGCATCCGTATCGAGGCCGGTTTCGCGCGCCAGCATGTAGACGATATGGGCGACGCGACGCTCATGCAGGTTGGTCTTGGAATCCCGGCAGGCCTCCGCCCGCGTCAGGCAGGCGATGGCCGTGGGCAGGTGATGATCGCTCAGCATTGCCGCCCCTTTCTTCTTGTCCGGCGGGTCGCGCCGGCAGGCCGTTCAATGAATTCTAAGCTGAATTTCAAAATATATATTCTCTACTTGGTTTAAATACATAGATTTGCAACAAAACCTTCACTTTAAATAAAGATTTAAGAAAGTCGGCGTAAAAATACCCGAGAATTAACAATCATTATTCTTATTCCTAACGGCAAAGGGGACGTTGTCATGAGGATAACCAGCAAGATGCTGGCCGGTTTCGGCGCGATTTGCGCCGTCGTCGCCATTCTTGGCGGCAGCATGGTGTGGAGCCTCACCTCGGTCGTCAACAATGCCGGCCTCGTCATCGGCCAGCGCGCGCCCGTGGTCAACGCCGCCAACGAGATCAAGACAGCGCTCAACGGCGCGCTTGCCGCCTTGCGCGGCTACATGCTGACCGGCCAGGCCGAGCAGAAGGAACTGCGCGCGCATGTCTGGGAGCAGATCGCCGCCGCCCAAAGCGCCATCGATGCCTTGCTGCCCGCCACCGCCGATGCGGAGGATCAGCAGAAATGGGCCGAATTCAAAACCGTTCTCGGCGAACTCAAGGGCGTGCAGGACAAGGTCGAGGGCATTGTCGGCACGCCGGCGGCACTGCCCGCCACGACCTTGCTGGTGACCGACGGCGCCCCGCGCGTCGATGCGATGCTCAAGGCCTTGACCGCAATGATCGAGGAGGAGCGCGGCCTGGCAGCAACACCGGAGCGCAAGGCCCTGCTCGCCAACATGGCCGATACGCGCGGGCGCCTCACCGCCGCGGTGGCCGATCTGCGCGGGTTCCTTACCACCGGCGACGCGCAGTTCAAGACGGGCTTTACCGAAAAATGGCAGGGCGCCCTGACCGCCGCCGGTGCCGTCAAGGCGGCAGCATTGCTGCTCAGCGGCGCGCAGTCGGAGGCGTTCGCCACCTTCAACAAGGTGGCGGAGGAATTCGCGGCCGTCGCCGGCAAGATCGTCGATCTGCGCGGCGGCAACAGCTGGAACGTGCCGCTGGCGACCTTGAAGGCCGAAGCCCTGCCGCGCGTGGCGCAGCTCCTGCTGCTCATCGACGGACCGCTAACCGGCGAGGGTGCCGGCAAGGACGGCATCGCCACGCATCAGAAGGTGCTGATGCAATCCGACACCACCAATCTCATGCAGCTTTCCGGCTTCATGAAGGTGCTGGCCTGGGTGCTGCTGGCGGGCGGCATCGCCCTGGGGATCGCCATCGCCCTTCTCACCGCGCGTTCCATCGTCAAGCCGCTGGGGCTGCTCAACGGCATCA
Source organism: Dongia sp. (assembly GCF_041918875.1). Taxonomy (GTDB): domain Bacteria; phylum Pseudomonadota; class Alphaproteobacteria; order Dongiales; family Dongiaceae; genus Dongia. Next base: position 34,371 of record NZ_JAYRUV010000012.1, read on the forward strand.
TGCAGCGCCTGGCGGCGCGCGACCTTGCCGTGGCCGTCGAGGGCCAGGAGCGCAGCGACGAGATCGGCGACATGGCCAAGACCGTCCAGATCTTCAAGGAAAGCATGATCGAGACCGACCGCCTCAATGCCGAACAGCGTGCCGAACAGGAGCGCCAGGCAGAGCGCGGCCGCAAGATGGAAACCGCCATCTCCGCCTTCGACACGATGATTTCCGAAGTGGTGGATTCGGTCAGTTCCGCCGCCACCGAACTGCAGGCGACGGCGCAATCCCTGGCCGCCAGCGCCGAACAGACCTCGCAGCAATCCGGTGCGGTCGCGGCGGCGGCCGAGGAGATGACGCAGAACGTGCAGACCGTGGCTTCGGCGACCGAGGAACTCACCGCCTCGATCAACGAGATCAGCGGCCAGGTGACGGAATCGACCCGCATCATCGGCGGCGCCGTGCACGAGGCCGAGGATACCAATGCCAAGGTGGTGGCGCTGGCCGGCGCCGCACAGAAGATCGGCGACGTGGTGACGCTCATCAACGACATCGCGGCGCAGACCAACCTGCTGGCCTTGAATGCCACGATCGAGGCGGCCCGCGCCGGCGAGGCCGGCAAGGGCTTTGCCGTGGTGGCGTCGGAAGTGAAGAACCTCGCCATGCAGACATCGCGCGCCACCGACGAGATCGGCGGCCAGATCCGCGCCATTCAGGAATCGACCGAAAGCTCGGCGCTGGCCATCAACTCAATCACCACGACCATCAACAAGGTCAGCGAAATCGCCACCACCATCGCCTCGGCGGTCGAGGAACAGGGCGCCGCCACCCAGGAGATTTCCAGGAACGTCCAGCAGGCGGCGGCCGGCACCTCGGAAGTCTCCGGCAACATCACCGGCGTCACCGAAGCCTCGCAGGCAACCAGTGCCGGCTCGACCCAGGTCCTGGGCGCCGCCACCGAACTCGCCCGCAACGGCGCCAGACTGAAGCACGAGGTCGACACCTTCCTGCACACGGTACGGGCGCTTTAAGGCGCACATCACTCCCCTTTTTAGGCAGGGCAATCGCATTTGGCATTTTGCAGGTCGTCATCCCCGGGCGAAGACCCGGGGATCCACTGCGGCAGTTGAGAGAGTGGATGCCCGGATCAAGTCCGGGCATGACGAATTTGGGTATTTGCGATTGCCCTGCCTTTTTAGGGGGAGGCCGCGTTCAGCCCCTGCCCCTCGCGAGCGTTACCCCCGCCAATCTCTACAACCAGCGTCCGGGCGGGCTCGCCGACCTTGGGGACCACGAGATTCCGCGGCACCTCCTTGATCTCAATCAACTGCTTGCGGCGGCTGAGTGCTAAACTCCTTGTTAAGCCAGTCCTCGCAGGCCGAGTGCGGTGTCGGGATTTTGTAAGCTTATATTCCTCACTCACCAGGATAGCTTTCCCTTATCTCCTTGATTTTGGCTGAAACAGCCAATAACCACAAAAGCTGCTTGTAAGCTTCCCGTAAGGTTGGCTACTCCTAGGCCGCTCGGGGGACGGACGAGTCGTGTGTTTAACCGACGGTCCATTGGGGGCAGCGCGCCGAATGCGGGCAGCGCCCCATCGGTCGTGTTGCAAGGGTAGACGTAAATGCCGAAAGGCAATCCGCTGAAAGAAAAACTCTATTCGGGGCGCGCCTGCCTCGGTGCCTGGATGCTGACCACCTCGACGGACATGGCCGAAGTGCTGGCCTTCGGTGGCATGGACTTCCTTCTCATCGACCATGAGCATGGCCAGGGGTCGATTACCGATGCGATCGGGCAATTGCGGGCCATCAAGGGCAGCGATTGCGTCGGCATCGTGCGCGTGCCGTCCAACGACCATGTCTATATCAAGCGCGTCCTCGACGCCGGCGTCGGCGGCGTCATGGTGCCCAATGTCGGCACGGCCGAACAGGCGCGCCGCGTGGTGGATGCCTGCAGATACGCCCCGGTGGGCATTCGCGGCGCTTTCGGGGGCATGCGGGCGATGGATTACGGATTCAATCCGGACTATTTCGCCGCCGCCGCGAACGGTCTCCTGGTGGCGGTCCAGGTCGAAAGCGCCGAAGCCATCGACAACATACCGGCGATCGCCGCAGTCGACGGCATCGACCTCATTTTCATCGGCCCGCGCGATCTCTCCGCCACTCTGGGCAAGCTCAATCAGTTCGACGATGCCGAGGTCCGGGCCCATATCGGGCGGGCGGAAGAGTTGATCAAGAAGTCCGGCAAGCTCATGGGCAGCACGGCGGCCAACGGCCAGATCGCCGCCGACATGGCGCGGCGCGGCTACAATCTCATCATCCCGGGCGCCGACGTGACACTGCTGGGACTCGGCATCCGCAGCACATTGGCGGCCGCGCGGTCGCAATGAGGAGCGGATCGATGCGGCAACGCGGACTCTGATCGGGACCGGCATCCATGGCATATCTGCGCATTCCCACCTGCTCCCCCTACAAGCTGCTCTGGCCGTTCCTGAAAGTCGGCGGCAGCGCCTCCGACGATATTCATTACGCCTATGCGAAATATGTGTGGGAGATGCATGGCGCGGCGATTCTGCCACGCGTCGTCCTCCATTGTTTCGCCTGGCCGCTTCTCTTTGCCTATCTCTGCGCCAAGCACACCAGCCGGCTGGGAAAGGCAGTCAAGCAGGCCACGGGAATCGGATTGACGCGGCAGGTCGCCGAACAGTTCTGGATCGCGCTGCGCTACTCCATATCGCCCAAGAAGTATTACGTGTTCGAACTGTTTCGCCCGAACCGGTTCGGCAATGCCACGCATTACATCGCCCGCTACGAATTCAAGGGCGGCCTGCACAACCTTCTCGAATCGCGCATCGAGAATCCGTCGCGCCGGATCCTCAACGACAAAGGCGCCTTCTTCAAGCGGTGCCGGGAGTTCGGCATTGCGACGGTCCCGACCTTTCTCATAATCCGCAAGGACGGCTCGGCGGAAAGGCTGCTGCAATTCGACGGCGACCTTCCCGCCTGCGACCTCTTCGTCAAGCCGCTGTTCGGCAAGGGCGGGCGCGGCTGCGAACGGTGGCAGTGGAACGGCGACGGCACCTATACCGACGGCAACGGCTCGCTGCTTGCCGCCTGCGACCTGCTGGAGCGCATCGGGGACGGGGCGCGAGACCGCGACATGATGGTCCAGGAGGCCATGCGCCCACACGAGGATCTGCGCGATCTTTCCATGAGCGTCTTGACCAGCTGCCGGATGATGAGCGTCAAGAACGAAACCGGCGGCTTCGAAGTCACCCATGCCGTGTTCAAATCCTCGACCAGGCCGGAAGCCATCGTCGACAATTTTCACAAGGGCGGGATCGTCTCGCGCGTCGACATGGCCAGCGGCGCACTCGGCCCCGCTTCCGATTCGGGGGTCGGCAAGCCGTGCGTCTGGTATCGCAAGCATCCCCTGACCCAGGCGCAGATCGAAGGCCGGATCTTGCCGCTCTGGCACGATACGGTCGAATTGGTGCGCAGGGCGCATGCGGCTTTCCCCGATCGCATCACGGTGGGATGGGACGTCGCCATCACCGACCGGGGCCCCGCCATCCTCGAAGGCAATGTGCAATCCGGCTGCGACATGATCCAGCGTACGCACGATCTGCCGGCCGGCATCGGCAGGCTCGCCGAATGCTACGCCTTCCATGTCCAGGCGGCACTCGAACGCGACGTCTCGATGGCCTGGAAGGTGCGCAAGGGCCTCGCCTAGAGCCTTCCCCATCTCCTCCCATCTTCAGGGTGGAGGCCGGAAGAGGGTGGTTTCGCCGGTGCCGCCGGCGGAACTGGTCGTCCGCGAGTCCATTGCAAAGAAGCGCTGACGGCAGCAGCCCATTTCCCTAAGATCTGGCCGGGCATGCAGGTGGATTTCAGGGGACGACCATGAGCGGAAGACTGGACGGCAAGGTGGCGCTGGTGACCGGCGCCACATCGGGTATCGGCTTTGCCATCGCCGAGCGTTTCGCGCGCGAAGGGGCGAAGCTCATCCTGACCGGCCGCAACGCGGCGGCGGGCGAGGGCTTGGCCCGGCACATCGGCGCCGCCTTCGTGGCGGGCGACGTGATGGAGAAGGGCCTTGCCGAAAAGCTGGTGGGGCAGGCGGTGGCGGAGCATGGCAGGCTCGACATACTGGTCAACAATGCCGGCATCATCCATCGCGGCAATATCCTGGAAACCTCGGACGAGGATTTCGCCCGCGTCATGGGTGTCAACGTCGATGCCGTCTTCCGCTTCAGCCGCGCCGCCATCCGGCAGATGGTGAGCCAGTTCGAGCGGAGCAATAGGGGCGGTGCCATCGTCAATATCGCTTCCGACTGGGCGGTGGTGGCGGGCAGGCGCGAGCTTGCCTATTGCACGTCGAAAGGCGCCGTCGTCATGATGACCAAGGCGATGGCGCTGGACCATGCCAGGCAAGGGATCCGCGTCAACGCCGTATGCCCGGGCGACGTGGAAACGCCGATGCTGGTGGGCGGCATCCTCCATCGCGGCGACGAAGCGGCGGAAGGGCTCAGGAAAAACGGCGAGGCCATTCCCATGGGCCGCGTCGGCCAGCCGCCGGAAATCGCCCAGGCCGTGGCCTTCCTGGCCTCCGACGAAGCCAGCTTCATGACCGGGCATGCCATGCTGGTCGATGGCGGCAACACCGCGCAATAGAGCGTCAAAGGACGGATGGAATCCGCGGCGCGGCCTGCCTGGCGACTATACCGACCGCAGCGAAGCCTTCATGCGCAGCCTCGGCTGGAAGGTCCAGAGGCGGCGGCATCGTTAAGTTAATCTTCCTGAACGCACCTCACATCCCCGCGATTCTTGCCGCTTGCCGGCTTCGCACCTATGCTTCTTCGCGCACCGTTGATGAAACGGCTGGACGGCACCGCACGCCGCAAGCGTCAAGCGGCAAGGTTGAGAAAGGCCGGCAAGCGTGCAGACAGGTTTCGATCCCGTCGCTTTCGCCAACGACATCCATCAGCCGATACTGCGTCGGTTCTTCGAGTATTGGCTTGCCAGGAAGGACAGGCGCGAAATGCCGACGCGGGCCGATCTCGATCCGCTGGATTTCCCCTATGCCCTTGGGCACCTGATTCTGGTGGATGTCGAGCGCGATCCGATGCGCTTCCGCTTCCGGCTCTACGGCACGGCGCTGATCAATTTCTTCCGCGATGGCGACTACACCGGCAGATATGCCGACGAATTGCTGCCACCCGATTACGCGCCCTATGTGGTGGAACTCTACCGGACGGCGGTGGCGTCGCGCATTCCGCGCTATGCGCGGCGCGAGCTGGTCATGAACAATCGGCGGCTGTTCTACGAAGCACTCACCTTGCCGCTGGCCGATCCGGCGAACCCGGCTGAAATCGCCATGCTGGTCGTCCTGCTTATCCCGCTGGAAAAGCGCGCGGCCTCCGACTCAGTTTGAGTTCGGGGCCGCCTTCGCCGGATCCTCGAACGGAATGCCGTCGGCGGCGATCGCCGGCGGAAAGCCAGAATAGTCTTCGATGGCGAGGCACTGGGCAATGCTCTCGCCCACGCGCAGGGGAAACATGCCGAACCGCACCTCGAGCATGGTGCCGGCGCGGGTCGGCCAGTCATAGGTTCCAAAGACCGGCGCTCCGGTTTCGTAGGCGCGGATATAGCAACCCAGCAGGTGGCGGTTGGCGCCATATTTGTCGGCGCTCAGGAATTCGTCGATATAGCGGCCGGTCAGGCTGAAGCCGTTCCACCGGTCGGTCTCGGTGCCGGTGAGGACGTAGCGGACACGAAACGGCCCGGTCTCGTACCTGACGATATAGAGATAGGGCAGCAGCAGCTTGATGGCTGCCGGGTCGATATCTGAGCGCTGCGGCGCCGCGCCGCCCGCCAGGCTGCGCCAATATCTGAGGAGTGCCGCGACGCTGCCCTTCGGTTCGGTCTCTTGGCTCATGCCGTCAGCATGGCCCCAAGCCTGGGCCGCTGTCGAGTCCGCCCGGTTCAGGTTCAGGCTGAGTATCGCAATCCAACCAGGACAGCCAGCAGTTCCGCTTCCTTGCCGGGATGTGCCTGGGCGATGACGGTGAACGGCTTTGCCGGCAAGGCGCTCATTCCCCGAAGATCTTCGAGAGCCGGTCATGGCCCCAATCGATATCGGCGATCTGCCAGCCGCGCGCGGTCTTGGCGAGAGAGAGCTTCAGTTCCTTCGCCTCGCCGTAATTCCTGAACGTTATCGCGGCCATCGTCTTGTCTGGCTCGGCCGATTTCGCGACCGCGACGGCCAGGTCCGTCACTTGCCAATCCTGCGAATCGACGAAGGGATCGCCATTGAGCGCCGGAACCTCCTGGGCAGCGGCGGCCTGCCTGGCATCGGCCTCGATCTTCGCCGCCATCTCGGGCGTGAAATACTTCTCGATCGTGGCCTCGTCGCCGAGATCGACGCCGCTGCCGGCCGGCTTGTCGGCATAATGGCCGTAGAGTTCGTTCAGCAGATCCTGCGGGCTCGCGAAGCCTTCCTCGGCCACGGCCCCGGGCCCTGGCGCGGCGCAGCCGGCAATGACGAAGGCGGCGGCGATGAGCAGCGGGCGAAGCAGTCCAGTCAGCATGTGCATCCTCTATGGGCGGTGCAGTCTTTCCAACGCCTCCGCCGCGAGCGTCCGCGTGAGGTCGCCGGCCGGCAAGGCACGCCCGAGACTAGCTGCCTGACCCGCCCAGAGCGCGCCGAAATCGCCCGAGCCCTGCGCCTCGGCCTTCGCTTTCAGCGGCGCCAGCGCGCCGCCGGCCGTGGGAAAAGCCGGAGCGTCACGCGTGATGGGGCCGAGCTCGCGCATGATGCGGTTGACGAGGCCGCGCGCCGGCCTTCCGGTGAAGATGTTGGTGAGGGCGGTCTGATTGTCCCTGGCGGAGAGGAGCGCCGCGCGGTGCGGCGCGCTGATCCGTGCCTCGGGACAGAAGAGATAGGCCGTGCCGATCTGCACGCCGGCAGCGCCAAGCGCAAAGGCGGCGGCGATGCCGCGCGCGTCGGCAATGCCGCCGGCGGCGATGACCGGGACCTTCACCGCATCCACCACCTGCGGCACCAGGGCCATGGTGCCGGCCTGGGTTCCGGCAATGTCGAGCGGGTCCGCATTGTCGAGCGCGGCGTTGCCGAGAAAGATGCCGCGATGGCCGCCCGCCTCGGCTCCTTGCGCGACGATCGCGTCGGCGCCGTGCGCCTCGAGCCACAGGGCTTCCTCGACCGTGGTGGCGGAGGAAATGATCCGGGCGCCCGTGGCGCGGACCCGGGCCAGCAGGGGTTCGTCCGGCAGGCCGAAATGGAAGCTCACCACCCGCGGCCTGAACTCCTCGACCAGTTGGCAAAGCGCATCATTGAAGGGCGCGCGGTTGCTGGCGGGAATGGGCGCCGTGGGATCGATGCCGAATTCCTCGTAGAAGGGCTTGAGACGCGCGCGCCATCCAGCCTCGCGCGCCGCGTCGATGTCGGGCGGCCGGTGGCAGAAGAAGTTGAGATTGATGGGCCTGGCGGTCTGCTGGCGGATGATCTGCAGTTCGGCCCGCGCCTGTTCCGGCGTGAAGGTCGCCGTCGGCAGGGCGCCGAGGCCGCCCGCTTCCGCGACCGCGACCGCCATGTCGGCGTAGCAGGGGCCGGCCATCGGGGCCTGCAGGATCGGATGGTCGATGCCGAATAGGCTGGTCAGCCTGCGATCGGGCCACATGGCTATTTCCTCCCAAGCCGCCTGTTTCCTACGCCGCCTGATCCGGGCGCAGGTCGAAGTGAAACACCTTGGACATGATCTGCCAGCGCCCGTCGAGCTTCACGAAGGTGAGGAGATCGGTGAAGAACTTGGGGCCGATCGCGCAATTGACCGTGGCGACGGCGGTAACCGGACCCGCGAACTGGATGGAGACGATGCGGTCGGCACGCTTTTCGTTGCGGGCAGCGGGGGCGGGCCGTGCATCGACCACGGGGAAGTAGCTGGCCATCGTGTGATAGGTGAGCGTGCCTTCGGTGGCGCAGGCATAGATCGCCTGCGGATGGAAGACCTGGCCAAGGCGCCTTGTGTCGGAATGATAGAGCCCGTCGAAATAGACATCGAGGGCGGCGACGATTTCCTGGTAACGCGGGTCCATTCTCACAACTCCTGGGATCAGGTCTTTCTTGCGGCGGAGGAGCTTAGAGCGATATGGTAACCGATGTATACTGCTGCCGCGCCGGCCGGTTTCATTTTCCGGTAACCGCGCAGTAACCGGGAAACGAACATGGCCTTGATCCAGAGAAGGAGTCGCGCCGCGGCGGTGCCGGAAACCTGCGCGGTGGGCGAATGCATGGCGCTGCTGGGTGGCGCCTGGACGCCCAACCTGGTGTGGCATCTTTCCGGCGGCCCGCGCCGCTTCGGCGAACTCAAGCGCGACATGCCGCCCATCTCGCCCAAGATGCTGAGTGCGCGGCTGCGCGATCTCGCGGCCAAGGGTGTGGTGGCGCGCGTGGAGCGGCCGACCTCGCCGCCCTCGGTCGATTACGAACTGACAGCGCTGGGGCGCGAACTGGTGCCGGCGATCGAGGCCATCGTCGCCGTGGGCCGGAAGCTGAAGACGCAGCAAGGCAAGACTGGCAAGGTCGCCGAATGATCCGGTGGCGCCCGCTCATCCTTCTGCCGGGCCTGCTGCTGTTGCCGATTGCGGCCGAGGCGCGGGCCTATCCGCCGCTCTTCAATTCCAAGGAATTCGCCAATCAGGGGATCAGGAAGTTTCCCAAATGGAGCGACATGCTGGGGCGCTGGCACAATGCGGCACCTTGCGAGGGCGAGACCTGCACGACCGACGGCTGGGCCGATCTCCTGGAGGAACTCAGGAACGCCGACCGCATGACCCGGATCAAGGAGGTCAACCGCTTCTTCAACGGCGAGCGCTATATCGTCGACATGAAGAATTGGGGGATCGAGGATTATTGGGCGACGCCCTATCAGTTCCTCAAGATGGACGGCGATTGCGAGGATTACGCCATCGCCAAGTTCATGGCACTGAAGGAACTGGGCATCCCGGTGGAAGACATGCGCGTGCTGGCGCTGCGCGATCTCAATCTCGATGTGGGCCATGCCGTGCTCATCGTCTATGACGGCGACACGCCGCTGCTCCTCGACAACCAGATAAAGAGCGTGGTGCCGGCCAACAGCGTGAAGCACTATCTGCCGATCTTCTCGCTCAGCGAAACGGGCTGGTGGCTGCACCGGCGCTGACGACAGTCCTGCATAGGAAAACATCCTGCTATTAAGATGATAGCAAAAATTATCGAGCATTTTTACATTTGTTTAACCAGCAATCCCCGATAACTCACAAAACAACAATTAAAATGTGGGATTGTGATGTTTGGGTTCAGTCGGGGGAAGAACAGCGCCATTGTCCAATTGGGGGCGGCGCTGGTGCCATCCGCTTCGAGTGCGGATGAATTTCATCTTGCGTTGGCGCAGTGCCTGCGGGATCTGGCCGCCGGCAATTTCGAAAAGGATTTGGGTTGCCGCCAGGCGCTGCCCGAGGACCGGGCCGCCAAGGAGTTGACCGAAGCCGTGCGCCAGCTCGCCGTCAGCCTGCAGGCGCAAGCCTCGCGCGACCTCGACGCCAATGTGGCGCTCACCATCAACAGCAACGAAGCGGCGATCCGCAGCGCACGCCTGATTTCCGCCGCGCGCCATACGTCGGAGCAGACGCAGATCCTCGCCAGCGCCTCGACCGAGATGGTGGCCTCGGTGAAGGCCATCAGCGAAACCAGCCATGCCGCCGCCGATGAAGCAGGCGAGATGCGCAGCATCGTCGAAGCGGGGGTGAGCGCTGTCCGGCGCGTTACCGGCTCGATGGAAGGCATCGCCACCTCGGTCCAGGATGCCAGCGCCAAGGTGAGCGACCTTAGCGCCGCTTCGGAGGAGATCGGCTCGATCGTCGCCACCATCGAAGCGATCGCCAGCCAGACCAACCTGCTGGCCCTGAATGCCACGATCGAAGCGGCACGCGCCGGCGAATACGGCAAGGGCTTCGCGGTGGTGGCGACCGAGGTCAAGAACCTCTCCAAGCAGACGAGCCAGGCCACCGACGATATCAAGGCGCGCATCGGCCGCCTGCGCAGCGAGATGGCACGCATCGTCGAGGCGATGTCGGGAGGTGCCGCAGCCGTCGCCACGGGCACGGCCGAGATGAGCGACCTTGCCGCCAAGATCGACGAAGCCGGCACCCGCACGGTCACCGTCAGCAGCAAGATGGACGAGATCGCCGGCATCCTTGCCGAGCAGAACGCCGCCATCGACGAGGTTTCGCGCGGCATCACCGGCATCGCCGAACTGGCCACCGCAAACGTTGCGGAAGTGACCAGCCTGGCCGAGGTCATCGACAGCAATCAGGGCCATCTCGGTTCGCAATTGCAGCGCCTCGCCCAATGCGACTTCCCGCACAAGATCACGCGCCTGGCCAAGGCCGACCACGTGATCTGGAAGAAGCGGCTGGTCGACATGTCGGTCGGGCGCGCCAAACTGCGCGCCGAGGAACTGAGCGACCATCATTCTTGTCGCCTGGGCAAATGGTATTACAGCGAAGCCTCGCGCGATTTCCGCGATGCCGGGGATTTCCGCGCCCTTGAAGCGCCGCATGCCGCCGTCCATCGCCATGGCAAGGAAGCCGCGCGCTTCTTCGCCGCAGGCCAGCTCGACAAGGCCCTCAAGGAGATCGAGGCGGTCGAGCAGGCCTCGGTCGAGGTGCTGCGCCATCTCGACGTGCTGAGCAGATAACCCAGCATATTCGGGTTTTCCATCCATCTCCGGGGCGGTCCGATTAACCTGTTGGAAATCGGCGGCGCTCGACAATGGCCGCACCGGATCGTCGGAGGGTGGCATTGCGTGTACTATATCGATTGGCAATGGCGTTATTGCTGGCCGGCCTGGCATCGGTGCCGCTGGCGGAATCGCGCGTCTATCCATCGCTGTTCGGCTCGCAGGAATTTGCGGGACCGGACCTCGGCCGGTTCCCTAAATGGATGTCCATGCTGTCCCGCTGGCGGGAAAGCGCGCCGTGCGAAGCGGCCGATTGTACCATGGCCGGCTGGCATGATCTGATCGACAGCCTTCGGGGCGCCGACCTTGCGACGCAGCTGCGTTCGGTTAACGACCATTTCAATGCCACGCGCTATATCCGCGATGCGCGCAACTGGGGCAAGGAGGATTACTGGGAGACGCCCTTCGAATTCCTCAAGCGCCGCGGCGACTGCGAAGATTATGCCATCGCCAAGTTCATGGCGTTGAAGGCGCTGGGCGTTCCTGCAAGCGAGATGCGCATCCTCGCCTTGCGCAACCTCGCCCTGGGCGGCGAAGGGCATGCGGTGTTGATCGTCTATGCGGGCGGGACGCCACTCATGCTCGACAATCAGATCAAGGACGTGGTGCCGGCCAATTCGGTCGGCTATTACCAGCCGGTCTATTCACTCAATGAGACCGGCTGGTGGCGGCACGAGACGCCGCGCAAGGCAACGGTCAAGCCGTCATCAGTGCTTCCGGCGTCGCTTTGAGGCGGTTGGCATCGCGCAAGGGCGGCGCCCCGAACAGGCGGCTATATTCGCGGCTGAATTGCGAGGGCGATTCATAGCCTACCTGGTGGCCGGCGCTGGCCGCATCCGATCCTTGCACCAGGATGAGCCGGCGCGCTTCCTGCAGGCGCAGCTGCTTCTGGTACTGGAGCGGGCTCATCGCCGTCACCTGCTTGAAATGATGATGCAGCGCCGAGGCGCTCATGCGCGCTTCCGAAGCCAGGGCGTCGATGCTGAAGGGCTCGGTGAAATGCTGCTTGATCCAGGAAATGGCGCGGGTGACACGCTGCAGCTTGCTGTCGGCCTGGGCGATCTGGCGCAGGCGCATGAGGTCGGGGCCCTTGAGCAGCCGGTAGAGGATCTCCCGCTCGGCCAGGGGCCCCAGCACCGCGATATCGCGCGGATTGTCGAGGAGGCGCAGCATGCGGATGACGGCATCGAGCAGTTCGGGCGTCACGGAACTGAGGCTGAGCGAGGGGCCGGCATCGCCGTTCGCCTCCCCGGCCAGCCCCGCATCGAGGATCAGTTCGCTGATGAGATGGGGATCGAGCCGCAGGCGGATCGAAAGATAGGGTTCCTCGGGGGTCGCATCGACCACCTGGCCGACGATGGGCACGTCGACCGAGACCACGAGATAGCGGCTGGCATCGTAGAAATAGATGTTGCCGCCCAGGATCACCTGCTTGCGGCCCTGGGCGAGGATACAGATGGCCGGCTGGTGCACGCCATGCATCGGCTCGGACGGCTTGCTGGCCTTGATCACGTCCAGGCGCGGCAGAGCGGTTGATGTAATGCCTTCCCCACTGGCGTTTCGTTCAATCAGGGCGGCAAACTCGGCTTGTCTGTCCATGAGGGAATTCCTTGGTCTGACCTGAAATTATACAAAAAATCAGTAAGTAAGCCCGATTTGGCTATGCAAACCATATAGGCGCCGACAGTTTCCGGGAAAGTGACAATTCTTGTTCATGGAGGATCGGGCAAGAATGAAACAGTTCTGGTCTACCGGTCCGGGGCAGCCATCGCGCATGATCCGTCGCAGAGCATTGCCGGCACACCCCCTGCCCGCAATCACCTTTGGCCTGTAACCACCTTTCGATGCGGAGGATCAGATGTTGGACTTCCTGCCCCCGACCGCAAGTCCGCTCCCGCAGCCCGACCGTCCGGAGATCGGGCTTTCCCAGGCTGTCCGGGGCGACTGGGTCGACAGCCGGGACGGGCTGACGCGCCTGTCGCTGACCGGCGACGGCCGCTACAGCAAGACGCAAGGCGACCGCCAGGGAACCTATAGCGGGCGCTATTCCTGCAAGGGCACCAAAATCCGCTTTGTCGACGATTTCGACTTCGTCCTCACCGGCGAGATAAGTGGCGATGTGCTGCGGATCGGCGACTATGTCTACCTGAGGGCATGAACGGTCCCGGCCCCTCCGATCCGTTTATGGCCTCCATCCCATACGCCGTCCCTATCTTTAGGGCGTCACCTATGCGGTTTCATCTATGGCCCCATCGAAACAAGCGATTGGGCAGGATGACATGCATCTGTCATGGTCGGCGCCATCATGCATACGCTTTCCCTCTCCATGACCCTCCTTGTCCTGCTCGCGGCCGTGATGCATGCCAGCTGGAACGTGATGGTCAAGATCGGCAACGACACGCTGCTCAATATGGGCCTCACAATGGGCCTTGCCGGGCTGGTCGCCGTCCCGTTCCTGTTCGCCACGTCCGTGCCGGATTCCGCGAGCTGGATCTACCTGCTGGGCTCGCTTCTCACTCATCTCGGCTATTACCTCTTCCTGGTGCTGGCATACCGGCATGGGGAGTTGAGCCAGGTCTATCCGATCGCGCGCGGCTCGGCGCCGCTGCTGGTCGCCGTCTCCGCCTGGATCCTGCCGCCCTATGAAATCCTGGCCGGCTGGCAGATGGCGGGTGTGGCCGCGATCTCCATCGGCATCCTCAGCCTGTCGGTCGAAAAGCCGCTGACCGGCAAGCATAAATGGGAGCCGGTCGCCTTCGGCCTCCTCACCGGCATCTGCATCATGGGCTATATGCTGTGCGACGGCCTTGGCGTGCGCAGTGCGGGCGCCACCGAGGCGCAGCAGTTCGGCTACATCGCCTGGCTGTTTGCACTCGATGCGCCGATGCTGGTCGCCTTCTGCCTGTGGCGGCGCGGTTTGCGGCCGGCTCTTGCCTATTGGTCCGGCGCCTGGAAACTGGGCCTTGCCGGCGGAATTCTCTCGGCCGGCGCCTATGGCATCTCGATCTTCGCCATGAAGAGCGGTGCCTTCGCGCAGGTGAGCGCGCTCCGCGAGACCAGCGTCATCTTCGCCGCGATCATGAGCGCCTTCCTGCTCAAGGAGCGTTTCCGCAAGCGCCGCTATGCCTCGGTTAGCCTGGTGGCGTTGGGCGCCGTCCTGCTTCACTAGGCGCGATTTCCCCGACTGGGGCGGTCGGCTGAAACTTTTCTGTAACGGCGGCGTTCCCCGCCCGCCAGGCGCCGGATCCCATGCTATTTTTCGGCTGCGTGACGTGTATTTGCGGGAAGCCGGTCGCATGCGGTCTGATATCGCTCAGCCAAGTCCATCCCGGGCCCCAAGTTCATTCCGGGCTCCCGACCCGCCGAGCTATGAGAGCTTCCTGCGGATCAAGCAGGGTGTGGGTGGCGCGGCGCTGAGGGCTGCCGGTCTTCCGACGGCGGATCAGCTTTCATACGACGCCTATGCCGCCGCGCTGCGGGCGAGATCCGCCACGCGCGGCCTGGCCGACGTGACGGAGCTGAAGCCAAGGGCGCGAGCGCCGAGCCGTGCTCGTGCGCCTGCTAAACCTGGAGCGGCGCGCGGCACGGGGCGATCCGGCATGTTCATCTTCACCGTCGGCCTGGGTGCTGCCTTCGTCGCCGGCATGCTGCTCAACGAGATGCGCCGCGACGCGCGCGGGCCGGCGATGCCTACCGCCGCCGCGCCTATCGTCATTGCCGCGGCGGCGCCACGCGCGCCGACGGGTAGCAACGGGACGATTGCGGCGATAGCGGCGCCGGCGCCATCGGTTGCATTGGCGGACAGAGTGCCGCGGCCGTCGCCGGTTGCCGGAATGGTGGAACTGCTGCCGGCTCCGGCCGCGGCATCCGCATCGTCCCCCGTGCCGAAGCCCGTTGCCCTACCTCCCGCTGTGTTGCCTCCCATCGTGTCGTCAGCCGCGACGACGCCGCGGACATTGCTGCCGAAGGCCAAGCCCGCCGCCGCGGATGAAGCGACGCCCGTGATCAAGAAGAAGCCGCGCGTGAAAGCGGCCCAGTCACCACCCAAGCAGGCGCGCGCCCGCCAACCGGCTTTCTGGGATTCCATCGCCGACTTCTTCGCCAGTGGCGACCCGGTAGGGTCGGAAAAGGCCGGATCGCAACGCTGGCAGTCGCGGACCGAGGACAGATAGGGCAAACCGCGCACCCTGTTTGCGACAATTCTGTGGGCGGGCGGAAGCAGGGGAGCGAAGTCCCCAGATGCCCTGTTCACCCTCATGTGACTTTCCGCGCGGGCAAGTTTGTGGCCGCAATGGCGTGTCGACGCGTGCGGTGAATGCATTTGGCCGGGAATGCATTTTGTCGCGCGGCGTCTTTTATGAGCAGCAGGAAATGTCAGCTCTGGAGAAACCAGTCGAGGTCAGCGACCTGCCGGATTCGGATCTGGAGGATCTGATCCGACAGAAGCATCGCCGCGCCCTGAACGAGCCGCCCCTCTACGACCAGCCGGGACGGCCGCCGAAGGCTGCCCCAGGATTGCCTTCCGGGCCGGATGCGGCTGGCGACGCCTATCGGCGCTATCTGCGTATCCGCGAGGGAATCGACGATTCCGTTCTGGCGGCGGCCGGCCTGCCGCCGGCGCAGGCCCTTTCCTTCGAGGATTATCTCGATAAGTTCGGCGCTCCTGAAATTCCCGGCGCCGACGGTACCGCGCCGGCCGCCGATGCGGCGCCGAAGCGGCAGGAGGGGCCGATGCAGCCGCCGCCGATCGCCATCGACCCCGAGGATCGCATCTTCGCCATCGGCCCGGTTCGTTCCGCGGCGGATATGCGGCGCTCATCGCGGCCAATGCCGATAATGAGGTCGCTGTTCGGCCTCGCCTTGCTGATCGGCCTCGTCGCGGGACCGCGGGTTGCAACGCATGACCCGGCTCCGCTGCCGACCCGGCCGGTGGCCGCCATGCCGAAGACGCAACCGGGCGCGCCGGCAGGTTTCCTGGCCGATCTCCCGCAGGAGCATGCGCCTGCCTCAAAGGATGCCGGCCCAAAGGATGCAAAGAAGGATTCGCGCATAAGGAATGATGAAGCGGAACGGGCCGCCGCTATCTCCACTGCTCCGCCGCCGGTCGCGGGTTCTGAAAAAGCGCAACGCAAGACCGCGCCGGCGCTCGCACGGGACAAGAACTGGTCGAGGCTTCTGGACAGCCTGTTGGCGCCCGGCGCGCAAAGTGTAAAGACGTCGGGTGCGAAAACGCCGGGTGCGGAATCACGGGACGGGGCGGCAAAGCCGAATGCGGAGACCGCTCTGCCGGCAACGACACCGCCGGCCACGCCGGGGACGACCATATTCTCGCCCCTGCCGCCGACCACGGCCCCCGCCGGCAACGGCGGCGGCTGAATGCCGCCAGAGCGCTATTCTGCCGCTTCAGGGGATTTCACGGTTTGACGGAAACGCCCCTCGCCCCGCCGACGGCGCATGTCGGCATTCGTCGACGGGCGGGGCGAGGGGTTGGGTGAAGCGAAAAAGCGATTCCGGGAAAAACCGAAGCGCTCGAAAGGAGGGAGGCTGAAATTACGAGGCGTCGGCCTGCAGCTGGAAGCGGCGCGCCGAAATCAGCGACGAGACGGCCAGCAGCTTGTGGGCATAAGGATCGCTGATGTTGCGCAAGGCGACATGCGCCTGGTCGCCAGGACCCTGGAAGCGCTTTTCGATGCGCCAATGCGGGTACATATGGACCGGCAGCTTGTCGGAAATTTCAATGAGGACCGAGCCCACGTCCAGACGTTCGATCTCGTCCTCCGCCAGGACATTCGCGTCGCGATGCCACGGCAGCCAGTTCAGTAAAGCACGTCCCATGATTGCGCCCCTAGACCATGTCGTGCCGGCCCCTTGCCGAACACCTGACAGTCGGAGTTTAGGCGTCATTTCTTAACAACAGGTTTCGGAGATTCCGCTAACCTATTGGCCGGACTTAGAAGTCCGGCTTTTTAGGAATTTGCGGTCATTCAAACCGGATGTGGTTGATCTCGTCGCCCATCTCTAGGGATTGTAGGACGTCGAGCCCTTCGACGATCTGGCCGAACACCGTATGGCCGCCATCGAGATGCGGCTGTTTCTCCAGTACCAGAAAAAATTGTGAGCCGCCGGTGTCGCGGCCGGCATGGGCCATGGAAAGGGCGCCTTCGACATGCTTGTGGGGATTGCCCTTGGTCTCGCACGCGATGCGCCAGCCGGGGCCGCCGGTGCCGCTGCCGGTCGGGCAGCCGCCCTGGGCCACGAAACCCGGAATGACGCGGTGGAAATTGAGCCCGTCATAGAATTTGTCCTCTGCCAGGACATAGAAGTTGGCCACCGTGTTGGGCGCCTCTTCCGGGAACATTTCCAGCTTCATGTCGCCTTTGCTGGTCGAGATGGTGCAGGCTTTGAGGCTCCTGATCTTCTCGGCCGAGAGATCGTGCACCTTGAGGTCGCCGCGGGACATGGTCTTTTCCTTTCAGGTCGTGCCGCACCTTCTTCGAGGGGGCGCAAATTCAATGGAGGCGGCCTATCTATGCCGATCGGCCCCCAAACTCAACCACGCTGGGCGAGATCGGCCGCGAACCGGGCGAAAATCTCGTTAAGGCCGGCATTGAGGGCATGCACGGCATCGTCGATATTGGGGCCGCTCGCCTCCTTGGTGACCTCGTAGGTTCCCGAGGCGACGATGGCGTCGGTCGATTTGTCGATGAGGGCCAGCTCCAGCGCGATGGCGCCGCCATTCCTGGCGCCATCCAGCTGTTCCAGGCGCTTGATGCGGCCTTCGACGCGGAACTGCGCATTGACGCGCAGCTCGCTGGGGACGACGTCGCCGGCGAGCCTGGCGGCGCGCAGATAGGCCACCAGCTGGTCGCGCAGCATCGCCGGGGGCGGGTCGGTCCAATAGGCATAATTGCGCTGCTCGAGCTTCATGCCATTGTCCTTGGTGAAGAGCAGCGGACGTTCGCCCATGACGCCTTCGGCCTGGAAGAGCGGAACTTCAACCACGCCCTCGACCGGCTTCTCGACCGCGGCCGGTTCGGTGCTGGCGATGAGGCGGAAATACTGCTCCTTGGGCACTGGCGGGGCCGAGCCGAAGCAGGCGCTCAAGGAAAATGCCAGACCCAGGACGAGGGCGCCGCGCGACAACATCTTCAGGCTCATTGTTCATCCCCGCTATTCTGCCCCAGGCCCTTATCGGCCTCCGGGCTGCTGCCCGACAGCAGCAGGCCCGGATTCTGCCGGATGAGACGGCTGAACTCATTCATGTTGCGTGTGGTTCCGTCAAGATTGTGGGTGATGGAATCGATATTCTGCGCCACCGCGCGCAGAATGTATTCGAGGTCCGCCACCGATTTGTCGACGCCCTTGCGGTTTTCGGCGACCATGCCCTTGATCTCGTCGGCGACCGCGGTGATGCGGGTGCCGAGCGACTTCAGGTCCTCGCTGGCCACCTCGGCATTGGCGGTCGCCGTCTCGATATGCGCGAGCGAATTGTTGATGGCGCCGATATTCCTCTCCGACAGGATCTGATCGACCTTGGCCATCTCGGCATTGATCTGGGCGGTGAAGGTCTCGACATTGCCGACGATGGCGGGCGTCTTGGTGTTGACTTCGCTGGCGATGGAGTTCAGCGAGCCCATCAGCTGCTGCAGATTGGTTTCGGTCGTGTTGCCGATGCGGTCGATGATCTCGCCGATGCGCGCCACCAGCGGCTTCAGCGAGGATTTGGAAAGATCGCCGATCTCGCCCGCCACCTGTGCCATCAGGCTGAACATGTCGGCCGCCGTCCCGCCGGCAATCTCGCCGCCCGGCGCGATGGTAGCGGCGGCGAGGCCGCCATTGATTTCCAGCGTCTTGCCGGCAAGGAAGCTCGAGGCGGCGATGCGGGCGATCGAATCCTGCGGGAATTTCCAGCCTTCCTTCACCGCGATGTGCAGGCGGAAGCGGTACTTGCCTTCGTTATATTCGGGCGCGATCTCCTCGACCTGGCCGATGGGAAAGCCCGCGAAACGCACGACGGTGCCGTATTTGACGTCGGTCACATCGTCGAGCACGACCGAATAGGAATCGGTGGGGCCGGTGCGGCCCGCCAGCATGGACAGGCTGACGACCAGGGCCGCGATCATTGCGGCGACGAAGACGCCGACGGCCGTGTAGTTGAGGAAATGGTTGCGCATATCTCTTCAGTCTCCCGCCAGGCGGCGCAGATATTCGGTTGGGTCGATCTCGGCCTGTTCGGACCGGCGGTGCAGCAAATTCTGCACCCGTTCATTGGTGGAATTCCTGACCGCATCGACCCGGTCCGAAATGAGGATGCGGCCCTTGTCGAGGATGGTGATGCGGTCGGCGATCTTGTAGGCGCTCTCGACATCGTGGCTGACCACGACGACGGAGATGTCCATCGCGTCGCGCAACTTCAGAATAAGGTCGTCGAGCGCCGAGGAGACCACCGGATCGAGGCCCGAGGACGGCTCGTCGAGGAAGATGAGCTTGGGATCCATGACGATGGCGCGGGCGATGGAGGCGCGCTTCATCATGCCGCCGGAAAGGTCCGAGGGCATCAGATGGCCGAAACCGGAAAGGTTGCACACCTCCAGCTTCATGTTGGCCATGATGTCCATGGTGCGCTCTTCGAGGTCGGTAAGTTCGCGCAAGGGCAGCTTGACGTTTTCGGCAACGCTCATGGAGGAAAAGAGAGCGCCGAACTGGAAGGCGACGCCGATGCGGCGCTTCAAGTCCAGAAGCTGCATGCGCGACAAGGCTCCCATGTCCTTGCCCAGCAGCTTGACCTTGCCGGGCAGCGGCGGCATCAGCCCGACCAGGTGGCGCAGCAAGGTCGTCTTGCCGGAACCCGACCCGCCCATGATCACCATGATCTCGCCCTCGCGCACATCGAGATTGATGTCGAAGAGCACCTGGCGCGCGCCGAAGGACCAGTCGAGCTTGCTGACCTCGATCACCTTCCGGCGCGCGGCGATCTCCTCGGCGCTGGGGCGGTTGGCCTGGTTCATGGCTTCGGCCGTGAGGGCTTGGCTGGTCATGGCTTATTGCGTCGTCATATAGGCAAAGATCATGTCGGCGACGACGATGAGCGTGATGGAGATGACGACCGAGCGCGTCGTCACCTTGCCGACACCCTCGGCGCCGCCCTGCACCATGGAGCCGTTCACCACCCCCACCAGCGCGATGATGATGCCGAACAGGGTCGCCTTGCCCAGCCCATGCCACACGTCGCCGGTCTTCAGCACGTCGATCGTGTCGTTGAGATAGGCGCCGAAGGACTGATTGAGCTCGGCCGACACGTAGAGGCCGGCTGCCAGGATCGAGACCAGATTGGCCCACATGGCCAGGCACGGCATCATGAGGACGAGCGCGATAAGCACGGGCGACACCAGGAAGCGCACGGGGTTGATGCCCATGACCTGCAGCGCATCCACTTCCTGGTTGATGCTCATGGTGGCGAGGCGTGCGGCGATCGCGGAACCGGATCGGCCGGCGATGAGAATGCCCATGATCATCGGGCTGAATTCGCGCACGACGGACAAGGCGATGCCGATATAGGCGTAATGCTCGGCGCCGAACAGACCCAGGGAATAGAGGCTCTGGATCGCCAGCATCAGTCCGATGGTGGCGGCCAGCAGGGTGGCGATGGGCAGGGCCGCGACGCCGAACTGCATCATGCCGGCAAAGGTCGCGGTGATGCGCACCGGCTGCCGGTAGCGCCAGCCGGTCAGGGTCCAATAGATCGCCTCGAAGAAAATCGCCGCCGCATAGCCCATCTCGTCGAGCCCCGCGACCGTGCGCCGGCCGAGGCTCTCGAAGATTTTCGCGGGGATCTTGGCGGGATTTGCCATCGCTTAAGCTCTCTGCCCGGTCCCCGTCAGGCCTTCGCCGCGAGGGCGGCGGCGACGTCGGCATGGATGGTGAAGACCTTGTCGAGGCGGGCGAGTTCCAGCACGCGGCGCGCGCGGGGGCTCACCGAAACCAGCGACAGCTCGTTCTTCTGCTTCCTGGCGACCTGCAGCCCCTCGACCAGGCTGGCGATGCCGGAGGAATCGATATAGGTCACGGCGGAAAGATCGACCAGCAGATCCTTCTTCTGCTTCAGATTGGCGAGCAGAGTCTTCCTGACCTCGCCGGCATTTTCGAGGTCGATATCGCCTTCGAGGGCAATGACGATCCTGCCTTGTTCTTCCTTGATGCTGGCCACCGACATCCCCTAATTCCCACCCTTGCTGTCCGCCCCCGCAGGGCGGCGCCGTTTGACAAGTTCCAGCAGGTTCCCCTCGCCATCCGGCAGGGGGATGAAGCTGGCATCGTCCATGATGGCCCGGATGAAATGCGTCCCCAATCCACCGGGTCTGAGCTCGTCGAGCGGTCTTGGTTCTATCTTACCGGTATCGACGCGCGGTGCAAAATCGCGCAAACGGAGCATGATTCCATCCGGCAGGCGATGCACCGCCAGTGTGATTTCGCCTTTCGCCTGGCCGCCATAGGCATGGACCATGATGTTTTCGATGGCTTCCCCGGCCGCCAGGACCAGGTCCTGGACCTCGTCCTCGGCGAAGTCGCAGGCCTTGGCGGCGGCCTCGAGGGCCGGGCGCATCAGCTTGAGGCGGCTGGGATCGGCCGGGAAGGACAGGCCGAACAGGAAATCGCCTTCCGCGGGGGTCGCCATTTCGGTCGGATGTTCCCGCTGCCAGGCCTTGCCGGCCGACCGGTCGTCGATCGCCAGCAAGGTGAGGTCGTCCTTGGCCTGCCAGCCGCCCTGGTCGAGTTCGGCCAGCACCATGTCGAGCCGCTGCCGCAACGAGCCGGTATGGGCGTATTCCAGGAGCTGGTTGAGCCCATCGACGCCCAATTCCTCCTCGCCATAGCGGAACTCGGTGAGGCCGTCGGAGAAGGCGACGAAGAGGCCGCCACCCAGATTGAGTTCATGGTCGACGAACAGCGTTTCGCGCAGGATGCCCAGCGGCGGAGCGTCGGGCATCACGGTCTCGTAGAGATGATCGGGGAATTTGATGAGCGGCGGCAGGTGCCCGGCATTGGCAAAGCGCAGCAGGCCGGTCGAAGGCTCGTAGAGCCCCGCCACCATGGTGACGAACATGCCGCGGCTGGTGGTTTCGCAGATCTCGCGGTTGAGGATGGAAAGAAGGCGCGCCGGGTCGCGGATGGTCTTGCCGAGACAGCGGAACAGGCTTGCGGTCTTTGCCATCAGCAGGGCGGCATTCATGCCCTTGCCGGAGACATCGCCCAAGGCAAAGGCAATGGTGCCGTCGGGCAGTTCGAAATAGTCATAAAAATCGCCGGAAACCTCGCGGATCGGGCGATTGATGCCGCAGATCGGCAGATCGTCATCCTCGGCCGGCAGCAGGCTGCGCTGGATTTCCGAAGCCAGTTCCAGTTCGCGCTTGATGCGTTCCTGTTCCAGGAGCTGGTCGGCCAGGCGTGCATTGGAAATGGCGAGAGCCGCCGCATTGGCCATGACCTGCAGCATGTTGGCGTCTTTGCCACGCTCGCCGTCGAAGGGCTTGCCGGAAAGCTTGTTGAGCACCTGGACGGCGCCGATGAGCTTTTCGCCCACGCGCATCGGCGCGCAGAGGATCGAGCGGGTGACGAAGCCGGTGCGCTGGTCCGCCGCCTTGAAGAAGTTCTTATCCTCATAGGCATTCTCGACCACCAGCAGCCGGTCTTCGGCGACAGTGCGCCCGACGATGCCCTGGCCCATGGGGACCGCGAGGCCGTCGATCTTGACCGGACCGACGCTGGCGCGGCAGACCAGGGTGCCGCCGCTATCGTCGAGCAGGAACAGCGAGCCCGCCTCGGTCTCCAGCAGCTGGATGATGCTGGAAAGGGCCTGGCCGACGGTCGCATCGACGTTGAGCGAGGCGGCGAAGGAACGTGCCAGGGTGGCCGCGAAATCGAGGGCGCCCGTATCCACCTCCGGGCTGCTCATCGGGAGCCTGCCCATGACCGGTTCACCGGGAATCTTGTCGCCTGGACCGCCATCTCGCTCATTAACAAATACGCCTGTTCTTCGTGTGGCCGGCACTCTAGCCCGTGCACTTCGGCGGCAGCAACAGCGCGACACCGGCAAAGTCGCCTGGATGAGAGGGCCGTCACACCGCGCCGACGCATTTCCGACCAGTGCATTTCCGACCAGCGCATTTCCGATCCGTGCCGGGATGTGTATGCTGGCACCGAGCGAGGGCACCGCAAGAGTGCCGGATCAAGAATTTCGGCTTGGGGGATAGGAGAGTATGGCAGTCAGGGCCCAGGGGCCGGAATCGCAATCGGCGGGTCTCACCTTTGTGGTGGCAGACGATCATCCTATGGTGCGAGATGCCCTCGCGGCGGCCCTCAAAGGGGCGTTTCCGGATGCGAAAATAGGCTTTGCGGGAACCCTGGCGGAGACCCAGGCGGCCATCGAGGCAGCGCCCGAGACCGATCTGGTCGTCCTCGACCTCGATATGCCGGGAATGCTGGGCTTGGCGGGCCTCGCCGCCCTGCGCACCCAGCATCCGTCCTTGCCCATCGCCATCGTGTCGGCCACCACCAATTCCGCCGCCATGCGCCAGGCGGTGGAGATGGGGGCCGCCGGTTTCATCCCGAAACTGGCCGCCGCCGAGCGTTTCCTCGATGCGGTCAGGGCGATCCTGTCCGGCGCCGTGTCGCTGCCGGACGAGGCCAAGGACGAGGTGCTGGCCAGCCGCGATCGGGACCTGGCGCAGCGTGCCGCCCAGCTGACGCCGCAGCAGCACCGCGTGCTCTCCCTGCTGGCGGAAGGGATGCCCAACAAGCTCATCGCCTTCGAAATGCAGATCAGCGAGCCCACGGTGAAGGCTCATGTCACCGAGATCCTCCGCAAGCTGGGCGTTACTTCGCGCACCCAGGCCGTGATCCTGGCGCAGCGCCTGTCGCTGGAACCGGTCACCAAGCCGATTCCCGCCAGCACGGAAGAATAGCCGCCGTCAGTCGGCGCCGACCGCGCCGATGCGGTCGCGGATTTCGGTGAGCTGGTTGCGCAGGGCGACGATCGCGGTCAGCGGCTCGCCTATCGCCTCGGCCAGGCGCTTCGGGATTTCCTCGGCCCTTGCCCTCAAGGCGTGGCCGGCCTCCGTCAGCAACACGCGTACCTGTCGTTCGTCGCCGCTGTCGCGTGCGCGGGTGACGAGGCCGGCGGCGTCGAGCCGTTTCAACAGCGGGGTAAGGGTCCCCGAATCGAGCTGCAGGCGGGCGCCGATCTCCTTTACCGTCACATCCTCCTCTTCCCACAGCACCAGCATGACCAGATATTGGGGATAAGTGAGGCCCAGCGGCGCCAGCAGCGGCTTATAGGCCCGGGTGAAGGCATGGCTGGTCGAATAGAGCGCGAAGCAGAGCTGCTGCGCCAGGCCGAGCCTGCCCCCCACTTTGTCATCGGTTTGCTTCATGCCCGCTCCTCGATTCCGCGCTTTTCTGAATCTAGTTCCACAGCAGCCGGACGGGAATAGCTTGTGTAAAATTTAATTGCGCAATCCAGGTATGTAGATCATGCATGCAAAATTAAATTGTACACAATCTAATTTATGCCAATATCCCCTCCATCGGCGGCGGACCACCCGGCTCGGCCGAGAAGCCCAAAGACAGAGCAGAGGAAAGGAAGCAGATCATGAGCGTCAATGTTCTCTATCGCACCAAGGCGACGGCGACCGGCGGCCGCGACGGCAAGGCACAGACCGCCGACGGCACGTTCAGCGTCACGCTTGCGACGCCCAAGGAACTGGGCGGCGCCGGCGGGACCGGCAACAATCCCGAACAGCTTTTCGCCGCCGGCTATTCGGCCTGCTTCATCGGTGCGCTCAAATTCGTCGGCGCCCAGGAGAAAGTGAAGGTGCCCGCCGATACCAGCATCACCGCGGAGGTCGGCATCGGTCCGCGTTCCGAAGGCGGCTTCGGCCTTGAAGTGACGCTCGACATCTCGCTGCCCGGCCTCGACCGGCAGGCAGCGGAAGCGCTCGTCGCCAAGGCGCATCAGGTGTGCCCGTATTCGAACGCGACGCGCGGCAATATCGATGTGAAGCTGAACGTGCTCTAAGGCGGCTTGTCGGCACCAGCGGATGCCCGGGTCAAGCCCGGGTATGACGGCTCTTTTTTATCGTCATGGCCGGGCTTGACCCGGCCATCCACTTTTTCAGGAAAAGCCTCACCCCCGCCGCTGCTGCGCTTCCCTTGCTGCCTTGAGGTTGGCGCGGATGAAATCGCGGGCGTGGGCGGCGAGGTCGCCGCTGTCTTCCCAGAGATTGCGCCAGATGGCGAGGATTCCCGAAAGCTGCTTGTTGACGACGGTCGAGGAGAAGCTCTCGAAGGTGATCGGGCCCTTGTAGCCGGCGCGCGCGAGGCCGCGGAATATCTTGTCGAAATCGACCGTGCCGGCGCCGAGATAGCCGCGGTTCGATTCGCCGATATGGAAGTAGCCGAGATGGTCGCCGGTGGCGACGATGGCCTGTTCGATATCGGCCTCCTCGATATTCATGTGGTAGGTGTCGAGATGCACCTTCACATTGGGGGCACCGATGCGCTTGCAGAAATCGACCGCCTGCGCCGCCGTGTTGAGCACGTTGCTTTCATAGCGGTTCACCACTTCGAGGCCGATGGTGATGCTGCTCCGGGCGGCTTCAGCACAGATGCGGCGCAGCACGTCGGCCGAGTTCTCCTTGCCGCGCTCGGTGGTGGGGTCGGCGTATTTCATGAAGCCGGAATAGAGGATGCCGCACATATGCGTGGCCCCCATGTCGCGGGTGACGGCAAGTGCTTCGCGCAGCAGTTTTTCGCCGCGCCGGATCTTGTCCGGATCCTCGCTGGAAATGTCGGCGCCGCCATCGAGCCCCAACGACACCGTGATGCCGAGTCCGTTGGCTTCCGCCACGCGCCGGGTATGGGCCGGGTCGATGGTCGCGGGGTCGAGGGCGGGTATTTCGATGATGTCGTAACCCAGGGCCGCCGTGCGCTCGATCGCCTTATTGGCCTCGGCATGGCTCCAGCCGCCGACCCAGACCAAGGCGTGGACGCCGATTTTGTTCATGCCGATCGCTCCTTGCGGTGACAGCGTTGTCAGGTTGAGGAAAATAGGGCCGAATCAAGGCGTTGACCAGCATCCATGCTGCTTCGTGAAATTTTCTGTCGCAAGACGGCCGGGCGGCGCCAGTTTCGCTTCGAGGGTGCGTCACTTTCGCAATGTTGCAATGCGAAAGCCACATTGAAAGTCCGGCGTTAACAGCTATATAGTCGTACTGCAGTGCAGCAATCGGCGACAGCGAGAAACGCCGGAGCACGGGAGGAAGATATCCACACTTAAGGAGGTCTTCCATGTGGCCCTATAGCGAAGAAGAGAATGTCTGGCTGACGGAAAAGCCGGAATACCGGGTAAAGTCCCACCACTACGATGCCGAACTGCCGGAATATTACCGGCCTGAGACGGTCCTGGCCGATTCCATCGATTTCCATCGCCAGCGGGCGCATGAACTGCGCAACGAGGCGATCGGCCATTTCTTCGGCGGGATCGCCAATGAAGCGGCGACCGTCCTGCGGCAGCTCGGTCAGTTGACCAGCGGCCATCACGGCAAGGTCGAAGCGGCGATCAACGAGTTGCGCAAGACCGTGACGCCGCGCAACGCTTAGGATTCAGGGCGTGAGATTCAGGCAACCGAACGCTGCGAACGCTGAGCGATCAGCGCGCGCAGCTTGGCGGGTTTGACCGGCTTGTGCAGGACATCCAGGCGCAAGGCCTTGGCGCGCGCCATGACGATGGGATCGCGGTTGGCCGTGATGAGCACGGCGGGCAGCGCATCGCCCCAGGCGTCGCGCAGTTTGGCGATCTCGTTGATCCCGTCGGGCTGTTCGTCGCCCAGGTGCAGGTCGATCAGCAGCAGATCCGGCGGCCCGTCGCGGCCGGCCGAGGCAGCCAGCGCCAGGTCGGCACTGGCGGCGGTGATCACGTCGCAGCCCCAGCTCTTCAACAGCACATCCATGCCTTCGCGCACCTGCTCCTCGTCATCGATGCAGATGACGAAGGGCGCCCTGACCATGGCGTCGGGATCGCCAATATCCGGCTGTGCATCCCGAAGGCTCGCCGTATCGGCGAGCGTGAGCGGCAGATCGATGCTGAAGGCGGCACCCTTGCCGGGTGCGGAGGCAAGGCCACGCCCGTGGCCCAGCATCCGCGCGATGCGGTCGACGATGGCCAGCCCTAGCCCCAGCCCCCTTTCCCCGCCGACGCTGGCCGGCTTCAGGCGGATGAATTCCTGATAGATATTGGCCTGCTGATGCTGGGCGATGCCGGGTCCGTTGTCGCGCACTTCGATGCGGATATTGTCGCCCACGCGCCGGCAGCCCATCAGGACACGCGGCCTGGCGCCCGGGCCGCGGCCATAGCGGATGGCGTTCGACAGATAATTCTGCAGCACGCGCCGCAGCAATGCCGGATCGGTCGTCACCCATGCCCTGGACGGCACGACGCGCAGGTTCATGCCGTTGCGCTCGGCCAAGGGCGCGAAGGCATCGGCCAGGGATTGCAGCAGCGGCCCCAGCGGAATGGCGCGCGGCTCCGGCTTGATGGCGCCGGCATCGAGCTTGGCGATATCGAGGAGGGTGTCGAGCAGGGCCTCGACCGAGGAGAGGCCGAGATCGACCTTGGCCACCAGTTCGTCCGCCACATGCCGTTCCGAGAGGGCCGCCACGAAGAGACGCGCCGCATGCAGCGGCTGCAGCAGATCGTGGCTGGCGGCGGCGATGAAGCGGGTCTTGTCGATATTGGCTTCCTCGGCCCGGGCGCGGGCGGCCTCCAGTTCGGCCGTGCGCGTCGCCACGCGCCGCTCCAGGCTTTCATTGGCGATTCGCAACGCCTCCTCGGCGCGGCGCCGCTCGGTGATGTCGACATAGAGCAGGAAGAAGCCCAGCACCTGGCCGCTTTCGTCGAAGTGCGGGATATAGGTGCCGCGCGCCACTTCGATCTTGGCGTCGTTGGTGGGGAAGTCGATCTCGAACACCTGCACGTTGCCGGCCAGCACCGCGTCGATATGCGGCTTCAGCTGCTGATAGCGCGCCTCGCCCAGCACCTCGCGCACATGGCGGCCCTCTGTCGCGGCGGCGCCGTCCTTCAGCGAGGCCTTGTAGGACCGGTTGGTGAAGCGATAGGTCCGGTCGCGGTCGATATAGGCGATCAGCACCGGCACGTTGTCGGTGACGATGCGCGTGCGCCTTTCGCTGTCGCGCAGGGCCTCGGCCGCGCGCACCCGCGCCGTCACGTCGTTGGCGGTGACGATGACGCCGCCGCCGGCCAGCGGGTCGGCGCGCAGCTCCGTCACCGATCCGTCGCCGAGCTTGATTTCGCGCAAGGCCACGGGCGCCGTATCGAGCGCCGCCGCCAGCGCCGGCAGGTGCGCCGGCAGGTTGGCGATATTGATGCCGACGCCGAGCGTTTCGCGCTCGACGCCGGAAAGAATGGCAAAGCGGTCGTTCCACACTTCAAGCTTGCCGGTCGCATCGAAGACCGCCAGGCCCAGCCCCATATGATCCAGCGTCCGGCGCAAGAGATCGGCATTATAGCGGATGGCGGCGGTGGCCTCGTCCAGCATTTCACGGATGGAGCCCGGCATCCACAGGCCCTTGCGCCGCGCCGTGGTGACAACGACACGGGCCGACGCCGCGCCGATCGTGCCCGAGAGCAGGCGTTCGGTGAACTCGACCGCGGCGGCGCCGGAGAGATTGAGCGTGCCGAAAGCTTCCTCGGCCCGCTCGGTGCCGATGAAGCGGGCGGCAAGCTCCTTCAACTGGTCGAGTTCGGTGCGCGCCGGCGAAACCGGCTTTGAACGGTCGCCCTCCTTGTCGTCGCCGCAGAAGGCCGCGGCCTGCTGCCGGTCACGGGCCATGGGCCTGGCCAGCAGCGAACCCACCACCAGCAGCGCCACATTGACGGCCATCGCAACGACGAAGCCGCGCAGCAGCGGGTCGAACCAGGCGAGGGGCCCGATGGGGGGAAGGGTCGGCGCCTGGTGCGGCTGGATGGTCGGCCACAGGATCGCCCAGAACCAGACCGCGAACCCGCCCAGCAGCCCCGCGATGACGCCATAGCGATGGGCGCGGCGCCAATAGAGGCCAATGAGCAGGGGCGGAGCGAAATTCGCGACGGCGCAGAAGGAGATCAGGCCGATCGTCACCAGCGGCAGCAGGCCGGCGATCGTGCGGTAGTAGGCGTAGGCGCATAACAGGATGGCGATGACGGCCAGACGCCGCACCAGAAGGCCGAGCTGGCCCAGATGCGCGCCTTCCTCCTGGCGGCGGCGCAGCAGCCAGGGCATGACCAGCTCGTTGCCGACCATGCCGGACAGCGCCATGCATGCAACCGCGACCATGCTGGTGGCGGCCGACAATCCCCCTAAGAAGATGAAGGCGGTCAGCCATTCCGCACCTTCCGAATGCGGCAGGGAGAGGACGAAAAAATCCGGCACGTGGGAAGGGTCGAGCCG
Source organism: Dongia sp. (assembly GCF_041918875.1). Lineage (GTDB taxonomy): Bacteria > Pseudomonadota > Alphaproteobacteria > Dongiales > Dongiaceae > Dongia. The sequence continues at coordinate 63,654 of NZ_JAYRUV010000012.1, forward strand.
GGCGAGGCCCGCCATCGCGATCGGCACGACGAAGATGTTGATGACGACGAGATAGAGCGGAAACATCCAGCGCGCGGTCATGAGGCTCTTGGGGTGGTCGTGTTCGACCACGGCGACATGGAACTGGCGCGGCAGGCAGAGGAAGGAAAGGCCCGACAGAACGGTCAGCGCCAGCCAATTGGCATTGACGGTCGGATTGAGGATCTGTGCCGCCGCCGGCAGGGACTGCGTCTTGGCCAGCAGGGCGCCAGGGCCGTCGAACATCCCCCAGACGATGAAGACGCCCCCGGCCAGAAGCGCGCAGAGCTTGACCAGGCTTTCGATGGCGATCGCCAGCATCATGCCGCGATGCTGTTCGCTCGCCTCGACATGGCGCACGCCGAACAGAATCGTGAAGGCCGCCATCATCAGCGCGACGATGAGGGCCGTGTCCTGCCAGATCGGCACATGCAGGGTGCCGCTGCCGGCGAACTCGCCGGCGCCCACCTTGCCGGAGAGGGCCTCGAAGCTGAACGAGACCGCCTGCAGCTGCAGCGCGATATAAGGCATCGCGCCCACCACCGCGATCAGGGTGGCGATGACGGCGACGGCGCGCGAACGGCCATAGCGGGCGCCGAGGATGTCGGCGATCGATGTGACGTTCTGCTGTTTCGCAAGTGCAATAATGCGCGCCATGACCGGCCAGGCGAGAATGATGACCAGGATCGGCCCGACATAGATGAGCGCGAAATCGAGGCCGTTGGTGACGGCGCGACCGACCGAGCCGTAGAAGGTCCACGATGTGCAGTAAATGGCCAGGGACAAGGCGTAAATGGGTGGTCCCAAGCGCCCGCGCGACCAATTCGCCGCCTTCCTTTCGCCGGCATGGGCGATCAGGAACAGAAGGCCGAGATAGGCCAGCGACAGAATGAGCGTCAGTGTGCTTTGCGACATCGCGAATATTACTGCATGCACCGGTTCAAACTGTCCATTCGGGCCAAAGTCGCTACGACGAAAGTCGGGGGTCCATTGGAGCAAGGGGCGGACTATGAGATACTATGCGCCTCGATTTCATGTAAAAATAGCACCGAGTCGCAGACCATCCAGTCCGACATGACGCCCCTGCCCGACGCGGCGGGGGCCAAGAGAAGCGGACGGCATATTCGGGAGAGATGAGCACTACGCTGCTCACGGGTGCGGAGCCGAAAGTTTCCGGCGCCGCGCCATCCAGATAGGGGGGCGTCGCTTGATTGATGCAATTGAGCCAGATCACCCGCTTTCCATGACCTCGCGCTGCTGGGCGCGCGCTGTTGCGGCTGTTCGGCCATCCCGGCCGGCCGGCAGCTCTTTCACTTTCACAGAAAAACGGGAGGGATAGACAGTGTCTCAATCGTCGACGGTAGACAGGCTTAATCACTGGCGCAGGACCAGGCGGCTGATGTTCATTCATCTCGCTGTCTGGTTCGTCTTCGCCTACATCCTGCAATGGTTTGCGAACGATCTGAACCAGCTTCGGTTCCTCGATTTCCCGCTCGGCTATTACATGGCCGCGCAGGGTTCGCTCTACGCTTTCGTCATCCAGCTCTTCGTCTTCGTGAAGCAGCAGGACAAGGTCGATCGCGAATGCGGCGTCGCAGAAGAATAAAGAGGGGGAACACGCCATGAGCTTCTTCAGATTGCAGGGAAGGTTCGTCGATAACCTTCCGAAGATTTACGCCTTGTACACCGGCACCTTCCTTCTGTTCTTCGCCTTGATGGCATTCTTTGAGCAGCTCGGAATGAGTGCCGACATGATCGGGCTCTGGTTCGTCGGCTTCACGATCGCCATCTACGCGGTGATCGGCTGGCTGTCGCGCACCATGCAGGTCGATGCCTATTACGTGGCCGGGCGCGAAGTGCCGCCGGTCTTCAACGGCATGGCGACGGGAGCGGACTGGATGTCCGGCGCCTCCTTCGTCGCCATGGCGGGCGGCATCTATATCGGCGGCCATCCTTATCTGGGGTTCGTGGTGGGGTGGACCGGCGGCTATGTGCTGGTGGCCATCCTGATGGCGCCCTACCTGCGCAAGTTCGGCTGCTATACCGTGCCGGATTTCGTCGGCACGCGCTATGGCGGCAATCTGGCGCGGTTCTGCGCCGTCATCGTCCTGATCGTGGCGTCCTTCACCTATGTGACGGCGCAGATCGATGCCACGGGCACGATCGCTTCGCGCGCCCTGCAGATTCCGTTCGAAGTGGGCGTCTGGTTCGGCCTCACCGGTATTCTGCTCTGTTCGATGCTGGGCGGCATGCGGGCCGTCACCTGGACCCAGGTGGCGCAGTATATCGTGCTCATCATCGCCTATCTCGTGCCTGTGTTCTGGATGTCGATCACCCAGGATTTCGGCTGGTTCCCGCAGCTGATGTACGGCAACGCCGTCGCCCGCATTCAGGAGCTGGAGCCGATGCTGCAGGTCGGCGCGCTGAAGCCAAGCGAGACCTTCGCCGGCCTCTCGGCGCTGACCAACCTCCATGCCGCTCCCGGGGATTCGGCCCTGGCGGCCTGGAAGTTCTGTACGCTGGTTGCCTGCATGATGCTGGGCACGGCCTCGCTGCCGCACATCCTCATGCGCTACTTCACCACGCCGACCGTGCGTGCCGCGCGCGCGTCGGTGGCATGGTCGCTGTTCTTCATCACGCTGCTTTACTTCACGGCGCCGGCACTGGCCACCTTGACCAAGCTGCAGATCCTGGATCCCAATCTGGCTACCAGCATCATCGGCAAGGCGGTGGCGGACGTGAACGCCCTGGAATGGGTGCAGAAATGGGGCGCGGTCGGCATGTTGAAGATTTCGGATTCCAATCTCGACGGAATCCTCCAGGTCAACGAGTTCTTCATGCGGCCCGACATCGTGGTGCTGGCGACTCCGGAAATCGCCGGTCTGCCCTATGTCATCTCCGGCTTGGTGGCGGCCGGCGGCATGGCAGCCGCCATGTCGACGGCGGACGGGCTCCTGCTCGCCATCGCCAACGCATTGTCGCACGATCTCTATTACAAGATGATCGATCCTCATGCGGAAACGAAGCGGCGGCTGATCGTCGCCCGCGTGCTGCTGGTGGTGATCGGCGTGGCCGGTGCGCTCGTGGCCAGCCTGAAGCTCACCGGCATTCTGGGCGCGGTGGCCTGGGCGTTCTGCTTCGCCATGTCGGGACTGTTCTTCCCGCTGGTGCTGGGCGTATGGTGGAAGCGGGCCAACCGGCCGGGGGCCATAGCCGGCATGGTGGCCGGACTGGGTATCGGTTCGTGGTACCTCTACATGGTCAAATGGGGCGGCATGGCGCCGTGGATCGGCCTCGACGATCTGCGCTTCGGCATCGTGGGTACCGCGGCCAGCGCCATCGCCATGGTCGTGGTGACCTTGCTGACCAAGGCGCCGGATGCGGAAATCCAGGCCATGGTCGACGAAGTCCGTGTCCCCAGCGGTAGAACGATCGTCGATTCGTCGCACTGAGCAAACCGTTCGACGCGGAGCCGGGGAGAGGCTTCTCTCCCCGGCTCTTTTTTGTATGCTGTCCGGGTCGCCGGGCAATCGCAGGGGGAGCGCTGCAAAGATGGTCGAGATCCCACTCTGGGCAATCGTCTTGGACTATATCCTCGGGGTGGTCATGTGGACGCTGATCGGGCGGTTCGGCATGCGCCTCTTCCTGCCGGAGGAAAGCCGGTTCTTCTTTTCCCGCTTCTTCGTTCGCGTCACGGATCCGGTGCTGAGCCTGTTCAAGCCGATCACGCCGGCCTTCCTGGTGAAGCCCATGGTGCCGCTTTACGTGGCCTGGTTCTTCTACATGATCCGGTTCTATCTCATGCCCTGGCTGCTCGGCTATTCCGTGATGGGCATGCTGTCGTTTCCGCTGGAAGGCGAAATCGCCCAGGGCATCTATGCGATCCTCGGCCGGTTTCTCGATTGACGGGCGGCCTCAGAATATGGCGGCCGCATCGAGACAGCGGCGCAGGTCGCGGCGCACTTCCTGCCAGCGGAACCGGACGGAATTGAGCACGATCGGTTCGTCCAGCGCTTTGAGGCTGTCGACAATGGGAGCCCATCTGACCAGTGCCGGCGGGCTTTGCGAGAACGCGGTTTCGTTGTCGCCGACCGCCGGCCAGTCGCATTGACGCAGCCGTTCCAGCACGTCCGCGGCGGATGCCGCGAATTCCGGGCCGGCATCGCCGGGAATGCCGGTCCGCGCAAGGATCGCGTCCACCGCTGCCAGCATGGCCGGGCCGACGGACGGCCGGGATTCCGGCGCGGCTCGCGCCAGCAGGCCGCCGGCATAGATGGCAAGATCCGACAGGCAAGCCAGCCATATCTGCCATTTGGCGACGTTGACCGATGCGACGAAGCCGAGATCGTCGAACAATTCGGGATATCGCTGCCCGGCGCGGGTCCGGAGATAGCCGTAGAGCGAGGTCTGCGCCACGAAGCTTGCGCGCGTCTCCATAAAGTTCTGCAGCCCGGCCATGTCGGCGATCCTTTCCAGGCGCCGCTGTTTGCCGAAACCCAGATAGGCCCGGAAAGTGGGCCAGACCGCCGCCGGGTTGCGCAACAGGTCGATGACGCGCCGCAACGGAATTTCGGCGGGATCGACTCTCTCCTCGGTGCGGCCTGGCTGCATGGCAAAGTCCATCAAAGACGATGCAGACATAAGGCCCGTTTGTCGCCGGACGGTCAAGCCGGCGCGGCGGATTGCGCCTTAGCGGCGTGCGAGGTTTGCGCTAGGATATTTGCGTGACTCTCCCGTTGCGGAACCTGTCGTGGCTGAAGGTAGGTGATCGATGCGGCACGTAACCGGCGCGACGCCGCTCTTTGCCCTCAATGCCGTTGCGATCGACCTTGAGACGACCAGCCTGGATGTCAAGGACGCCCGCATCGTTCAGATCGGTGCCCTGCATATCGAAGGGGGAGAAATCGATGCGGGCCATCCGTTCGACCGGCTTGTCGATCCGCTTGTCCCGATCCCACCTGCCGTATCCGCCGTTCACGGCGTCACCGACGATATCGTCAAGGGCGCGGAAAACCTGGCGACGCGATGGGCCGAATTCAACCGGTTCATCGCCGGGCGCGTGCTGATCGGCCATACGCTGGCCTACGATTTGACGGTATTGCGCAACGAGGCCCATCGGCACCGCCTCTCCTGGCACAAGCCGCGCTCGCTCTGCATCCGGCTGCTGGCACCGCTGGTCGTGCCGGCCTTGCACGACCCGTCGCTGGAGAAACTGGCCGCCTGGTTCCATATCGACATCGAGAACCGGCATACGGCGCTGGGCGACGCCAGGGCGGCGGGGCAGATCTTCCTGCGCATGGTGCCATTGCTGATCGAGCGCGGCATTCATTCCCTGGCCCAGGCTGAACGTGCCCTGGCGCATCGCACGCCCCAGCCCGCAGCCGGAGCGGTCGCCGGCTGGGACCATCCGATCGCCGATCCCCGCAGCGGCGATGTCGGCGGCGATTTCAAGACCTACGACACTTACGTCTACCGCCACATGATCGGCGATGTGATGAGCGCGCCGCCCGTGGTGATCGCCAAAGAGACGAAACTGTCCGACGCGATGGCTGCCATGATGGAAAAGGCGATCTCGTCGGTTCTCGTCGCCGACCGGCCGGAACCCGGACAGCCCATCTCAGCCTATGGCATCCTGACCGAACGAGACGTTCTGCGGCACATAGCCAAAGGCGGCGCGGACGCCCTGACGCACCCGGTCGCAACCATCGCGTCGGCGCCGGTTACGGCCATCCGGGAAGGCACTTTCGTCTATCGCGCGATCCCGCGCATGCGTCGGCAGCGCTATCGCCACCTTGCCGTCATCAACGATTCCGGCGAACTGACCGGCATCGTCTCGGCGCGCGACCTGCTGAAGCTGCGCACCGACCCCGCCATCATGCTCAACGACGAGATCGAGGAGGCAGGGAGCGCCAGCGACATGGCCTTCGCATGGTCCAACCTCGCCACCGTCGTGCAGTCGCTGACGCGCGAAGGGCTGGACGCGCACATCATCACGCGGATCGTTTCGGAGGAACTGCGCGCAGCCACGGAACGAGCGGCCGGGCTGGCCGAGGAAAGCATGCGGGCGGATGGGTTCGCCGATCCGCCCTGTGCCTATGCGATCATGGTCCTGGGTTCCGGCGGGCGCGGCGAAAGCCTGCTGAAACCGGATCAGGACAATGCGGTGATCTTCGAACATGGCGATGCCGGCGGCCGCGAAGACAAATGGTTTGCCGAGCTCGGCACGCGGATGGCGTCGATTCTGGATACGGCCGGCATCCCCTTGTGCGATGGCGGCGTCATGGCCAGGAATCCGTCGTGGCGCGGTTCCCTTGCGACATGGCGCGCGCGTGTCGATGCGTGGATCGCCAGCGGCAATCCGCAGAACCTGCTCAATGTCGATATCTTTTTCGACGGTTACCCGGTGCACGGTCGCCGTCAATTGGCGACCGATCTCTTCACCTATGCGTACGCGATGGGCAGCAGGAGCCCGATCTTCACCAAGCTCCTGGGCGCCAAGCTCGAGCAGATCGCCAATCCGTTCGGCTTCTTCGGCCGCATCAACACCGAGAACGGCAAGATCGACCTCAAGCTGCATGCCTTGTTTCCGGTCGTGGCGGCGGCGCGCACGCTCGCCATCAGGCACAACATCCTCGCTCATTCCACCAAGGACCGCCTGTCGCGGCTGGCGGCGCTCGAACGCGGCGATGCGGCGCTGCTGCTCGGCCTCCTCGACGATCACGCCTTTTGCCAATCCCTGCTGCTGGCACAGCAATCGCGCGCCATGCTTGGCGGCGAGAAGCTCAGCAACGCGATCGACATCGCCAAGCTGTCGGCACGCGAAGCGGCGCGTCTCAAGGAAGCGCTGAAACGCATCCAGCTGGTTCCCGATCTCGTTCGCGGCATGATGTTCTAGGGCGTTTTCGCCTGCGCGGAAATCGCTGCGATCCCTTCACGCCGACCCTCTCCGAAGGTCGATAAGACCAAAGTCTGGGCTCCTTTCGCCACCGCCCCGGCATATGACGGTATCGAGTTCCAATTCCGGTAAGCCGGTCAGTGGAGCCGGGTGACAACATCGGCCGTCGCATTGCGGTGGCTGTGATGGCTGTGCGCACGGGCAAGAGCGCCAAGCGCCGACCTTGTGCCAGACACCCCGAGAACTTGAAACATGGGGAGATAGCTACAGTGTCAACAATTACCGAATCTGCCGGCCGCATCGCCGTCACAAAGGAAAGAGAACCATCCGACGTCAAGATGGTGGTCTTTGCCTCGTCATTGGGCACAGTGTTCGAATGGTACGATTTCTATCTCTACGGTTCGTTGGCCGCGATCATCTCCAAGCAATTCTTCTCCGGCGTCAATCCGACAGCGGCCTTCATCTTCGCGTTGATGGCGTTCGCCGCCGGCTTTGCCGTGCGTCCTTTCGGCGCCGTCTTCTTCGGTCGCCTGGGCGACATGGTGGGGCGCAAATATACCTTCCTGATCACCATCTCGATCATGGGCATCTCGACCTTCATCGTCGGCCTCTTGCCAAGCTACGCTTCGATCGGCATCGCGGCGCCGATCATCCTCGTCGGCCTCCGGCTGCTGCAGGGCCTGGCGCTCGGCGGTGAATATGGCGGTGCCGCGACCTATGTGGCCGAACATGCGCCGGCCGGCAAGCGCGGCCTCCATACCAGCTGGATCCAGACCACGGCGACACTGGGCCTCTTCCTGTCGCTGCTGGTGATTCTCGGCACCCGCACAATCATCGGCGAAGAGGAATTCTCCGCCTGGGGCTGGCGTGTGCCGTTCGTCATCTCGCTGCTGCTGCTGCTGATCTCGGTCTGGATCCGCCTGAAGCTCAGCGAATCGCCGACCTTCCAGAAGATGAAGGACGAGGGCAAGGGCTCGAAGGCGCCGCTCACGGAAAGCTTCGGCCAGTGGAAGAACCTCAAGATCGTCCTTCTGGCGCTCTTCGGTCTCACCGCCGGCCAGGCCGTGGTGTGGTACACGGGCCAGTTCTATGCGCTCTTCTTCCTCACCCAGAGCCTCAAGGTCGACGCATTCACGGCCAACATCCTGATTGCCGTCTCGCTGGCCATCGGTACGCCCTGCTTCATCCTGTTCGGCTGGCTGTCGGACAAGATCGGCCGCAAGCGTATCATCATGGCCGGCTGCGCATTGGCCGTGCTGACCTACTTCCCGGTCTTCAAGGCGATCACGCATTACGCCAACCCGGCGCTCGAGGTTGCGCAAGCCACGGCACCGGTGACCGTGGTGGCCGATCCGAGCAGCTGCTCGTTCCAGTTCAATCCGGTGGGGACGTCGAAGTTCCTGACCTCTTGCGATATCGCCAAGAGCTTCCTCGCCAAGGGATCGGTGAACTATGCCAACGAAGCGGCACCGGCCGGCGCCCTCGCGCAGATCAAGATCGGCGATACGGTCATCGACAGCTTTGAAGGCAAGGGCCTGCCGGCCGAGGAAATGAAGGCGAAGACCGAAGCCTTCACCGCGGCGATGACGGCGGCGGTGGCGGCGGCGGGCTATCCCGCCAAGGCCGATCCGGCGCAGATCGACCATGTCATGGTTACCATCCTGCTGGTCTACCTGGTGGTGCTGGTGACGATGGTCTACGGCCCGATCGCGGCCATGCTGGTCGAACTCTTCCCGACCCGCATCCGCTACACCTCGATGTCGCTTCCCTATCACATCGGCAATGGCTGGTTCGGCGGCTTCCTGCCGACGGTCAGCTTCGCCATGGTGGCGGCGCAGGGCGACATCTATTACGGCCTCTGGTATCCGATCGCCATCGCGGCGATGACTTTCGTGGTCGGCATCTTCTTTATCCACGAAACCAAGGATCACCGCATGGAAATCTGGTGAGACCTCACCGGATATAGGTTCCCCCTCCGGGCCCTGCCGCAAGGCAGGGCCCTCTTCTTATCCAGCGTTTGCTAGTTTATCTTGGCGATGGCGTTGATGGCGCCATAGCCCATGGCACCTTCGGACAAGGGGGCGGATTCGCCATCCGCCAGGAAGGCCTTGGCCAAAGCCCCGGCGCGGCCCCAGACGGCTTCGGCGATGCCCGAACCGGCGGAGAGGCGCCGGACGCCGAGCTTGCCGAGTTCGGCAGCCCCCGGCAGGCCCGCCCAGGCCAGCACGTTGAGCGGCATGTCGGTGCCGGCGGCGATGGCGCGGATTTCATCGGCGGCAACCACGCCCGGCACGAAGATTCCGCTGGCGCCCGCCTCGCGATAGATCCTGGCGCGCTTCAGGGTTTCGCCCACGCGCGCTTCGGCCGGAACCAGGCCGCGCAGATAGACGTCGGTCCGGGCGTTGATATAGAGATCGACACCGCTGCCATCGCCCGCCGCGCGCGCGGCCGCAATTCTGGCGGCAAGCTGTTCGGGCGGGTTCGACCCATCCTCGATGTTAATGCCGATGCCGCCGACATCGATGATTTGGCTGACCGCCCGACCCACTTCCGCGGCATCGCGGCCGAAGCCAGCCTCCATGTCGACCGATAGCGGGACGGTGACCGTCCGGGCAATCAGCGCGACATGCGAAACAAGATGCTCCAGCGGCAACGCATTGCCGTCGGGAAAGCCCAGTGCCCAGGCAAAGCCGGCGCTGGTCGTGGCAATCGCCTGGGCTCCCAGGCTTTCAAACAGGCGCGCGGAGCCCGCATCCCAGGCATTGGCCAGCTTCAGGATGCCGGGGCCGCGATGCAGCGCATTGAAGAGCGTGGCGGAATCGGGACGGGCCGACATGGGTTTGTTCCTTCTTTCAGGCAGTTTGCTCGTGGGCCAGCAGCCAGCGCTTGCGATGAAGGCCGCCGCCATATCCGGTCAGCGACCCGTCCGACCCGATCACCCGGTGGCAGGGCAGGACGATGCTGACCGGGTTGGCGCCGTTGGCAAGCCCTGCCGCGCGGACCGCCTTCGGTTTGCCGATGCGCGCGGCGAGGTCGGCATAGGAAATGGTCTTGCCGCAGGGGATGCGCCTGAGTTCGCGCCAGACTTTCTGCTGGAACGCCGTGCCGCCGGTATCGGCGGCCAAGGCATCGATAGCGTGGAGATCGCCTTTGAAATAGGCGCGCATCGCGCTCGACAAGCCGCCCGGATCGCGGCGCCTGGTCAAGGTGAAGCCGGCCTTGCCGCAATAGCGTGTCAGCAATTGCAGCATCCGCGCCTCGTGATCCTCCCAATCGATGGCGCGCAGGCGGTTGCGGCCATCGGCAATGATGATAAGCGCTCCGATCGGCGTCGCGATGCGGTCGATATGCAATGCTGCGGGCTCAGGCATCGGTTCTCGCGAGATTGGCTTCGTCGGCGGCCCAGAGATGCTGTGCCGCATAGGCACGCCAGGGGCGCCAGCTCTCCGCCATCCGCAGCAAGGCTTGGGGTGTCGGGCGTTCGCCGCGGGGCTTCGTGGCGCCGCGCAGGATGCCGATGTCGCTCGCTGGAAAGGCATCGGGCTCGCGCACGACGCGCAAGGCGATGTAATGCGCGGTCCAGTCGCCGATGCCCTTGATGGCGCGGAGCTTGGCAATGGTCGCGTCAATATCGCCGCCGGCACGAAAGAGGTCCGGATCGGCCAGGGCCGCTTCGGCCATGGCGTGCAGCGTCCGGCGCCTGGCGCCTGGCATGCCGAGCGTATCGAGATCGGCGGCGGCCAATTGGGCGGGGGTGGGAAAGGCGCGGTGCAGGCTGTCGGTCCTGATGCCCTGGGGCAGGGCGCTGCCGCACAGGGAGACCAGCCTGGCGGCAAGCTGCCGGCCGGCCGCCACCGTCACCTGCTGGCCGAGGATGGCACGGATGGCGAGTTCGAATCCGTCCCAGCCGCCGGGTGCGCGCAGGCCCGGCCGGGCCGCGACCAGGGGCGCCAGTTGCGGGTCCTGACGCAGATGCGCCCCGATGAGGACGACATCGGCGCCAAGATCGAACACCCGGCGAATGCGCGCGATGATCGCCGGCAGGGCACGCACGCAGGGAAAGCGGATCATCGCCGCCAGATTGTTCCCGGCGGCATTCGGCACGATCTCGATGCTGCCGAAGGCGCCGTCGATCTCGATGCTGCGCTGGTAGACGGTGCCATTCACTGCCTCGATTCCGGGAATGGCGCGGGCGGCGAGATAGGACAGCATGAAGGGCCAGTCATAAGGCGGCCGGTAGCGCAGGCGCACGACGACACCGCTGCCGGCCACCGAGCCGGCGGCCAAGGCAGTCACCGCTTTGCGGCGCAAGGCGGAGGGCGGGCGGCCATAGAGCTTGCGGAAGGTTTCGTTGAAACGCCTGATGCTGCCGAAACCGGCCGCCAGCGCCACCTCGGCCATCGGCAGGCGCGTCTCATGGATCAATTGCTTGGCCAAGTGGATGCGCCGCGTCTGCGCCACCGCGATGGGCGAGGCGCCGAGATGCTCCTGGAACAGGCGCCGCAATTGCCGCTCGCCGATACCCAGCCTGGCGGCCAGACGGTCGACATTGTCCGCATCGCCGTCCAGGGCACCTTCGGCGATGAGGGCGAGGCCGCGGCTGACGGTGTTCGACGTGCCCGCCCACGCACCGATCGCCGGGGCGCCAATGGTTGGGGCACCCAGTTCGGGCGCAGTCTCCGGCCGGCAGCGCAGGCAGGGACGAAAGCCCGCTTCCTGTGCCGCTGCGGCACTGGGATAGAAGCGGCAATTGGCGAATTTGGCGCTGGGCGCCGGGCAGATGGGGCGGCAATAGATCCCCGTCGAGGTCACGCCGACGAAGAAGCGGCCGTCGAAGCGGGCATCCCGCGCCTTGAGTGCACGGTAGCAGACGGCAGGGTCGAGCGCCGCCGCGCCCGCTGGCGCTTCCGGCTGCTCGCTGCCCTGCCACTTGCCAGGATCGATCTGTTCCATGCGCCCATCATGCCACCGCGCGATCCGTTGGGCTCGCGGTTTTCGGACATGGTTGGCTGGAACCTCGCGCCAGTTCAATCGTCGATGATCGTATAGGGCAGGACGATCTGCGGCCCGCGCGCGAAGAGCACGCATTTCAGCTTGTCTTCGAGGCACATGCTGTTGGCGAGATTGATGCTGCCGCCGGTGCAGTAATCGGCCGACGGCGGACAATAGCTCCAGCGCGCGCTGACGCCGATATCCTCATGCATGACGACCAGGAAGGCGCCTTCCTTGCGCACCCCGCCTTGCTTGGCGAGGTATTTCTGATACTCGCCCCAAACCCTGCTGGTGATCTTGAGGGTGGCGCCGGAAGGATAGCTGAGGGATGAAGGTGCGCCGCAGGCGGCAAGAATGGAAAGCCCCGCCACCAGCGCCGCGGCGATGGACGCTCTACGCAGATTTGTCATATTGTGGTCTACCCCAATTTAAACGCGTACGGTGCCCATGCTATGCAAGCAGAATTTATTCTTCAACTGGGTATATGATCTTGACGGATAAGGCTTATGTGTGCTCGCCGGTGACGGTCGGGGGAATGCGGCGCACGCGCTCGCGATAGGAAATGTAGATGGCGCAGGCAATGAGAATGCCGACGCCGACGAAGGTCCATTCGTCGGGGAAATCGCCGAAGAAATACCAGCCGGCGGCGACCGCCATGATCATCTCGGCATAGGCGAAGGGCGCCAGCAGCGACGCCTCGGCATGGTCGTAGGCCTTGACGATGAGGAAATGGCCGAAGGTCGCGATGGCCGCCATCAGCACGAACAGCAGCCATTGTTCGAGGCTCGGCATCTGCCAGTTGAAGAGGACGGCGACGCTCATCAGCACGGCGCCGGCGACATTGGTGTGGAAGGTGGTGACCATCGCATGCGTGCGGCCCGACATCTTGCGGGTGAGCAGCATGTAGATGGCCAGCGACATGCCGGCGGCCAAGGCCATCAGCATGCCCGGATTGAAGGTCTGGAACCCGGGCCTGATGATGATGAGCGTGCCGATAAAACCGATGATGACGGCAACCCAGCGGCGGATGCCGACTTTCTCGCCCAGCACGAAGGGCGACAGCAGCGTGATGATCAGCGGCTGCACGAAGAAGATCGCCAGCGTGTCGGCGATGGGCAGATATTTGAGGCCCCAGAAGAAGAAAAAGGTGGCGCCGCACAGGAAGAGGCCCCGGAATGTATGCATGACCGGCGGGTCCGGCAGCAACCCCCGCGCCCCCACCAGCCGCCAGGCGAAGGGCAGGGTCAGCAGCATGCCGAAGAACAGGCGCGCCCAGACGATCTCGACGATGGGCAGGCCCATCCGCCCCAGATATTTCGCACAGACATCGAGGAAGGGGAGGACGCCCATGGCGCAGAGCATCAGGACGATGCCGGCGAGGGGCTTCTGGGCATGCATACGCTTCGACATCCACCGGTTACCTGCAATGGCCGGCGCGCCCGGTCCAGGTCGGCCGGCAGGATAGCGGCGCGGCGATCGAAGGTGTAGCGCCAAATCCACCCCGGAACGCCTGAAAGGAGAAGGGTTGACAGAAATAGAGCGTGTTGGTAGTAGTATTGGAGTTCCGTTTTTGTTCCATGTGTTGCGGGAGTAGTAATGACGCACCAGAGAAAGATGCGGGCCGGCTTGCTGGCTTTCCTTGCCCTCCTTCTGTTGCTCGCGGCGCGCCCGGCGGCGGCTGAGGAGTTCACCTGGGAAATCCGCGTTCTCAATGCGACCGAGATCGATCTTTCCGGTGGCATTGGGAAAGGCATCGCCGCCGAATTTGCGGCGGTGCTCGAGGCCAATCCCGGATTACGGCTGGTTCATGTCAATGTCGGCCGTGGCGGCCTGCTCAAGGAGGCCTGGGCGATCGCGGATCAGATCGCGCAACGCAAGATGGACACCTATGTCCCGCAACCCTGTGCGGCGGCCTGCACGATCGTGGTCTCAGGGGGCGTCAATCGCTATCTGCGCAAGGGCGCCAAGCTCGGCTATGCCAATTATGAGATTCCCGAGAAGGGCCCAATGACGGCCGAACAGTGGCAGACGCTCTACAAGACCGTCTTTCCGGCCGACTTCGTCGCCGAGGCGTTAGAAGCAAGACCGGATGCTCTCTGGGCGCCAAAGCCGGATGAATTGCTGGCCGCTGGCGCGATTACTGAAATCGTCAGTGGCGACAGCTTCGCGGCGTCCGGGCTCGCCAGCGGCGCGGCCGATATAGAGGCCGACCTGCTTGACCAGCGCATCTTCCGCGTGCTGAAGGTGCGCGAGCCCGAGCACTTTGCCAAACTCGTCGACAAGCTGCAGCGCGGCGCCGCGCAGGGTGTTCCGGCCGAAGAATTGCGCCGCGCCGGATTGGAATGGACCTCCGCTCTGCGGGCAAGGTACGTGCCTTATGCCGAAGATGGCGCCGTCCTGGCGTATTTCCATCACGTGCTGGTCGAGGTCGAGAACGTCGCCGCGACCAGCAAGTCCGGTTGCGTCGCTCTGTTGAGCGGCGGCCAGGTCGCCGGCGCGGAGAAAGCTATTCACCTGATACCGGAAGAACTGCGCCGGCAGGAATCCGAACTGATGGCCGATGTCTTCGAAACCGCCGATCCGGCGCGCCCCTTGCCGGAAACGGCGCGGACGGATGCGTTGTTCGAGACGGTGCTCACGCGCATGGGGCCGGATGCCGGCCTGCTTGATCATGTTGCGGAACCCGATTTCGATGCCGAAACGGGATGCAGGGTGATGGTGAGTCTCTACAGGGAGACCCTGGCCCTGCCGCCCGCCGATAGCGCCGCATTGCTGAAATCCTGGTATCTGCAGTAAAGCGCGCCGCCTCGCCCCTTCCACCCCCCTTCCACCCACTGGCCCAATCGTCTAAGAAAGCCGCGCCCCCAGCGCCCAGGCTGGGCAAAAGGCGTGTTTTCAGTGTCGGTCGGAGCAAAAAATGGCGGCGTATCAATATATTTACGTGATGAAGGGCCTTTCCAAGGTCTATCCCGGCGGCAAGAAGGTTCTGGACAATGTCTGGCTCTCTTTCTTGCCCGGCGCCAAGATCGGCGTGCTCGGCCATAACGGTGCGGGTAAATCGACCCTGCTGAAGATGATGGCCGGGATCGACAAGGAGTTTAACGGCGAAGCGTGGGCGGCCGACGGCGTTTCGGTCGGCTATCTGGCGCAGGAGCCGCATCTCGACCCCGCCAAGGATGTGCTCGGCAACGTCATGGAGGGCGTGGGCGCCACCGCGAAGCTGCTCGAGGAATTCGAGGCGGTCTCCAACGCCATGGGCGATCCGGACGCCGATTTCGATACGCTGCTGGCCCGCCAGGCGGAGCTGCAGGAAAAGATCGATGCCGCCGACGCCTGGGACATCCAGCGCACGGTCGAAATCGCGATGGACGCCCTTCGCTGCCCGCCCTCGGACGCCGATGTGACGAAACTGTCGGGCGGCGAGCGTCGCCGCGTGGCGCTCTGCCGCCTGCTGCTGTCCAATCCGGACATGCTGCTGCTCGACGAACCGACCAACCATCTCGACGCTGAATCGGTCGCCTGGCTGGAGCAGTTCCTGCATAAATATAAGGGCATGGTCGTCGCGGTCACGCACGACCGCTATTTCCTCGACAATGTCGCCGGCTGGATTCTGGAACTCGACCGCGGCCAGGCCTTGCCTTTCGAGGGCAATTACTCGGCCTGGCTGGAGCAGAAGGCCAAGCGTCTGGAACAGGAATCGAAGGCCGAAACCTCGCGCCAGCGCACGCTCGACCGCGAACTTGAATGGATCCGCCAGGGACCGAAAGCCCGCCAGGCCAAGTCCAAGGCCCGCGTCGCGGCCTACGAAGCACTGCTCGCCCAGCAGAACGACAAGGCGCAGGACACGGCGCAGATCTACATTCCGGCGGGCCCGCGCCTGGGCGATCTCGTCATCCAGGCCGAGCATCTCAACAAGGGCTTCGGCGACAAGCTCCTCATCGAGGACTTGTCGTTCCGCCTGCCGCCGGGCGGCATCGTCGGCGTCATCGGCCCCAATGGCGCCGGCAAGACGACGCTCTTTCGCATGATCACCGGCCAGGACAAGCCCGATGGCGGCTCGTTCAAGGTCGGCGACACGGTGAAGCTCGGCTATGTCGACCAGTCGCGCGACAGCCTCAGCCCGAACAAGACCGTGTGGGAGGAAATCTCCGACGGGCACGACGAAATCGAACTCGGCAAGCGCAAGATGCCGAGCCGCACCTACGTCGCCGGTTTCAACTTCAAGGGCACCGATCAGCAGAAGAAGGTCGGCCAGCTGTCGGGCGGTGAGCGCAACCGTGTGCATCTTGCCAAGATGCTGAAATCAGGCGCCAATGTCCTGCTGCTCGACGAGCCGACCAACGATCTCGACGTAGATACGCTGCGCGCGCTCGAAGAGGCGCTGCTCGAATTCGCCGGCTGCGTCGTCGTCATCAGCCACGACCGCTGGTTCCTCGACCGCGTCGCCACGCATATGCTGGCCTTCGAGGGCGACAGCCATGTCGAATGGTTCGAAGGCAATTACCAGGATTACGAAGTCGACCGTCACCGGCGCCTGGGCACCGATGCCGACCAGCCACACCGTATCAAGTACAAGCCGCTCATTCGCAGTTAAACGGCCGTATTTGATTCATATCAAGGTGCTTGCCGCCGGTTCTGGGCATGAGAAGATGAGTTTTCCGACCCGTTTTTCGTGCAGAGCGGCGGTATTGCCATGCGCTTTTCGAGCATTCTTATCGTTCTCGTCCTTCTCGGCGGTGCCGCCGCTGCCTATGTCTTCTGGCAGGAGCGGCAGAGCGAGGCAGCCCTCAAGGGTTTTGCCGTCGCCAATGGCCGCATCGAGGTCGAACGCGTGGCGGTCGCTACCAAGTACGCCGGCCGCGTTGCCGAGATTCGCGTCGATGAAGGCGATCTCGTCGTCAAGGGCGATGTCGTTGCCGAAATGGATACCGCCGAGCTGAAGGCGGACCTGGCCGAGGCAGAGGCGAACGAGCGCCAAGCCAAGGAAGCGATCGGCGAGGCCGAAGCCGAGATCGGCATCCGCGAGGCGGATCTTGAACTGGCCGAGATTGAACTGAGACGTGCCGAAACGTTGGAAAAGAAGAATGCCGGTCCGGTGGCGGAGGTCGAACGCCGCCGCGCCCAGCGCGATGTCGCCGTCGCCGCCCTGAAAGGCGCCGTCGCCGGCGTCGAGAATGCCAAGGCGGCCGCCTTGGCCGCGGCGGCGCGGGTCGAGCGGTTGCAGACCGTCATTGCCGACATGAGCCTGCGCGCGCCCACCGACGGCCGCGTCGAATACCGGCTGGTAAAGGCCGGCGAAGTACTGGCGGCGGGCGGACAGGTCGCAACCCTGCTCGATCTTGCCGACGTGCATATGGTGGTATTCTTCCCGACCGCGGTTGCCGGCCGCGTCGGGCTCGGTTCGGAAGCGCGCATCGTGCTCGATGCGGCTCCCGAATTCGTCATTCCGGCTGAGATCAGTTTCGTCGCCGCGGAGGCGCAGTTCACGCCGAAATTCGTCGAGACGAAGACCGAGCGCGACAAGCTCACCTATCGCATCAAGGTGGCGATCGCGCACGATCTTCTCGTCAGATATCGCGACTATGTGAAGGCCGGCCTTACCGGCAATGCCTATCTCAAAGTCGATGCGAAGGCGATTTGGCCCGATTTCCTCGTTACCAAATTGCCACCGCCCTCGAATCCGCCCCAGGACGCGGCCGAAGGCGGCACCAACCCGTGACGGCCCAGGCGCCCGGGCCGGCCGTGCGGCTGCGGAGCGTACAGCACCGCAACAATCGCCACTTCGCGCTGCAGGATATCGGCTTCGAAATTCCGGCGGGCGGCACGGCCGCCATCATCGGGCCCGACGGGGTCGGCAAATCGACGCTGCTGTCGCTCATTTCCGGCACGCGCCGCATACAGCAGGGCGAGATCGACGTGCTGGGCGGCGACATGCGCCGCAGACGCCACCGCAATGCCATCGCCGAGCGCATCGCGTACATGCCCCAGGGTCTCGGCAAGAATCTCTATCCGACACTATCGGTTGCCGAAAATATCGATTTCTTCGCCGGTCTCTTCGGTCTCCATGGCGCGGCGGCGCGGGCGCGGCGCAATCGGCTGCTGGTGGCAACCGGCCTCGATCCCTTCCCGGACCGGCCGGCCGGCAAGCTGTCCGGCGGCATGAAGCAGAAGCTGGGCCTTTGCTGCGCGCTCATTCACGAACCCGATCTCCTCATTCTCGACGAGCCGACGACGGGTGTCGATCCTTTGTCGCGGCGCCAGTTCTGGCATCTCATCGACGAAATCCGGGCCGAGCGGCCGGGCCTCACCCTCGTAACCGCCACGGCCTATATGGAGGAGGCGGCGCGCTTCCAGAATCTCATCGCCATCGATGCCGGCCGCCTGCTGGCGGCGGGGCCGACGCAGCAGATACTGCGCGACGCGGGGGCACCTACCCTGGAAGAAGCATTCGTCGCCCTGCGCCATCGTGCCGGCCTTTCGAGCGTGGCGGCGGCGAAGATTGCCCTGCCGCCGCGCCGGCTGCATGACGGGCCGCCAGCGATGGAGGCGATAGAGCTGACCTGCCGCTTTGGCGATTTCGTCGCCGTGGACAAGGTGAGCTTCCGCATCGAAACGGGCGAGATATTCGGCTTTCTCGGTTCCAACGGGTGCGGCAAGACGACGACGATGAAAATGCTGACCGGATTGCTGCCTGCCAGCGGCGGCACGGCCAGCCTGCTGGGCAAGCCGGTGGCGGCGCAGGATCCTCAGTCGCGGCTCAATATCGGCTATATGTCGCAGAGCTTCTCGCTCTACGAGGAGCTTTCGGTCCGCGCCAATCTCGACCTGCATGCCAGGCTCTATCAGGTGCCGCGTGCCGAACTGGCGGAGCGCGTCGCCGATGCGCTCAAGCGTTTCGATCTCGAGGAAATTGTCGAACGGCTGCCGCGCGACTTGTCGCTGGGCCAGCGCCAGCGCCTGCAATTGGCGGCGGCCTGCCTGCACAAGCCCAAGGTACTCATTCTCGACGAGCCGACGTCGGGCGTCGATCCGGAGGCGCGCGATGCCTTCTGGCAGCAGATCGGGCACCTGGCGCGCGAGGAAGGCGTGACCATCTTCGTTTCCACTCATTTCATGAACGAGGCGGCGCGTTGCGACCGCATTTCCTTCATGCATCGGGGGCGCACTCTGGCCGTCGGCAGTCCTGCGGAACTGGCCGGCAGATATGGTGGCGGCGATCTCGAAGAGGCTTTCGTCAAGCTGATCGAATCGGATGAAGGGACGCCGGCGTCCACCTCGGTGCGGGCGGGAAGCGCGCGCGCCGAAGAAGCCGCCGTGGCGACGACAAACGCCCTGCGCCGCATCTTCGTCTTTGCCCGCCGCGAAGCGCTGGAACTCAGGCGCGACACGGTGCGTCTGGCTTTCGCCCTGCTGGCGCCGCTCTTCCTGATGATCTGCTTCGGCTTCGGCATGTCCTTCGATGTCGAGGATCTGCGCTATGCCGTGCTCGACCGCGACCGGTCGCTGGAAAGCCGTACCCTGATGGAAGGGTTCGGCGGCTCGCCTTATTTCACCGAAACGCCGCCGATCGAGGATTTCAACGCGCTCGACCGGCGCCTGCGTTCCGGCGACGTGCAGGTGGCGGTCGAGGTGCCGCCGGATTTCGGCCGCGACCTGCTGCAGGGACGCACGCCCCAACTCGGCGTCTTCCTCGATGGCAGCTTTCCCTTCCGCGGCGAGACCGCGCGGGGCTATGTCCAGGGCATCGCGCTGCGCCAGGCGATGGAGCGCGCGCGCCAGACCATCGGCAAGTTCCCCGATCCCACGGCCTACGAGCTGGTGCCGCGCTTCCGCTACAACCAGGACTTCAAGAGCGTCGTTGCCATCGTTCCCGGTATCATGATGCTGCTCCTGGTGCTGATTCCCGCCATGCTGACCGCTCTTGGCGTCGTGCGCGAGAAGGAACTCGGCACCATCGCCAATCTCTACGCCTCGCCCGCCGGCATCGGCGAATATCTTGTCGGCAAGCAATTGCCTTATATAGGCATCGGCTGCATCGCCTTCCTGCTGATGACGCTGGTCGCCATTCCCGTTTTCGGCATCTACCCCAAGGGCAGCTGGCTTGCACTCATGCTGGCCGTGCCGCTTTACCAGGCGGCGACGACCGGGTTCGGCCTGCTTATTTCGGCCTTCTGTTCCAGCCAGGTAGCGGCCCTCTTCGCGGCCTCGATCATGTCGGTCATTCCGGCGGTCAATTTTTCCGGCCTGCTCTATCCGACAGCGACCCTTGAAGGGGCCGCGAAATGGATCGGCCTCTGCTTTCCCGCCTCCTGGTATCAGACGGTGAGCCTCGGCGTCTTCACCAAGGGGCTGGGCTTTGCCGCATTCGGCAAGGAATATCTCGTGCTGGCGGCTTTCGGTGCCGGCTTTCTCATTCTGGCGCGGCTCTGCGTCTCGAAGCAGGAGCGCTGAGTCATGGCGACACCGTCTTCTTCACGCTGGTTCGTCAACGTCTATCGCCTGGGCCTCAAGGAGATGATGTCGCTGGCGCGCGACCCCGTTTTGCTGGGGTTGATGATATTCTCCTTCACTTTCTCCATCTATTCCGTGGCGCATGGCGTGCGCACCGAGGTTCGCAACGCGGCGATCGCCGTGGTCGATGGCGACGGTTCGCAACTCTCGCGCCGGATCGTCGAGGCATTGCAACCGCCCTACTTCCTCGAACCTCAACTGATCGATCGCGGCGCGGTCGATGCAGGCCTCGACCGCGGTCTCTTCACTTTCGCCCTCGATCTGCCGCCGGGCCTGGAATCGGACCTCGCCGCGGGGCGCGAGCCGACGATCGGCCTTGCCGTGGACGCCACGGCCATGACTCAGGCCGGCGTGGGCACAACCTATATCAGCAATATCGTAGATCGCGAGATCACCGCCTTTCTGGAACAGAGCGATACGGTCTCTCTGGTGCCGGTCGAAGTCGTGATCCGCGCCTATTTCAATCCCAATCTCGATTCCACCTGGTTCATGTCGGTCATGCAGGTCGTGGAGAATGTGACGATCCTTTCCATCATCCTGGTAGGTGCCGCCGTCATCCGCGAACGCGAGCGCGGCACCATCGAGCATCTGCTGGTCATGCCGGTGACGGCCAGCGAGATTGCCGTGGCGAAGATCTGGGCCAACGGCCTCGTCATTCTCATTGCCGTCGGCCTGTCGCTGCACTATGTGGTGCAACTGCTGCTGGGCGTGCCGATCCTGGGGTCGATACCGCTCTTTCTGGGAGCCACGGCGATCTACCTGTTCGCAACGACGGCGCTGGGGGTGCTGCTGGCTACGGTCGCCAATTCGATGCCGCAATTCGCCATGATGGCGATCCCGGTCTTCGTGGTGATGAATCTGCTCTCCGGCGCCACCACGCCGCTTGAATCCATGCCGGAATTCTTCCAGGTGGTGATGAAGGCGCTGCCCTCGACGCATTTCGTCGGGGCCTCGCAGGCCGTGCTCTATCGCGGCGCCGGTGCCGACATCATCTGGCCGCAAATGGCGCTGATGGCCGGGCAGGGAGGCGTGTTCCTGGCGCTGGCCCTGCACCGCTTCCGCGCCATGCTGGCCAGGCAGAGCTGAGGGGTGTTTCCATCTAGCGCCGGTTCTTCCTGTCCTTGAAGCGGGGGGCCACGCCAGGACGGCCGGCGCTGGAGCGGGCGCGCGGACGCCCTTCACCGCTGGCAGGCAGGGGCTTGCCGGCGGCATCGAGGCCGCCTTTTGCACCGCCCAGCGTGGTCGGGATTTCAAGGTCGATCGCTTCCAGGCGCTTGATCTCGTCGCGGAAGCGGGCGGCTTCCTCGAATTCCAGATTGCCCGCCGCCTCGCGCATCTTCTTCTCAAGCTCCGCCAAGGTCGCCTTGAGATTGTGGCCGAGCAGATGCTTGTCACCCAGCACACCGGTATCGACCGTCACGTGATCGGATTCGTAGACCGATTGCATGATGTCGCCGATATTCTTCCTGACCGATTCCGGCGTGATGCCGTTGGCGGCGTTATAGGCCTGCTGCTTCTCGCGGCGCCGGTTGGTCTCGGCCAGCGCATAGTCGAGGCTGTCGGTCATCCGGTCGGCATAGAGCAGCACGCGGCCGTCGAGATTGCGCGCGGCGCGGCCGATGGTCTGGACCAGGCTGGTGCGCGAACGCAGGAAGCCTTCCTTGTCGGCGTCGAGGATGCAGACCAGGGCGCATTCGGGAATGTCGAGCCCTTCACGCAGCAGATTGATGCCGACCAGCACGTCGAAGGCGCCGAGGCGCAGGTCGCGGATGATCTCGATGCGCTCCAGCGTTTCGACATCGGAATGGATATAGCGCACCCGCACGCCGGCCTCGTGCAGATATTCGGTCAGATCCTCCGCCATGCGCTTGGTCAGCGTGGTGATGAGCACGCGCTGGCTTTTCCTGGCGGCCTCCTTGCATTCGGCCACCACGTCGTCGACCTGGGTCTCGGTCGGGCGCACGATGCAGACCGGATCGATGAGGCCGGTCGGGCGGATGACCTGTTCGACGAAGACGCCGCCGGTCTGCTTCAGCTCCCAGCTGCCGGGTGTTGCCGAAACCGAGATCGTCTGCGGGCGCATCTGCTCCCACTCCTCGAATTTCAGCGGCCGATTGTCCATGCAGGAGGGCAGGCGGAAGCCATATTCCGCCAGCGTCGATTTCCGGTGCCAGTCGCCCTTGAACATGCCGCCGATCTGCGGGATCGAGACATGGCTTTCATCGGCCACCAGCAACGCATCGCTCGGCAGATATTCGAATAAGGTGGGCGGCGGCTCGCCGGGCTTGCGGCCGGTGAGATAGCGCGAATAGTTCTCGATGCCGGCGCAGACGCCCGTGGCCTCGATCATCTCCATGTCGAAATTGACGCGCTGCTCCAGCCTTTGCGCCTCGAGAAGCTTGTTTTGATCGTTCAAATCCTTCAACCGGTCCTTCAGCTCCTCGCGGATCAGTTTTACCGCCTGCTGCAAGGTTGGCTTGGGTGTCACGTAATGGCTGTTGGCGAAGATCTTGATCTCGGGCAATTCCGCCGTCTTCTGACCGGTCAGCGGATCGAATTCGACAATGGTCTCGATCTCGTCGCCGAACAGCGACAGGCGCCAGGCGCGGTCCTCCAAATGGGCCGGAAACAGTTCCAGCACATCGCCCTTGATACGAAAGGTGCCGCGGAAGAAGGCGGTCTCGTTGCGCTTGTATTGGAGCTCGATGAGCTTCCTTACCAGCGTGTTGAAATCGACGATGTCGCCGGGCTTCAGCGTGATGGTCATGGTCGAATAGGTTTCCGGCGCGCCGATGCCGTAGATGCAGGAAACCGACGCCACGATGATGACATCGCGCCGCTCGAACAGGGCGCGCGTCGCCGAATGGCGCATGCGGTCGATCTGCTCGTTGAGCGAGCTTTCCTTTTCGATATAGGTGTCGGTCCGCGGCACATAGGCCTCGGGCTGGTAGTAATCGTAGTAGCTGACGAAGTATTCGACCGCGTTTTCCGGGAAGAAGCTCTTCATCTCGCCATAAAGCTGGGCGGCCAGCGTCTTGTTGGGCGCCAGCACCAAGGCCGGGCGCTGCACCGCCTGGATGACATGGGCGATGGTGAAGGTTTTGCCTGAGCCGGTGACGCCAAGCAGCACCTGGTCGCGTTCATGCGCGTTGACGCCCTCGATCAGCTCCGCGATCGCCTGCGGCTGGTCGCCGGCCGGGCGGTAGTCGGAAACGAGCTTGAACGGCCTGCCCGGCAGCTGTTCCGTGGCGCGGATCGGACGTTCCTCGATGACGGGGTCTGGCATCAACGGTTTCATAGGCGCTTTATAGAACGAAAGGGGAAGGCGGGGTAGAGATATGATCTCCACCCCGCGCGTTCAACCCGACGTCACGCCGCCTGGCGGGCGTCGGCGAAATCCGGATAAAAGCGCTTCATCATCCGGTCCACATAGGGTTTGAGGTTGGCGCAGGATTCCGCCGCCTTCCGGAGGTCGGAGTCGAAAAACGGCGTCATGATGCTGGCCAGCATGCCGAAGGCGGTGGCGTCGGCGCCGCAAGATGTCTCGCCCAGCAGATAGGGCTTGTCGCCCAGCAGCTGCGAGAAGGAATAAAGCGAGCGCGTGCCGAGGAAGAGGATGTCGTCATCCCCGTGCCGGCCGATCCCATGCCCATGCAGCCGCTGCTTCACTTCGGCCAGGGTGTCGTTGCGCAGCTTCTCGCGGATCGCTTCCGGCGCATCGTCGAAGAAATGCGCCGGGCCCTTGGCGAAATTGACCGGATCGAGCCAGCGGTACTTGGTCATGGCCCAGCCCAGATGATCTTCCAGCATGCGCTCGACCGCCCAGGCCAGGGCCCGCTGTTCGACGGAATAGCCGGCATCGAAATCGACGCCATAGGACCATTCGAGATGTTGCCGGATGAAGGTCGAATCCGGCACGATTGCGGCACCATCCTTGATGTAGGGCAGCTTGCCCTTGGGTGCCGCGTGAAAGCCGGTGAAGTCCTTTTCATAGGGAAGCCCCGCCATCTTCAGCTGGACTTCGGTTTTCAGGCAATAGGGGCTCACCTCGGGCAGATCGAACCCCGGGCCGAAGGAATAAAGGACGATCGGGCTGGCAGGGACTGATTTGGTCATGGATGGATCCTCTCATTTTCTCAGCAGGGATTTCTCTTTGGCGATGCCCAACCTTTACTGCCACCCTGCTGCCAGCCTAGTGTCAGCAGCGAGAGAACGAACGAGGAAGAGTCCATGCGCCGCGCCGACCGGCTGTTTCAGATCATCCAGATCCTGCGCCGGCACCGGAAGCCGCTGACCGCCGACGCCATCGCCATGGAGCTTGAGACTTCCAAGCGCTCGATCTATCGCGATATCGCCACCCTGATGGCCCAGCGCGTGCCGATCCGGGGCGAGGCGGGGGTGGGTTATGTGCTGGAAGGCGGCTATGACCTGCCGCCCCTGATGCTGACCGCCGACGAGCTGGAGGCGGCGGTCCTGGGCGCGCAGCTGGTCCAGCTGCGCGGCGACAAGGGCCTGGCGCGGGCCGCCGAGGATCTTATCGCCAAGATCGCCGCCGCCGTGCCGGAGCGCCTGCGGCCCATTGTGCTGGAACCGGCCAGCCTCACCCCGCCGGGCAAGCCCCTGCCCGAGGACCGGGTGGACGTGGCCGGCATCCGCGCCGCCATTCATGGCGGCCGGAAGCTGATGCTGGACTATCGCGACGAACAGAACCGGCCGACCCAGCGCTGTGTCTGGCCGATCACCATCGGCTACATGGAAACCGTGCGCATGTTGATTGCCTGGTGCGAACTCAGGCAGGATTTCCGCCATTTCCGTACCGACCGCATCCACGGTGTCACGATGCTGGAGGACCGCGTGCCGGAACGCCCCGCCGTCCTGCGTGCCAAATGGCGCAAGACCGTGCGGGACCGGCCGGCACCGACGGACCGCCAGACGGGTGCGGCAGGATGAAGCTTGACACAAGACTTCAACACTAACTAAGTGTAGTTACAGTTCAGCCCTGCAAAATGAGAGAAAGCCCACCGTGAACACAGCGCATAAGCCCAGTTTCGTTGACCTGTTCACCCCGAAACTGATGACTGTGCTGCGCGAGGGGTATCGGCTGGGCGATTTCCGGGCCGATGCCATTGCTGGGCTCACGGTCGCCATCGTGGCTCTGCCGCTGTCCATGGCCATCGCCGTGGCCTCAGGCGTCACGCCGGACCGCGGCCTCTATACCGCCATCATCGGCGGTTTTTTTATCTCCGCGCTGGGTGGCAGCCGCTTCCAGATCGGCGGTCCCGCCGGCGCCTTCATCGTGCTGGTGGCGGCGACCGTCGCGGTCCACGGTGTCGACGGGCTGGTACTGGCGGTGCTGATGTCCGGCATCATCCTGCTGGCAACCGGCCTGCTGCGCCTTGGCACCTTCGTCAAATATATCCCCTACCCCGTGACGATCGGCTTCACCGCCGGCATCGCGGTCATCATCTTCGCCAGCCAGATCAAGGATTTGCTCGGCCTGACCCTAGCCGGCGGCGAGCCCGGCGAACTGATCCACAAGGTTCCGGCCCTGGCCGGAGCGCTGCAGAGCTTCAACGCGGCGGCCTTCGCCCTGGCCCTCGTCACCATCGTGCTGATCGTCGGCTTCCGCCGCTATCGGCCAAGCTGGCCGGGCCTGCTCATCGCGGTGACGGTGGCCTCCGTCGGCGCTGCCCTGCTGGGCTTGCCGGTGGAAACGATCGGCACGCGCTTCGGCGGCATTCCCAATGTACTGCCGCTGCCCTCGCTGCCGCCCATCACCTACGACCGCATCGTCGAAATGCTGCCGGCGGCGCTCTCCTTCGCTCTTCTGGGTTCCATTGAAAGCCTGCTCTCCGCGGTCGTCGCGGACAGCATGACCGGCCGCCGCCACCGGTCGAATTGCGAACTGGTGGCGCAAGGCATCGCCAACATCGCGGCCTCGCTCTTCGGCGGGATATGCGTCACCGGCACCATCGCGCGCACGGCCACCAATGTGCGGGCCGGTGCCCGCGGGCCCGTTTCCGGCATGCTGCATGCTGCGTTCCTGCTGCTCTTCATGCTGGTGGCGGCGCCGCTCGCCTCCTACATTCCCCTGGCGGCCCTGGCCGGTGTGCTGGCGACGGTCGCCTGGAACATGGCGGAAAAGCATGCCTTCACGGCGCTGCTGCGCGCCTCGCGCGCCGACGCATTGGTGCTGATGGCGACCTTTCTCGTCACCATCTTCAGCGATCTCATCGACGGCATTCTCACCGGCTTCTGCCTCAGCGCTCTCCTGATGCTCCATCGCATGTCGCAGGCGGTGGCGGTCGAGACCGCAGCCCATCCGCTCTTTGCCGAAGACCAGGCCGACGATGCCAACGGCGCGCGCGAGCGCTATCAGCCGGCCGAAGGCATGGACCGCGACATCGTCATCTGCCGGATTTCGGGCGCCTTCTTCTTCGGCGCGGCGGCCAGCGTGGGAGCCGCCCTCGACCGCATCGGCGCGCACCCGAAGGCGGTGATCGTCGATTTCGCGGCCGTGCCAATCCTCGATTCGACCGCCGCGGCCACGCTCGAGGCCTATCTCACCAAGGCACACCGGCGCGGTGCCAACATCTTCATCGCCGCCGCCGACACGTCGGTGCGGCGCACGTTGAAATCCTTCGGCGTCAAGCGGCCGATGGTCCGCTTCGCCGCCGACCTCACGCACGCGCTCAATGCGGCACGGGCCGAGATCAAGGCCGCCGAGACTAAAGCCGCGGCCTGACCACCTTGCGGTAGAGATGCCAGGTCGCGTGACCGAGCAGCGGCATCACCACGATAAGGCCGGCCAGGAAGGGCAGCGACCCCAGGACCAGGGCACCTGCCACGACGATTCCCCAGGCCGCCATCGGCACCGGGTTCATCGCCACCGCGCGGAAGGATGTGCGGATCGCGGTGCCGAGCCCCACATCGCGGTCGAGCAGCAGCGGGAAGGACACGACACTTATCGCCAGAGCCAGGCAGGCAAAGAGGAAGCCAGTGCCGCAGCCGACCGCGATCAAGGTCCAGCCGGCCTCCGTCATGAGAACGTCATAGAGGAAGGCGCCCAGATTGAGCGGCTGCTCCGGGCCCATGATGGCGGTGTAGAGTGCCCAGGCCGTCGCCATCCACATCACGAAGACGGCGCAGAGAATGAGGCCCAGCAGCACGATGCTGCCGATGGCTGGGGAATAGAGCACCGTGAACGCGTTGCGCCAGCTTGCCTTGACGCCCAGTTCGCGCTGCCGGCTCATCTCGTAGAGGCCAAGGCCGGCAAAGGGGCCGATCAGCGCGAAGCCGGAAATCATCGGAAAGAGCAGCGGCAGCATGTCATAGCCGAAAACCATACGGGCCATGACGATGCCGATGATCGGATAGATGACGACGAGGAAGAAGACATCGGTGCGATAGGCGCCGAAATCGCTCCAGGCGCGCTGGAATATTTCACGGAAATCGCCGATCTCGATCTGCCGCACATGCGGCACGGTGAGGGCATCCTCATGCGGGCGATTGGCGGACTGGCTCAGCGTCTCGATCGCCTCGGCGCCGTGCCGAATCTGGTCCCAGCCCCATTCCAGGGGATTGCGGATCGTTGTAGCCATAAATGTGCCTCCTCGGATATTTCGGGCGAGGGACGGTCCCGCGTCATGGCGTGAACCGGCTGAGCGCCGGACATGAGGGCGAACCGCGACCCAGGCTCGATAAGCGACACGCGTATGCAACATCGAAAGCATACGCCGATCCGCCGGCCATGTCTCCTAACATGCCACAAGTATTGACTTTTCGGGGACGCTCCCTATTTCTCGCCTCTTGTCGCGCGCACGTCCCCGGCTGGTTCGGCGGGATTGCCGCCGGGGGAATTGATAAATAATCCAACGATTTGAGGACGCAATACGCCCATGATCGAGCTGCTGACCGATCCCAACGTGATCTTGAGCTTCCTGACCCTCGCCGCGCTGGAGATCGTGCTCGGTATCGACAATCTGCTCTTCGTCCAGATCGTTGCCAGCCGCTGTGCGCCCGCGAAACAGATGCTGGCCCGCCGCATCGGCCTGCTCCTGGCGCTGGGCACGCGTCTTTTGCTGCTGGCTTCCATCGCCTGGGTCGCCGGACTCACCACGCCCATCTGGACCATCGACTGGTTCGGGCCGGAGAATGTCTACGACCTTTCCTGGCGCGACGTCATTCTGCTGGGCGGCGGCCTGTTCCTGCTCGCCAAGGCGACCACGGAAATCCATCACCATATCGAAGGTGCCGAGGGAGTCGGGAAGGTGGGCAAGTATATGAGCCTGGCGGCCGCGATCGCGCAGATCGCCATCCTCGACATCGTCTTTTCGCTGGACAGCGTCATCACCGCCGTGGGCATGGCCGATCATCTCTCGGTCATGGTGGCCGCCGTCATCGCGGCGATGATCGTCATGATTCTTGCCGCCGGCCCGGTCGGCAATTTCGTCGACGAGCATCCGACCGTGAAGATGCTGTGCCTCTCCTTCCTGCTCCTCATCGGCGTGGCGCTGCTCGGCGAAGGGCTGCATTTCCACATCCCGAAAGCCTATCTCTACTTCGCCATCGCCTTCTCGGCGCTGGTGGAGTTCCTCAACATGTGGGCAAGGAAGAAGAAGGCGCGCGCGAAGGCGTAGGTGGCGGGGCGGCGGTCAAGTTCGCGAAACGGTCGCGACGCCCGGCGGCGACGCAAGGAAAACCGGCGCTATCTTGGCGCCGCCGCCCGCATCAGGCGATCGTTGATCGCGATTCCCAGCCCCTCGGCCGGGATCGGCATCACGGCTATTCCCGTCACGTCCCGCCGGTCGAGGGCCCGCAACATGGCGAAGAGATTGGCCGCCGCCTCGTTGAGGTTCCCGGCGGCGCTTAGATTCAGCATGATCCTGGCCGGCGGCACGTTCGGTCCGAAAGCAAGCAGCGCTTCGCCTTCGCGTGCGTCCTCCGCGTTCAGTCGCACGGGCCGTTCCGGCGCATAGTGGCTGAGCAGGCGCCCCGGTCCATGAAGCCCGGTCTCGGCATCGCCCACGGACGGCGCGATCTCGATGGCGCGGCCAAGTTCGGCTTCGATCTCCCGCACCGTGATGCCGCCCGGGCGCAGCAGGGCCGGCTTCCCGTCCAGCAGGCTGACGACGGTGGACTCAACGCCGATCTGGCAGGGGCCGCCATCGAGGATCATGGCGACCTTGTCGCCCAAGCCCTCCTCGACATGCTGCGCCGTGGTGGGGCTGATCCGGCCCGACGGATTGGCACTGGGTCCCGCCAGGGGACGATTTCCGATCGCCAGCAAAGCCTGCGCGATGGGATGAGCCGGCACGCGCAGGGCCACGCTGTCGAGCCCGGCGCTGACCAGCAGTGAAAGCGGACATTGCTTTCGGCGCGGCACCACAAGGGTCAAGGGGCCGGGCCAGAATTTCCGCGCGAGTTTCACGCCATCGGATGAAAACTCGCCCAGCTCCGCTGCGGCCGGGAGGCTGCCAACATGAACGATCAGCGGGTTGAATGTAGGCCGTCCCTTGGCGGCGTAGATCGCCGCCACCGCACGGTCGTCGGTGGCATCGCCGCCAAGGCCATAAACGGTCTCTGTCGGGAAGCTCACCAGTTCGCCGCGCTGGATCGCCTTGGCGGCCTCGGCAATATGCTTGAGGTCGGCCGGGACGATCTTCGAAATCATGACCGTCGTCCGCGGGCGATGAAATGCGGGTTGCGGAAGCCGGGCTTGCCATAGGCAAGCGGCACGCCGTCGAGTGTCGCCACGGATCCGCCGGCAGCCAGCAGCACGGCATGGCCGGCCGCCGTATCCCATTCCATGGTCGGGCCGAAACGCGGATAGAGGTCGGCCATTCCTTCCGCGATACGACAGAATTTCAGCGACGAGCCGGCGACGACGGTATCGGCGACATGTTCGCCCAGTTCCTCGACCTTCACCAGTTCCCTGGCCGCATGCGAGCGGCTGATGGTCATGGTGGCCCCGGCGGCGGGCAGCGTCCGTGCGGCAATGGCGGCTTGCGTGCCCGCATGGCGGCGGACGGCCAGGCCGTTGCAGCCGGCATACATCTCGTCCAGTGCCGGCACAAAGACCACACCCAGTACCGGCACGCCGGCCTCGATAAGGGCGATGTTGACGGTGAATTCGCCGTTGCGGGCGATGAATTCCTTGGTGCCGTCCAGCGGATCGACCAGGAAGAAGCGCTGGGCCGCCGTCGCCGGCAACCCTTCCGCCGCGGCCTGTTCCTCGGCGATGACGGGGATCTCCGGCGCGCCCTGGCGAAGGGCCGCCAAGATCAGCTTTTCGGCCGCGACGTCCGCCTCGGTCACTGGGGATTTGTCGGCCTTGCGGCTGGATGCGAAATCGCCGGCATAGACCCGCATGATCGCGGCACCGGCCTCGTAGGCGGCGGCGATCAGTTTGTCGCGTAAAGGAATCTGGTCTTTGGACATGGTCTCGCGGCGGGATTATTGAGCGTTCGGCGCGCTTTCCTAGCCTGTTTGCGGCCAAAACGCCATGCCGGTCGATCGGTCAGCGCGTGCTGGAAGGCCGTGGCGGCGCCGTGGTGGCCGCGCCGGGGAGCGGCGTCGTGTTGGCCGCGCCGGGGAGCGGCGGCGCCGGGTCATTGGCCGTGGCCGATTCCAGCGAGGAGAGCAGACTTGCCAGGGCATCCTGCTGTTCCATGGACAAGGGAGCCATGGCCGGCGTTGCTTCATGCTCGGCCGCCGTCCTGCGCGCTTGCGCGCCCTCGATCAGCTTGGCTTTGGCGTGAAGCGAAATCTTCTGAATGAGGTCGTTGGCATCGATCGGCTTGGCCATGAAATCGTTCATGCCGGCCTCGAGGCAGCGGCGGCGATCGTCCTGCGTGGCGTTGGCGGTGAGCGCGATGATCGGCACCCGCGAGGGGGCGCCGCCCAGTTCGCGGATGCGCCGCGTGGCCTCCAATCCGTCGAGGTCCGGCATGCGCATATCCATCAGGACCACGTCATAGGCGCGGCTGCGCATCGCTTCGATCGCTTCCAGGCCGTTGCCGGCGATATCGGCCCGGGCGCCGGCCCGCGCCAGGATCGCCGTCACCAGCATCTGGTTCACCTGATTGTCCTCGGCCAGCAGGATGCGCAAGGCGCCGCCATCGGCAAAGACGGCGGGCCCGTCGCTGCCATGGCCGCGCCGCGCCGCGGCATGCCGCGATCCATCGATGAGCGCCATCATGCAGGCCAGGAAACTCGACCGGCGCACGGGCTTGGGCAATTGCGCGTCGATCCCTTCATGGACCTCGTGCTGGTCGATGAACAGGGCAGAGGAGGAAAGGACGACATTTTCGACCTTCAGCATGGGCAAGGCGCGCAGGCGACGGACGAAATCGACGCCGGACATGGTCGGCATGACCTGGTCGACGATGGCGAGTGCGATCGGCTCCCTGGGCGGCTGGTCGCGCAATTCGTCGAGTACGATCTCAGGCTCGCTGGCGGTGATCGCGGTGGCACCGATGCTGGCGACATAACGCTCGAAGATCTCGCGGTTGATGGGGTTGTCGTCGACGATCAGGATCTGCCGCCCTTTGAAGGCGGCGGTGATGGCTGCCTGGTCCGGTTGGACCGTGCTGGCCGCGGCCTTGCCCTGCAACGGGCCGAACCAGGCCGTGAACCAGAAGGTCGAGCCGCCCAGAACGCCGGTGCGGGAATCGACGCCGATCGTCCCATGCATCAAATCGACAAGCTGCTTGCAGATGGCAAGGCCCAGGCCGGTACCACCAAAGCGGCGCGTGGTCGAGGCGTCGACCTGGCTGAAGTGATGGAACAGGCGGTTCTGCGCTTCCAGCGGAATGCCGATGCCGGTATCGCGCACGGCGAAACGCAGCTTCGTGTCGCCGGCCGATCGATCGGCCGTTTCCACGATCAGGCTGACACCGCCCACCTCGGTGAACTTGACGGCGTTGCTCAGCAGATTGAGGAGGATCTGGCGCAGGCGACCGGGATCGCCGTTGAGTTTCACCGGTACGTCGGGGGCGATGAAACAGGCAAGCTCGATGCCCTTGGCGTGGGCACGGCTCACCACCAGTTCCAGCACGGAATCGATCTCGGTGCCGATGTCGAAGTCGATATGCTCGATTTCCAGCTTGCCGGTCTCGGCCTTGGCGAAGTCGAGGATGTCGTTGATGATGGCGAGCAAGGCTTCGCCCGATTGCTGCAGCACATCGACATAGTGGCGCTGGCGCTGGTCGAGCGAGGTGTCGGCAAGGAGGCCCGCCATGCCGAGCACGCCGTTCATCGGTGTGCGGATCTCATGGCTCATCATGGCCAGGAACTGCGTCTTGGCGATCGAGGCTTGTTCCGCCACTTCCTTGGCGCTGCGCAGATCGCTGGTCATCGATCGGGCCAGGGCCTCGGCCCGGTAGCGCGCCGCCACCATGAACCACAGTCCCGCTCCGAGCAGGATCGAAATGACCGACCCGCCCAGCATGACGAGAAGCGGCACCGTCTTGGCGCCCGGCGGCGTCAGCGAGGAATGCGCGCGATATTCCAGGCTGAAGCTTTGGCCGGAGAAGATCATGGTATGGGCGCGGCGATAGGTATTGCGGTCTCGCGGCTGCCGCGGCTCCGCCGGATCGGCGCGGACGCGGCGGCTGTCATAGACGAGGCGGTCGGAATCGATGTTGGCGCCAAGATAGAAAGTCACGTCCAGCTCGCTGCCGATATCGAGCAGGGCGCCTTCGATGGCCGTGCCGACGGCGATCGGCATGATCACCCAGCCTTTCAGATTCTCGCGCCGCTCCAGATAGCTGGCCGGCGCCGAATCGCGCGTATAGACCGGCGTGATCATCAGCAGCCCGGGCTGGCTCTGCTTGTTGATGATGATCGGCAGAATGCCGGAAAGCGTCACGCCGCCATTGAGCATGGCCCAGTCGAGCACGCGGCGGCGCGTGGGCTCGCTGCCCATGTCCACGCCGATGACCGTCTGATCCTTGATCATCGATTCGGAGAGGCGGACGATATAGAGCTCGTCATAGGGTTTATTGCTGAATGAGCGGATCTTGAGGGACTCGCCGTTGAGTGCCGCGGCGCGCGTGAGATAGCGATCGAGATCGATGCGCCTGACGCGTTCGACATAGTTGAGGCCGATGCCGCCCGACATTTCGCGCCAGTTGAGGCCCGAGACGAAACGCTGCCAGTCGCGCCGCGTGATGTAGTCGGTCAGCGTCGCCATGCCCATGCCCATGTTGACGACGAGGTTGAAGGACGAGAAACGGTCGCTGAGGCGCTTTTCGAAGCGCTCGATCAGATAGTTGAAGCGCTGCAGGGCGGCGTCTTCCGACTGCTGGTGCAGCAGCATCGCGACATAGAGGCAGAAGAAAATGCCGATCAGGCTGACGGCGACGCTCCAGGCCCAGGCACGGCCGCGCGCGAAGGCGATGCCATGGCCGGCAAGGCCTTGGACTTTCGAACCCGCCTTGCGCGCTGTGGTCGTTCGCTTCAATGGTGCCTCGATCCAGGTCAGCCTATTTTTGCCGAAGATGGTGAAGCAATAGTTAAATAAGATTCTGGGCTATAGCTGATAACTCGCTGAAATCGCGCGGTAATTGTCAGAGTAATGGCAAGCCTGGGCGGCCTGGGGAGGAACGCTCCCGAATTGTCACGGCAACAGGGAATCCAGTTCCTTGCGCAATTCGGCCCGCTGCGGCGCGTCCGGCGGCAGCAGTTCCAGCACCTCGGTCCACAATTTGCGCGCCTCGGCGGTGTCGCCGGCAACCCTTGCGACGAGGCCGCCATAATAGAGGCCCAGCGGATTCTTGGGGTCGAGCGTGCGCACGCGGCCGACCGTTTCGACGAATTCCGGCGGCAGGTAGCGGTCGAGGTCCGAACGGCCGGCGATGATCGCATCGGCATAGTCGAGCTGGACGTCGAGCCGGGCCGGGGCCAGGGCCGCGGCTTTCGCCCAGGCGGCGCGCGCATCGTCGCTGCGCTGCAGGACCTGGTAGGCGCGGGCCAGACGGATCCAGCCGTCGAGGTCGTCGGGGTCGGCTTTGAGCTTTTCAGCCAGGCGTCCGACCATGCCGTTGACGAAGGCTTCGCGCTGCTCGGGCGTCATCGCTTCCGCGGCGGCGATATCGGCCGCACTGGGGCCGGCCGCGCCGTCGCTCATCGGCTTGCCGAGCCGTTCGGCGGCCTTGGCGATATGCGTCTCCAATGTCGTGCGCCAGGGTGCATCCAGCGGCGTGTCCTTTTCCAGCGCCATCCAATCGGTGAGCGCGCCTTCGACATCGCCCGCCTGCGCCCGACCCAGCGCCAGGAAGAAACGCGCGGTCGGATTGCTGGGATCGACGGCCAGCGCCCGACGGAACGTGGCTGCGGCCGCGTCATTCAGTTCGCCGCGATTGGCGATGAGCTGCGCCTGGCCGAAGGCGGCAAGCGTGGCGGCATCCTCGGCACCCAGCGCCACCGCCTTGCCATAGGCCGTGGCCGCATCCTGGGCGCGGCCGGCGGCATCGTAGCCGGCGGCCAGCGCGATCCATGCCTTGGCGGCGGTGGGCCGTGCGGCGACATCGGCCTCCAGGGCGGCGAGTTCGGCGCTGACGGCCGAAGGTTCGGCGGTCTGGGCGACGAAGGGCTGGGCCGGCAGTTCCGGGGCGCCCAGCAGCAGATAGAGGCCGAAGCCCAGCAGCGGCAAGGCGACGGCGGCGGTGATCAGCAGGCCGTGCGACGGCGCACGGCCCGGCTGCCATTGCGGGCCGTTGGTCAGGGCCAGCACGCGGCGTTCGATCTCGGTCTGTGCGAGCTTGGCCTGCTCGGGAGCGATGAGCCCCGCTTCCGCGTCGCGACCCAGTTCCAGCATCTGGTCGCGATAGACGGCGAGGGCGAAGACCGCCTCGTTCTTCACCTTGCGGGTGTAGAAGAGCGGCAACGCCAGCAGCACGGCCGTCGCCAATGTCATCGCAGCAAAGACCAGCCAGACCAGAATCATGCGCCACTCCCGGGTCGGGTGGTTGTGGCGCCATCCTCCTGTTCTGGCAAGCCTTCGGCATCGAGGGCCGCCGCCACCCGGCGCAAATCCTCGGCGCTCAAGCCGGCCTCGGTTGGCGGCGTGCGGTGCCGGAAGAACAGGAAGATGACAAGGCCGCCAAAGCCCAGCAGCAGGAAGGGCCCCGCCCAGAGCAAGGCGGTCGTTGTCTTGAAGGGCGGCTTGAACAGCACGAAATCGCCATAGCGATCGGCGAGATACTGGCGGATCTCGTCATCGCTCCTGCCGGCGGCGATCTCCTCGCGGATCAGGCGGCGCATGTCGCCGGCGATGCCGGCATCCGATTCGTCGATCGATTGCGCCTGGCAGACAACGCAGCGCACGTCCTTCATCAGCCTGCGCGCGCGGGCTTCCAGGTTCGCATCGGGCAGCGGCACGTCGGCTACCTGCGTCTGCGCCATGGCGGGCATCGGTGCCGCCGCCATGAATGCGGCGCTGCCGAGTGCCAGCAGAAGAAGGATGAGGCCGCGGCGCAGCTTCACCGCGTCAATTCCTTGAGCAGCGGTTTCAACTCGCCTTCCAATCGGCTGGGATCGAGCGGCTGTGCGAGGCGATAGCGGATAATGCCGTCGCGGTCGATGACGTAGGTTTCGGGGACTCCGGTCAGGCCGAATTCCATGCCGGCGCGGCCGTCGGCATCGACGCCGATCGCCCGGTAGGGATCGCCGAGTTCCGCGAGGTACTTTTCCGAATCCGCCGGCCGGTCCTTGAAGGCGATGCCGATGACGCGCACACCCGGCAAGGCGGCGAGTTCCTTGATCAGGGGATGCTCGGCCCGGCACGGTGCGCACCAGGAGGCAAAGAAGTTGAGCAGCGTGATTTCGCCCTTGAAATCCTTGGTGGCGACGCCGGTCCTGGATCCCAGGCCTTGCAGCTCGATTGCGGCTGCCGGCTTTCCGATCATGGCGGAGGGCAAAGC
Organism: Dongia sp.; assembly: GCF_041918875.1. Classification (GTDB taxonomy): domain Bacteria; phylum Pseudomonadota; class Alphaproteobacteria; order Dongiales; family Dongiaceae; genus Dongia. Next base: position 99,996 of record NZ_JAYRUV010000012.1, read on the forward strand.
GGCGGGATCGCGCGCGGGGTCGAGGCCGCGCCAGAACAATGCCAGGAGAGCGCCCAGGACCAGGACGGGCAGGATGTAGAAAAGGCGGCGCATGGCTGGAATTTCCCTTACTCGGCGGCGGCCGGCTGCGCCACCGGCGCACGGTTCGGGGCGCCGACGCGGTAGCGCCGGTCGCTGATGGAGACGATGCCGCCCAGCACCATCAGCAGGCTGCCGGTCCAGATCCACGGCACCAGCGGCTCCTGATAGATGCGGACCGTCCAGGCGCCTTTTCCATCGCTCTCGCCGATGACGGCATAGAGATCGCCGTAAAGATGCGACTGGATGGCAGCCTCGGTCGTGGGCATCGGCTGCACCATGTACTGGCGCCGCTCGGGGTAGAGGTCGGTATAGGGCCGACCGTCCTTCAGCACCTGGAAGTGCGCCCGTTCGGCGATGTAATTCTCGCCGCGCTCTGGCCCCACGCTTTCAAGACGGTAGGTGAAGTCGCCCACCGTGATGCTGTCCCCCGGCTGCATCTGGCGCACTTCCTCGGCCTTCCAGGCGCTGGCCGCGGTAATGCCGACGATGGCGATGGCGAGCCCCGCATGCGCCAGGCTCATTCCGTAGGCGGCGCGCGGCAGGTGCCAGGCGCGCCGGAAGCTGCCGCCAAGGCCGATGCGGAACAGTTTGATGCGCTCGGCCCATTCGATGAGCGTGCCGGCAAATAGCCAGGCGCCAAGCCCGATGCCCACCGCCGCCACCGCCTGGCGGCCGAAATCGATCCAAAGTGCGATGCCGAGCGCCGCGACGGCGACGATCCCGGCGCCCGTCAGGCGCTGGAGTGCCCCTTTGATGTCGCCGCGCTTCCAGCCCAGCATCGGGCCGATAGCGGTAAGGGCGATGAGCGGCATCACCAGCGGAATGAAGGTCGCGGTGTAATATGGCGTGCCCACCGATACCGAGCCGCCGCCCAGGATATCGAGCGCCAGCGGGTAGAGCGTGCCGAGCAATACAGTGGCGGTCGCCGTGGCCAGCAGCAGATTGTTGAGCATCAAGGCGCCCTCGCGGCTCACCGGCGCGAACAGCCCGCCGGCCTTCAAGGTTGGGGCCCGCCAGGCAAAGAGGGTGAGCGAGCCGCCAAGGGCAAGCCCCAGGATGCCGAGGATGAAGAGGCCGCGCGCCGGATCCTGCGCGAAAGCGTGGACCGAGGTGATGACGCCCGAACGCACCAGGAAGGTGCCCAGCAGCGAGAAGCCGAAGGTGAGGATGGCCAGCAGCAGCGTCCAGGCCTTCAAGGCATCGCGCTTCTCGACGACGATGGCCGAATGAAGAAGCGCCGTCCCCATCAGCCACGGCATGAAGCTGGCGTTTTCGACCGGATCCCAGAACCACCAGCCGCCCCAGCCCAGCTCGTAATAGGCCCAGCGCGCGCCCAGCGCGATGCCGGCGGTAAGGCAGGTCCAGGAGAGCAATGTCCAGGGCCGTACCCAGCGCGCCCAGGCGGCGTCGATCTTGCCTTCGATAAGAGCCGCCACGGCAAAGGAGAAGGCCATCGAAAAGCCGACATAGCCGACATAGAGCATCGGCGGATGGAAGGCGAGGCCCGGATCCTGCAGCAGCGGATTGAGCTCCTGCCCCTCGAACGGCGCCGGATTGAGGCGCGCGAAGGGATTGGACGTGAACAGGGTGAAGAGAATGAAGGCGACGCCGATCATGGCCTGGACGGCCAGTGCCCGTGCCTTGAGGCGTGGCGGCAGATTGTCGCCAAAGAGCGCCACCAGCGCGCCGAAAAAGCTGAGGATCACAACCCAGAGCAGCAGCGAGCCTTCATGCTGGCCCCAGGCCGCTGCGATCTTGTAGATGAGCGGCGTCTGCGAGTGCGAATGCAGATAGACCACCTCGACCGAAAAATCGCTGACCACGAAAGCGTGGACGAGGGCGGCGAAGGAGATCAGCAGAAAGGCGAACTGGCCGAGTGCCGCGGGCTTGGCCAGCGCCATCCAGGCGCGGATGCCGGCTTGTGCGCCGATGAGCGGCAGGGTCGCCTGCGCGAAGGCAAGGACCAGGGCGAGGACGAGCGCAAAATGGCCGATCTCGGTAATCACTGGCCGGCTCCTGTCGTCGCCGGGCTTCCCTCGGTCCCCGCACCTTCCTGCCAGCGGCCGGATTCCTTCAGGGCCTTGGCCACTTCGGGCGGCAGATAATTCTCGTCATGCTTGGCCAGGACCTGGGTGGCGACGAAATTGCCGCTGTCGTTGAAGGCGCCTTCGACGACGACGCCTTGCCCCTCGCGGAACAGATCCGGCAGCACGCCGCGATAGGCGATCTCGGTCGCGGCCTTGAGGTCGGTGACGCGGAAGCTCACCGTGGCGCCGTCATCCAGCTTGCGGACGCTGCCGGTCTCGACAAGGCCGCCGAGACGGATGACCCGCCCGGCCGCCGGCTTTTCAGCGGCGATCTCGCTGGGGCTGAAGAAAAAGACCAGTTCGCGGTCGAAGGCATTCAAGACCAGCGCCGTCGCGATGCCGAGCAGGGCGAGGCTGATGAGGACGAGATAGAGTCGCAGCGTCTTGCGCTTCATATCTTAGGGTTCGTTCCTGCGGGCGGCTTCGAGGGCTGCCTGTTCAAGCGTTGCCAGTGCGCGTTCCACGGCGCGGCGGCGGCGTTGTCCGTCGAACCAGATCGCAGCCAGGATGACGATGGCGGCCCCATAGGCCGGCCAGACATAGGCAGCATAGCCGCCCATCGCAAGGAAGCTGCCGAAATCGGTCATTTGCCGGCACCCATTTCACGCGTACCCATTTGCAGCCGGTCGAACGCCATCAGGCGCTGGTTGCGCAGCCTGGCCTCCATGAGAAGCGTGCGCATGCGCTCGATCGTTGCCGCCAGCATGAAGACATGAAAGGCGACCACCATGGTGAAAAGCGGCCATTGCATGGAGGCATCGATGCTGATCCCGCCCATGCGCACGACCGAGGCCGGCTGGTGCAGCGTGTTCCACCAATCGACCGAGAATTTGATGACCGGCAGGTTGATGAGGCCGACCAGGGCCAGCACCGCCGCCGAGCGCTGGCCGCGGCTCCTGTCGTCGAAGGCACCGAGCAGCGCCATGTGACCCAGGTAAAGGAAGAAGAGCAGCAGGAAGGATGTCAGGCGCGCATCCCAGACCCAATATGTCCCCCACATCGGCTTGCCCCAGAGCGAGCCGGTAACGAGCGCGAGGAGGGTGAAGGCGGCGCCGATCGGCGACATCGCCTCGGCTGCCACATCCGCCAGCGGATGGCGCCAGATCAGCGAGGAGGCGCTGGCCAGCCCCAGCATCAGATAAATGAAAAGGGCCATCCAGGCCGCCGGGACATGCACATACATGATCCGGACGGTCTCCCCTTGCTGGTAATCCGGCGGGGAACCCCACAGGGAAAAATAGAGGCCAAGCGCAAAACCCAGCAAAGTCAAGGCTTTAAGCCAAGGCTGGATCCGATTGGCCAAGCGCAGAAAGCGGCCGGGATTGGCGAAGCGATGCATGGCGGCGGTTATACAAGGCCGGCCACAATCGTGCCAGTGGCAGTGTGAAGCAGGGAATAGGGGAAAGCCCTTATTCCTCCCGGCCTTAGGCGGGAGATTAGAAGGGGCGTCTGCGGCGATTGCGTAAAGGCCCGCCGCTGCAGAAAAGGGGCGATGGCTTTCTGGAAACGTCCCCCGCAAACGCCAAGGGCGCCAGCTTGTGACTGGCGCCCTTGGTTTAACGCTTCAACGAAAGACCGAAAATCGGCCGGTCGGATCCTGCGTCCGCTTACATGCCCTTGTTAAAGGTACCATGCGGCTGGACGATGATATCGACGCGACGGTTTTCCTGGCTCTCGGTGTTGTCCGGACCCTCGGCTTCGCCGACAGCCTTGACCGAGACGTCGGCCGCGAGCGGCACGCCGGCATCGGACATGGCGTCCATGACAGCCTTCGCACGACGCTTCGCCAGGGCGGCGTTCGCGTTGGTCGAACCGACGGTGTCGGTGTAGGCATCGATCTGGACGTGGGCGATCGGGTACTGGCTGAGGAAGTTGCCGGCATCGGTCATCGCGGCGGCTTCGCTCTCGCGGATCTTGGCGCTACCGGTGTCGAAGTAGACCGAGGTCTTCTGCGGGCCGACATCCTGCGGGACGTGCAGCGACTCGAGATACGCAAGACGCGCGCGGATCGGGTCGAGGAAGCGGTTCAGAGCGGCTTCGGCCTTGGCGCGATGCTCGGCGGCTTCTTCCGCGAGCTTCACGCCTTCCTGGCGCAGCGGCAGGTTGGTGTAAAGATAGGGCGCATCGGCATCGATGCTTGCCTTGATTTCCTCAGCCGTGCGGGCCTTGTCGCCAGCTTGGTTGAGGTTGTAGAGCAGCTCACCGAAGTCGCCTTCGTAGGTCTTGTCGACATTCGCCTGAATGTTCGACAGATCCGGCTCGCGGTTCGGCGCGGCGCATGCAGTCACGGCCAACAAAGCCGAACCCAGCAACGCGAGTTTGAAATAACGGTTCATGGTTTAAAACCCCCTGGGACGTTCACGTGAAGAGGTGTGCGATGACAGCGGATCGCAACCGCCCGACATTTCACATGCCGGATGATTAAGCATAAGCCGATTCAACTTAGGGAATCCATGTTGATTCGGGACGTTTACGCGACCTGTGTCAAAATGCCCCCAGTCTGTTGCATGGATGCCACAGACTGGATCATTCGATGGGTTGGTCGTTTGTGGCTTGTTCCGGTTCAAAGGGAACGCAATCCTGTGCCCTGCATCACACGGTTCGGAGCTGCCCGGTCAGGCGTTTTGTTTCTCACTTCAGAACCTGCCTGAGCGCCATGCCCATGGCCCAGGGCACCAGGGCAAGCAGGCCCAGATCGAGCGCCAGCAGCAGCTCCATGGCACCTCTGGGGCTGCGGCCGGCGGCGACGGCCCCGACCGACCCCATGCCGAGAATCAGGATGGGAATAAATAGCGGAAGAATCAGGAAAGCCAGCAGCAGCCCGCCGCGCCGGGCACCCAGGGTGAGGGCGGCGCCAAGCCCGCCCAGCAAGGATAAAGCCGGCGTCACGGCGACCAGCGCCAGCATCAGCATGGGATAAAGCCCGTCAGGCAAATTGAGGAGCAGGCCAAGGAGCGGTGCTGCGGCCAGCAGGGGCAGACCTGTCATCAGCCAATGGGTGGCGACCTTGGCAAGTGCCACCAGTTCCAGGGACAAGGGCGACAAGGCCAGTCCGTCCAGGCTGCCATCCTCGTAATCCGCGCTGAACAGCCGGTCCAGGGACAGAAGCGAGGCGAGTGCCGCCATCGTCATGACGATGCCGGCCGCGATCCGGGCCAGCAAGGCCGGCTCCGGGCCCAAGGCGAAGGGGAAAAGGGCGCCCGCGGCCAGGAAGAACAGCACCACCACCAGCGCATCGATTCCTTGACGGAAACCAAGACGCAAATCGCGGCGTAGAAGGGCGAAAAATGCGGTCATTCTCCAGCCCCCACCCCGGCGTCCGCATACCGGGCCGGACTGCCGAGAACCAGGGTCGTCGCCTGCGCGACGGCCAGATCGTCATGGCTGGAAATGACGGCGACGCCCCCCGCCGCCTGATGGCGCGAGATGAGGTCGAGCACCAGCTTCTGTCCATTGGCATCGAGCGCGGTGCTCGGTTCGTCGAGCAGCCAGATCGGCACGGGCTTCAGGAGCAGGCGCGCCAGGCCGAATCGCCGCCGCTGCCCGGCCGAAAGATGTTGCGCCGGAAAATCGGCGCAGGGGCTTAAGCCCACTTTTGCCAGCGCATTTTCGACCGGCACGGTGGCGCCGATGAGATCGGCCCAGAATTGCAGATTCTCGCGCACCAGCAACTGGCCCTTCAGCGCGTCGAGATGGCCGAGATAGGCAAGATCGGCGCGATAGGCGGCGCGATCGTCGCTGACCTCGCGCCCGCGCCAGAGAAGTGTGCCTTCGGCGGCTGGCAGCAATCCGGCCAGCAGCCGCAGCAAGCTGGATTTGCCGCTGCCATTGGGGCCGCGCAGCATCAGCGCTTGCCCCGGGGCCAGGGTGAAATTGAGCGCGCTGAACAGCATCCGCTCGGCACGCCGGCAGGCAAGGCCGGTGGCTGTGAGGGATTGGTCTGGAGATTTGAGGGTCACTGGGTACACGCCTAAATAAATGCGTCATCCCCGGGCTTGACCCGGGGATCAAGTCCCGCCGCCGAGCCGTTGCCGGCTGATCCCCGGGTCAAGCCCGGGGATGACGATTTCATATAGACCCCAAATCGAAATAGCATCCGCGCTTCCCCCGCGCGCATCATATCACCTTTAAGCGCCTGCGAGGGTCATGCCGTCGATGCGCAGGGTCGGCGCGTTGGTGCCGTATTTGAAGACCAGATCGTCGGCCGGCGTGATCGCCTTGAACATGTCCTTGAGATTGCCGGCGATGGTCACTTCCGAGACGGGATAGGCAAGCACGCCATTCTCGATCCAGAAGCCGGCGGCACCGCGGCTGTAATCGCCGGTGACGCCGTTGACACCCGACCCGATCAGCTCGGTCACATAGAGGCCTTGTTTGATTTCGCCGATCAGCTTTTCGCGGCTGATTTTGCCCGCCGCCATATGCACATTGGCGGGTGACGGCGAAGGCGGGCTCGACGTGCCGCGCGATGCGTGGCCATTGGAAACAAGGCCAAGCTGTCGTGCCGACCGGCAATCGAGCAGCCACATGGTAAGGCGGCCATTGTCGATCAGCTTCGCCTGGGTCGTCGGCAGGCCTTCGCCGTCGAAAGGACGCGAGCGCAGGCCGCGCTGGCGGTGCGGATCGTCGATGATATCGATGCCGGGGGCGAAGACATCCTTGTTCAGATGATCCTTCAGGAACGAAGTGCCGCGGGCGATGCCGGCGCCGTTGATGGCGCCCACCAGATGGCCGACGATCGAATTGCTGATGCGCGGATCGAATATGATCGGCACCACCGCCGTCTTGGCCTTGCGCGGATTGAGGCGCCGCACGGCACGCTCGCCGGCCGATTTGCCGAGTCTCACCGGATCGTCGAGGTCGGCGAGATAGACGGTCGAGCTGTAATCGTAGTCGCGCTCCATGCCCGTGCCTTCGCCGGCCAGGACCGAGACGGAAAGGCCGAAATGGCTGCTGGCATAGGCGCCCTCAAAGCCGTTGCTGGCGGCGATGGCGACGTCGGATCGGCCATAGCCGGCCTCGGCACCTTCGGAATTGGTCACACCCTTGACGCCGCGGGCGGCATCTTCGGCGGCGCGCACCAGCTCCGTGAGCAGCGCTTCGCTGGGTTCGGCCGTGTCGCAGAGGTCGAGCCTGGGCCAGTCCTTGGCCAACTGGCCGGGCTCGGCGAGGCCGCAGAACGGGTCTTCCGGCACCGCTTTGGCCATGGCGACGGCGCGGGCGGCCAGTTCTTCCACGGATGCCTTGGTGAAATCGCTGGTCGAAACGATCGCCTGGCGTTTGCCGACGAAGACGCGCAGGCCCAGATCCTGGCTTTCCGCCCGTTCCAGTTTCTCCTTGGCGCCAAGCCTTTCGCCGACCGAGAGCGAGATGCTGCTGCCGATCACGGCATCGGCCGCATCGGCGCCGGCCGATTTCGCTTTGGCAAGAACGGTATCGAGAAGGGCAAGCTGGTCGGTGCTGGTCATGCTGGCTTTCGCAAGTCGGAGGGGATGTCGTCGGGCGGGCCCCATAGATGGTTCCCGCCGCGAGGTTCCGCAAGCTGAGACAAAGCGCTGCAAAAGACAAGCCTTGGCCGTTTGGAACCCGCCCGTTGGAGATCGCCACCCGTCGCGAAGAGGGCTGCGTCATACGCGCGGCTTCTTCGCCTTGGCGCTGACCGCCGACATCCAGCCGATGGCGAGGGATTGGCTGTCATGAATTTCAGGAGACTGTCGGCCCGCGCGCGCGATCGTCGTCATGCCGATGATCCTGTCGGCCATCGTCCGGCGAATCGTCGCTTTGCTGGTTGAAATGCCCGAAACCGGCGCGGTTGCGCGCCGATGAGTGGTATTTACGCCAGGATTTACCACCCGTTAAGGTTTGACGCCCCACACTTGGCGGTGTTGTCGGTCAAATGTTCTGTTCCACATCGGTTGCAAGACCGTTGGCCGGTGCCGGAACGAAGGAGGCGCGCGTGCAGGAGCAAGGCGTCGATTTACCGGACCAGAATGCTGGGGCTGCGGATTCTGTGAAACCCGACCGCGCGCGTTTCGATCTTGTCGGCGCGGCGCGGCCGGCCTTCCGTTCGCAGCGTGCCGAGGCGCTCTATCGCTACTGGCGGACGCGGCGCGAAGACGGTCTGCCCCGGCGCGCCGATATCGAACCCGCCGACATCAAGTCGCTATTGCCCTATGTGCTGATCGTCGACATTCACCAAGACCCGTTCCGCATCTATTACCGGTTGGTCGGTACGGCGGTGGCGCATTTCTCCGGTCTCGATTTCACCGGCACGTTTCTCGACGAACTCGCGTTCGACATCTGCGCCACCGACGATCTGCACAATGCCTACCGCTCGGTCTGCGAGACGCGGAAACCCGGCATCGGCATGGCCTTCGCGCAGCTCAACCACCAATCGGCGCTCGACGTGGAATATGTCATCTGCCCGCTGGTCGATGAGGCGAACGATGTCAGGCAATGCCTGGTGCTGGAAGATTATGTCGCCAAGACCGGCACCGAATTCGGCCGCCTGCGCCTGGCGCGGCCGGCGTAGAACTCAGCCGCCCCACGATCACGTTTTCGTGATGGTGCTGCCCTGACGGGTGGCGCATTGCCATCTTTAGAAAAGATGGAGAGGGCCGCCGGATGCGACTGAAGCTCACACCTGCATATGGTGCGATCGCACTGCCGCTGCTGGTGGCGCTGGCAATCCCGGTTGCCGCCGACAGCGGTCAGCTGCGCGACCCCACGCGTTGCGGCCAAGGGAACGCCAATTGCCGCAACCTGCCGCCGTCGGCCAACGATCGCCCCAGCAACGAGCAGCGCCCGCCGTCTCGCGACCAGAAGCGGAATGTCGGCGAGAAACCAGGCCTGATGCGCACCTCTCCGCTACCCAGCGAGGGATTGCAGCGCAATACGGAATCGCCCGGCTCGACCGGGCTCGACAAGGGGTCGACCGGTATCAGCCAGCCGCCCCGAAAACGTATTTCACATTGAAGTCCGGTATATCGATGGCCGGAACCCGCTCCGGTCGCCGGCTGTTTCTCCGTCATGCCACTCCACCCAGCATAAGGGAGGTGCATGATGCGATTGACTTATGTGACCGCCGCCTTGCTTTTTGGACTCGCCGCCCTTCCGACCGCCGCGGCACATGGCGGGCTGCAGGGTGGAATGCCGGCGCCGGCCGCGTGGCAGACGACGACGGAAAGCGCCGATCTCGGCACCGTATCGGAACTGGAAGCCAAGCTGTGGGTGCTCAATGCCGGCTATGACCAGGTCTCGGGTCTTACCCGCGACGGCACGATATTCTATCGCGGCACCGCATTGCTGGATGGCGACAAGTATGACGTGGTGGTGGATGCGGCAGGCAATGTACTGGGGATCAAGGAATAGGTTTGTCGTTGCGATGCTGCTGGCGCTCCCGCTGCTGGCGCCTTCCGGGGTGCCGGCCATGGCGCAGAACAATACGGGCTATCCCAGCGGCACCGACTGCGCGGACCTGATCGAGCCGCGGCGGTCGGCCTGTATCGACGCGTTCGACCCGCGGCCCAACCCGCGCGAGATCGTGCCCCGCCCGAAATACGATGGCCTGAAATCCGATGGCCTGAAATCCAACGCGTTGCGACCGCCGGCCCCGCGCTCGCTGGGCCATGACGTGATGCCGACCGATCCAAAGGTGCCGCACACCGTGCCGCCGCCGATGCTGCGGGGGCAGCACAAATAGTCAGTACCTGTTGCGGGCGCCGAGCAGGGCGAGCGCTTCGGCATCGCCGATGAGAGTCGGCCGGTGCCGCCTGCCAGCACGACAAGCTCGGAAGGGGCGGCAAGGTGTCGCTCCAGCTGAGGATCCTTGGGCGAGCAGTGCCGGACGCTGAGCCCGCCGGCCTCCAGGGCCGCCGTCAGTTCCTCGGACGACAGCGCACCGGCGCCGGCGGATCTGTTATGGATGAGAAGTGCCCGCATGGAATCAGCAACAAGCCGGGGCCTGCCGCGTTCCCGAAGGACAAGACGGAGAAAGGCCGCGATCGCGGTCCCGGGGAGAAAATGCCGCCCTGGAATCTCCGTTCCAGGGCGGCCCGCGATATCCGGATTCCCGGACCGCTACTTAGGATTCCGTTATCGAAAATGCCGCTATCCAGGATTCCGCCACTTCAGGGCAGCAGCACCTTATCGATGACATGGATGATGCCGTTCGACTGGCGCACGTCGGCGATGGTGACCATCGACATGTTGCCCTTGGCATCGGTGATGCCGATGCCGTTCCCCATCATTTCAAGGGTGATGTTTTCGCCATTCACCGTCTTCAGCATCGCCTTGCCCTTGTTGGCGGCGATGTCGGCCAGCAGCGACTTCGCATCCAGCGTGCCGGGCACGACGTGATAGGTGAGGACCGAACCAAGGGTCGGCTTGTTCTCCGGCTTCAGCAGCGTCTCCACCGTGCCGGCGGGCAGCTTGTCGAAGGCGGCGTTGGTCGGTGCGAAGACAGTGAAGGGGCCGGGACCGGAAAGAGTATCGACCAGGTCCGCCGCCTTCACGGCCGCCACCAGCGTGGTGTGGTCCTTCGAGTTCATTGCATTCTCGACGATGTTCTTCGACTGGTACATCGGTGCGCCGCCAACCATCGGGTTCTCGGCCGTGTTGGCGCTGCTGCAGCCGGCCGCAATCGCGCACGCCAGCATCGTGCCCAGGATCTTCGCTTTCATGGTGCCTTCCTCTGATGAGTGATGTGAAGCCTGCCAGCCTCACTGCCGGTACTTACGCCGCATCCTTCGGGCTGGATGCGTGGCCGGAGAACAAAATCGCCTTCGGCGCGATCTTTCCGAATGCACTGATCCAGGCATTGGCGGCCGTTCGTATCAACAGACTGCGCCTCGCCGAACGCAGGCTCCAATGGCAGAGGAGTCCGAGACCGGTTCCGATGATCATGTAAAGGAAAGCCTCGGCCGGCATCGCGAAACCGGCATCCTCGAGCCACAGGAAATAGGGCCAGGTGTGCAGCAGGTAGATGCTGAAACTGGCCGCGGCCACGCTGGCGAGACCGGCCGCGATGGGCCTGGGCAGCAGCGGCGTGGCGCCGGAGAGCAGCAGCAAGCAGGCCGGGGCCAGCAGGCCGGCTCGTATCCAGACGACCGGCGAGCCCGCGGTGCCCTCGAACAGCGGCAGCCCGATCAGAAGCAGCAGGACGATGCCAGCCATGATGGCTCTGCGGATTCCTGTATCGGCAAAGTAGATGCACCAGCCGAGCAAGGCGACATGAACGATCCGCGGTGTGAAGAAATAGCGCATCTCGCCGAAATCCAGGAATAGATCGACCGTCGGCCGCAATGCCACCGCCGCACCGAGTCCGATCAGGCCGCTGGCGAAGGGATTGGCGCGCACCGCGGCGCGCACGCGCGGGAAAGCGAAGAGAAGCGCCGTGAACACCAGGAACTGAGCATAGACCTCGACAAACCAGAAGGTCACAAGCGGCGTGCCAACTGTCGAATAGCCATCGAGGCCCAGATTGCCGACCAGAAGAAGATTTTGCCAGGCCAGCCCGCCGGCAAAGGCGCCGTATATCAGCAGCAGCGCATAGTAAAGCAGGATCGGCCGCAGGCATGCCCGCAGGGTGGCGAGGACATCGCCCCGCAACAGCCGCGCGCCCTGGTGCCGCGCCAGATTGTACCCCAGCAGCATCAGCAGTATCGCGGCGCCGCCGGCGATGTCCCAGCGCGTCGCGTGATGCAGAACGACGGCAAGAATGGCGATGGCGCGTAGAAAAAGGTCGCTATCGAGGCCGGTGAAGGCGCGCCGCTCCCAGCCGGGCGATCTGGCGGCCGCGAGGGCCGACAGCCGGTCGATCGAAAGCTGTTCCCAGTCCCGCGGCAGCGGATCGATCAGCGGCTTGAGGGCCAGGGTCATCTCTACATAGGAGAGGGAGTCGCCGCCGACCCGCGCGAAGCTGTCGCTGCCGCGCAGCGTGCGCGGCGCGAAAACGTCGGCGAAGGCCGACATCACCGCGCCGGCGTGGCCCGGAACAATCCGGGCGGCCGGCGCCGTCTCGGCGAAGAAGTCACGCAGGCGCGCATAGTCCGTCTTGCCATTGGCGCCGCGCGGCAGGTCGGGCAACTGGCGTACATCGATCAGTTTCGGCGGCAGGCCGGTCAGCCGGGCGACGGAAGTGCGCACGGGATCCAGTTGCGCGGCTGCGTCCAGGCCGACAAGAAGGCGGCGGTCGTCTCCGGTGACCGCTGCCGTCACGCCCCGCGCCATCAGGGCCAGCTCGACCGCATCGTGGCCGATTCGCAGGCCGGCGATCTTGGAGAAACGCTGGCGCCTGCCGACCAGACGGTAGAATCCGGCATCGTTGCGCTCGGCAAGATCGCCTGTCGCCAGGGCAGGGATATCGCGGCCGCGGGCGAGATCGGCGCGGTCATCGGCATAGCCCATCATCACATTCGGGCCGCGATAGATCAGCTCGCCGACACGGCCGGCACCTTCGATATGCCGACCGTCTTCGTCGCGCAGGGACAGTTCGCCGCCCGGAAGAGCGATGCCGATGCAATCCGGATGCAATGCCGCTGCATCCGGAGGCAGGTAGGCCATGCGTGCCGTGGCTTCGGTCTGACCGTACATGACGAAGAACCGCCCGCTCGCGCGCTTCATGTGCTGCGCATATCGAACCACCATGTCGGGCGAAAGACGGCCGCCGGCGACGGTCAGGAAACGCAGCCGCGGAAGCCGGAAAGTGCGAAAGTCGATCTGCTCCAGCAGTTCGAAACTATAAGGGACTCCGGAGAGATTGGTGCAGCCATGCCGCGCCAGCGCGTCGAGGAAGCCCGGATCGAGGATCGATCGATGGCCGAGATAGATTCCGGCCCCGGCGGCGAGATGCGCATGAAGAACGGAAAGGCCATAGGAATAGGATAGCGGCAAGACCAAGGCCGTGCAGTCGTCCGGCCCCAGACCCAGATAGCTGCCGATTGCCACGGCATTGCAGTCGATCCCGGATGCACCGAGGCGCACGAGCTTGGGTGAGCCGGTGCTGCCCGAGGTGGAGAGCAGCAGAGCGAGATCCGGATGAAAGGGAGCCGGATCGGGCGTTTCCGGTCGGCAATGCCAGCGGTCGCCATCGGCCGTGACGACAAGATCCGGGCGATAGAGATCGAGAAGGCGCCGCCGCGCCGCGTTGCCTTCCGCGCCGCAGGCGGGCGGCAGCGGCACGATCGGATGGCCGCCGGCCAGCGCCGCGAGATAGGTCGCGATACCGGCAACGTCCGGCGCCGCGTCCCAGAAGATCAGGCGGCGTGCCCCGCCCATTTCATGCCGGCGTGCCGCGATCAGCGCGGCAAGATCCGCATATGTGAGAATGCCGCCATCCGCGGCGATCAATGCCGGCCGCGTGCCGAACGCTCCTAGTCCATCGATGAAAGCGACGCTCATGCCTGCTCAGCCATAAGACGGCGCCCCTTGGGGCCGTCATTGACGATGTGGCTGGCGGGTGAACACCGTCGCGAAGACGACGGACAATCCGTTGGCTGCGGATACACATGACGCAGGGTCCGAGACTCGTCAAGCTGTGGATAACCAGCCTGGGGGACGGCGCTGAGGCGCGCGGATTTTTGCGCCTGAATGGGTGAATGCGACCGCCCGGAACTGCCGGCGGACGGCACCGACGATGTGTGAGCGCCCCCTATTTTCGCGCTTCCGCCATGTCGCCGCGCGAATTGACCCATGCGCGCTATGGTGTAGGATGCCGGCCATAACCTTTGTTAATCAAGTAATTGGGGTCAATAAATGAGCGATGCGAAGGGATTGATGGCGGGCGGCCTGATGAAAGGAAGGCGCGGCCTGGTGATGGGCGTTGCCAATGACCGCTCCATCGCCTGGGGGATTGCCAAGGCCGTCGCCGCGCAAGGTGGCGAACTCGCCTTCACCTATCAGGGCGAAGCGCTGGAGCGCCGGGTGAAGCCGCTCGCCACGTCGATCGGCGCCGACATTGTGGTGCCCTGCGATGTCACCGACGATGCCAGTATCGATGCCACCTTTGCCACGCTGAAACAGCGCTGGGGCAGCCTCGATTTCGTCGTCCATGCCATTGCCTTTTCCGACAAGGAAGAGCTGAAGGGCAAGTATGTTTCGACCACGCGCGGCAATTTCGCGCGCACGATGGACATTTCCTGTTTCAGCTTCACGGCGGTGGCCGACCGCGCCAAGGATCTGATGCCGAACGGCGGTTCGCTGGTGACGCTGACCTATCTCGGCGCCGAGCGCGTGATGCCGCATTACAATGTGATGGGCGTGGCGAAGGCCGCGCTGGAATGTTCGGTGCGCTATCTGGCGGCCGATCTCGGCGAACTGGGCATTCGCGTCAATGCGATCTCGGCCGGGCCGATCAAGACGCTGGCTGCTTCCGGCATCGGCGATTTCCGCCAGATCCTGCGCTGGAACGAACTCAACGCGCCGCTGGTCAGGAACGTCACCATCGAGGATGTCGGCGGCGCCGGGCTCTATTTCGTCTCGGACCTGTCGCGCGGTGTCACCGGCGAGCTGCATCATGTCGACAGCGGCTACAATGTCGTCGGCATGCTGCGCCCGGAATCGGCGGTCGACCTCACCGAGATGCTGCGCAATTTCTCGAAGACCGAATCCTGATCGATGTCGCACAACACCTTCGGGCATCTCTTCCGCTTTACCACCTGGGGTGAAAGTCATGGCCCGGCCTTGGGCTGCGTGGTCGACGGCGTGCCGCCGGGAATCGCGCTGGAGCCCTCGGAAATCCAGCATTGGCTGGACCGCAGGAAGCCCGGCCAGTCGCGCTTCGTGACGCAAAGGCGCGAGCCTGACGCGGTCGAGATTCTCTCCGGCCTGTTCGAGGGCAAGACCACCGGCACGCCCATCTCGCTGATGATCCGCAACGAGGATCAGCGCAGCAAGGATTACGGCAGGATCGCCGAGCAGTTCCGCCCCGGCCATGCCGACTATACCTATTGGGCGAAGTATCAGGGCATCCGCGACTATCGCGGCGGCGGCCGATCCTCGGCGCGCGAGACGGCGGCGCGGGTCGCTGCCGGCGCCGTGGCGCGCAAGGTGCTGGATCATGTCCTGCCGCGGCCGGTCGAAATCAAGGGCGCGCTGGTGCAGATCGGTCATCACAAGATCGACCGCAGGGCCTGGGACTGGGCGGAGGTCGAGAAGAACCCGTTCTGGTCGCCCGACGCCGCCACGGCAATGGTGTGGGAGGAATATCTGGACGGCGTGCGCAAATCCGGCTCGTCGGTCGGCGCAGTCGTCGAAGTGGTGGCGAAGAACGTGCCGGTGGGGCTGGGTGCGCCGCTTTATGGCAAGCTCGATGCGGATCTGGCCGGCGCGATGATGGGCATCAACGCCGTGAAGGGCGTCGAGATCGGCGCCGGCTTCGATTCCGCGAGCTTGAGCGGCGAGGAGAATGCCGACGAGATGCGCATGCAGGACGGCAAGGTCGCGTTCCTCTCCAACAAGGCCGGTGGCATACTGGGTGGCATTTCGACGGGCCAGGATGTGGTCGTGCGCTTTGCGGTGAAGCCCACCTCCTCCATCAACACGCCGAGGAAAGGCGTCACCACGCGCGGCGAGGATGTCGATGTCGTCACCACCGGCCGCCACGACCCTTGCGTCGGCATCCGCGCGGTTCCCGTGGGCGAGGCGATGATGGCCATCGTGCTGGCGGATCATCTGCTGCGCCATCGTGGCCAGATCGGGCTCTGACTTGGACGAATGAGGTTTGATACCTCAGTTTCCTTCATCTTCTGTTAGCTAATTATTCCTACCATGCTCGCCGATTGGGCGCAGTCTGGGGAAATCCCGCGCATGCAGCAGCAGATGCATTGGCAGGCAAAGAGCGGAATCGAATCGATTTCGCTGCAGGCGCTGGAACGCGCCTGGCACATGTGGACGTGCAAGGGCGGATTGCCGTCGCGCAGCCTGTTCGACCCGATGGATTTTCCCGATCTGCTGCCCTGGCTGATCCTGGGCGAGATCGCGGACGAGCCCAATGCCGCGCGGCCCTACGATATCCTGTTCCGCTATGTCGGCCGCGAACTGGCGCTCTATTTCAATGCGGCGAACCTCACGCGCATGCATCTTGGCGAATTGGGGGCGCCTTTTACCGAACGCTGGTTTGCCGTCTACGACGCGCCCATCCGATCGTCCGCCCCCTGCTATTTCAGCGGGGCACCTTTCGGCACGGGCTATGAATATGTGCCGCTCGAAATCCTGGCCTTGCCCTTTGCCAAGGTCGCGGCGCCCGAGATCGGCTTCGTGCTGACTGCCTTTGCGCGCATGGAGATCGCCTGAGCCTTGCTTCGCGCGCGGCTATTTGCGGGTAAAGACCGCGACCAGTTCGGCATGGGCGGACCAGAGGAACTGGTCGAGGAGTGTCAGCTCCTTGAACTCGAAGCCGGCATCGAGCAGCAGGCGTGCGTCGCGCGCGAAGCTTGCCGGATTGCAGGAGACGGCCACGACGCGCTTGACGATGCTCTTGGCCAGCATGCGCGTCTGCATCTCGGCGCCGGCACGCGGCGGGTCGAAGACCACGGCATCGAAAGGCTTGAGATCGCCCGGCGGCAGCGGCGATTGATCGAGATCGCGCGCCAGTCCCTCGACGCGGCCCGAGAGCTGGGCGCGGTTGACGGCGGCGATGAGGGCAGCGACCGCCGGCTTGGCGCTGTCGACGCTGAGGATTCGTGCCTTCCTTGCCATGGGAAAACTGAAGGTGCCGCAGCCACCGTAGAGATCGGCGATGCGTTTGGCCTTGCCGACGCCGGCAAGCACGGCGGCGACCAAGGCCGCCTCGCCCTCGACGCTCGGCTGCAGGAAGGCGCCGATGGGCAGGTCGACCGTGATATCTGCAAAGCGCATCTGTGGGACACGCGCCATGACGATCGGTTCCGGCTGCGCCTTGCCGTGCGCCCAGGAGACGCGCGCGAAATCGGCCTCGCGCGCCACGCTGATGAGCGACTGGCGGCGCGCCTCGGCCAGATTGTCGGCCGATTGCACCAGCACGTCGAGACCGGTCAGCGTCTCGGTCACCTGGATGTCGGCCTTCTGCTTGTTGTGAAGAGCCACGGCGGCAAGGCTGCGCAGATGCGGCAGGCTCGCGCGCAAAGCCGGCGTCAGCAGCAGGCAATCATCGAGCGGCACGATCTCGTGGCTCATGGCGGCGTGGAAGCCGAGGACGACCTGGTCCTTGTCCTTATGCGCCGCGAAGACGGCGCGGCGGCGGCCGCCCGGCGCGGTGCCGACGAAATGCGTTTCAGCCGGCAAGGCAAGGCCGCGCGTGGCAAGGGTCGCCGCGACCTGCGCCTTCTTCCAGGCGCCGTAATCAGCCAGCGCCATATGCTGCATGGCGCAGCCGCCGCATTGCGTGAAGACCGGGCATGGCGGCACGACGCGATTGGCGGCGGGTGCCAGCACATCGATCAACCGGCCGGTGAACGCATTGTTGCCCTTCACCTGCAGCCGCACGCGGACCCGGTCGCCGGGCAGCGTATAGGGCACGAAGACCTGCGCGCCTTCATAGCGGCCGATGCCGTCCCCCTGCGCGCCGAGGGAGTCGATCGCAAGATCGACGGTATCGGAGGTGCCGGATTGCAGCGGCTCAGTCATTGCCGTCTCCCTTGCGCGCCGCGATCAGGAATTCCTTGTTGCCTTCCGGCCCCAGGATCGGGCTTTCGACGATGCGCAGCACCTGCCAGCCCGGCCGGCCGGCGAACCAGGCCTCGATGCGGGCGCAGACCTCTTCGTGCAAGGCGGCATCGCGCACCACGCCGCCCTTGCCCACCCGGTCCGGGCCCACTTCGAATTGCGGCTTGATGAGCGCCACGCACCAGGCGTCCGGCTTGGTCAACGCCAGCGCCGCCGGCAGCACGGTTTCGAGGCCGATGAAGCTGGCGTCGCACACCACGATATCGAGCGGGTCGGAAATCTGCGCAGCCGTGAGATGGCGCGCATTGGTCTTTTCCAGCACCACGACGCGGCTGTCCTGGCGCAGTTTCCAGGCCAGCTGGCCGTGGCCGACATCGACGGCATAGACCTTGGCGGCGCCATGATGCAGCAGCACGTCGGTGAAGCCGCCGGTCGAGGCGCCGATATCGGCGGCGATCCGGCCCGCGACCGGAAGGCCGAAGGCCTCGATTCCCTTGGCAAGCTTGAGGCCGCCGCGGCTGACCCAGGGATGGTCCTGACCCTTCACATTGAGCGGCGCATCCAGCGGTAACTGATCGCCGGCCTTGGCGATGCGCTTTGTGTCGCTGTAGACGAGGCCGGCCAGGATCAATGCCTGCGCCTTGGCGCGGCTTTCCACCAGCCCCCGGTCCACGAGCAGCTTGTCGACGCGTTCCTTGGCCATGGGTTCAATCTAACACGAGGTGGCGGCGCGACAGATAGAGGAAGCGCAGCAGCAGCATGGTGCCAGATGCGGCAAGGCCGATGGCGAGCCCCCACCAGACGCCGGGCCCGCGCACATCGAGCAGATAGGCCAAGGTAATGCCGCCGCCGATGCCCAGCACCCAATAGCCGACGAAGGCGATCAGCATCGGCACCCTGGTGTCCTTGTAGCCGCGCAAGGCACCGAGCGCCGAGACCTGCAGCCCGTCAAAAAACTGGAAGATGGCGGCGATGGGAAAGAGCGTCATGGCGACGGAAAAGGCCGCGGCGTTGCCGGCATCGGCGAGATCCAGATAGAAGGCGCTGATCCAGACCGGCGCCAGCCACATGGTAAGCGCCCCGAACAGCATCCACAGCAAGGCGAGCGAGATGGCGACCAGGCCGGCCTGGCGCGCATCGGCGGGGCGCCCCGCGCCTAGGGCATATCCGACCCGCACCGTGCCGGCCTGGCCCATGGCATAGGGAATCATGAAGGTGACGCTGGTGACGTTGAGCACGATGTTGTGCGCCGCCAGCGGATCGGTGCCGAAGCCGGCCATCGCGGCGGTCGAGCCGAAGAACATGCCGGATTCGAAAAGATACGCGCCGGCGATGGGCGCACCCACCACCAGCATCTCCTTCAGCAGCTTGCCGTCGGCCTGGCCCAGATGCCGGAAGATCGGATAGGACGAGAAGGGCCGGAAGCGGTGCACATAAAGAGCGCCGAGGACGAACTGAATCCAGCAGATGATCGTGGTGGCAAGGCCGATCGCCGGCACGCCCATGCCGCCCCAGCCCAAGGCGCCGAACATCAGCAGGTAAAGAATAACGATGAAGATCGGCAGGATGATGAGGCCGATGATGGTGACGGCGACCGGCCGGCCCAGGATGGTGACGAAGTTCCGGAGCGTATGGAACCAGAGAAAGGCCGGCACGGAAGGAAGCGCCCACCAGAGCAATTGCTCGATGGCCGCAATGTCGAGGACGAAGTCTGGGTCGCGCGCCGCAACGATGCGCAGCACCGGACCGACACCCAGCATGAACAGCATGACCGGGATCGAGAGCATGGTGGCCAGCCGCAGGCCCTGGCGCAGGATGCGCAGCAGCTCGTCGGGCTTGTCCGCGCCATGCGCATGCGAACCCAGGGAAGCGACGGAATAGAGAGCGCCCATGGCGAGGATCTTGGGCACGAAGAGGATCTGGGCGCCGAAACCGCCGGCGGCAAAGGCCGCAGCACCTAGGCGCCCGGCCATCGTATATTCGGCAACACCCATGGCCATTTCAACCAACAGCGCAATGGCGATCGGCGCCGCCAAACCGATGGTAGCGAAAATGTCCTGGTGGAGGGGCAATCGGCTTTCCGCCGCGCCCTTCCGGGAGCCGGCGGAAAGGGGTGTCATCGCGCTATTCCTGTTCCGTCAGCTCTTCCGGTTGATGACGAAGTCCGTCATCCAGCGCAGGGGATCGGCCTTCCGGCCGAAACCGTCGAGATGGGCGTTGGCCTGGTCGCCCAGCAGCCGCGCCTGCTGGCGCGCGCGCTCCAGCCCCAGGATCGAGACGAAGGTGGCCTTGCCGGCGGCGGCATCCGCCCCGGTGGGCTTGCCCGTCTGGGCCGCGTCGCCTTCGGCATCCAGAAGGTCGTCCACGATCTGGAAGGCAAGGCCCAGATCGTGCGCGTAGCCGACGAGGGCGTGGCGCTGTTCCTTCGACGCATGGCCCAGGATGGCGCCGGCTTCGCAGGAGAAGGCGATGATGTCGCCGGTCTTCATGCGCTGCAGGCGCGTGATGGCGCCGATGTCGAGTTCCTGGTTCTCGGCCCAGAGGTCGATCATCTGCCCGCCGACCATGCCGTTCGCGCCGCCCGAAACGGCCAGCGCATGGCAAAGCTGGGCGCGCACGTCGCCGTCGGGATGCGTGTCGGGATGCGACAGCACTTCGAAGGCCATGGTGAGCAGGCCGTCGCCGGCCAGGATCGCCGTCGCCTCGTCGAACTGCTTGTGGCAGGTCGGCTTGCCGCGCCGCAGGTCGCTATTGTCCATGGCCGGCAGGTCGTCATGCACCAGGCTGTAGCAATGCAGCATCTCGATGGCGGCGGCGGCGCGCAGCGCATAGTCGAAATGGACGTCGAAGATCGCGGCGCTGTTCATCAGCAGATAGGGGCGGATGCGCTTGCCGCCCACCATGGTGGCATAGCGCATCGCCTCGATCACGCGCGCCTCGGCACCGTCGACCGGCTTGATGAGCTCGTTGAGCTTCCGGTTTACGGAAATGGCGGCGTCGTTCAGGGCAGTCTCGATGGACACGGTGACCTCAGGATGCATGATCTCGTTCTGTCTTTTCAGTCGATATCCGCGGGCATGGCCCGCGGCTTGCCATCGGCGCCAAGGACGATCTTCTCGACCTTGAGCTGCGCTTCCTTGAGCTTCATCTCGCAATGCTGCTTCAGCGCGGCACCCCGTTCATAGGCGCCGATCGCCTCGTCGAGCTTGTTGTCGCCCCGCTCCAGGCGCTTCACCAGTTCCTGGAGTTCGGCCAGCGCCTCCTCGAAGCTCATGCCGGCGATGGGCTCAAGCTTCGCGGTCTCGGATTTGTTCTCAGCCATATGGCGTTTCCCCGGTGCCTCGGTAAGAGATTCGTCATAGACCCCGTGCCATAAAGGCGCCGTGATCTGCTGCGCTTACCTTTATCAATCAAAATGGCGCCGACGCGGCCTCCTGTCGCAAGGCGGCCGCGCGAAGCGCCGATGGGGCGCATTCTACTGACGGGCTTCGCCCCCGACAATAGGCGGGAAACGTGATGTTTCAGATAGTTGGCAAAAGAGACCCGGCGAATCGCTACCCCAGACCTTGGTCGGATCGGGCCGCAGCAGCGTTGCAATTTATGGCTCGATCTTGCCAAATGGACTTAACAGGGATGCCAGAACAGTTTCGATGAGCAACAGGATCAATACCGACACAGCCGCCGCCATGCCGGGTCGCCCGAAACCCGCCGGATTGGTGCGCCGGGCCAGCCGCTATGTCCGCTATCGCCTGGTAACGCCAATGCTGCGCGCGCGGCACCCGGCCGAATATTCGGCGCGCTCGGTCCTGGTCGGCGTCGTCTGCGGCCTGATGCCGATCATCGGCCAGTCGACCGTGGTGCTGGCCATCTGGCTCATCGCTCGGCGCTTCAACTGGGGCTTCAACGTCGTCATTGCCGCACTCTGGACGTTCATCAGCAACCCGCTGACGACCGCGCCGATGTTCTACGGTTTCTATGTCACCGGCCAGGTGATGATGGGCAATTGGGACGATCTTTCCGGCTTCGACCGCTTCGTCAGTCTCTCGCGCGACCTGGTGAACGAGCAGCTTGGCCTCTGGGACCAGATCAAGATGATCTCGCGCCTCCTCTTCCTCGATTGGGCGGTCGCCATGTGGGTGGGCTTCATCCCCTGGGCGCTGCTATGTGGTTGGCTCGGCTACCGCTGGAGCCTCAAGGTCATCAACGCCTACCGCCACATGCGCGAAAAGCGCATGGAACGCCGCCGCAACCAGCTCGCCGCCGACGCCGCGAAGGCGTAAATCATTGCCACCTCACGCTCTTCCTTCTTATCCTGCCCCGCGAAGGCGGGGCATCCACGAGTTTGTGCGCCGGAAATGAAAGAAAGTCGTGGATGGCCCGCCTTCGCGGGCCATGACAATGAATTATTAAGTCACCGCAGCTTGCCCTGTCTCGCTCAGTTGGCGGCCCCGCCGAAATAATATGACGCTTCCGTCGCGCAAAAGGTCTCGTTTCGCTTTCCCTAAGCCCTTTGCAGCGCATAGACAT
This sequence comes from Dongia sp., assembly GCF_041918875.1. Lineage (GTDB taxonomy): Bacteria > Pseudomonadota > Alphaproteobacteria > Dongiales > Dongiaceae > Dongia. Next base: position 122,333 of record NZ_JAYRUV010000012.1, read on the forward strand.
GCGCGGTGGCCGATTCCGCCAATGCATTGAGATCGTAACCGCCTTCGAGGGTCGAGACGATGCGGCCCTGGCAAAGGCCGGCGGCCAGCGCCACCAGCTGGTCGGTGATCCAGGCGTAATCCTCGGTTTCAAACTCCAGGCTCGCCAGCGGGTCGGCGCGGTGCGCATCGAAGCCTGCGGAGACCATCAGCAATTGCGGGCGGAACTTCTCGATCGCCGGCAGGATGATCGTCTCGCAGGCATCGCGGAATTCCTCGGAACCGGCATAGGGCGGCAGCGGCGCGTTGACGATGTTGCCGACACCCTTTTCGTGCCTGGCGCCCGTGCCGGGATAAAGCGGCATCTGGTGGGTCGAGGCATAGAGCACGCGTGGATCGGCGGCGAAGATATGCTGCGTGCCGTTGCCGTGATGGACATCGAAATCGAAGATGGCGACGCGTTCCAGGCCATGGACGGTCAGCGCTTCTGCGGCTCCCACGGCGATATTGTTGAAGATGCAGAAACCCATCGCTAGGTCGCGCTCGGCATGGTGTCCGGGCGGGCGCACCGCGCAGAAGGCATTCTTCAGCTCGCCGCCGATGACGGCGCCGACGGCATCCGCGACGGCACCGGCCGCGCGCAAGGCCGCCTCGCCGGAGCCGGGCGACAGCACGGTATCGCCGTCGAGTTCGCCATAGCCGATATTGGGGATGGCGGCGAAGACTTCGTCGATATAGTGCGCGGTATGGACGCGGGCCAATTGATCGCGCGTCGCCTGGGGTGCTTCGCGCCGGTCGAGTGCCGCATAGATCGGGTCGTCGAGCAAACGCAGGATGGCGACAAGGCGCTGCACACGCTCCGGATGGCCATGGCCGGTGTCATGCTCGAGGCAGGCCGGATGCGTGTAGAGACCCGTCGTCATGGGTGGGTCGTCATGGCTTGGCGGAAAGGCGCTGCAGGCGATAGAGCGCGCTCGCGTCGGCCACCAGCAGCGAGCCGTCCTCGGCCGGCAGATAGAGGGCGAACAGCCGGCCCAGGCAGAAACCGGCGACACCGTCCTTGCCGTCCTTGGCGGCGGCATCGATCCTGTCGAAAAGAGCCCGCTCGTCGGCGTCGAGCGGCCGGGCGCGGGCCGTGCTGAGGGATTGCAGCGTGGGACCGGCACAGCCGGCACCGCTGAGTGTGGCGAGGCCGTGGCGGTCGAGCCGGACGATGCGGCCCCGCTGTGCCGCACCCTTGAGGGCCGGGTCCCGCGCCTCGATCAATTCAGCCAATTGCCACATGCCGTTGAGGAACGGCGCCGGATCGGGTGCCCGGCCCTGCGCGGGCGCCACGGAGCCAAGAACGCTGACGCGGTCCGTGTAGAGTTCGAGCAGGCAATCGAGCTGCGCACCGGTCATATCCGGCAAATCGTCATCGGCGCCGGGCAGGATGGCACAGGCGGCGGCGCGTTCATTCGCCCAGGCGCGCTGCTCGGCGCGCAAGGCTTCCGGATCGGCGGCTTGCGCCAGGGCCTCGGCATAGATGGCGGCCATGTCCGCATCGATCTTGGCGAGTATGGCGTCGGAACAGATTGCATGCTCGATCGGCGCGCTGGCCTTGGCGCAATCGAAGCTCGCCTGCACATCCTGCGCCGCGGCGGTTGCCGCGCTCAGGCCGAGGAAGCCGGCCGCGAGCATGGAACGGAACATCAAGGCGATCCTTTCTGCAATCCGGCCGCCAGCAGCAAGATCCAGCCCAGAATGAGCAGGCCGCCGCCGGTCGGCGTCAAGTAGACCAGCCAACCCGGTCCTGCCGCATCGGCGGCGCTGGCCCAGGCCAAGAGATAAAGGCTTCCCGAAAATAGCAAAGCCCCGACGAAAAAGGCGAGGCCGGAGATTGTGACAAGGCGCACAGCCTGTCGTCCCGCCAGCGCCGCGACCCCCAGCAGCGCCAAGGCGTGCCACAGCTGGTAGGAAGCGCCCGTCCTGACCCAGTCGACCGCCTGGGGTTCGAGGATTTGCGCAGCGCCATGAGCGGCCCAGGCGCCGAAAGCCACGGCGAGCGCCCCATGAAAGCCCGCCGCCGCCAGAAATCTGTTCATCGATCAGTCATCCCTTGTTGGGCCGAGGCGGGAACTATCGCATGACGCACGCAATATGGCATCATCCTGGCCGTGCGACCCATTGCCCTTCTGAAGAGTGATCATGCCATCATGAGCGAAGCCGAAATCCTCGTCGCCGAAGACGGCGCCATCCGCCGCCTGACCCTCAACCGCCCGCAGCGTCTCAATGCCTTGACGCGCAGCCTGCTTGGCGCGCTGTCGGACGCGCTGGCGGATATCGCCGCCGATCCGGAAGCGCGCGTGCTCATCGTCACCGGGGCGGGGCGCGGCTTTTGTGCCGGCCAGGACCTGACCGACAAGGGCGCCGTCGAGGACGGGCGCGCCTGCCGCGACACGGTCGAGCGCTATTACAATCCGGTCGTCCGCCAGATTCGCAGCCTGAATCTTCCCGTCATCGCCGCGGTCAACGGCATCGCCGCCGGCGCCGGCATGAGCCTGGCACTCGCCGCCGATATCACGCTTGCCACCGAGAGTGCCGCCTTCGACCTCGCCTTCGCGCGGATCGGCCTCATTCCCGATGCCGGCGGAACCTATCAGCTGCAGCGGCTGCTGGGGCCGGCGCGCGCCATGGGCCTTGCCATGCTGGGCGAGAAGCTCAGCGCCAGGGAAGCGGCCGACCTCGGCCTCATCTGGCGCAGCGTGCCCGATGCCGATTTCAACAAGGCGGTGGAGACGCTCTCGGCGCGCCTGGCCGCCGCTCCCACCAGGGCACTGGCTCTGATGAAGAAGGCATTCCATGCCGGCGGCCATCACAGCCTGGAACAGCAATTGGCCCTGGAAGCCGAATTGCAGGCGGAGGCGGCCGATACGGAGGATTTCCAGGAAGGACTTGCCGCCTTTCTCGGCAAGCGCGCGCCCGTCTTCAAGGGTCTCTGACGCATGATCCCCATCGCCGACCGCTGGTTCGAGATCCGCCGCATCGATGACGACATCACCCTGCTGTGGGAGCCGCATGTCATCCCGCTCATGCGCTGCAATATCTGGCATGTGCGGGGCACGACGCGCGACCTGATGGTCGATACCGGCATGGGCATCGCCAGCCTCACCGAAGCCGCCAAGCACCTCCTCACCAAACCGGTGACGGCGGTGGCGACGCATACCCATGCCGACCATATCGGCAGCCATTGCGAATTCGATCATTGCCTGGTGCACAAGGCGGAGGCTGCCAATCTGGCAACCCCCACCGAGCGCGGCACGCTGCTCTATTCCGATTTTACGCAGGAGGATGTGATCAAGATCCGCGTCGCCGGCTACGCAATCGACGGCGACCTCATCACCGCGCTACCGCATGCTGGCTATGACCTCCGCAGCTACAAGATCAACCCGGCGCGCGTCACCGAGATCGTCGAGGATGGCGACATGGTCGATATCGGCGGCCGCCGCTTCGAGGTGCTGCATCTGCCGGGCCATTCGCCGGGCTCGATGGGCCTCTGGGAAGCCGCGAGCGGCACGCTCTTTTCCGGCGACGCGCTCTATGACGGGCCGTTGCTCGACGAGCTCGACGATTCGGATATTCCCGCCTATGTGCGCACCATGAAGCGCCTGCGCGACCTGCCCGTGCGCGTCGTCCACGCCGGCCACGACCCAAGCTTCGGGCGGGAGCGGCTGGTGGAACTGTGCGATGCGTATCTCGCGAAGCGGGCTTAGAAGGGGTCAGCTTAAATTAGCCTCTCCTCTCGCGGGAGAGGCGGCGAGCGCAAGCGAGCGGTGAGGGGGGCGAGGAACGAGTCGGCTCCAACCACTCCCTCTCCCGCGAGGGAAGAGGGAGATGAGCTCATCGTGGCAAGCGCCAGTTTCTTTACGCCCTCACCTCTCACCCCTGCGCCGCGATCCAGGCGGCGATGCGCTCGTCGCACAGCACGATTTCGCGGCGGTCGGGGTTGAAGAAGGAATTGGGGCCGCCGCATTCGGTCACCAGCAGCAAGCGGCCATAAGGCAATGCCAGCTCGGCGTTGAGGCGCTCGGCCAGACTGTCATAGAGGCCGTTCCGGCGCAGCGCCTCGGCGATCGCTTCATTGGCCTCGTCGATCACCGGCGCGATCTCGACATAGAGCGGTCCCGCCCCCGCGGGCGGGGTGAGGCCGGGGCCGCGGCGATAGGGGGCGAAACGCTTGTTCCACTCGGCCGCCGATTTATGCGCTGCCTCGGTGCATCTGGCCGCCGCCGCGGCATCGATCTCCAGGATCGAGCCCAACGCGGCATGCGCCACCGGGTCGGCGCCGATCAGCTGACAGGCGAGCGCGCGCGCCAGCTTGGGCGCAAGCGGCGCCTTCTTGGCCTTGTCCAGGGTGGCCGCGAAAGCAAGGAAGGCATCCAGTGCCTTGCCGAGGTCGGTCTCGCCCGCATCGGCCGGCTGTTCGGCGATGCCGGTCAATTGAATAAGCTGGGCGGCACCGGCAATGGCGTCTTCCGACAGGGCCGCGTCGCTGACGGCGCTGGCATCGGGCAGGAGAGAGCCGGCGACGCCGATATGGAATTCCGCCACCAGGGCGCCCAGGATGACATCATCGTCGATCTCGGCGGCACCGGCCGGGACAGCCACTCCGCCGGCCGCAAGAACCAACCCTGCCATAATCCGCCATCGCCACGCCCGCATGAATCCGCCCGCAACGCCGTATCGTGAAAACCGCAACATGCCATGGATTGCCCCGGCTTTGTACCCACCCTGCCATATTCTCGCCACGCCCGGCCGGCATAAGGAGCCAGCACCATTGACAGCCGGAACTTCAGTTCGAGGGACAGATTGAGCGAAACCCTATCCACCGGGGATGTTTTGACGGGAAACAAGCGGCGGCGCGGGGCGTTCCTGCGCGGCCTGCATGCCGGGCTGGGGCTGGGCGGGATCATTCTGGTGATCGTGACCTTTCTGCCGCTGCTCCACCCCTATTGGCCGCTGGCCGGCTTGACCGAGCATTTCGCGCTGCAGGTGCTGATGGCGGCGACGGTCCTGAGTCTCCTCGCCCTGGCGCTGAAACGCTGGCGCTGGTTCGGCCTCCTCCTCGGCATCGCCTGTATCGAATTATGGACCATCCATCCCTACTGGCCGTCCTTCCTCACCGGTCCCAGATCGGCCCTGGCTGGAGAAGGTGCGCAGATGAAGATCGTCTCGCTCAATGTCTGGCACAAGGGCCAGTCATACGCCGCCGTGCGCGACTATCTGAGCCGCAGCGGCGCCGACATGATCGGCTTGGTCGAGGTGACGCCGCGCTGGAAGGCCGAACTGGCGCCCTTGCGCGCGCTCTATCCCTACAGCATCGACTGCCAGGACCGGAATCCACGCTGCGAGGAAATGCTGCTGTCCAAATACCCCTTCGTGAAGAGCTTCTCTGGCCATATCAATAAGACGCTGCCGGTGATCGCCTGGGGCCAGATCGCGGCACCTGGCAACGGGACGCCGCTCACCTTCGCCGTGACGCATCTCAGCTGGCCGGTGGTGCGGACCGATCTTGGCGACGGAGAGGAGACCGTCCAGGCTGAACAGGCCCGCAACCTCGCCCATGCCCTGCAGAAGCTGGGCCCCAATCTGGTCCTCATGGGCGATTTCAACGGTGCACCCTGGAGCCGCGTGCAACAGGATCTGCGGCAGGCGACCGGGCTCGACAATCAGGGTTTCCTCGCCCCCTCCTGGCCGGCCTGGGGACCGGCGCCCGTCCGCCTGCCCATCGACCACATCATGGCCCGCGGCCAGACCCGCCTCGCCACTCTGCATCCTGGCCCGGACGTGGGCTCCGACCATCTGCCGGTCGAAGCGATCATCGGCTTCGCGCAACCCTGATCCGCGGAAATCCGCCCGTTTCGCGCTTGCGGGAGGGCGGCTTAGTCCCTAGTCTCCGGCGGCTTTTGCCCTTTTTTCCCGAGAGACCTAGATGACCGACGACCGTACCTATGCCCCAGCCGCGCGCGCCTGGCCGTTCGAGGAAGCCAGGAAGCTGGTCGAACGCTACAAAGCGGCGGCGCCTAAAAAGGGCTATGTGCTGTTCGAGACCGGTTACGGCCCCTCCGGCCTGCCGCATATCGGCACCTTCGGCGAGGTCGTGCGGACCACGATGGTGCGCCAGGCGTTCCAGCGCCTGTCCGATATTCCCACCCGTCTCTTCGCCTTTTCCGACGATATGGACGGGTTGCGGAAAGTCCCCACCAACGTTCCCAACCAGGAGATGCTGGCCCAGCATCTGGGCAAGCGGCTGACGCTGGTGCCGGACCCTTTCGGGACCCATGAGAGTTTCGGCCATCACAACAATGCGATGCTGCGCGGCTTCCTCGACGGTTTCGGTTTCGAATACGAATTCCAATCCTCGACCGACTGGTACATGTCGGGCCGTTTTGACCAGGGCCTGCTCGATATCCTCAAGCATTACGAACAGGTGCAGGAGATCATGCTGCCGTCCTTGCGCGAGGAGCGCGCCGCCAGCTATTCGCCCTTCCTGCCCGTGTGCCAGAAGACCGGCCGCGTGCTGCAGGTGCCGGTGCTGGAGACCGATGCGGCGGCCGGCACCATCGTCTATCAGGACGAGGACGGATCGAAGGTCGAGACGCTCGTGACCGGCGGCCGCTGCAAGCTGCAATGGAAGCCCGATTGGGCGATGCGCTGGCACGTCATGAATGTCGATTACGAAATGTCGGGCAAGGACCTCATCCCGTCGGTGCAGCTGGCGGGCAAGATCTGCCGCGAATTGGGCTCACCACCGCCGGAAGGCTTCAATTACGAACTGTTCCTCGACGATAAGGGCCAGAAGATTTCAAAGTCGAAGGGCAATGGCCTTTCGGTCGAGGAATGGCTGGAATATGCCCCGCCGGAGAGTCTCGCCCTCTTCATGTACCAGAAGCCGCGCGCGGCCAAGCGCCTCTATTTCGACGTCATTCCGCGTGCCGTCGACGATTACCTGACCTTCGTCGAGAAGTTCGAAGGAGAAGCGCCGGCGCAGCGCCTGGAGAATCCGGCCTGGCACATCCATAACGGCAAGCCGCCGGCCGCCGGCAACGGTATTCCGCGCAACGCGCTCTCGTTCGGCATCCTCTTGAACCTCGCCTCGGTTGCCAATGCCGAGACCAAGGACACGCTGTGGGGTTTCGTCAGCCGCTATCTGCCGCAGGCCAATCCGGCGAGCGCGCCGTTTCTCGACAAGATGGTCGGCTACGCCATCAACTATTACCGCGACCATGTGAAGCCGCATAAGAAGTACCGCGCGCCCGATGAGATGGAGCGGACGGCGCTGACCGAATTGCTGGCGGCCCTTGAGGCAGCACCCGAAGGCGCCAGCGCCGAGGATCTGCAGAACATCGTCTTCGAGATCGGCAAGAGACATCCCTTCCCGGAACTCCGCGCCTGGTTCAAGGCGCTCTACGAAACGCTGCTGGGCCAGGAAACCGGCCCGCGCATGGGCTCGTTCTTCGCCCTCTACGGCCGCAAGGAATCCGCCGGCCTCATCAGGAAGGCGCTCGCTGGCAAGCTGGCGTAAACCGGATCCGGCACCCCCTCCCACCTTCAGGCGTGGCTATCGCATGTACCCAAGTTCGTCATGCCCGGGCTTGACCCGGGTATCAGGATTGACTGGGCTCTGTCCTTCAGTTGCAGGCAAATCCCCGGGTCAAGCCCGGGGATGACGACCAAAAAACGCCACATGCGATAGCCCTGCACCTTCAGGGGGTAGGCCCGTCGGCGAATGCCGACATGCGTCGGCGGGAGGGGGGCCGCGTTCACTCTCGTTCCTTGATGACGCTCAATCCTTCGTCATGCGCTGACTCGTCTTGTCGGGCTCCGCGCTGCCATACGCCTGCTGTTCGGCGCGGAAGGCGGCGATGAAGGCATCGACCCTGTCCGCGCCATGGCCAAGCCGGCGCGTGCCGCCAATGGCAGGCGGCACCAAACGCCGTTGCGGGAACGCCTATTCGCCGTTTGCCCCGATCACAAGGCAAAGACGCCAAGCGCCAGCAATCCACCACCCAGGAAAAGCAAAGAAGCGACCCAGATGCCGACCGTAGCAATATTGGTCATGGTATCTCCCTATCGCCCCTGACGGTTCGTCCCATACACGCATGCCGGGCCTTCCCGGTCGCGCCTACCCACTGCCTTCATGTCCCACCGTCTTTACGCCCTGTTGCCTCTTTTCTCGCCTCTCGTCCCATGGACGAATTTCGGAGGCGATCGGGTTCACGCCAATCAACAAGCGTGCCGGAGCGTTCTGGTTCCCGGCTATTTCTCCGATACCTCACAAACATCTCACTGCGCCAGTGAATTTCTTTCAGTCTTTACACATTCACATGCGTATGTGATGGCGCGGGAAAAGAGGTTACCGCAATGCGGCCCTTCTCTTACGATTGCATAACAAAATGCACAGCAACTCAGCGCCCAGCGCCGATGAATTAGGCAGCCGATGAATTGGGCAGTTGCCTCGGCCGGGACGCGGGGGCTTCCCTGCCGATGGGCGGGCAAGGCTCCGCCTCGCATCGCCCGTGTCGGTTTCGAGAAGTGTGTCGGTTTCAGGAAGTGAACTTGCCCCTGGCGTCGTAGGGATGCGCCTTGGCCCAATCGCGGATGGCGCGTTCCAGATCGGCATCGATCTGCTTTGGCAAGGTGACGACGAAGCGCACATACTGATCGCCGCGCTGTTTCGATTTGGGATTGAGGATGCCCTTGCCCTTCAAGCGCAATTGCGTGCCGGTATTGCTGCCGACCGGCACCTTGAGGGCGACGCGGCCGTCGACGGTCGGCACTTCGATCGTGCCGCCCAGCACCGCTTCCTGCAGGCTGATCGGGCATTCGAGAAGCACGTCGAACCCGTCGCGCTCGAAATAAGGATGCGCCCTGACGGCGATTTCGACGAAGGCATCGCCATTGGGGGCGCCACCCTGGCCGGGCATGCCCTGGCCTTTCAAGCGGAGTTGCGCCCCATCCTCGGTGCCGGCGGGCAGCGCCACGTCGAGCGTCTTGCCATCGGCCAGCCCCAAACGCTTCTTGCCGCCGAGAACCGCGTCCAGGAAGTCGACCTCCAGCCGGTAGGTGACGTCGGCGCCGCGCATCTTGAGCCCGGTGCGGCCGCGGCCGAACCCGAAGAAATCCTTGAAGATCTCGTCATTGTCTTCTTCGTCGAGGCCGAAATCCTTGGCCGAGCGCGCCCGCCCGCCATTGCCGCCGGCGCGGGCATTCCCCCAGGGCGCTCCGGCGGTGAAACCGCCGGCCGCGCGCGGATTGCCATTGTCGTCGATCTCGCCGCGATCGTATCTGCGCCGCTTCTCGGGGTCCGAGAGCATGTCGTAGGCGGCGGAAACTTCCTTGAACTGCGCCTCGATTTTCTTGTCGCCGGGATTGACATCGGGATGCAGCTTCTTGGCCAGCTTGCGATAGGCCTTCTTCAGCTCATCGGCCGTGGCAAGGCGGCCCACGCCCAACGTCTTATAGGGATCCGGCATGGAATTTTCCGCCGCGAGAAATCAGTGTCATGGCGGAAAAATAGGGGTTAGCGGATGATTTTCCAAGTGCCATCGGCTTGGCGGCAGGCCGTGCCGGTGCCGGTCGAGCTTTGCCCCTGCGCGGTGACGCCGGTCTGGAACTCGCGGCAGGTCTGGCCTTGCGCGTTCTTGCTGGTCTCGACCGGCTTGGTATAGCCGCTGGTCTGGTTCTCGGGGTTCGACCATTTGGCGGTCTGGCCGTCCGGTACGTTATTGAGGGCATAATTGGCGTTCTGGTAGGAACGCTGCTGGTCTCGGGCGTCGAGATAGGCGCCGACCTGGTTGCCGACGACACCGCCGGCCAAGGCGCCCAGGCCCGCCGCCCACCACCAATCGTCGTCGCCGCCGATGGCGGCACCGGCCGCGGCGCCGCCGATGGCGCCCAGCACCGTGCCGGTATTCTGCTTGGACCCGCCATAGGAATTGGCCGAGCAGGCCGCGAGCGGCAAGGTGAGGCCCGCCGCCATCAGAAGGGAGACGGCCTTGGCAATGTAGGGAGACATGTCGAGATGCGTCGTCATCTTAGAACCTGTGTCAAAAAGGCGCGCTGCCCGGCACCGGAAACCAAATGAAAATGGCGTCAACCGCTTCCGAATTCAATGCTATAGAAAGTCATCAAGGGAACGTGATGGATAACAGGATCATGCCAGAAACATCAATCGACACGGCAAGCGAAGGCGCATTGGATCCGAGCGCGCGCCATCCCTGGGGCGAGCCGTTCCATAAATTCGCCGCCTGGATGAAGGAAGCGGAACAGTCCGAGCCCAACGATCCCAACGGCATGGCGCTGGCGACCGTCGGCGAGGATGGCATGCCCTCCGTGCGCATGGTGCTGCTGAAGGATTTCGACGAACGGGGCTTCGTCTTCTACACCAATTTCGAAAGCAAGAAGGGCCGCCAGATTCTCGCCACCAGGAAGGCCGCCATCGTGCTGCACTGGAAAAGCCTGCGCCGCCAGATCCGCGTCGAGGGCGAGGTGGAGGTGGTGAGCGACGTGGAGGCCGACACCTATTATCATTCGCGCCCGCGCTCCAGCCAGCTCGGCGCCTGGGCCTCGATCCAGTCGCGCCCGATGCGGAACCGGTTCGACCTCGAAAAGCGCGTGGCGCTCTTCACCGCCAAACATCCCATCGGCACCATCCCGCGCCCGCCGCATTGGTCGGGCCTGCGCATCAAGCCGGTCTATATCGAGTTCTGGGAAGACCGCCCCTTCCGCCTCCACGACCGGCTGATCTACAGGCCGGCACCGGGCACGGCATGGGGTGCCGCGTGGGTGACGGAGAAGCTTTTCCCGTGATGGCGAAAGCGAGACCGAACGCGGCCCCCCTCCCAACCCTCCCCCCTGAAGGTGGGAGGGCTCTTCACCTCGCTCTCATCTCCTCCCACCGTCAGGGGGGAGGTCGGGAGGGGGGTGCGGGTGACGGGTGCCGCCCATGACATCCACCATCACCCGCGCGGAAGCCGCCAGGTTGATGAAGCTCGCCTCGCGTGCCGCGGTGGCCGCGGCGCTCGTCATGATCGGCATGAAATTCTATGCCTATCTCGCGACCGGGTCGGTCAGCCTGCTCTCGACCCTCTTCGACTCGGCGCTCGACATCGCGGCCTCGCTCGTCAACCTGTTGGCCGTGCGCCATGCGCTGCAGCCAGCCGATGCCGAGCACCGCTTCGGCCATGGCAAGGCGGAACCGCTGGCGGGCCTCGTGCAGGTGGCCTTCATCCTCGGCTCCTCGCTGCTGCTGCTGATGGAAGTCTACGACCATTTCATGTATCCCAAGCCCGTCGCGCGCCCCGCCGTCGGCATCGCCGTCATGGCCTTGTCGATCGCCGTGACGGGCGCGCTCATCCTGCTGCAGCGCCATGTGGTGAAGCGCACCGGTTCGATCGCCATCGCCGCGGATTCGGCGCATTACGGCAGCGACTTCCTGGTCAATTTCAGCGTCATCGCCGCCTTGCTCATCTCGGCCCGGTTCGGCCTGTGGTGGACCGATCCGCTGTTCGGTCTCATCGTTGCCCTCTACATCGCCTATACGGCCGTGCGGATCGGGCGGCGGAGCTACGACATGCTGATGGACCGCGAGATGGACGAACCCGACCGCCTGCGCATCATCGATATCGTGGGCAGGCATCCGGAGGCGGTCAGCCTCCACGACCTCAGGACAAGGAAGGCGGGGCAGGATCTTTTCATCCAGTTCCATCTGGAGCTTCATGACGATATCTCGCTCATCGACGCGCACCGCATATCGGATGCCGTCGAAGCCGCCCTTCACGAAGCCTTTCCCGGCGCCGAGGTCATCATCCACCAGGATCCGCATTCGGTGGTCGAACGCCGGCAGGATCTGCGCGCAAGAATGGACCAGACCCGGCCAGGCCGCGCGGCGCTGCTGGAAGCGGATGCGAAGCGGGCGGAGTGAAGCGAGGGTGGGGCAGAGGGGGAGCGACCGATGAAAGACCGACTAAGGACCAGGACGAGATGACGAGCGAGACCAGAAAGACCGTGATCCTCACCGGGGCCAGCCGCGGCATCGGCCATGCCACCGTGCAGCGCTTCAGTCATGAGGGCTGGCGCATCATCACCTGCTCGCGCGAGGCGGTGCCGGATGAGTGCAAGCGCGATCCCAACTGGACGCATCACATCACGGTCGATCTCGCCGAACCCGGCGACGCGCCGCGTTTCGTGGAAGAGGCGCTGAAAGTCCTGGACGGCGCACCCGTCCACGCCCTCATCAACAATGCGGCGATTTCGCCCAAGACCTCGTTCAAGGAACGGCTGGGCACATTGAACGGCGACGTTTCCGCCTGGCGCGAGGTCTACGAACTCAACCTCTTTGCGCCCTTGCAGTTGGCCAAGGGCTTCGCGACACCCTTGGCGCGCGGCAAAGGCTCAATCGTCAACATCACCTCGATCGCCGGCCATTCCATCCACCCCTTCGCCGGTGCCGCCTACTCGACCTCCAAGGCCGCCCTCTCCGGCCTCACCCGCGAAATGGCCGGCGAATTCGCGCCGCTGGGTGTCCGTGTCAATGCCGTGGCGCCCGGCGAAATCGAAACCGCCATGATCGGCCCCGAATACGAAGCCCTCATCCCAAGAATCCCGATGGGCCGCATGGGCACCCCGGCCGAAGTGGCCGGCGTGGTGTTCCAACTCTGCGGACCGGACTTCGCCTATGTGACGGGGACGGAAATCTTCCTCACCGGCGGGCAGCATTTGCTGTAGGGGTCCAGCCCTCCCGGCCTCCCATCTTCAGGCAGGGCAATCGCATGTGGCATTTTATAGTTCGTCATCCCCGGGCGAAGACCCCGGGGATCCACTGTTGCAGCTGATGGCGTGGATGCCCGGCCAGAAGGGACCAACGCTGAGCCCGGGCATGACGAATTTGGATACATGCGATAGCCCTGCACCTTCAGGGGCGGAGGCGACGGGTGTTGCCGCTCACTTCTCCGCGAGAGCGAGTTTCGCGCCGAGCGCCACGAAGGCGGCGGCGAAGGAGCGGCGCAGCCAGGTGAGGATGCGCGGGCGGCTCAGCACATGGTCGCGCATCGCGGCGGCGGCCATGCCATAGAGGGCGAAGATGGCGAAAGTCATCGCCATGAAGACGGCGCTCAGTTCCAGCATGCTGGCCAGCGGCCGAGTCTCGCGCGCATCGATGAATTGCGGCAGGAAGGCGAGGAAGAAGATCGAGAGCTTCGGATTGAGGATGTTGATGAGCACCGCCTCGGTCGTCACCTGCAGGGCGGAGCGGGCGTTCACCTCGCGCGCGAGGCTGAGCGCGCCGCGCTCGCGCCATGTCATCCAGGCCATGTAGAGCAGATAGGCGACGCCCAGATATTTCACCGTCTCGAAGGCGAGCGCGCTCGCATGCAGGAGCGCCGCCAGCCCCAGGATCGCCGCCGCGAGATGCGGCACGATGCCGAGCGTGCAGCCGAGGGCCGCGACCACGCTGGCCCGCCGCCCGCGCGCGAGGCCCGCCGCCAGCGTGTAGATCACCCCCGTCCCGGGCGAAGCGACGATGATGAGGGAGGTGAGAAGGAACTCGATCGTCATGACATGGGCTTTCCCGTGACTGAACCGGCGTGCCGCAGCTTCCCAGGCTGCGGGCCGCCTGGCAAGATGGCGTTCGATGCGGATATTTGTCGGTTGACGCGCCGGCCGGCCGGTTGGTTCATCTTCGCCCAAGGCACGGCCATGGCGCCGCCATCGCCCGATGACAAGGCCCGATGACAAGGAGCGTGAGGAGGAAAACATGAACGACCAGCCGATGCGGCCCGAATCCGATACCCGTGAGCTTGTTCTCGACCGCCTGCTCGACGCGCCGCGCGAAAAGCTGTTCCGGATCTGGACCGATCCCAGCACCTATGGGCAATGGTTCTGTCCGAAACCCTGGACCGTGACCAAGGCGGAGCTCGACGTCCGCCCCGGCGGCAAGTCGTTCATCGTCATGCAGGGGCCGGAGGGGCAGGAATTCCCCAGCCGGGGCATCTATCTCGACGTGGTGAAGAACGAAAAGATCGTCTTCACCGATGCCTTCACCGACGCCTGGACGCCCTCGGACCGTGCCTTCATGGTGGCCACCGTCACCTTCGCCGACGAAGGCGGCAAGACGCGCTATCGTGCCGTCGCACGCCATTGGACGCCCGACGCGCGCGCGGAGCATGAGAAGATGGGCTTCCACGAAGGCTGGGGCATCGTCGCAACCCAGCTCGAAGCCCTGGCGAAGTCGATGTGAGGGGAGGCGATCATGGCCACTGCACAGAAAGTCACCACGCATCTGTGGTTTGAAGACGATGCCGAGGCGGCGGTGAAATTCTATACGTCGCTCATTCCGGACTCGAAGATTCACGCCGTCATGCATTTCGACCGCGCCAAAAATCTCTACGGCATCCTCTTCACCCTGGGCGGCCAGGAATACCGGGCCCTGAATGGCGGGCCGACCTTCAAGCTCAGCGAGGCGGTCTCGCTTTGGGTGCGCTGCGAGGATCAGCAGGAAATCGACCGCATCTGGGACGCGATCCTCGGGAACGGCGGCAAGGAACAGGCCTGCGGCTGGGTGAAGGATAAATGGGGTCTCTCCTGGCAGGTGGTGCCGGCCGCGCTGGAGGAGATGCTGAACGATCCCGACGAAGCCAAACGCAATCGCGTGCTGCAGGCCGTCTGGGGCATGATCAAGCTGGATCTTTCCACCATCGAGGCGGCATATCGAGGTGCCGCGGCTTGACACGCCGCCCGCCGGCCCCTTAGTCTCCCCGCATGGCAAGCATGCACGCACAACGAGTTACCATGACCTGGACCGCCGCTCGGCGGGCGAGGGGTGTTAATTCGCGTTAAGTGCGCGCGATGTGACTGCCACCCAAGGCCCCGCCGGTTCCGGACGGGGCTTTTTCTTTTGCGAAGCCACCGTCCGTCTTCACCCCACGAGAGACGCACGGAGACTGACATGGACGCGTTCGATCATCGCAGCATCGGCCAGAGGCTCGACCTGTTCCATTTCGAGGAAGAACAGCCGGGCGCGGTCTCCTGGCACCCCAAGGGCCGGATGCTCCGTCGCCAGATCGAGGATTGCATCCGCCGCCGCATGAAGGCCGCCGGCTTCGAGGCGCCGCGGAACCCGGCCTGCACCGTCGGGCGGGACGACGCCCATCTGCTCTGCCGCATGGACCAGGTGGCGGCGGAGGTGAAGCGCTTTTCGCAGCTCCTGCGCGCGGTCTACCGCGATTTCGGTTTCGCCGACTTCGCCGTCGGCCTTTCGACGCGGCCCAAGGAGCGCGCTGGCAGCGAGGAGATCTGGGACGCGGCGGAACGGGTGCTGCAGGGCGCCGCGCGCGTGGCCGGCCTCGATTATGCCCTGCAGCCCGGCGAAGGCGCGCCCTGTGGGCCGAAGCTGGAATTCATCCTGCAGGACCGGCTGCGGCGGCGCTGGCGGTGCGGCACGATCCAGCTCGATTTCGTCCTGCCCGAAAGACCGGGCACGCATTATAGCGACGAAGACGGCGCCGGGGCCGTGCCGGTCGTGATCCGCCATGCGGTACTGGGCAGCATGGAACGGTTCATCGGCATGCTGCTGGAACATTGGCAGGGCCGGCTGCCGCTGTGGCTGGCGCCCGAGCAGGTGCTGGTGGCGGCCGTCTCCGACCGGTTCTTCGGCTATGCCGAGGAAGCGGCGATCCAGCTGGAGGCCGACGGATTCCGCGTCGCCATCGATGCCGGCAACGAGACCTTGGCCGACAAGATCGTCGGCTGGCGTGCGCGCGGCATCCCGATCCTGGCCGTGGTCGGCGCGCGCGAGGCGGAAAAGGCCCGCGTCAATCTCCGGACGCTCGTCGACGATGTGCGCGCCGAATTGCCGCTCCGCGAGGCGGCGGGCTGGATCAAACGGGTCGCGGCACGGAGCGGCGCGGCGGCCACCATGCCGCCATGACGGCGATAGTCGGCGACGCTGCGCTTGCTTTTCCCTGATTTTACCGTGCTAAATGCCTAGCGGCGAAGGATGTTTAGGAACTCTTTCGTATCAAAACGGAAGCGAGTCTGCGGCGGACATGAGCCCGGTCGAAGCAAAGCACAGGCGGCGTGCGCCATTTGCCGGCGCTTCGTGGCGCGTCCTGCTGGCCGACGATCATGCGATGGTGCGCGAAGCGCTGGCGCAGATGCTGGAGCGCCTCGACGATCGGCTGAGCGTTGTCCAGGCGCCGGACTTCAATGCGGTCCTCAAGCTGCTGGAGGCCGATCGCGACTTCGCGCTGCTGCTGCTCGACTACAACATGCCCGGCATGGCGGGAGCGCGATCGGTGCAGGATCTGGCCGACAACCATGCCGACCTGCCCGTCGGCATCATCTCCGGATATCTCACCAGCACGGAGGTCGAACCGCTGATCGAGGCCGGCGCGATCGGCGTCTTTCCCAAGACGATGACGGGGCCGGCGCTGATGATGGCGCTGAAGCTCGCCCTCTCCGGCCAGACCTATGTGCCGTGGAGCGGCGATCTCGGCCATGCCAGCATCGCATCTCGCGGCCAGGCTGCTGCGAATGCCGCGGCCCCGGACCTCAGCGCGCGGCAGGTCGACGTGCTGCGCCATCTGGTCAAGGGGGCCGCGAACAAGGAAATCGCCCATCGCCTGGGCCTCAGCGAAGTGACGATCAAGGTCCATGTGGCGGCACTCTGCCGCAAATTCGGCGTCGCCAACCGGACGCAGCTCGCGATGGCGGCCGTGCGTGCCGGCATCGGCGAAAGCGAAACCGGCGCGGATTAGGATCCGCTCCGCCCGATCCGGCCTTCCGCGGGCTTGGGTCCGCGCACCGGCAGCCGGGCGACGCGGCCGATCGTTTCGCCGAGCGCGCGTTCGGTGAAGGGCTTGGAAATCAGCCCGTCGACCTCCAGCCGGTCCCGCTCGCATGCCGGAATATCCTGCGGCCGGCTGCTGGCGAGTATGATCGGTTTGCCGAAACCGCGAGCGCGCAAGGCCGCCGCCATTTCCAGCCCGGTCATGTTCGGCATCAGATAGTCGGTGACGATCAGATCGAACAGGTCCGGCTCGTCATGCAGCAGGGCCAGCGCTTCCGCGCCGCTTTCGCAGACTGCCGTCTCGCAATCCAGCTTCTGCAGCGTCAGTTCCAGCGCTTCGCGCGCCAGCGGATCGTCATCGACAAGGAGAATGCGCAGGGCGCCGGCGGGAAGTGCCGGGGCATCCGCCGCCGCCGGTTCGGTGACGGCGGCACCGGCCGTGATCGCCGCATCGCCGCAGATGCTCTGCACCAGCTCCTTGCCGCGGTCGGCGGCGGTGCCGATCTGATGCAGCATGTGGCGCTGCCTGGGCTTGTCGTCGAGGTCGAATTCGAGAAGCGCCGCAAAGCCTGAAATGGCGGCAAGGATGTTGTTGAAATCGTGGGCGACGCCGCCGGGGACGCTGGCGCTCGGCTGGCTCGCGCGTTCCAGCTGGGCGGCACGCTCCCGCTCGTAGAGCTGGCGCAGGCGGCGCGTCTTGCGGATATTGCCGGCGATAAGGGCGGCGCCGGCAAGAATGGCGAGGAGGAGGAATCCGCCGGCGACCCACGCGCCGCGCGACAATTCGCGTGCCCGGTCGCGCATGTCATCCTGGCTCCGCAGCAGGCGCACCATCTCGTGAAGCGGGTCCTCCAGCGTTTCCAGCGTTTGGGCAAAGGGCTTCACCGATGCCGCCGCGCCGATTTCGGCCAGGGCCAGTTCCTGTTCCAGCCGGGGCAGGGTGTCGGCGGACAGCTTGCTGTTGGCGGCGATCCGCGGAACGGTTCGGTGGCCGGCGCCTGCGCCGGCATCGGCGTTGGCGAGGGTGGGAACGCGGCTCCTGAAGATGTCGAACTGCCGCTTCAGATCGTCGAGGGCGGCGGCGTCCGGCGACAGCTGGAAGTGCACCGCCGCCAGGCGCGTCAGGTGAAACGCCTCATGCGCTTCGACGGCGTCCCAGGTGGCGCTGCGCTCGTCGAGCAGCAGCGTCGATATCGCATCCAGCGTGCGGACGCCGCCGAAGATTGCCGCCGGCACCAGCACGGCAATGGCGATCGCCAGCCAAAGGTCCCCCAGGCGCTGCCAGCGGCTGAACATAGGGCAGGCTAGCCGATGGCGCGCCGGTGCAGCTGCCCGCAGGCAAGTGCCATGCAAGGATGGCGGAGCGGATGCATGACAAATCGGTTCCTCTGCAACGAAGCCCGATCCTGGTTAACAAACCCACCCACGGCGCACCAATCTGCATCGGCCTAGGGCAGCCATACTTTCGTATAAATTGGATATGGAACGGGCTCGTCCGCGCCGCGTGGACGCGGCGCGGGCGAGCCGGGGGAATCAATTGCCGTCGAACGTGTAGGCGGTCTTCACCGTCGTGTAGAATTCGGCGGCATGGCGGCCCTGTTCGCGCGGGCCGTAGCTGGAGCCCTTCCGGCCGCCGAAGGGCACATGGTAATCGACGCCCGCGGTCGGCAGGTTGACCATCACCATGCCGGCCTCGGCATTGCGCTTGAAGTGGCCGGCATGTTTCAGCGACGAGGTGCAGATGCCGGCCGAGAGGCCGAACTGCGTGTCGTTGGCGGTGGCCAGCGCGGTATCGTAATCCTTGACGCGCGTCACGGTCGCCACGGGGCCGAAGATCTCCTCGCGCGCGATGCGCATCCCGTTATCGACCTCGGTGAAGAGGGCCGGCGCCAGATAGAAGCCGGGGGTCGATCGGTTGAGCAATTCGCCGCCCGCCACCAGCCTGGCGCCTTCCTTCTGCCCGATATTGATGTAATCGAGATCCTGGTCGAGCTGCGACTGGTCGACCACGGGGCCGATATGGGTCCCCTCCTTCAGCGCGTCGTCGACCACCAGGCCCTTCATGCGCTCGGTCATGGCGGCCACGAACCTGTCATGGATGCCCTCGGTCACGATGAAGCGCGAGGAGGCGGTGCAGCGCTGGCCGGTGGAGAAGAAGGCGCCGTTGACCGCGCATTCGACCGCGACCTTGAGGTCGGCATCGTCGAGCACCACCAGCGGGTTCTTGCCGCCCATTTCCAGCTGGATCTTCTTCATCGGATCGGTGGAGACGCAGGTGGCGGCGATCTTCCGGCCCGTGCCGACCGAGCCGGTGAAGGAGATGGCATTGATATCCTTATGCTGCAGCATCGCCTCGCCGACGACCGAGCCGCGCCCCATCACCAGGTTGAAGACGCCGGCCGGCAGACCGGCGCGCGCGATGATCTCGGACAAGGCATGGGCGCTGGCCGGCACCAGATCGGCCGGCTTGAAGACCACGCAATTGCCGTAGGCCAGCGCCGGGGCGATCTTCCAGGCCGGAATGGCGATGGGGAAATTCCATGGCGTGATGAGGCCGATGACGCCCAACGGCTCGCGCGTGATCTCGACATCGATGCCGGGGCGCACCGAGCCCAGCTTCTCGCCGGCCTGGCGCAGGCATTCGCCGGCGAAGAACAGGAAGATCTGGCCGGCGCGGGCCGTCTCGCCGATCCCTTCCGCCAGGGTCTTGCCTTCCTCGCGTGAGAGCAGGCGGCCGATCTCGTCCTTGCGCGCCATGATCTCGTCGCCGATCTTCTTCAGGATGTCGTGGCGCTGCTGCACGGTCGAGCGCGACCAGGCGGGGAAAGCGGCCTTGGCGGCGGCGATCGCATTTTGCGCGTCGGCGGCCGACCCATGGGCGAACTCGCCCACCACGTCGTCGGTGTTCGAGGGATTGATGTCTTTCGACTGGTTGCTGGCAATGCTCCAGGCGCCGGCGATGAAGTTCTGGGCTTGGATCATGATACGCGTCTCCTGGAAATGTCATGCAAGGTTGGGCGCGGCGAAGGCGGCCACGGCGGGCGACATTATCAGGTTGGAATTCGCCCTACAAAACGTAATTGCGGCAAAACGCAATTGCGGCATCGCGGGCATCAGCCGATCGGCCAGAAGAACAGCAGCGTCGGCACCGCCACGAGAATGACGATGAGCGAAAGCGGCCCGCCGAGGCGCGGATAGTCGCTGAAGCGATAGCCGCCGGGCCCCATCACCAGCGTGTTGCATTGGTGGCCGATGGGCGTCAGGAAGTCGCATCCGGCGCCGATCGCCACCGCCATCAGGAAGGCATCCGGCTTATAGCCCAGCGAGGTGGAGAAGCTGGCGGCGATCGGCGCCATGATGAGGACCGTGGCGGCATTGTTGAGGAACGGCGTCACCATCATCGCGGCGGTGAGGATCAGCCCCAGCGCGGCAAAGGGCGGCAGGCCGATCGCCACCTGCGACAGCCAGCCGGCAACCAGGTCGGTGGCGCCGGTCGTGTGCAGGGCTTCGCTCACGGGGATGAGGGCCGCCAGCATCAGCACGATCGGCCAATCGACGATCTGATAGACCTGGCGGAGCGCGATGGCGCGCGTCAGCACCATCGCCACGGCGGCGGCGAAGAAGGCGACCGCGACCGGAACGATGCCGAAAGCGGTCAGGCCCATGGCGGCGACCAGGATGAGGACCGGCACCCACGCGGCACGCGACCGCCCCAGGAACAGTTCGCGCTCGGCCAGCGGCAGGCAGTTGAGGGCGCGCAGCCGTTCCGGCAATTGCGCGAAATTGCCCTGCAGGACGATGACGTCGCCCATTTCGAGTTCGATCGTGCCCAGCCGCTCGGTGAGGCGATGGCCGGTGCGGCTCACGGCAAGCAGGTTGAGGCCGTGGCTCTGGAACAGCTGGGAGCCTTGCGCCGAAAGGCCGATGAGCGGCGAACCGATGCCGATCACGGCCTCGATGCTGCGGATCTCGGCCTGCGGCTCCACCGCTTCCGGCACGCGATGGCCCGATTCCAGGCGCAGCCTGCCGCGCGACACGATCCGCTCCAGCGCTTCCTGATCGCCCTCCAGGATGACCGTCTGGCCGATCTTGAGGATCGCATCGGGCAGCGGCACGATGCGCGTATCGTCGGGCTCCAGCAACGCCGTCACCTTGGCCTGGCCGTCGGCGAGGTCCTGCAGGTTGGCGATGGTCCTGCCGACCATGGGCGAAGTGCCGACGATTTCGGCTTCGGTCACGTAATCCTTTATGGCGACGGCCTCGTCGAGCGACGCGCTGGCGCGTTCGCGGACGGGCAGCAGGCGGTGCCCCACCATCAGGAATGCCAGGCCGGCCGCGGCAAGGACGATGCCGGCCGGCGTGAAATCGAACATCGAGAAGGGCGCGCCGCCGAGCTGGGCGCGCACCTCCGAAACGATGATGTTGGGCGAGGTGCCGATCTGCGTCATCAGGCCGCCCAGGAGGGCGCCGAACGACATCGGCATCATGAAGCTGGATGGCGAGACGCCGGACCGGCGCGCCATCTGGAAGGCCACCGGGATCATGATGGCCAGGGCCCCGATATTCTTGACGAAGGCCGAGAGAATGGTGACCGTCGCCACCAGCACGAACAATTGCAGTTGGAAGGAATGGCCGCTGGGAAGAATCCGTTTCAGCCCGGCTTCCAGAATGCCGGTCTGGGCGATGGCGCTGGAAACGACCAGCGCGCTGGCGACGATGACGACGATATCGTTGCTGAACCCCTTGAAGGCTTCTTCCGGCTTCACCACGCCCGCGGCGAGGGCGGCGAGAAGGGCCAGGCAGGCCGTGATGTCATAGCGCGGCCGGCCCCAGATGAAGAGCGCCATCATGCCGGCGACGATGGCAAAGGCCAATCCTTGATCCAGCGTCAGCCCTTGCGCGACTGTCACGATCCAACTTCTCCCCGGCCCACTATGCCCAGTATATACGCCGCCCGATCCCGCCGCCCCAACCACCGGCTCGTCCATTGGTTCCCGCGAGGGGTCTTCCCCAGGGTGCGGCGTAAAACCCTACTCCGGAAAGGAAAGGCGGCGCTAAACTGTTTTCGTGCCGAATCGGGACCCGAACGATATTGCCCGGCCGATATTGCCCGAGTGAATTACAGGGTGCGCCAGAACATGCCGCAATCGCTCTTCGTCTTCATTTGGCGCGTCAGCGGCCGCAAGCAGGTCCTGCTCTGTCTCCTGACCGTCATCGTGGCGCTGCTGACGGCCGTCCCCCTGGAATTGCAGCGGCGCATCGTCGACGATGCCATCCATAACCGCGAGGTCGCGTATCTGTTGTTGCTGGCCGCCGTCTATCTGGGCGTGCTGCTGGTGCAGGGCGCGCTCAAATACGCGCTCAACGTGTTTCGCGGCTGGCTGGTCGAGGATGTGGCGCGGCTGCTGCGGCATCTGATCTTCGACGGCACGCAAAGGAACGGGGCGCATGCCGCCGTCAAGAAGGGCGCCGTCGTTTCCATGATCGCCGCCGAGACCGAGGATCTGGCCGGCTTCGTCGGCGACAGCATCTCGTTTCCCTTGATGCAGGCGGGGACGGCGCTGTCGGCCCTGGGTTATTTGATCTGGGTCGAACCGCGGATCGCCATCTTCGCCGCCGTTCTTTACATGCCGCAATTCTTCGTCGTGCCGCTGGGACAGCGGCGCATCAACCGCTGGGGCAATATTCACGCCCGCCTGCTGCGCAAGATGGGCGACACGATCGTCGGGTCGGAAATCGACCGCAAGGGCAGGCCGCGTTTCCGGCGCCGTTTCCATCGCCTGGTCCAGGGCGCCTTCCGTACCCGGCTCGGCATTTACCGGGTGAAATTCTTCCTCACCTTCTTCGGCAATTTCCTCGATGCGCTGGCTCCGCTCATCGTGCTGTCGGTCGGCGGCTGGCTGGTCATCGAGGGCGAGGTCGAGGTCTCGACACTGGTGGTCTTCATCACCGGCTTCCAGAAGGTGGCCGATCCCTGGGACCAGCTCCTCACCTTCTATCGCACGGCATCCAACGCCAATGTGAAATATCACCTCATCGCCGATGCCTTGCCCGAGGCGAATCTGCGGCGGTCCTTGTAGCGCCGCGCGAACCCGCCCATCGCCTTGCCCGCCATCGCCAGGATGCGCCGCCAGATACTCCGCCTTTGCAGATCGGGGACCAGCCGGGTCGGGTCCTCGGCCCAGGCGATGTCGCCATAGGCGTTGCGGACCAGGCCCACATCCCGCAGCAGGTGGTCGTCATGCGGCCGCTGGTCGGCATGCGGCCGATAGGTGAAGAAGAGGGAATCCCAATCGCTTTGCATGATGGCACCTCCATCCTTCCGTTAAGTCCAGCTTGCTCAGTGTTGTTTCCATGAGCAGCGAATAATGGTTATATTGTCTGGAAACGCATCGAAGTCAGCTTAGAAGCTGCACATTCTGGATTAAGTCAGTCTTAATCGCTTGGAGCGAATGGAGGAGCGATGGCCGAGAGAATGCCGATGCTGCCTGCCTTGCGCGCCTTCGAGGCCGTGGCGCGGCTGGGCAGCGTGCGCGCGGCGGCGGCCGAACTGCATGTCACCCCGGCGGCGGTCAGCCAGCAGGTGAAGGCGCTGGAAGCCGATCTCGGCCTGCAGCTCATCCGCAGGCGCGGCAACGCGCTGGAACTGACCGCGCCGGCACAGGCGGGCAGCGAGACATTGAGCGCCGGGTTCCGCCTGATGGCCGAGGCCGTCAGGCGGATCCGCGATCACCAGGCGCGCCCGCAGATCCGCCTCAGCATCGACCCGACGCTCGCGGCAAGCTGGCTCATCGCGCGGCTGCCGCGCTACCGGGCCCTGTCCGGCAGCGTCGACCTGCTGCTCGATGCCAATCGCGCCTATGCCGATTTCGGCCGCGACCGGATCGATGCCGCGATCCGCTTCGGCATCGGCCGGTTTCCCGGGCTCGACGTGCATTTCCTGCTGGCCGAGGAGCTGTTCCCCGTCTGCAGCCCTAAACTGCTGCAAGGTTCGCATACGCTGAAGCGGCCCGCCGACCTCAGGCATCACACCTTGCTGCACAACGACTGGTCCTCGCGCCAGGGCAAATGGCCGAACTGGCAGGACTGGCTGGACGCGGCCGGCGCCACGGGCGTCGACAGCAAAGGCGGGCTGCATTTCAACGACGGGCTGGTCGTGCTCGAAGCCGCGCTGGACGGGCAGGGAGTCTATCTCGCCAACACCACGGCGGTGCAGGATCTGATCGCCGCCGGAAAACTGGTGGCGCCCTTTCCGGTCCGGGTCCGGAGCGATCTCGGCTATTATTTTGTCTGCCCGGAACATGCGGCAGGGCGGCGCGAAATCGCCACCCTGCGCGACTGGCTGCTTGGCGAAGCGGCGGCGGACCGGGCCGCCGGCCAAGGGGCGGGGCGGGTCTGATACGGCAAGGCGGGCTTTGCAGGGGCCTGCCCGCCTGATATTGAGGGCGCCCGCATCCGTCTCAGGAAAGTGTCGCCCAGATGATCAAGCTCGACGGTCCCTCGCATCCGCCGCTGGCCGGCGGCAAGCCGGAACGATTGGTGGTGTTCCTGCACGGCTACGGCTCGAACGGCGAAGACCTGATCGGCCTTGCTCCCTATCTGGGGCCGGCGCTGCCGGAGGCGGAGTTCCTCTCGCCCAACGCGCCCTTCCCTTGTGAGGTCAATCCGTTCGGCGGCTATCAATGGTTCGGCCTCGAGGAGCGCAATGCCGAAACGCGGCTTCAGGGAACGAGGCAAGCGGCGCCGATCCTGGATGCCTATCTCGACGCGGCGCTGGCGGCACGCGGCCTCACCGAAGCGGATCTGGCCCTGGTCGGCTTCAGCCAGGGCACGATGATGGCGCTTCATGTGGGATTGCGCCGCGCCAGCCCGATCGCCGGCATCGTCGGCTATTCCGGCATGCTGGTGGCGCCGGAACTGCTGCCGGCCGAGATCAGGTCGAAGCCGCCGGTCCTGCTGGTCCACGGCATGGCCGACGAGGTTCTGCCTTTCGCGGCGATGGGCGAGGCCGAGCAAGCCTTGCGCGCGCAAGGCATCCCGGTGCATGCCGAAGGCCGGCCGGGCCTGCCGCATTCGATCGACCAGCGCGGCCTCGAACTCGGCGCCTCGATGCTGCATCAACTGATGTGCCGACATCACGACCACGGGCATCACGACCACGGGCATCACGACCACGGGCATCATCACTGAAGCGAAGATTGTCCTTCCCACCTTCAGGCAGGGCTATCGCATGTGAAGCTATTTCAGGTCGTCATCCCCGGGCTTGATCCGGGGATCAGCCTGCAACTGAGGGGCAGAGCCCAGTCAAACCCGATGCCCGGCCAATCTTGATTCAAGAGTGGGTCCGGGCATGACGAATTTGGATACATGCGATAGCCCTCCCACCTTCAGGGGGGAGGCCCGTCGGCGAGAGGGGGCCGTTCCAGTCTCTCTTGCGCCATCGGAGCATGAGGAATGACAACATCGTGAAAGATCACACCCGGGTGACCGCTACATCTTGAGTTTTCGGCTCAGCCCGGCTATCTGTTAAGCGTTGGATCGCGGATTTCCGCACACCGGCGGACCGCCGCGGTTCCTTTTTGGAATGCGGGAGATGGCGCGATGATGGCCTCGCCTGAGGCATGTCCGGCCCTGGTCCTCAACGCCGACTTCCGGCCGTTGAGCTACTTCCCGCTGTCTCTTTGGCCATGGCAGGAGGCGGTCAAGGCCGTGTTCCTCGAGCGCGTCAACATCCTCAGCGAATATGACGAGATGGTGCACAGTCCCAGCCTCGCCATGCGCCTGCCCTCGGTCATTTCGCTCAAGGAATATGTCCCGCAGGAGCGGCGCCCGGCCTTCACGCGCTTCAATGTCTTCCTGCGCGACCGGTTCCGCTGCCAGTATTGCGGCCGGCATTCGGCGGCGCACGATCTCACTTTCGACCATGTGGTGCCGCGCGCGCGTGGCGGGCGTACATCGTGGCAGAATGTCGTTGCCGCCTGCCAGGCCTGCAATCTCAGGAAGGGAAGCAAGCTGCCGCATCAGGTCGGCATGTTTCCCAAAAGGCGGCCCATCCAGCCGACGACGTTCGAGCTTCAGGAAAACGGCCGAGCCTTCCCGCCAAACTATCTCCACCAGAGTTGGCGGGATTTTCTTTACTGGGACAGCGAACTCGAAACCGGGTGAGGCCGCGGGCTCATTCTTCGGTCCTTTTTTCTCGCGATGTTTCCGTGCCCGACGCCAGTTCCTGCCGCTGCAGCGCCAGCGCCAGTTCCAGCATGCGCCGCCGCTCGCCCATGTCGCGCGCGGTAGCGGCGATGGCGTTGTGAATCTGGGCGCAGCGGCGGCCCAGGCCCGACCTTGCCGGCCGGCGTCCCAGCTCCGCATATAGTTGGAGCATCGCTTCCGTCACCTGGTCGAGCAGGTCGGCATCGGCCGCGCCGGCATCGGGCCGGATATCGGCATCTCCCCACCCCGCTCCGCTCACCAGCCAGCCGAGATCGCGCCGCAGCACCCGGGCGAGAATCGCCAAGGCGGGCCGTTTCGGCTCGGACCGGCCGGCGAGGTAATTGTTGAGCGTGGTGAGCGGAATGCCGCTGACCTGTGCCACATGCGTGGCACCTCCGGACTGGCCGACCGCCATGCGCAGCCTTTCCGCGAAACTCTCCATGTTCCGATGCCGGGTCACAGGCGGCCGGTCCCCGACCGGAATGTCAGACAAGATTCCCAGCGTTTGCGCAAACATAAGAATCTTGTCTTGAAATGGACATCCATTTCTGGAACAGTAGGTATATCGATTTTGGGGCGAACTGGGGATGGGGGTATCATGCAACGCTGGGTAATGGGGCGAATGTACTTGTTTATAATATGCAATTCCGTGAGTCTCCCAGGCTGGCGCGCGGGGTGAGCATGTCGGCGCTTCACCAGAAAGTGGACCGGTCTAATCCATTTCTGGAACATAAGTGGGCGATCCCGAGCCCTGCTCAGATCGACGCGGACGCCGTTTCAGTGCCTGGACTTCCCCGCTATGGCCCCATCTCCGCCGGATTGCATGTACCGGCGGTAGTGGGCCGGTCCGGCACCGTCTCCATCCTATCATGGGTGCAACCGCCTGCCATTGGCAAAACCTGAATCTCTTCACGGGGTTAGGGGCGCTTGGCCAGATCCGGCCGACGCCGCCCGCCGGCGGTTGCCGAACCCTGCTCTCGCCGTGCCCGGCTACCGCCGGCACGCCTTTCAGAAATGGTGAACAAGATGAATTTGGGCAACTTCCGGATCGGGACCAAGGTTCTGGCCGTCATTCTGTTTCTGGGCCTGGTCGCGGGCGGCATCGCCACGGGCGGCATCATGTCGATGCGCCTCCTCAACCAGGCGACCGTGGCGATCGAGCATACCGGCCAGCAGACCCTGCTCAGCGCCCGCATGCGCCAGAACATCCTGGCGCTCAATCGCGGCGAATTCCGCCTCGCCGTCGATACGGATGGCTATGACGAGGCCGTGGCCTTCATCGAGGCGCAGCGCAAGGAATTGCTGGAGCGGCTCGGCACGGCCGAGGCCAGCGTTATCGAACCGCAGATCGCGGCGGCACTGGCGGCCTTCCGCTCCAGCACCGACGAATACCTGGCGACACTCGATGCGACCATCGCCCTCGCCGGCCGCAACCGCGCCGCCGAGATGACCGACAGCCAGCGGCAGATGCTCTCCCAGGTCATGCAAAGCCGCCTGAAGGCGAGTGCGGCCGAGGAGGCCGCCAGCACCTTCACCCAGGCGGTGAGCGAAAAGGCGGACCGCGTGACCGGCGAGGCGGACGCGCTCTATGAAACGGCGAGCCAGGCCATGATCGTCGGCGCGGTGCTGGGCGCCCTGATCGGCCTGGGTCTCGGCATGCTGATATCGCAGAAGGGCATCGTGCGCCCCATCCGGGCGATGGTCGATTGCCTGAAGCGCCTTGCCGACGGCAATCTCGAAACGGAAGTCTTCGGCACCGAGCGCAAGGACGAGATCGGCGAGATCGCGGCGACGACCCAGGTCTTCAAGGAGAACATGGTGAAGGCGCGCGATCTGGCGGCCGAGCAGGAAGCCATGAAGCGCAAGGCCGCCGAGGATCAGCAGCGCGCCATGAACAGGATGGCCGACGAATTCGAGGCGTCGGTCGCCGGCATCGTCGACACCGTTTCGTCTTCGGCAACGGAGCTCGAGAAATCGGCGCAAGGCATGTCGGCCACGGCCGAACAGACCAACCGGCAATCGACCGCGGTCGCCGCCGCCGCCGAACAGGCGACCACCAACGTGCAGACCGTGGCCGCCGCGACCGAGGAACTCACCTCCTCGATCACCGAGATCGGCCGCCAGGTGGCGCAGTCGGCCGCCGTCGCCAGGAAGGCGGTGGATGAGACCACGCGCACCAACGAAGTCGTCAACAGCCTCTCGACCGAGGCCGAAGCGATCGGCGATGTCGTGAAACTGATCAGCGAGATCGCCAGCCAGACCAATCTCCTTGCCCTGAACGCCACGATCGAGGCGGCCCGCGCGGGCGATGCCGGCAAGGGTTTCGCCGTGGTGGCGTCCGAGGTCAAGAACCTTGCCACGCAGACGGCGAAAGCCACCGACGATATCAGCGCCAAGATCGGCTCCATCCAGCAGGCGACCGAACAATCGGTCAGCGCCATCCAGTCGATCGCCCGCATCATCGACGAGATGAGCAGCATCTCCGGCACCATTGCCGCGGCGGTCGAGGAACAGGGTGCGGCGACACAGGAGATATCGCGGAACGTGCTGCAGGCGAGCCAGGGGACGAGCGAGGTCTCGACCAACATCGCCGGCGTCACCACGGCGGCGGGCGAAACCGGCCATGCGGCCTCGCAGGTGCTCAGTGCCGCTGCCGATCTCGGCAAGCAGTCGGAAATCCTGCGCACCCAGGTCGGCGAATTCATCGCCACCGTGCGCAGATCGGCCTGAACGATGCTGACCGACCGCTTGCGCTTCTTCACCGAGGCGAAGCTCGCCCAGACGGCGAACTTCATCGAAGCCAGCAATGCCTCGCTGGCGCGGCTGCGGGCGAGCGGCGGCTCGCAGCAGCTCGATGCCGGCGTGCTGCTGGATTTCGCCGGCATGGCGGCGACCGCCGGCCGGCTGCGCCAGCAGCTGCTCGACGATCTGCAGCCGATCCTCGCCGAAGCCGGGCCGTTCAAGGGGGTCGGCGACGATCCCGCCGCCCAGCGCCTGGTCAGTGCCACCTACCGCGTGATCGAGCGCCTGGATGAAATGATCCGCCATCTCGGTGACCTGCAGCGGCCGGAAACGGACTCGCACCTGCCCCGCATCGGCTGACGCTTCCGGCATCGGCGATTGTATCCGGACATTGCCGGCGCATGGCCGACATGCGCCGTGCCGCTGTTGCCAAGCCGGCCGACCTCCCCTAAAGCAGACCGAAACTTGCGTCAGGGGCCCCGCACTTCATGTCCGACTTTCTCTTGAAACGGCTGATACCGCTGCTGATCGGCTTCGTCGTCTGGGGCCTGGCCGTGGCGCTGCAGGTGCGCGCCGATCTGGGGCTTTCGCCCTGGGACGTCTTTCACCAGGGGCTCGGCAATCATCTGGGCATCGGCATCGGCTGGGCCGGCCTCGTCACCAGTGTCGGCGTGCTGCTGCTCTGGATTCCGTTGAAGATGAAACCCCATGTCGGCACGGTGCTGAACGCGCTCGTCATCGGCCCCTCGGCCGAATTCTTCCTCACCGTCATCGATGCGCCCGAGAATATCGTGCTGCGCTGGGCCTTCATGCTGGGCGGCATCCTGCTGATGGCGGTGGGCAGCGCCCTCTATCTGCCGGCGCGCCTCGGCACGGGTCCCCGCGACGGCGTGATGGTCGGCCTCAACAGGAAGTTCGAATTCTCCATCCGCCTCTCGCGCACCATCGTCGAAGCGGCGGCCCTCATCGTCGGCTATCTGCTGGGCGGCACGGTCGGCCTCGGCACCATCCTCATCGCGCTGGGCCTCGGCCCCACCGTGCAAGCCTGCCTGCAAGCAAGACGCCACCTCGCCGAACGCCTGACCGGCCAGCCGCAGAGTGTGCTGTAGGCCGGACGGCCTCTCTCCATGAAATCGCCCGCGCTGGCGGCCGCTGCCGTCGCAGAGAAAACTGTGTAGTAAGTGCTTGTCGCCACTTGTGAATCGCGCGCATTCGGAGAAATTCTCGTTGCGCCGGTTGAATTTTAACGAATGCCCGACAATGTTAGACGGACGGCGTGGAGAGCAATCCGTGCCGACCGGATCAGGTCAAGATCCATCGCTTAACTCCTGGAGACAATGAACATGTATCTCTCACGTGTTGCCGGTATCGGCGCCATGTGCGTGCTGGCGCTTGCCCTTTTCGTGGCCGTGATGGGTTCCTGGTACACAGTGCCGGAAGGTTATCGTGGTGTCATCGTGCGCAACGGTGCCGTTGTCGGTGAAGCGTCGCCTGGACTCGGTTTCAAGGTGCCGCTGATCGACGGTGTCGTCGATATGTCTGTGCAGACGGAGAAAGTTCAGTTCGACAACATCCAGGCCTATAGCCGCGACATCCAGCAGGCCGACGTCGTCGCCTCGGTCAATGTGCGGCTAGCGCCCGACCGCGTGCTCGATATGTATTCGACCGTCGGTACCGGATATGGCTCGAAGCTGCTGCTGCCCGTCGTACAGAAGCGCTTGAAGGAAGTCTTCGGCCAGTACGCCGCCGCCGAGGTGATCGGCGCACGTGAGAAGGTGAGCGGTGCCATCCTCGCACTCATTTCGGCGGACATGGCCGGTCGCGGCCTGATCGTCGAAAGTCTGCAGATTGAGAACATCGACTTCTCAGACGGCTATGAGGATGCTGCGGAAGCCGCCGCAAAAGCGGAAGCAGACGTGAAACGTGCGCGCCAGGAGTTGGAACATGCCAAGGTGAATGCACAGCGCCAAGTGGCCGAGGCAGAAGCCAAGGCCCAGGCGACGCGTGCCACCGCCGATGCCGAAGCTTATGCCACAAAAGCGCGTGGTGAAGCCGAGGCCTCGGCAATCAGGGTACGTGGTGAAGCCGAGGCGGCGGCGATCAAGGCACGCGCCGAGCCGCTACGTGCCAACCCGGACCTCATAGCGCTCATCGCCGCTGAGCGCTGGGATGGCAAGCTGCCCTCGACCATGGTGCCGGGGTCGTCCGTGCCCTTCGTCAACGTCGCGAAATAGACAAGCTTGGGAGGTGGGGAAACCCACCTCCCTTGACTCCCGCTCCCGTGGTGCGCGCGACCGGAAAGGCTATCTCAGAGCTCCTTGTAGAACAGCGCGCAATCCTCCAGCACGCCTGCGCCATTGCGGGCATAGCGCGGAATGATGCCGACTTCCGTGTAGCCGAGGCCACTGTAGAGATAGATGGCGTGCATCTCCGCTAACGGTGTTCGCCCAGTCAGGAATTTGGCGGACCGGAAGGTGAATCGCGATGCGACCCAGCGTCATGGGTCCAGCCAATGAGTGGAGCTATTCGGCCTCGAGGTGTACCAGCTCGGCCGCCGCTAGTTCAGATTCGACCTGCCCGAGTTTTTTGGCCGCCACGGCCTTCCTGAAGAAACGGATGGCCCCTTCCTTGTCTCCTTGGAACAAGGCGGCCTCGCCCAAATAGAAACGATTCCGGGGGTACTGCCAATCTTGCTCCCACCATTTCTCTCGGAATGTGCGTAGCGAATCCGTGGGCGTTCTCTTTCCCGTCAACGCGTCAACCAACATATTGTATGTTGCGTCACCATCCGCGAGATCGATCGTCTCATTGATGTTCGCGCGCTTCTGCGCCACGAACAATAGAAGCGCAACGTCGCCATCTAGCGGGCTCTCATCATATGCCTTCTGCAGAATCTCGGCAGCATGCGCGAAATCGCCCGATCTGAATGGCGGCAGCACTGCGGTGATCGCCACGCTCTCATTATTCGAAGTGGGCGGAAAGGTGCCCTTGGCTTCGAGGTCTGGGTCAGCCAGGGCGAACATGAGGGCTGGTGGATAGAGATTTTTCAGATCGAGCAGAGATCGCGTTTCCTCGCGGGCGCCGTCGATATCTCCTTCTCGCAGCTTGGCAAGCCCCAGCAGCATGATCGCCTGCCTGTCACGCGGCATTTCCTGTGCATAGATCTGGCAGGCCGATAGCGCCGAAGCACCGGCTTCGCTTTCGATCCGCTCGATACAGGCCAGGGCGTGCGCACTGGCTGGCTGCTTCTCGGCAAGCACGATTGGCAGGAACTCACGCGCTGCACGTGAGTAATCATGCTTTGTCATGGCCTCCCGGATAAGGTCCAGAGAAGCCGGTGCCGATTGTGCAGACGCTGTGACCGTCGCAACGCACAGATATAGGGCTCCTAGATACAGGGTGCCCGGATGGAGGCGATCAAACAGCATCGGGCGCCTTATCGATGCAGCGTGCTCAAGGGTGTCGTTGCCAGCGAGGCGAAGGCCGCCGCCGTTACCAGTTCGTTCACCGTGGCACCTGTCTGCACGATCTGCACTGGCTTCGACAGGCCCACGAGGACCGGGCCGAAGGAGGTGCCGCCCAGTTCCTGCATCAGCTTGGCGGCGATATTCGCGGAATGCAGCGCCGGCATGATGAGGATGTTGGCGGGGCCAGACAGTCTGGTGAAGGGATAGAGCTCCTTCATCAGGCTATAGTTCAAGGCGACGTTCGCCTGCATCTCGCCTTCATATTCGAAATCGACCCGGCGCTGGTCCAGGACCAGCACCGCCTCGCGGATGCGCACGGCCTTCTCGCGCGGCGGGTTGCCGAAATTGGAGAAGGAGAGGAGGGCTATGCGCGGCTCATGGCCCAGTTGCCGCGCGATGGCCGCCGTCTGCACGGCGAAATCGGCGAGCTGCTCGGCGCTGGGCAGTTCATGCACGTTGGTGTCCGCCAGCAGCACGGTGCGCCCGCCCGCCACCAGGATGGTGAGGCCCATCAGCGTCTGGCCGGGGCGCGGGTCGATCACGCGCAAGGTGTCGTCGAGGCAGACATTGAAGCTCCTGGTCACACCCGTCACCATCGCATCGGCATGGCCCGCCGCCACCATGCAGGCGGCAAAGACGTTGCGGTCCTGGTTGACCATGCGCTGCACGTCGCGGCTTAAGATGCCCTTGCGCTGCAGGCGTTCATAGAGCATGTCGTGGTAATGCTGGCGATGCGGCGTGTTGGCGGCGGTCACCACCTCCAGCCCCTCGGCATCATGCAGGCTCTGATTCTTGATGACCTCGGCGATGCGTTCGGGCCTCCCGACCAGCACCGGCGTGCCATAGCCGGACGAGCGGAAGGCGATGGCGGCGCGGATGACTTTCTCCTCCTCGCCTTCGGCGAACACGACGCGCTTGGGATTGTGGCGCACGCGCTCGAAAATGAGCTGCAGCGAGCCCGCCGCCGGGTCGAGCCTGCCGGCAAGCGATGCGATATAGGCATCCATGTCGATGATGGGTTTGCGCGCGACGCCGCTTTCCATCGCGGCCTTGGCCACCGCCGGCGGCACATGGGTGATGAGCCTGGGGTCGAACGGCACGGGGATGATATATTCGGGGCCGAAGCGCAGGCGCCTGCCGGAATAGGCGGCATCGACCTCGTCCGGCACGTCCTGGCGCGCCAGTTCCGCGATGGCGCGCGCCGCCGCGATCTTCATATGCTCGTTTATGGTCGAGGCGCGCACGTCGAGGGCGCCGCGGAAGATATAGGGAAAGCCCAGAACGTTGTTGACCTGGTTCACATAATCGCTGCGCCCGGTGGCGACGATGGCGTCGGAGCGCACGGCATGCACTTCCTCCGGCGTCACCTCGGGGTCGGGATTGGCCATGGCGAAGATGATCGGCTTGTCGGCCATGGACTTCACCATGGCGGGCGTCACGGCGCCCTTCACCGAAAGGCCCAGGAACACGTCGGCGCCCTTCATCGCTTCTTCGAGGCTACGCCGGTCGGTCTTCACCGCATGGGCCGATTTCCACTGGTTCATGCCCTCGGTGCGGCCCTGGAAGATGACGCCCTTGGTGTCGCAGAGGATCGCATTGTCGTGCGGCAGGCCCATGGCCTTCACCAACTCGACGCAGGCGATCGAGGCGGCACCGGCCCCGTTGACGACGATCCGGGTGTTCTTGAGGTCGCGCCCGGTGAGGTGGAGTGCGTTGAGGAGGCCGGCTGCTGCGATGATCGCCGTGCCGTGCTGGTCGTCATGGAAGACGGGGATGTCCATCAGCTCGCGCAGTTGCTGCTCGATGATGAAGCATTCCGGCGCCTTGATATCCTCGAGATTGATGCCGCCGAAGGAGGGGCCGAGATAGCGGACCGAGTTGACGAACTCGGTCACGTCCTTGGTATCGACCTCGAGGTCGATGGAATCGATGTCGGCGAAGCGCTTGAAGAGGACGGCCTTCCCCTCCATCACCGGCTTCGATGCCAAGGCACCCAGGTCGCCAAGACCGAGCACCGCCGTGCCGTTGGAGATGACCGCCACCAGATTGCCCTTGGCCGTGTAATCGTAGGCCGTGTTGGGATCCTTGGCGATGTGGAGGCAAGGGTAGGCGACGCCGGGGGAGTAGGCGAGGCTGAGGTCGCGCTGCGTCGTCAGCGGCTTCGAGGCAATGATCTCGATCTTGCCCGGACGGCCATTGATGTGGAATTGCAGCGCATCTTCCTCGGTGATCGACGGCTTCTTCGTGCTCATGATCCGACTGTCTCTCCCAGCGATTTCCTTCGTCATATGCGCTGCAGGCTGGCACGAAACGGCAGCGAATTAAAGAGGAACAGAGAGAAGAACAAAGATGTGAGCGCTGGCAGGATCGCTTGGGGTGCGGAACCGCCGCCCCTCAATTGTCATCCCCCGGCTTGGCCGGGGGATCCACGAGTTGCTTTCTTCAATGCCAACAAACTCGTGGATGGCCGGGCCAAGCCCGGCCATGACGGAGTGCGGTGCCCTTACGCGATGTCCAGCACCATGCGGCCGACGATCTTGCCTTTGCGCATGTCGTTGAAGATCCTGTTGATCTCCGTGAGCTTCGCCTTCTGGATCTTGGCCTTCACCAGCCCGTTCAAGGCAAACGCCACCGCTTCGTTGAGATCGAGGCGCGTTCCCACGTTGGAACCCGTGACGGTCAGTTCCCAATTGGTGATCTGCGCGATCGAGGCGCGGATCTGGTCGGACTTGCCGCCGGGCAGGCCGATATAGGCGACCGTGCCGGCCGGGCGCAGCACGCCGATCGCCTGTTCGAAGGCCTGCGGTGCGACCGCCGTGACGACTGCGCCATGGCTGCCGCCGATCCTGGCCTGAATTTCCGCCACCGGATCGACCTTCTTCGCATTGACGATCATCTCGGCGCCGAGCCGTTTGGCGAGCTTCAGCTTCACATCGTCGACATCGACCGCGACCACGCGCATGCCCATGGCGACGGCATATTGCACGGCGATGTGCCCCAGGCCGCCGATGCCGAACACCGTCATCCACTGGCCCGGCCGCGTCCTGGTGCGCTTCAGGCCGCGATAGGTGGTGACACCGGCGCAGAGGATCGGTGCGATCTCATAGAGGTTGGCGCTCTTGGGCAGCTTGGCCACGAACTTCGCATCGGCCACCATGAACTCGGCATAGCCGCCGGGCTTGGTGTAGCCGCTGGCCTCGCCCGATTTGCAGATTGTCTCCATGCCGGCCTGGCAGAACTCGCATTGGCCGCAGGCGCTGTACATCCAAGGGACGCCGACCGCGTCGCCGAGACGGAAACCCTTCACGCCGCCGCCGATGGCGGCCACATGGCCCGCCACTTCATGGCCGGGAATGAGCGGCAAGTTGGGGCCCGGATTCCAGTCGCCGTCGACGGCATGGAGGTCGGAATGGCAGACACCGCAGGCCGTGACCTTGATCAGAATCTCGCCGGGCCCCGCCTGCGGGATCGGCAGTTTCTCGATCTTCAGCGGCGTGCCGGCCTTGCGCTGGATCGCCGCCTTCATGGTGCCTTGCATGTCTTCCTCCGGAAATTTCGCACAATTGACAGGCTTCCGCCGCGCTGGGCATTCTGAAGGCCCCGCGGCGGAACTTGCTGTTGCTCGATGGAGTATAGACCCTGAATATCGCGCGCCCCCATATCTCCAAAGCAATAGCGCCGGATGCGCAAGGTTCGCAGCCGGTGGCAACGCGCCGCCTGCCCATGACGCGCTCCAGCCAGTTGCTCGAGCAATGGAACCGGGGTGTCGCCGACATGCTGGCCGAACTCGACCAGGAAAGTTTCGGGCCCACTTTGCTGCGCTCGGTGACGCGCCTCATCCATTTCGACTTCCTGATGGTCTTCGCCTATCGCGGCGCCGGCCGGCCGCTGGCCCTGGGCGACACTTTGCCGACGCCGCAGCGGGAAGTGGTCGTCAATGCCTATTGCGCGGCGCCCTATGTGCTCGATCCCTTCTTCCAGAAGGTGGCGGCGGGGGTGCAGGCGGGCTGCTATCGCCTGCGCGATATCGCCCCCGACCGCTTCCGCCAGAGCGAATATTTCCGCACCCATTATTCCCTGACCGGAATCCGCGAAGAGGTCGGCTTCTATTTCCCGCTCGGCGAAGCGACCGGTGTGCTGTCGCTGGCGCGCTGGGAGGCGAGCCCGGCGCTCGGCCGTTCCGACATGGACCTCCTCGAAGCCCTGGCCCCGGCCATTTCCGGCCTTGCCGCCCGGCATTGGGCGAGCGTCGCCGCGCCAGCGAGCCTGGTGCGCCCGCGCGCCCGCGATGCCGCGCAAGTGACCGCCGCCTATACCGAATTCGGCGCCAAGCAACTCTCGGAACGCGAACGCCAGATCGTCTCGCTGATCCTGCAGGGCCATTCCACCGGCTCGGTCGCCCACCTCCTCGACATCTCCGCCGGCACGGTGAAGGTGCATCGCAAAAACATCTACCGGAAGTTGGGCCTCTCCACCCAGGCGGAGCTGTTCGCGGCTTTCTTGAGTTTCGTGGGGTAGAGGCTCTTCTGTTAGTCGGCGACGCCCGAACTACTCTGCAACTTACAGATTTTTCCTAAATGCTAATGCTACTCTCGGTGATGCGGAGAGGTGCGGGTTAACTAAGCTTTCGCCAGCGATGTTGAGCCCTCTCCCCTCGCGGGAGAGGGTGGCGAGCAAAGCGAGCCGGTGAGGGGGTCCGTCAACCAGCCCGACCTATCCACCACCCCCTCACCCTGACCCTCTCCCGCGAGGGGAGAGGGGAGGAGCCCTCCTGGACACGCGCGCAACCCGTGCTCCTCGCTATCTCCCCGGGGATATCGCCAGCCTTGCGGAAAGGGGCCAAGATGCTTGCGGCTTCGCGGGGGGCACAAGAGACGCAAGCGCGCAAACCAGCCGCCCGCACTTCACCTTTAGGGAGGTTGGGATGTCGTGGTATGGCGATCTACCGAAATTCTATCAGAATCAAATTGCGGCGATGGGCCTGGACGATGCCGGCATGTCGCGTCGGCGGCTGCTGAAATCGGCCGGTGCGGCGGCGGGTGCCGCCGCGATGAGCGGCCTCACCTTCGGCCGCTCGGCGCGTGCCGCAAGCCAAATGAGCTATATGTGCTGGGAAGGCTATAACGACCCGCGCATCATCGATCCGTTCAAGGCGGCCAACGATGTCGACATCGCCTTCGACCTCATCGTCGATTCACCGGGCGGCTTCGCGAAGCTCCAGGCCGGCGCCTCGCGCGAGGTGGATATCGTCTCGACCGACATGCCCTGGGTCACGCGCATGGGTCCGGCGGGCCTCGCCCTCGAACTCAATCCCGACGATTACGCCGACGTCTATGCGACCTTCTACGACCAGTTCAAGCCGCCCTTCGAGCCCTTGATGAACGAGGGCAAGACCATCGGCGTCGCCACGCGCTGGGGTTGGGTCGGTGGGTGCATCAACACCGACATCACCAATCCGGATGAATGGAGAAGCTACGATCCGGTGTTCGATGCCAAGAACAAGGACAAGATCTGCGTCATGGATTGGGGCGATTGGCCGATCCTGCCCATGGCGCTCCATGCCGGCATCGATCCCTATCAGGAGCTCGATGCCGCGGCGCTCGACGAAGTGCGCAAGGTCCTGCGCGCCATGTTCAAGAACACGCGCACTTTGGTGGCCGATCTCACCCAGGCGCAGAAGGGCCTGCTCGACGGCTCGCTCCTGGGCTGCATCGGTGCCGGTTCCTATCTCACCTCGGCGGTCCGGAAGCAGGGCCACAAGAACATCATCGCCACCGTCCCCGACCCCAAGAACGGGTTGAAGCAGGGCATCATCTGGGTCGAGGCGACGGCGATCGTCAAGGAAACCGACCAGCCGGAACTGGCGCAGAAGCTGCTGAAGCATGTGGTCTCCAAGGATGCGGGCCATGTGCTCTCGCTCCTCGACACGACCTGCAATGTGGTGACCAACAAGGCGGTCGAAGAGCTCTACACGGATGAGGAAAAGAGCATCCTGCAGGCCGACTATATGTGGCACGCCTGGGACAATTCCCAGATGCACCGCATCGCCCCGCAGATCGACGAGATGCTGGCGATCTGGCAGGAGGAGCTGGCGGCGGCGCAGTAAAAGCTGCTGCGGCCGAAATGGCGTAGCCCCCGGGATCGGGTCCCTTGCGGATCGCCCGGGGGCGTTTATTCTTTAAGTGTCCTCTGTTGTCATGGTCCGCGAAGGCGGACCATCCACGAGTTTGTCGGCAGCAGAAGGAAGTAAGTCGTGGATGCCCCGCCTTCGCGGGGCATGACAATTCAAGACAAGAAAACACGGACATGGCTGGCGACACGATCCTCGAAATCCGCGACCTTCGGAAGAATTTCGGTGCCTATCAGGCGTTGAAAGGGGTTTCGCTCAGCGTCAAACAAGGCGAGTTCATCGCGCTGGTGGGGCCGTCGGGTTGCGGCAAGACCACGCTCCTCAAGCACATCGCCGGTTTCGAGGAACCCGACAGCGGCAGCCTTGCCATCGACGGGCAAGCCATGCTGGGTGTGCCGGCGGCGGCGCGGCCCACGTCCATGGTGTTCCAGAAGCTGGCGCTGTTTCCGCATATGAGTGTCGCCGACAATATCGGCTTCCCCTTGAAGCTGCGCAAAGTCGATCCAGGCGTCATCGCCAAACGCGTCGAGGCGATGATCGAGCTGATGCAGTTGAAGCGCGAATACCTCACGCGATTCCCGCGCCAGCTTTCGGGCGGCGAGCAGCAGCGCGTGGCCCTGGCGCGCTCGATGATCTCCGAACCCAAGCTCCTCCTTCTCGACGAACCCTTGTCGGCGCTCGACGTGAAGCTGAAGAAGGTGCTGCAGGCGGAACTGAAGCGCCTCCACCGCAGTGTCGGCGTCACCTTCGTCCATGTGACGCATGACCTTGAGGAAGCGATCATGCTGGCCGACCGCATCTGCGTCATGCGGTCGGGCGAGATCCTGCAGATGGGTGGGCCCAACGACATCTATTACCGCCCGGCGGACAGTTTCGTGGCGGGCTTCATCGGCGATACCAACCTCATCCCGGTCGATGTCACAGCGAACGATTCCGGCGGCGCGATCATCCAGGCGCCCGGCCTGCAGGCGGCCGATCCGCGCGTGCCGGCGAATTATGTGGCGCAAGGGTTGGGCAGCGGACCAGCATTGCTGATGGTGCGCCCCGAATTGCTCACCCCCCTGGTGGCGCGCGAAGCGGCCGACTTCTCGGTCGAAGTCACCATCACGGAAATCTTCTGCAAGGGCGGCACGGTGCAGTTCCGCTCCAGCATGGCCGATGGATCGCCGCTGATCTTCGAACTGCCGGGCGCCTCGCAACAGCCGGCGGAGATCGGCGACAAATTGCGTCTGGGCTTTCCCAAGCGCGACATCTACCTCTTCCGCGAGCGGGGCGCCTGATGAGCGGCGAGATCGAACGCAGCTGGCGCGACCCGGAGCTGCTGGCGAAGGCGCTGCCCAGCGTGTTGCTGCAGACCGGCTTCTTCCTGGCGCCGCTGCTGATGACGGTGGCGCTCACTTTCCAGCGCACCAAGAATTTCCAGCTGACCTGGACCTGGTCGCTGGAAACCTGGACCGACATATTCACCAAGCCGCATTACTGGACCATCCTCGGCCATACCCTGTTCATGGCGATCGCCTGCGTGGTGCTGTGTCTGCTCATCGCCTTTCCGGTGGCCTATGCACTGGCGACACGCCTCCGGGCCTTCCAGGATCATGTGAAGGTGCTGATCACCTTCGCCTTCCTCACCGACGCGACGCTGAAGACCTTTGGCTGGGTGCTGTTCCTCGACAAGAACGGCGCCGCCAACTACCTCATGAGCGGTCTTGGGTTCGAAGGGCCGGTGGTCGATATCCTCTTCACCGATTGGGCGACGATGCTGGGCATGGTCTATAATCTGCTCTCCTTCGCCATCTTCACCATCTATCTTTCGATCGACGCCATCGACCGCTCGCTGATCCTGGCGGCCTACGATGCGGGTGCGAGCAAGTTCCGCGCCTTCTGGGAGGTGACGTTGCCCTTGGCGCGGCCCGGCATCTGGGCGGCCTCGGTCCTCATCTTCCTGCTTGCGGTCGGCGTGTTCCTGGAACCCAAGGTCCTGGGCGGCGGCAAATCGCCGATGTCGGCCGAACTCATCCGCCAGACCTTCGAGACGCGCGTCAACTGGCCGCTGGGGGCGGCACTCACGCTGGTGCTGATGACGGTCGCGGTCTTCGCGGTGCTGCTGTTCAACCGGGTCTATTCCCTCAAACGTCATATGGGGCCGGTCTAGGCCATGGCATATCCGACACCGACACCCTGGATGAATGCGCGCGCCGAGGCGCGACTTGCCAATGTTCTGCTCTACGGCTCCGTGGCGGCGGTGCTCGTCTTCTTCTATCTGCCGATCTTCACGCTCATCGCCTTCTCCTTCCAGGAAGGGCGCTATCCGACCCTGCCGTTCGAGGGCGTCTCGTTGAAATGGTATGGCGAGCTGTTCCGCAATTCGGGTGCGCGCGACGCGCTCTATAATTCGACCGTGATCGCCGTGGTGGCGACGCTCTTTGCAACCGTGATCGGCTCGGCCGCCGCCATCGTCGCCGTGCGCTATCGCTTCCGCTGGCGCATCCCGTTTACAGGGCTCAGTGCCGCACCGCTGGCCTTCCCGCAATTGCTGCTCGGCATCGTGCTGCTGCTCTGGTTCTCGGTGCTGGGCCGCACGTTCAACTTCAATACCGGCATCGTCACGGCGATCATCGGCCACATCGTCTATATAACGCCCTTCGCCATGGTGATCGTGGCGGTGCAGGTGTTCAATTTCGACAGCACCCTCGAAGACGCGGCGCGCGATTGCGGCGCCGGCACCTTCGAGGTCTATCGCTATGTGACACTGCCGCTGCTCTGGCCCGGCATCTTCTCCGCCGGCATCTTCGCCTTCCTTCTGAGCTGGGGCAATTTCTATCTCACCTACAGCCTCGCCGGCTCGACGCGGACCTTGCCGACCTTCGTCTTCTCCGGCATCGCCACCGGCTCCTCGCCGCTTTATCCGGCGATCGCCACGGTGGTGTTCATCCCGGGCATTCTGCTGGTGATCCTCGCCGACCGCGTGCGGCGGAAGGCAAC
The DNA here is from genome assembly GCF_041918875.1 of Dongia sp. Classification (GTDB taxonomy): domain Bacteria; phylum Pseudomonadota; class Alphaproteobacteria; order Dongiales; family Dongiaceae; genus Dongia. The sequence goes on from NZ_JAYRUV010000012.1 coordinate 163,667, forward strand.
CTGAAGCAGCTATCAGTCGCACCCCCTCACCCCGACCCTCTCCCGCGAGGGGAGATGGGATGAGATCTGCCGGCAAGACCGAACGTGAACGGAAAATATCATTGAATCCGCAGGGCAAAAGCCCCTCTCCCCTCGCGGGAGAGGGGTTGGGGTGAGGGGGGTCCGCTAGCCACCCTAGCGAATCCCCATCCCCGGTGCTAAGCCTCACCGCCATGGACAATCAGCCCTCCAATGAGACCCCGCAATGGGCGCGCGAGTCGGCGGATGCGACGCCGATGATGGCGCAGTATCTGGCGGCCAAGCGCGAGCATAGCGATGCGCTGCTGTTCTACCGCATGGGCGATTTCTACGAGATGTTCTTCGAGGATGCGGTGAAGGCCGCGGCCGCCCTCGACATCGCGCTGACCAAGCGCGGGCGCCATGCGGGCGAGGATATCCCGATGTGCGGGGTGCCGGTCCATGCGCATGAGGCCTATCTGTCGAAGCTGGTCCGCCAGGGCTTCAAGGTGGCGGTCTGCGAGCAGATCGAGGATCCGGCGGAAGCCAAGAAGCGCGGATCGAAATCGGTGGTGAAGCGCGCGGTGGCGCGCATCGTGACGCCGGGCACGCTCACCGAGGATTCGCTCCTTGACGCGCGGCGGCACAATTTTCTGGCCGCGGTGACCGAAGCCGGCGGCGAACTGGGCCTTGCCTGGGTCGATATTTCGACCGGCAGCTTCTTCGTGCAGAAGGTCTCGGAGCGGGATCTCGCGGCCGCCATGGCGCGGCTCGATCCCACCGAGATTCTGATCGCCGACCGGCTGCTGGCCCGCCCCGATCTCTTTGAGTTCCTTGCCGACTATAAACGCCGCCTGTCGCCGCTCCCCAGCGCGCGATTCGACAGCGACAATGCCAGGAAGCGCCTGACCGACTTCCTCGGCACGGCGACGCTCGATGCCTTCGGCAGCTTCACCCGCGCCGAAGTGGCGGCGGCCGGCGCGGTGCTCGACTATGTGGAACTGACCCAGCAGGGCAAGATCCCGCGTTTGTCGGCACCCCGCCAGGTGATCGACGGCGCGCTGATGGAGATCGACGCCGCGACCAGGCGCAATCTCGAACTCATCCGCACCCTCACCGGCGAAAGGCAGGGATCGCTGCTGGCCGTCATCGACCGCAGCCTCACCGGTGCCGGCGGGCGGTTGCTCGGCGATTGGCTGTCGGCGCCCTTGACCGATGTGGCGGCGATCCAGGCGCGGCTCGATGTGGTTCAATATCTGGTCGGCGAGGATGCCTTGCGCGAGCAATTGCGCGAGGCGCTGCGGCGGGTGCCCGATCTCGAACGCGCGCTCTCGCGCCTTACCGCAGGGCGAGGAGGCCCACGCGACCTTGCCGCCATCCGCGACGGCCTCAAGGCCACGGCGGATTTCCGCACCCTCATTGCCGCCAAGAATCTGGCGCCCGTGCCGGCGATGCTGCAGGGCGCCAATGCCGATCTCGGCCATCATGCGGATCTGGTCGATCGGCTGGCGCGGGCGCTGGCGGAAGATCTGCCGCTGCTGACCCGCGACGGCGGCTTCATCGCCAAGGGTTATCATGCCGAGCTCGACACGTACCGGTCCCTGCGCGAGGATTCGCGCACCCTCATTCTGGAGCTGGAAGCGCAGCTCAAAAACGAGACCGGTATTCCAGCACTCAAGATCCGGCACAACAATGTCATCGGCTATTACATCGAGGTGACGCCCGTTCATGCCGACAAACTGAAAGGCGATGCGCGCTACATCCACCGCCAGAGCATGGCCAACGCGATGCGCTTTTCGACCGGGGAACTGGCCGAACTCGAAAGCAAGATCGTCCATGCCGGCGACCGCGCCATCGCACTTGAGCAGCGCCTGTTCGACGATCTGGTGGCCGAGGCCGTCGGCCGGCAGGAGCCGATCGCCAAGGCCGCCGCCGCGCTGGCGCTGATCGATGTCGGCGCGGCACTCGCGGAACTCGCCCGCGAGGGCGATTGGGTGCGGCCCGAGATCGATGAGGGCGCCGAGTTCGTCATCAGCGCCGGGCGGCATCCGGTGGTGGAGGCGGCCCTGCTGCGCGCGCAAGGCGGCAGCTTCGTCGCCAACGATTGCGATCTTTCGCCCGAACGCCGGCTGTGGCTGGTGACCGGCCCCAACATGGCCGGCAAATCGACGTTTCTCAGGCAGAACGCGCTCATCGCCATCCTGGCGCAGATGGGGAGTTTCGTGCCGGCGCGGGCCGCGCATATCGGCATCGTCGACCGGCTCTTCAGCCGTGTCGGTGCCGCCGACGATCTGGCGCGCGGGCGCTCGACCTTCATGGTCGAGATGGTGGAGACGGCGGCGATCCTCAACCGGGCGACGCCGCGCTCGCTGGTGATCCTTGACGAGATCGGCCGGGGGACAGCGACCTTCGACGGTCTTTCCATCGCCTGGGCGTGCCTGGAGCATATTCACGAGGTGAATGGCTGCCGCGCGCTCTTTGCCACGCACTATCATGAGCTGACGCATCTCTCCGGAACCCTTTCGGCGCTGAAGCCCCACACCATGCGCGTCATGGAATGGCAGGGCGAGGTGAAGTTCCTGCACGAGATCGGGCCGGGCGCCGCCGACCGCTCCTACGGCATCCATGTCGCCAAGCTCGCGGGCCTCCCGGCCGCCGCCCTGCGCCGCGCCGAGGAAGTGCTCGGCATCCTGGAGAAGGGCGAGCAGGCGGGAGCGCTGTCGCGCCTCGCCGACGATCTGCCGCTCTTCTCGGTGCAGGCACCGCCAGCGCCGGCATTGATATCGAGCGCGGTCGAGGAACGGCTGAAAGCCGTCAACCCCGACGAACTCAGCCCCCGCGCGGCGCTGGAGGAGCTTTATCGGTTGCGGAGACTCATTTCCGAATAATTGTCGCGCGGCGGCGGCCCTACCCGTCACTTACCCCCTCTCCCCGACCCTCCCCCACATTGGGGGGAGGGAGCTCACCGAGTTCGCTGCAGCGTTTGCGTGCAAGCTGGCTGGAATTCCCTCCCCCCAACGTGGGGGAGGGTTAGGGAGAGGGGGCTGCGACTGAAAATTCTCACCAACTCGATCTCTTCGCTCCCCATCTGGAATCGCTCGGGCAGTCGTGCCGGCCGTTCGTTTCGGCCGTGACGGG
>NZ_JAYRUV010000013.1:0-152362 GCF_041918875.1 Dongia sp.
GATGGACCGGATACTACGGAAAGCCAGGCCCCATCGTCATGCTCAGAGGTCTCAATCAGTTCCATGCAATCAAGCATGGCTGGAACCTCCGAAATGTGTGAATCTCGTAGCCTCGCGGGAGAGGGTCGGGGTGAGGGGGTGGGTCGAACGAGACTGAATGCCAGCGCCCCCTCACCCAACCCTCTCCCGCGAGGGGAGAGGGTTTGAGTGGCAGCGAAATCGAACTCCAAAAGGTGACCTCAGGGTCCGGCAAAGAATTAGTGATCATGTCGCGATATAATTTCCACGAGGCGGAAGGCAGATGGCAGGCGGCCTGGAAGGCCCGCAACTGCTTTGCCGCATCCGCCGACACCACGAAGCCCAAATATTACGTCCTGGAGATGTTTCCCTACCCGTCGGGGCGCATCCATATGGGCCATGTGCGCAACTATACGATGGGCGATGTCGTCGCCCGCTATAAGCGCGCGCGAGGCTTCAACGTGCTGCATCCCATGGGCTGGGACGCGTTCGGCCTGCCGGCCGAGAACGCCGCCCGCGACATGAAGATTCATCCCGCGCGCTGGACCTACGACAATATCGCCACCATGCGCGCCGAATTGAAGCGCATGGGCCTGGCGCTGGACTGGTCGAAGGAGCTGGCGACCTGCCATCCGGGCTATTATGCCCAGCAGCAGCGCATCTTCCTCGATTTCTTCAAGGCGGGCCTCGCCTACCGCAAGGAGGCCTTCGTCAACTGGGATCCGGTCGATCATACCGTGCTCGCCAACGAGCAGGTGATCGACGGCAGGGGCTGGCGCTCCGGGGCGCCCGTGGAAAAGCGCAAGCTCAGCCAATGGTTCCTCAAGATCACGGAATATGCCGACGATCTGCTGAACGCGCTGGGTTCGCTCGACCGCTGGCCCGACAAGGTCCGCCTGATGCAGGAAAACTGGATCGGCAAATCGACCGGCGCCCATGTACGCTTCAGGATCGCCGGGTCCGACAGCAGGATCGAGGTCTTCACGACGCGGCCCGACACCCTGTTCGGCGCCAGCTTCATCGCCGTCTCGCCGGACCATGCGATTGCCGAAGCGGCCGCCAAGGCGGACCCGGCGGTAGCCGCCTTCATCAGTGAATGCCGCGCCGCCGGCACGTCGGAGGCCGCGGTCGAGGCGCAGGAGAAGCGCGGGCATCGCCTGAACCTCGAAGTCGAACACCCCTTGATGCCGGGCAAGCGGCTGCCCGTCTACATCGCCAATTTCGTCCTCATCGAATACGGCACCGGCGCCATCTTCGGCTGCCCGTCCGGCGACCAGCGCGACCTGGATTTCGCCCGCAAATACGGCCTGCCCGTCATTCCCGTGGTGCTGCCCCCGGGCGAGAACCCCGCGACCTTCGCCATCGGCGACACCGCCTATACCGATGACGGCACCATCTACAATTCCGGCTTCCTCGACGGGCTCGACACCGAGACGGCGAAGAAGAAGGCCGGCGCAGCCCTCAAGGAACAGGGCGACGGCGAACCCACCACCATCTTCCGCCTCCGCGACTGGCTGGTCAGCCGCCAGCGTTACTGGGGCTGCCCGATCCCGATCATCCATTGCGATGCCTGCGGGCCCCAGCCGGTGCCGGAAAAGGACATGCCGGTGCTGCTGCCCGACGATGTCACCTTCGAGAAGCCCGGCAATCCGCTGGATCACCATCCGAGCTGGAAGCATGTCGCCTGCCCCACTTGCGGCAAGGCGGCCGTGCGCGAGACCGACACGTTCGACACTTTCGTCGATTCCTCCTGGTATTTCGCGCGCTTCTGCAGCCCCCGCCATGACCAGCCGGTCGACCGGGCGCTGGTCGATTACTGGCTGCCGGTCGACCAGTATATCGGCGGGGTCGAGCACGCGATCCTGCATCTTCTTTATTCGCGCTTCTTCACCCGCGCCATGAGGCAGGTGGGCCTGGTCAAGCTCGACGAGCCCTTCGCCGGCCTCTTCACGCAAGGCATGGTCTGCCACGAGACCTACCGCGATCCGGAAAGCGGCGAATGGCTCTTGCCGGATGAAGTGGAGAAACGCGGCACGGGCGCCATCCGCACCGATACCGGCATGGCCATCGAAATCGGCCGTTCCGAGAAGATGTCGAAGTCGAGGAAGAACGTGGTGGCGCCCGATGTCATCATCGGCGGCTACGGCGCCGACACCGCGCGCTGGTTCGTCCTTTCCGACAGCCCGCCCGAGCGCGACATGGAATGGACGGCTTCCGGCGTCGAGGGCGCCTGGCGCTTCGCCCAGCGCCTGTGGCGCCTCGGCGCGCTCTGGCGGGAAGCCCATCCTGCCCTCAAGGGCGCCAAGGGTGGCCAGCCGGGGAGCTTCCCGGAAGCGGCCCTGGCGCTGCGCCGCGCCACCCACAAGGCCATCGCCGGCGTTTCCGAGGATATCGAGAAGTTCCGCTTCAACCGGGCGGTGGCGAAGCTTTACGAATTCGCCAACACTCTCTCGGAAATCAAGGATTCCGATCTCGCCGACGAGGCCGGCCTCTATGCCCGCAAGGAGGCCCTCGAAGCCCTCGCCCAGCTCATCGGCCCGATGATGCCGCATCTGGCCGAGGAAATGTGGGCTTCCCTGGGGCACGATACGCTTCTGGCCGAGACCGCTTGGCCGGAAGCCGATCCCGTGCTTATCATCGACGACCATGCTACCGTCGCTATCCAGGTCAACGGCAAGCTGCGCGCGACCATCCAATTGCCGCGCGATTGCGTGCCCAAGATCGCGGAAGCGGCGGCCCTGGCCGAGGATGCGGTGATCCGCGCCCTCGACGGCAAGAGCCCTAAGAAAATCGTCGTGGTGCCGAACAGGATCGTCAATGTCGTGGTCTAGAAGAGACGCCATCCGCCTTGGTCTTGCCGGAACCGCCCTTCAGGCGGCGGCACCCCTCCTGTCCGCCTGCGGCTGGAAGCCGCTTTACGGCAAGTCGAGCGTCACGCCCAGCGGCAATGCGACGGTCGATGCCAACCTCGCCGCGGTCGCCATCAAGGAACCGTTCTGGGAACGCGACGCCGCCCCCTTCGGCGAGTTCGCCCAGGCCGGCCGCGCCAAGTACGATGCGCGCACCTCGCAGATCCTGCACAATGCGCTGCGCGACGGTTTCAATCCCTATGGCCAGCCGGCGACGCCCGCCTACACGCTGACCATCGAACTCTCCGAAGCCATCAACCGCACGGTCACGGCGGAAGAAGGCGATGCGCGGCGCGAGGATCTGGTCCTCAAGGCGAATTTCGCGCTCCGCGATGCCAAGGGCAACGAGCTCGTCAAGGAAAAGACGCGCTCGATCGTCGCCTATACCGTGCTGCAGGATCCCTATACCGATCTCGAGGCCCGCAACGACGCCCGCGACCGCACCGCGCGGCAGCTCGCCGAACTGATCAAGCTGCGCATCTCCAGCTATTTCGCCACGCATGGGTGAGGCTGTCATCGGCAGCCCCCTCACCCCAACCCCTCTCCCCGGAGGGGCGAGGGGCTTTGCAGCGCACTCGTTCGAAGCTCCCTCGGCCCGCTTGCGGGGAGAGGGTCGGGGTGAGGGGGCAGCGCTCCGATCCCGCCAAATCCATCCATGAAACTCGACAAGCAGCCGCTCGATAAATTCCTCAAGGACCCGGCGCCGAATATCGCCGCGGCGCTGATCTTCGGTCCCGACGAAGGCATGGTGCATGAGCGCGCTGGGGTGATGAGTCGCGCCATCCTGGGTGAAGGCGACGACCCCTTCCGCCTGAGCGAACTCAGCGGCGACGAGATCAAGGCCGACCCGGCGCGGCTCATCGACGAGGCACGCGCCATCGCCATGATGGGCGGCCGGCGCGTGGTGCGCGTCACGCGCGTCACCGACGCGCTGGAGCCCGCTTTCGCGGCACTCCTTGCCGACCATAAGGACAGCGCCCAGTGCCTCGTCGTCATCGAGGCCGGCGATATCGGCGGCAAGTCCAGCTTGAAACGCCTGTTCGAGAATGCGCCGCATGCCGCCGCCATCGCCTGCTACCGCGACGAGGCCGGCGCCCTGCCCGGCCTCATCACGCAGCATCTCAAGGCCGCGGGGCTGGAGATCGAGCGCGACGCGCTTTCCTATCTTGCCGCCAATCTCGGCGGCGATCGCGGCATCACGCGCGCCGAGCTCGACAAGCTCGTCCTCTATATGGGTCCCGAAAAGAAGGTCTCGCTCGACGCAGCGATGGCCTGCATCGGCGACATGGCGGCGATCGGCCAGGACGATCTCTGCCAGGCGATCGGCCTGGGCGATCTCAAATCGCTTGAACGGCAGATCGAACGCAACCTCGCCGAGACCAACGAAATCGCCCTCATCCGCGCGGTGGCACGCCATTTCATGCGCCTGCATCAGGTGGCCGGCCGCGTGGCGCGCGGCGAGCAGCTGGAAGCCGCCATGGGCGGCCTGCGCCCGCCGGTCTTCTGGAAGGCGGTCGACGGATTCAAGAGCCAGTGCCGCCGCTGGAATATCGAGGCCATCGGCAACGCGCTGCTGCGCCTTTCCGAGATTGAGGCCGAAGCCATGCGCCAGCATCAATTCGCCGACACCCTCACCCGCCGCGGCCTGATGGAGATAGCGGTGATGGCCGGGAAGAGATAGGACTGCGCCGAAGGCCGCGATCCCGCTCCTTCACCCCGCCTTGGCGAACGGACTCAAACCCAGCCAGCTCTGCATCATGCGGGAGATATTCTTGTCGCCGCTGAGGTCCATCCGCCCGCCGGCGATTTCGGTGGCGACATTGGTGATGCCCATCCAGATCGCCGTCATCGATTTCAGCGACGTCTCGACATAAAGATCGACATCGAAGCCGGGATCGGTCTGGCAGAGATCGACATTGCCGCGCTCGATCACCAGCCACCAGTCGCGCCGGTTGGAAAGTTCGGGATAGGTGAACTGGACGACGCAGCGCCGCGGCGGCAAGGGTGTCGGGTTGAGGTTGCGCCGCATGTCCCACATCAGCAGCGACGGGTCGAGATTCTTCAGCGATTTCTGCGTATCGACCCAGCGCGCGCCCCAGAAGCCCAGCGACATGACGAGGTTGCGCAGATCCTCGCCGGCCGGCGTCAGGATATATTGGGCGCCGCTCGTTTCCAGCAATCCGCCCTGCTGCAATTCCTTGAGCCGCTTCGAGAGAAGTGTGGGCGAGATGCGCGGCAGGCCGCGCTTCAGATCGTTGAAATGCCGACTGCCGGCCAGCAGCTCGCGCAGAATCAGCGGTGTCCAGCGCATGCAGAAAATCTCCGCCGCCATGGCCACCGGGCAGAACTGCCCGTACCCGCCTCCCTCGCGATCCTCGGCCGATTTCCTGGCGGCCACTGCCTTGGCCGATGCCTGCATGTCCATGAGCTTCCTCCATTCATGTCTCGGAAGCCGGTTGCAACGCTGCAATCTATAGCATGAAGGGGCCCGAGATGGGTGTTCATAACCTCGATACAGATTCTGAAGCGTCTACCGATCGGTAGACGGCGCCCGCGGCGCGGAACGCTAAGCAATCGGGGCATCCGCCAGGCCCGGCTGCATCGGACCCATATCGGGCGAGCGCTTCGCTACAGATCCAGGACTGGAAGCCGGCGGCCCGATGGTGGTTGAGATGAACGCGGGATGAAACGCCATCGGAAAAAGACATAAGGAGCCACCCGTCATGACCCCCGCAGCCCAAGCCGCCATCAAGCCGGATTTTCCGGCCCCCCTTGCCGATACCGGCGCCACCGACCTTGTCGCGAAGGTTCGCGGCCTCGGCCCCGCTTTCGCGGCCCGCATCCAAGCGGCCGACGATAGCGACAGCTTCGTTGCCGCGAATTTCGCGGAACTTAAGGCAGCCGGCCTGGTCGAGGCCGGCGTGCCGGCCGATCTGGGCGGTGGCGGCGCCGGCGTCGCCGAGCTTTCCGCCATGCTGCGCGAGATGGCGCATCATTGCAGCTCGACCGCCCTTGCCTTTGCCATGCACACGCACCAGGTCGCGATTCCCGCCTGGCGCTGGGTGCGACAGCAGGCGGCGCCCGTGGCGCCCCTGCTGAAGCGCGTCGCCGCCGAAAGGCTGGTCCTGCTTTCCAGCGGCGGTTCGGACTGGGTCGCCGGTTCCGGCAAGGCCGAGAAGGTCGAGGGCGGCTATCGCATCGCCGCCCGCAAGGCCTTCACTTCCGCCTCGCCCATCGGCGACATCCTGATGACCGGTGCCGTCTGGGAAGATGCGCCGGAAGGGCCCTGCGTGCTCCATTTCGGCATTCCGATGAAATCGCCGCATGTCAAAGTGCTCGGCAACTGGAAGTCGATGGGCATGCGCGGCACCGGCTCCCATGATGTGATGATCGACGGCCATGTGGTGCCGGAAGAAGGCGTTGCCCTCAAACGCAAACAAGGCGAATGGCATCCGCTCTTCCACATCATCTCGATGATCGCCTTCCCGATCATCTACGCGGCTTATCTCGGTGTCGCGGAGAATGCGCGCGACCGTGCCGTTGCCATGGCGGGTCAGCGCCGGCCGAGCGATCATGTGGTCTCGCTCGTCGGCCGCATGGATACGGAACTGCGCGCGGCCCAGATGGCGCATGCGGCGATGGTGCGGCTTGCCGAAACCGCTTCGCCCTCAGCCGCGACCACCAACGAAACGATGATCGCCCGCACCCTGGTGGCGCGCCACGCACTGGCCGCGGTCGAACTGGCGATGGAAGCGGCGGGCGGTGCCGCCTTCTACCGCGACAATGGACTGGAACGTCTCTTCCGCGACATCCAGGGCGCCCGCTATCACCCGATGCAACAGGGCCCGCAAGCAACCTACGCCGGCAAGATCGCGCTGGGCGAGGATATCGCCACGGTGTTCTGAGGGAGCGAGCTTGTGGCGGACCCCCTCCCGCCGACGCATGTCGGCATTCGCCGACGGCCCTCCCCCCTGAAGGTGGGAGGGCTTTCTCCCTTCTCCTCCCACCTTCAGGGGGGAGGTTGGGAGGGGGGCGCCAAGTGACGGGTGTGGGCCGCCGCCGCGCCTCACCCCAGCTTCGCGATGATTCCGTCGAGCTGGTCGAGGCTCTTATAGTGCAGGATGACGCTGCCGCCCTTGCCGTTGAAGTCGATCTCGACCTTGAGGCCCAGCTTCATCGAGAGGTCATTTTCGAGGGCCTTGGTGTCGGCGTCCTTTTCCTTCGGCGCCTTCTTGGCCTTCAGGGTTTTCAGCAGCGATTTGGGCTTATAGTTCTCAGCCAGGCGCTCGGTCTGGCGCACGTTCAGGCCTTGCGCCACCACTTCGGAGGCGAGGCTCACCGGGTCCGAACATTTCAACAGTGCGCGCGCATGGCCGGCGGTCAGGCGCCCGTCGGCCAGCATCGAGCGGATGGCGCCGGGCAGGTCCATGAGGCGCAGCAGGTTGGCGATGGCCGAGCGCGACTTGCCCATGCGCGTCGAAAGTTCTTCCTGCGTGTATCTGAACTCGTCCATCAGGCGGCGATAGCCTTCCGCCTCCTCCAGCGGGTTGAGGTCCTGGCGCTGGACGTTTTCGATGAGCGCGATTTCGAGCGCGTCGCGGTCGGTGAGGCTCTTCTCGACGATCGGCACTTCATGGAGCTGCGCCATCTGGGCGGCACGCCAGCGCCGCTCGCCGGCGATGATCTCGAACTCGCCCTTGGGGCGGTTGGGATGCGGGCGCACCAGAATGGGCTGCAGCACGCCGTTGCTGCGGATAGATTGCGCGAGGTCTTCCATCGCGGCGGCATTGAAGCTGCCGCGCGGCTGGTACTTGCCCGGATGCAGGAACTCGATCGGCACCTGGCGCTGGCCAGCGACCGGCGCACTCAGCCCGTCGCTGGTCGTCGCCGCAACCACCGGATCATTCCCCAGCAACGCCGAGAGCCCGCGGCCCAGATGTTTCTTCGCCATGATCGTTTTCTTCTTCGTCGGCTGTAAGTCTTCAGTCGCTCCCCCCTCTCCCCGACCCTCCCCCACGTTGGGGGGAGGGAGAAGAAGTCGGAGCTCGGTCTAGTCCCCTCCCCCCGGCGTGGGGGAGGGTTAGGGAGAGGGGGCCTTCGTCACGCCACCTTCAGCGATCTTCCCTGCAATCCCTGTTCCCGCCGCAGCAGTTCGGAAGCCAGATGGATATAGGCCTGCGAACCGGCGCAGCGTATGTCGTAGAGCAAGGCGGGCTTGCCATAACTTGGCGCCTCGGCGATGCGGACATTGCGGGGGATCGCGGTCTCGTAGACCTTGGGGCCGAAATGCGCGCGCACGTCGGCCGCCACCTGCTCGTTCAAGCTGGAGCGCTTGTCGTACATGGTCAGCACCACGCCCTGGATCTCCAGCACCGGATTGAAATGCTGGCGCACGCGCTCGACCGTCTTGATGAGCTGCGAGAGGCCTTCCAGCGCATAGAACTCGCATTGCAGCGGCACCAGCACGCAATCGGCCGCGACCATCGCGTTCAAGGTGAGGAGCGAAAGCGAGGGCGGGCAATCGATGAGGACGAAATCATAGGCAAGATCGGCTGTCGCCAGCGCGTCCTTGAGGCGGTATTCGCGCCGGTCCAGGTCGATGAGCTCGATTTCGGCCCCCGCGAGATCCGGCGTGGTCGGCACGATCGACATGTTGGGCACAATTGTGGGTTGCGTCGCCTCCGCGATGCTCGCCCCATCCACCAGCACCTCGTAAGAACCGGTTGCGCGCTGGGCCGATTCCAGCCCCAGACCGGTCGAGGCATTGCCCTGGGGATCGAGGTCGACGATGAGGACTTTCTTCCCACAGGCCGCCAAGGCGGTCGCCAGATTGACCGCCGTCGTGGTCTTCCCCACGCCGCCCTTCTGGTTGACGACGGCCATGATGCGGGGCTGCATTGAACTACGCTCGCTCGTCACCGGGAACCCCGCCGCTGGATGTTGGAGAGTCTGAGAATAACGCCACTGGAATCCGTCAGACTCCGGTGGCGTGTCGTCGTCATATTCCAAGAGCTTCCCGCCCCGGTCAATTCATCTTCGGCCTTGGCGCCCTTCGGAAACAGGCAGACCGTCTCGGGCGTGAGGTAAGGCTCGGCCCAGGCAAGCAGCTGGTCCAGGCTTGCCAGCGCCCGCGCGGTGACGATCGGCGCCTTCCAGGCAGCTGCCGCCTCGATCCGGGTGGTGTGGATCTTGACCCGAGGGAGCACGCCGGTCTGGCGCGCGCATTCCAGCAGGAAGGCGCTCTTGCGCTGGTCGGAATCGACGAGATGCACCAGGCGCTCGGTCATGATGGCCAGCACCAGGCCCGGAAAGCCGGCCCCCGACCCCAGATCCGTGACCGGATCGTTGCCGGGCGGCAGCAAGGGCAGGAGCTGCGCGGAATCCAGGAAATGCCGCCGCCAGAGATCCTGGAGACTGTCCTTGGCCACCAGATTGATCCTGGCCTGCCATTTCCGCAGCAAGGCGTCATAAATCTCCAGCCTGGAAAATGTTTCACGTGAAACATTTTGCCCGAGACGGTTCATTTCCGAGGCGAATTGAGCGGGGGTCATCGCTTAACCCCCTCTCCCCAATCCTCCCCCACGTTGGGGAGAGGGGGTTCCACCGAGCTAGCGCCAGCAGCGGAATTCAAACTGGATGGAGTCCCCTCCCCCCAACGTGGGGGAGGGTTAGGGAGAGGGGGTGTCTGCAACTGAAAACTCCCGCCGCGGATACTCAAGCCGATTGCCGCTCCGCGCGCTGGCGGCGGGCGTGGCGGAGCAGGATGGTGAGCGCCGCCGGGGTGATGCCGGAGATGCGGCCGGCGGCGCCCAATGAGGCGGGGCGGGCTTTCTTCAGCTTTTCGCGGACCTCGGCCGAGAGCGAGGGGACCCGGTCGTAATCCAGATCCTCGGGCAGCAGCAGCGCCTCGTCCTTCCTGAAGGCCAGGATGTCGGCATCCTGGCGCTTGAGGTATCCGGCATAGCGGCCGTCGATCTCGATCTGCTCGGCGATATCGGGTGCCAAACCGCCGATCTCCGGCCAGATCGCGGCAAGGCGCGCCAGATCGATTTCCGGATAGGCGAGCAGCCCCATCGCCGTGCGGCGCTGGCCGTCCTGGTTGATGTTGAGGCCCTGGCCGCGCAACTCGTTGGGGGTCGCGGACAGGGTCCGCATGCGCGCCCGCGCTGCGTCCAGCGCCGCCATCTTGGCGGAAAAGGCCGTTTCGCGCGGTCTTCCCACGCATCCCCAGGCGAGGCCCAGGGGCGTCAGGCGCTGGTCGGCATTGTCCTGGCGGAGCTGCAGCCGGTATTCGGCGCGGCTGGTGAACATGCGGTAGGGCTCCGCCGTTCCACGTGAAACAAGGTCGTCGATCATGACGCCGATATAGGCGGTGGCCCGGTCCAACGTAAATGGGTCGAGGGTGACGCCCTGCCCGCTTCCGCCCACAAGGCGCGCGGCATTGAGGCCGGCCATCAGCCCCTGCGCCGCCGCTTCCTCATAGCCTGTCGTGCCGTTGATCTGGCCGGCCAGGAACAGGCCCGGGAGCGCCCTCAGTTCCAAACTGGGCTTCAGGGCGCGAGGATCGACGAAATCGTACTCGATGGCGTAGCCGGGACGCAGCATCGCGGCATGTTCGAGGCCGGCGATGGTCTTCAGGAGGTCGCGCTGCACATCCGCCGGGAGCGAGGTCGAAATACCGTTGGGATAGACGGTGTCGTCGTCCAACCCTTCCGGCTCCAGGAAGATCTGGTGCCGGTCCTTTTCGGCAAAGCGCACCACCTTATCCTCGATCGAGGGGCAATAGCGCGGCCCCGTCCCCTCGATCTGGCCCGAATAGATGGGCGCCCGGTGGAGATTGCCGCGAATGAGTTCGTGCCCGGCCTGGCTTGTATAGGTGATGCCGCAGGCGATCTGCGGCGTGGCGATTTCAGCCGTCAGATACGACATCGGCACCGGCGGATTGTCGCCGGGCTGGGAATCCAGCGATTTCCAGTCGATCGTGCGCCCATCGAGGCGCGGCGGCGTGCCGGTCTTCAAGCGCCCCATGGGCAGGTTCAGCCGGTGCAGTGTCTCGGCCAGTTTCTTCGAAGGCGCCTCGCCCACCCGCCCGGCCGGGACGCGCTCCTCGCCGCAATGAATGAGGCCATTGAGGAAGGTGCCGGTCGTCAGCACGACGGCGCCGCAGGCGATGCGTGCTCCAGCCTCGGTGATGACCGCGGCAACCCGGCCCTGACCGTCGACCTCCAGGTCGCCGGCGGCACCGGCCTCCACGGCGAGGTTCGCCTGCTCGGCCAGCAGCGCCTGGACGGCCTGGCGATAGAGCCTGCGGTCGGCCTGGGCGCGGGGGCCGCGCACGGCAGGACCCTTGGACTGGTTCAGCATGCGGAACTGAATCCCGCCCCGGTCGATGGCCCGGCCCATGATCCCGTCCAGCGCATCGATCTCGCGCACCAGATGGCCCTTGGCGAGACCGCCGATGGCCGGGTTGCAGGACATCTCGCCGATCCTGGCGGGATCGTGGGTCAGCAGCAGGGTGCGCGCGCCCAGGCGCGCGGCGGCGGCGGCGGCCTCGGTTCCGGCATGGCCGCCACCCACGACGACGATATCGAATTTCACTTCAGCATTCATGTTTCACGTGAAACAATTTCATATTCACCATATATTTCAACGGCTTGGTTATTTTCATTTGCCGATGCAGAATTCCCGAAAGATCAAATCGAGAACATCATCGACCTCCACCCGGCCAGTGATCCGGCCCAGGGCCTGAACAGCCAGGCGCAGGTCTTCGGCCTTCAACTCTATCACCCGCGCGTCAAGTCCGCGCTGCAGGGCACCCAGGCACCGTTCCAGCGCCGACCGGTGCCGCAACCGGGTGAGTACCGGTTGGCTGCCGGCATTGAGAAACCGGGCCGCCTTCGCGGCGAGGCTTGCCATCAGCGCGTCGAGCCCCTGGCCGGTCCTGGCCGAGACCCGCAAGAGCCCCCGCCCGGCAATTTCCGGCGTCTCATATGCGCTCAATTCGGCCTTGTTCAATACGACAATCGCCTCGGCGTCAATCTGCGCCGCGACCTGCTCGTCGAAATCCGGCCAGGTCGCCCCATCGAAAACGATGAGTTTCAAATCGGCATATTCCGCCCGTTTGAGGGCGCGCTTCACCCCCTCCTGCTCGATCTCGTCGGGACTGTCGCGCAGGCCCGCCGTGTCGGCGATGAGGAGCGGATAGCCGCCCAGATCCAGCTTCACCTCGATCACATCGCGCGTCGTCCCGGCGCGCGCCGAAACGATCGCGGCCTCGCGCCCGGCCAAGCGGTTGAGCAGGCTGGACTTCCCCACATTGGGCGCGCCGAGGATGGCGACGGAAAGTCCCTCGCGCAGCATCTCGCCGCGATGATCGTCGGCGAGATGCCGCTCGACCGCGTCGGCCAGCAGGCGCATGGTCTCGTCGACCATGCTCGTCAGGCCCTCGGGCAGATCCTCGTCGGGAAAATCGATCGCCGCCTCGATCCGCGCGAGTGCCGAAATCAGGGGCCCGCGCCAGCTTTCATAGAGTGCCGAGAGTTCGCCCTCCGCCTGGCGCAGGGCCTGCCGGCGCTGCGCTTCCGTTTCGGCGGCGATAAGGTCGGCAAGACCCTCGATTTCGAGAAGGTCGAGCTTGCCATGATCGAAAGCGCGCCGCGTGAACTCGCCCGCTTCAGCGAGGCGCAGGCCGAGCCCGCTCAGCGCCTTTGCAACGGCGGCGATGATCGCCTGTCCGCCATGGATATGCAGCTCCACCACATCCTCGCCGGTGAAGCTCGCGGGGCCCGGAAAATAAAGGACAAGTGCATCGTCGAGGGGAATGGGGTCGACATCTCCTCCCACCTTCAGGGGGGAGGGTTGGGTGGGGGGCCGCAAGTGACGGCTCTTTCCACCGAGATGCCCCCCTCCTGACCTACCCCCTGAAGGTGGGAGGGCTTGTTCTTCGAGGGGAGGGGCAAACAGCCGCCGTCTCACCGCCATGCGCGGTGCGGGCAATGCCTTGGCCGTCAGCTTTTGCAGCGCCTCGGCAGCGCCCGGGCCGGAGAGACGGAAGATGGCTACGCCCGATCTTCCGGCCGGGGTCGCCAGTGCATAGATCGTGTCGGGGGCGTAGATCGTGTCGCTCATTGCTCCGCTTTGACGAGGCGGTCTTCGGGCCGCTTGTCTTCGGGCCGCAGCATCAGCCGTTCGACGCGCTCGCCCTTGATGAGGTGGCGCTGGATGATCTCCTCGGCATCCTCGACCGAGTGATAGGAGTACCAGATGCCTTCCGGATAGATCACCATGGTCGGCCCCAGCTCGCACCGATCGAGGCAGCCCGACTGGTTGATGCGGACATTGTCGAGGCCCAGCTCCTTGGCGCGCGCCTTCATGTAATTGCGCAAGGGTTCGGCGCCGCGCGACTTGCAGCAGCCGCGCTTATGGCCGGCCGGCCGCTCGTTGACGCAGGCAAAGACATGGGTCTCGAAATAAGGCGCCGGATCGCCCGGCCTGGAACGGTCGGCCAATTTACTTGCCGCTCTCTTTATTGCCGCCCCTGGAGTCGCCCATGGGCCCCCCTTGCCCGAAAGCCTGCCAGAACATTTTCTGCATCTGCTCGAGCCCGGCTATTCCAGCCGGCATCCAGGTTTTGAGCAGGGTTTCGGCATCGGTCCCCTTCATGGCCGCCATGACCCGGTCCTGCACTTCCTGCATCACCGCATCCTGCATCGGCGCCACATTCGGCAGGCCGAAAAAAGCGCGGGCTTCTTCCGGCGAACAATCTATGTCGACATTGATCTTCATCGGGTACTCCTGGCCGAACGCGGCTGAATCATTGCCCGACACTAGCCGATGAAAGTGGCGAACAAAAGTGTGACGGACGCCCTCTCGGGTTTGGCAGCGGCGGCATCGGCATGCTAGACCGCGAAATCCAACACGAAATCCAACCCGATATCCACCGCGGGACCGTAACGGCGAGCCAATGACCGGCTACATCAACTATCTCGATCGGAAACCCGATCCGCGATTGCTGCGGCTGCAGGAAATCTGGCAGCAGCTCGGCGATGGCGGCAGATTGCCGGCCTATAGCGACGCGACGCTCAGCGAGTTCCCGCAGGCGATCGACCATGCCAGCCTCATCGAAATCCGGCACGAAGGCGGCAAGCGGCGGTATTTCGTGCTCAAGGACGGGCCGGCGGTAGTGGCTTGCGTCGGCATCGACAGCAGCGGCACCTATCTGGACGCACCCAGCGCCACGCCGGAATTCAACACCATGCTCATCAGCGACTATGACGGGCTGGTCGCCAGCCACCGCCCCCGCCTTTATGCCGAGGAACATCATCTCGACGACCGGGCGCGCAAGATCGCCGGCATCCAGCTGCCCTTCGCCACCGACGGACAGACCGTCGACTGGATCGTCGAATTCGTCTTCCCGATCGACGAATAGGATATAGTACCTATCGTTCCGGCAATTGGCCTTCCCAAGAACGCGGTTGATATGAGGATGCCCACGGGCCACTTTCCGCGCCATGACAAACCACGCGCCATCCACCCAGCCGGCCGGCCCCAATCCCAACAATCTGCTGGCCCATGAGACCAGCCCCTATCTGCTGCAGCACAAGGACAATCCGGTCGATTGGCGCGCCTGGAACAAGGCGGCCCTTGCCGAGGCGAAGGCGGCCGACAAGCCGATCCTGCTGTCGATCGGCTATGCCGCCTGCCATTGGTGCCATGTGATGGCGCATGAGAGTTTCGAGGATGCCGCGATCGCGCAGGCGATGAACGAGAAGTTCGTCAACATCAAGATCGACCGCGAGGAACGGCCGGACCTAGATCAGATCTATCAGCAGGCCCTCTCTCTCCTTGGCCAGCAGGGCGGCTGGCCGCTCACCATGTTCCTGACGCCCGACGGCAGGCCCTTCTGGGGCGGCACCTATTTTCCGAAGGAGCCGCGCTATGGCAGGCCCGGCTTCGGAGATGTGCTGAACGCCCTGTCCGACGCCTATCATGGCGACAAGGGGAAGGTCGCGCAGAATGTCGACGGCCTCGCGCAGGCGATGCATCGCCTGGCCAGCCCGCAAGGCGGCGGCGAGATCGCGCCGGAGGTGACCGACCGCATCGCCGAACGCCTGCTGCAGGAAATCGACCTGGTCAAAGGCGGAATCGCGGGCGCCCCCAAATTCCCGCAAGGGCCGGTGATGAACCTGCTGTGGCGCGCCTATTTGCGCAGCGGCGACGGGAGGTATCGCGAGGCGGTCATCTTGAGCCTCACCCGCATGATCCAGGGCGGCATCTACGATCACCTGGGCGGCGGCCTCGCGCGCTATGCGACCGATGCCGATTGGCTGGTGCCGCATTTCGAAAAGATGCTCTACGACAATGCCGAGCTGCTGGGGCTTCTGGCCGAAGCCTGGATCGCCACCGGCGAGCCGCTGTTCGAAACGCGCGCGCGGGAAATCGTCGGCTGGCTGCGGCGCGAGATGATGTCGCCCGAAGATGACGCGGGGCGCCGCGCCTTCACCGCCTCGCTCGACGCGGATTCGGAGGGCGTCGAAGGCAAGTTCTATGTCTGGGACGAAGCCGAGATCGACGAGGTACTCGGCGCCGAGGCGCCCTTCTTCCGCCATGTCTACGGCGTGAGCCCCGATGGCAATTGGGAGGGCGCCAATATCCTCAATCGCGGCCACCAGATGGGGCTGCTGGCACCCGCCGACGAACGGCGCCTGGCGCAAGCGCGCACCAGATTGCTGGCGCGGCGCGCCACGCGCATCCGTCCCGGCTGGGACGACAAGGTGCTGGCCGATTGGAACGGGCTGGCGATCGCCGCCCTCGCGCAAGGCGCGATGGTCTTTGCGCAGCCCGACTGGCTGGCGCTCGCCGAAAATGCCTTCGCCTTCATCGACGCCAACATGCACGATGGGGGCGGCCGCCTGCGCCATGCCTGGTGCAAGGGCCGGCTCGCCCATCCGGCGACGCTCGACGATCACGCCAATCTGGCGCGCGCCGCCCTCATGCTGTATCAGGCCGGCGGCAAGGCCAGCCATCTCGATGCCGCGCGCCGGATCGTCGCCGATCTAGACGCACATTACTGGGACCGGGACGGCGGCGGCTATTTCTTCACCGCCGACGATACCGGCGACGTCATCATTCGCGGCAAATCCGCCAACGACAATGCGACGCCCAGCGGCAACGGCACGATGCTGGAAGTGTTGGCAAGGCTCCATCATTTGACCGGCGACGATTCCTACCGCCAGCGCGGCGATGCCCTGCGCGATACCTTCGCCGGCGAGATCCAGCGCAATTTCTTCCCGCTCGCCACCTATCTCGGCGGTGTCGATTTCCAGCTTCTCGCCACCGACATCGTCATCGTCGGCGCGCGCGAGGCAGCCGACACGCGGGCGCTGCTCGGCGCGCTGCTGGCGCACCCACAAGCCCATACCGTTCTGCAAATCGTCGCGGATACCGATGGCTTTCCGGCCGATCACCCGGTCGCCGGCAAGAAGCAGGTGAACCGGCGCGCCACCGCCTATGTATGCCGAACGCAGGCCTGCTCGGCGCCGATCACCGACGCCGCCGACCTGGCCGCCGCCTTGAGCGATCGCTAGGCGGTCGGCTACAGTCGCACCGATCCACCCCTCACCCCGACCCTCTCCCCGCAAGCGGGGCGAGCGGATTTCAGGCAGATGCGCTTGGAAGCCCCTCGCCCACCGGGGAGAGGGGTTGGGGTGCGGGGGCAACCCGCTCCAGGAATCACATGCCCTCGCCGCGCCGCATCGCCATCGTGCTTTTCAATCTCGGCGGTCCCGATGCGCCGGCGGCGGTGAAGCCGTTCCTGTTCAATCTCTTCAATGACCGCAACATCATCGGCCTTCCGCAGCCGATGCGCTGGCTCGTCGCCAAGCTCATCTCGACGCGCCGCGCGCCCGTCGCGGCACATGTCTATGCGCAGATGGGCGGCCGCTCGCCGATCCTGCCCAACACCCAGGCGCAGGCCGCCGCACTTCATGCGGCGCTGGCCGACACGGGCGAGGTCAGATGCTTCATCGCCATGCGCTACTGGCATCCCTTCACCGAGGACGTGGCAAGGGCCGTGAAGGATTGGGAACCGACCGAGATCGTGCTCCTCCCGCTCTATCCGCAATTCTCGACCACCACCACCGCCTCCTCGCAGCGCGCCTGGGACGAGACCGCGCGGAAGATCGGCCTTGGCGCGCCGCGGCGGCTCATCTGCTGCTATCCGGACGAGCCCGGTTTCGTGGCGGCGCTGGCCGACATCACGCGCCAGGCCCTCGCCGCTTGTGCCGGCGAGGCGCCCGGCGCCGAACCAGCCATCATCTTCTCCGCGCACGGCCTGCCGAAGAAGATCGTCGATGCGGGCGATCCTTACGTGGCGCAGGTCGAAGCGAGTGTCGGCGCCGTCGCAAGGGAGTTGGGCCTTGCATCCGCGCAATACCGGATCGCCTATCAGAGCCGCGTGGGTCCACTGGAATGGGTGGGGCCGGCCACCGACGCCACGATCCTCGCCGCCGCCAGGGCAAGGCGCCCCATCGTCGTCGTGCCGGTGGCCTTCGTCTCGGAACATTCGGAAACGCTGGTCGAACTCGATATCGAATATGGCAAGCTCGCCAAGGCAAACGGCGCGCCCGCTTATGTGCGCGCGCCCACCGTCTCAACGCATCCCGCCTTCGTCGCCGGCCTCGCCCGGCTTGTGCGGGCAGCGCTGAACAATGAAGGCGCCATCCAACCCGGCTGCACCCGCGCCGCTTGCACCGGCCACAGCCAGTGCGCGCTGACGCGGGTGGGTCTGTAGAAGACTCTTCCCTCCACCTTCAGGGGGAGGGTAAGGGTGGGGCGCAAGTGATGATCGGGGCCGATCGAGACTGAACGCGGCCCCCCACCCACCTCCCCCCTGAAGGGGGGAGGCAATGAGCGACGCAAATGACCGACCTCTATTCCTGGATCAAGGCCCTGCATGTCATCGCCGTCATCGCCTGGATGGCGGGCATGCTCTATCTGCCGCGCCTTTACGTCTATCACAGCAAGGCCGCGCCGGGATCGGCGATGAGCGAGACGTTCAAGGTGATGGAGCGGCGCTTGCTGCGCGCCATCATCAACCCGGCCATGCTCTCGGCCTGGGCGCTGGGCCTCACCATGGCGTGGCTGGGCGACCTCTGGGCCGAAGGCTGGTTCCAGGCCAAGCTGCTGCTGCTTCTCGGCATGCAGCTGACCCATGCCGGCTACGCGCGCTGGCGCCGCCATTTCGCCGAAGACGCCAACCGGCACACCGGCAAATTCTATCGCGTCATGAACGAGGTGCCGACGCTGCTCATGATCGGCATCGTCATCCTGGCGATCGTGAAGCCGTTCTGACCTGATTCGATATTGGTCGCGCTATCATCGCCTCGGGTTCGTGACGGCGATCACATTAACCCGCAACGCCCCTTGTCCCCTGCACCGAATGCGCGCAGAAGCCGCCTCATAGAGGGACGGTATCCGGACAAGGAAACATGATGACCAACCTGCTGACACCCGCCCGCCTGCTCGATATCGGTTTCGGGTTCGCCCGCGCGCAGACCCTGCTCAGCGCCGTGGCGCTGCAACTCTTCACCAAGCTCGGCGACGGCGCCCTCACCGCCAAGGAACTGGGCGACAAGCTCGGCCTCGACAAGGCCGAACGGATGCGGGCCGACTTCTTCGACGCGCTCGTCGCGCTGCAGCTGCTGGAGCGGAGCGGCAACGGTACTACCGCGCGCTATCGCAACACGCCGGAGGCCGGTCTTTTCCTCGACAAGGCAAAGCCTTCCTACGTCGGCGGCATATTGGAAATGGCGCAGGCGCGGCTCTTTCCCTTCTGGGCCGACCTCAAGACGGCGCTGCTCACGGGCAAGCCGCAGAACGAGATCAAGCACAGCGGCAAGCCGATGTTCGAGGAACTCTATGCCGAGCCGGCGCGGCTGGAACAGTTCATGCTGGCCATGGCCGGCATCAGCCGCGGCAATTTCCAGGCCTTCATCGACGGTTTCAACTTCGCGCCCTACCGCTCCTACTGCGACGTGGGCGGCGCCACCGGGCTGCTGGCCGGCATGGTGGCGCGGGCCAAGCCGCATCTCACCGTTTCGACCTTCGATCTGCCGGTGGTGGCGCCGATCGCCACGCGGCACCTGGCGGCGCAGGGCCTGGACAGCCGCGTCGCCATCCTTTCCGGCGACTTCCTCAAGGAGGGCCTGCCCAAGGCCGATGTCATCAGCATGGGGATGATCCTCCACGACTGGAACCTCACGGGCAAGATGCACCTCATCCGCGCCGCCTACGATGCCCTGCCCGAGGGCGGCGCCTTCGTCGTCATCGAGCATCTCATCGACAATGAGCGGCGGTCGAACGCCTTCGGCCTGCTCATGTCCCTCAACATGCTGATCGAGTTCGGCGACGCTTTCGACTACACGGCGGCCGATTTCGAGGGCTGGTGCCGCGAGGTGGGCTTCACCCGCTTCGCCACCCTGCCCCTTTCCCCCGTCGCCAGCGCCGCCGTGGCATATAAATAAGGCCCTCATCCGCCGGGCGGTCTTCCGGCCGCCCGGCCCATTTATTAAGGTCATTTGACTTCCGCCCCGAATTCCGGTAGGGCTTTTATACGGGTTCCGGTTCGCCATTCGGGTCGTGCCGGCCCTGTCTTTGCAGCACCTCCGCTCCATATCATGTTGGCCGGCCCGGGACTGAAACGGGCAATGACGTGACATAAGGGTCGGCTTCAAGGTCCGAAGACCACATTCCGGCAACGCCGTTTCCAAGCATCCCACCCCCCATCGCAGCCGCAGCCCCACAGGGTCTCCCGCTCCTCAACTCCAAGAAACACATGAATTTACAAGAACTTAAGCGCAAGTCCCCAGCCGAACTCCTGGAGTTCGCCGAGAGCTTGCAGATCGAAAACGCCAATTCGCTCCGCCGCCAGGACATGCTCTTTGCCATCCTGAAGCACCTGGCGGACAACGACACCGCCATCTTCGGCGCGGGTGTCCTCGAGATCCTGCAGGACGGTTTCGGCTTCCTCAGGAGCCCGGAGGCCAATTACCTGCCCGGGCCCGACGATATCTATGTCTCCCCCTCCCAGGTGCGCCGCTTCGGCTTGCGCACGGGCGACACGGTCGAGGGGCAGATCCGCGGCCCCAAGGATGGCGAGCGTTATTTCGCCCTCCTCAAGGTCAACACGATCAATTTCGAGGATCCGGACAAGATCCGGCACCGCATCAATTTCGACAATCTGACCCCGCTTTACCCGGACGAAAAGCTGAAGATGGAGCTTGAGGGGAAGGGCGACGACAAGATGCCCGAACCCGAGGCGCTGCCCAAGGCCGAAGCCGCCCGCACCGTCGAGATGAGCAGGCGGGCCTTGAAGGCGCGCGAGAACCGCGACATCAACAAGGTCGATATCACGGGGCGCGTCATCGACCTCATCTGCCCCATCGGCAAGGGCCAGCGCGCGCTCGTCGTGGCGCCGCCCAGGACCGGCAAGACGGTGATGCTGCAGAACATCGCCAACTCGATCGCGGCCAACCATCCGGAAGCCTATCTCATCGTGCTGCTCATCGACGAGCGGCCGGAAGAAGTCACCGACATGTCGCGTTCGGTGAAGGGCGAGGTCGTCTCCTCGACCTTCGACGAACCGGCGGCGCGCCACGTCCAGGTCGCGGAAATGGTGATCGAAAAGGCCAAGCGCCTGGTCGAGCACAAGCGCGACGTCATCATTCTGCTTGATTCGATCACGCGATTGGCGCGTGCCTACAACACCGTCGTCCCCTCATCGGGCAAGGTGCTGACGGGCGGTGTCGATGCCAACGCGCTGCAGCGTCCCAAGCGCTTCTTCGGTGCCGCGCGCAATATCGAGGAGGGCGGGTCCCTGACCATTATCGCCACCGCCCTCATCGATACCGGCAGCCGCATGGACGAAGTCATCTTCGAGGAATTCAAGGGCACCGGCAATTCGGAAATCATCCTCGACCGCAAGCTCTCGGACAAGCGCACCTTCCCGTCGATCGACATCACCAAATCGGGCACGCGCAAGGAAGAGCTGCTGGTCGACCGCGCGACGCTTTCCAAGATGTGGGTGCTGCGCCGCATCCTGATGCCGATGGGCGTCACCGACGCGATGGAGTTCCTGCTCGACAAACTGAAGCATTCCAAGACGAATGCCGACTTCTTCCAGTCGATGAACCAGTAGGAGACAGGGCCGGTGAGAAATCGCCGGCCCTTTTTCCTGGGCCAAGGCCGATCGCATCCCGCGCTGGCTCGATAGCGGCTTGAGGTCTTTTCCCCCATCTTAACGGAAGCTAAACCATCTCTGCCGATAGTCTGGGCGGGCCCTGGGGAAGAGGGCCGCAATCCGGGGGATATCGTTCGACATGCCGCTGCTGCGCGCCATCACGATCGGCGCCGTTCTACTGCTGGGCCTATCCGTGCCCGCACTGGCGCTGGACCCGCTGCCGGCGCCGCAGGGTCCCGTGCTGCTCACCGTGGCCGGCAAGATCGCGATCGGCAATACGCCGGGCGGACGCGCCGAGTTCGACCTCGACATGCTGCGTGCCTTGCCCAGGAGCGGCTTTGCCACCAGCACGATCTGGACCGACGGCGTGCAGCGTTTCGAAGGCGTGCTGGTCGCGGACCTGCTGGCGCGCCTGGGCGCCACCGCATCCGAAATCGACGCGACCGCCGCCAACGATTACGAGATCCGCTTTCCCGCCGCCGATGCGACGGAACATGGCGCGCTCATCGCCTATGCCGCCAACGGCGCGCCGCTGCCGGACGACAATAAGGGACCGCTCTGGATCGTCTACCCCTACGACCGGGACGAGGCGCTGCGTTCTGAACGCTTCATCAGCCAGTCCGTCTGGAGCCTCGAAACCATGACGGTCTACTGACCATGCGCAGCGCGGTCTTCCTGAAACCCGTCGCCTGGTGGAAACGCGGCGTCGCCGCGACCTTCGCCATCGTGATCTGCGGCTTGCTGGTGGCCCTGCTGTTCCTGCGCGACGATGTCTCGCAGCATTTCGACCGCATGCGCAGCGCCGCCGCCGGTGCCATCATCTGGAACAGCGCGCAGTTCGAAGTCGATGCCGCGCGCTTCGGCACCAGCTTTGCCGGCATGCATGGCGGCGATCCGCACCGCCTGACGCCCGAGGCGCTGCGCCGCTGGCGCGCGTTGCAGAACCGCTATGCCATCCTCAATGCCGGCATGGTTCACCGCGAACTGACCGGCAGCCCGAATGCCGCCGCACTCCTCCCGGCCATCGAGGCGAACATGGCAAGCCTGCACGAGGAGCTGGAGGGCGAGGGTGCGGCGCCGCTCGCCCGCTATGGCATCATCGCCGATCTCATCGCGCAATTGCAGTCGAAGGCGCACCGGCTGGCGGTCCTCACCACCACGGCGGCGGCGGCCAAGGACGAGGCGGCGCGCGAATCCCTGGCCGATCTCATGGACACGATTGCCGCGGTGCGCATCGCGCTGGGCATCCTGCTGGGCATCGGCGTCGTAACGCTCTTCTGGCAGCAGACGCGCATGCGGCGCCTCACCAGCGAACTCGCGCGCGCCAAGCTCCTGGCCGAGGATGCCAACCGCGCCAAGACCGACTTCCTCGCTCATATGAGCCACGAATTCCGGACGCCCTTGAACGCCATCATCGGCTTTTCGGATCTGATGAGGGCGGAGATTTTCGGCCCCGTCTCGCCGCCGCGCTACAAGGATTATGTCGGCGACATCGCCGATGCGGGCAACCATCTGCTCGGCCTCATCGACAAGGTGCTGGACGTGGCCAAGATCGAGGCCGGCAAGCTGGAGCCGCAGCCACAGCCGGTCGACATCTCGGATCTGCTGAAGACCTGCGCCGACCTCATCCAGCAGCCGCTGGGCGCGCGTCAGCTGACGCTGAGCATGTACCTGCCGGCCGAACTGCCGCCGGTCCTCGCCGATCCGCAGCATCTCAGGCAGATCATGCTCAACCTGCTCAGCAACGCGGTGAAATTCACCATGGCGGGCGGCGAGGTCAGCATGGGCGCCGTGCGCAAGGCGACCGACGACGATGCCCGAAATAATGCCGGCAATGAGGACGGCATCGAAATCTGGGTGAAGGATACCGGCATCGGCATCGCCCCCGCCGATATCGCCAAGGCCCTGGCCCCGTTCGGCCAGGTGCGCACCAATGCCACGACGGCGCAGCAGGGCACGGGCCTGGGCCTGCCCATCACAAAATCGCTGGCCGAACTCAATGGCGGTCGTTTCGAGATCGAGAGCGCCCCGGGCAAGGGCACCCGCGTTTCCATCCATTTCCCGACCGGGCGTCTCGCCCCGGAAAAACTCGCGGCCTGAAAAACTCGCGGCCCGATCCTTCAGGGCAGCAGGACGACCGAGCCGGTGGTCTTGCGCGCCTCGAGATCGCGCTGCGCCTGTTCCGCGTCCTTCAGCGCGTAAGTATGGCCGACGCGGATCCTGACGGCACCCTTGGCGACGACGTCGATAAGGGCATTGGCCGAAAGTTCCAGATCCGCGCGCGTCGCCGTATAGGCCATCAGCGTCGGCCGCGTCAGGAACAGCGAACCCTTCTGCGACAGCAGCAAGGGCTCGATCGGCGGCACCGGGCCCGAGGCATTGCCGAAGGTGACGAGATAGCCGCGGGGCTTGAGGCAGTCCATCGAGGGGATGCAGGTATCCTTGCCCACCCCGTCATAGACGACATTGACGCCCTTGCCGCCGGTAATGTCCTTGACGCGCTTCACCCAATGGTCCGATCCGGCTTCGGCGCGGTAATCGATGACGTGATCGGCGCCCAGCGATTTGACGATGGCGCATTTCTCCGCCCCGCCCGCCGTGCCGATGACGATGGCGCCCAGATGTTTCAGCCATTGCACGGCGATGGAGCCGACACCGCCCGCCGCCGCATGGAACAGGACCCAGTCGCCCGGTTTCACGGTATAGGTGCGGCGGATGAGATATTCGACCGTCATGCCCTGCAGCATCATGGCGGCGGCGGTGTTGAAATCGATGCTGTCCGGAATCTTCACCAGCTTGTCGGCCGGATAGTTGCGCCATTCGCTGTAGGCGCCCAAGGGTGCCGCGCTATAGGCGACGCGGTCGCCGACCTTGAGCGAGGTGACGCCCGGCCCCAGCGCCTCGACGATGCCGGCCCCTTCCAGCCCGATGCCGGACGGCAGCGGCACCGGATAAAGCCCGCTCCTGTGATAGGTGTCGATGAAGTTGAGCCCGCAGGCGCGGTTGCGCAGCGTGACCTCGCCAGCATTGGGCGCACCGAGTTTCACTGTCTCCCATTTCAGCACCTCGGGCCCGCCGGTCTGGTGGAAACGGATCGCATTGGTCTCGGTGGGAATGATCATGGCGCGGCTCCGGGTGGTGAGTGGAATTGGGGCGAGCATAGCCAGAGAGAACCGGTTCGTCACGCACCCCCACCCAACCCTCCCCCTAAAGGGAGAGGGCTTTTTCAACGCGTTTCCTCGCTCCACCTCCCTCTCCCTTCAGGGGGAGGGTCGGGGTGGGGGTGGCGACTGAAGATCCTACGCCGCCTTGGCCAGCAAGCTCTGCCGGTAGGCGACGATGTCGGCGATGGTGAGGACGGGGAAGCCGTTGCGGCGGCCATAGGCCTTGGCCTGGCGGCCACGCAGCATCTCGCCGTCGCGCGTCATCAGTTCACAGAGCACGGCGGCGGAACCCAGCCCCGCGATCTCGGTAAGGTCGACCGAGCCTTCCGTGTGCCCGCGCCGCGCCAGCACGCCGCCGGGCGCGGCGCGCAAGGGGAACATATGACCGGGGCTGACGATGTCGCCGGGCTTGGCGCCTGGCGCGATGGCAGTCCGCACGGTGGTCAGCCGGTCCGCCGCCGAAACACCGGTCGTCACACCCAGGCGCGCCTCGATCGAGACGGTGAAGGGCGTGCCGAAGCGGCTCTCGTTGCGCACCGCCATCATCGGCAGTTCCAGCCGGTCGACGGTGGCGGCATCGAGACAGAGACACACAATGCCGCTGCAATCGCGAATCATGCGGGCCATGATGTCGTGGCTGAGGTTGCTGGCGGCCGCGATGAGGTCCGCCTCGTTCTCGCGGTCGTCATCGTCGAGCACGATCACGGGAAGGGCCGATTGCATCGCCTGCACGGCCGCCTCGATGCGGCCCTGAACGCGCGACAATTCGGCTTGGGAATAGTGCTTGATGGTGGTCTGGATATTCATGTGAAACGCTCCTCGCATCTGTTTTTGCGACAAACGTTCCAGGGCAAAACCATGACGCCCGTTGCCGGAGTCCGCATCATCACACGGGATGACGGGACCCTGAAAAGGGTGCCACGATCTCGTCTTCTTCCATCCGGACTATGACCGTCGGCTCAGGATTTCGACCTGATCTGCTTGACCCAGGATGGCGAACCGCCCTGGCGCTCGCGGGCTCGACCCGCCGGCAACCTTGCCGGAAAAGTCCTACCGCCGGTGGGGATTTTCACCCCGCCCTGAAGACGTATTGACGGTCCGGAACATGGCAGGTGGCATAGTGTCGCGTCAAGCGAGGGAAGGTCGAGGCAGACCCATTCCCTCCCCCCTGAAGGCGGAGGGAATGGGTCAGAACAGCCGTCCCTGGCCTTTTTCGAGATCCAGCAGGAAGCGCTTGGCCGTCAAACCCAGATCGCTCGAATAGCCGCCCAGCGCCGCCGTGCCGACGACGCGGTGGCAGGGAATGACGATGGCGATGGGATTCTGCCCGCAGGCGGTGCCCACGGCGCGGGCCGCGCTGTAATCCTGCTGGCCCATCAGCGTCGCCAGATCGCCATAGCGCCGCGTCTCGCCGAAGGGAATGCGCAGCAGCATATTCCACACTTCGACCTGAAACTCGGATCCCGGATAACTGAGCGGCAGGTCGAAATCGGTAAGCCTTCCTTCCAGATAGGCCGCCATCTGCTTCCTCGCTTCCTCGGCCAGGGCTGAGGAAACCATGACCTTTGGCTCTATCTTGCGCCAATAGCATTGCGTTACGGCCGCGTCGTCACAGCGAATCTCGATCCAGCCGATCCTGGCGCGCAGCACGGCGCCGATCGGGATGCCACCCGCTGGAACGGCTTCGTCACCCGCTGGAGCGGATTGACCCGATGTCTCAGATGCGCTCACCGCCGCCAGGCCTGGACCTGCTTCACCAGATCCTCGACATGCTGCGGCGGCGTCTCCGGCACGATGCCGTGGCCCAGGTTGAAAATGAACGGACCCTGGCCAAGCGTATCCAGGATCTTCGCCGTCGCGTCCCGCATCGCCACGCCGCCGGCCACCAGCAATTGCGGATCGAGATTGCCCTGCAGCGCGATGCGCCCCTGCAATTGCGTGAAGGCCCAGTCCAGCGGCACGCCGGAATCGATCCCCAGACCGTGCATGA
Organism: Dongia sp.; assembly: GCF_041918875.1. Classification (GTDB taxonomy): domain Bacteria; phylum Pseudomonadota; class Alphaproteobacteria; order Dongiales; family Dongiaceae; genus Dongia. Next base: position 26,320 of record NZ_JAYRUV010000013.1, read on the forward strand.
AGCTGGCGCGCGCGAAATCGAGATAGCCGGCCCCGCAGCCGCGCGGAAAGACGATTACCGGCACTTCCGGATGCGACATGCGCACCCGGTCGACGATGGCCTTCATCGGCGCGAGGCTCCAGCGTAGCAGACCCGCATGGTCGAGCGCCCCGGCCCAGCTGTCGAAGATCTGCAGCACTTCGGCCCCGGCTTCGATCTGCGCGATCAGATAGCTTGCCGTCGCATCCACCAGCAGATTGGTCAGGCGCTGGAAGCTTTCCGGCCGCTGATAGGCCCAGGCCTTGGTCCTGGCATAATCGCGCGAGGAACCACCCTCGATCATATAGCTCGCCACCGTCCAGGGAGCACCCGCAAAGCCGATCAGCGCCGTCTCCGCGGGCAGGGCCGCCTTGATGCCGCTGACGGCCGTATAGACCGGTTTCAGCCTGGCATGGAACTGGTCCATGGCGAGGCGTGCCATGCCCTCATCGTCCGCGATGGCGTCGAGCAGAGGCCCGCGCCCTTCCTCGAAGCGCAGACCTTGCCCCAGCGCGTGCGGTACGACCAGAATGTCGGAAAAGAGAATGGCCGCGTCGAAACCGAAACGGCGGATCGGCTGCAGCGTGACCTCGACGGCAAGGTCCGGATTGTAGCAGAGATCCAGGAACGAGCCCGCTTTCATACGCGTTGCGCGATATTCGGGCAGATAGCGCCCGGCCTGGCGCATCAGCCAGACCGGCGGCCGCGCCACGGTCTCTCCCTTCAACGCCCTTACCAGCAATTTGCCCGCTGTTTGTATGGTTCCGCCCAACGCCGTTCCTCGTTCCAGCCTGTCCGCTCTCAAGTCCTGTTCTTCCTACATCTCTAATAGATAAGACTCTAGGTGGAAGATGATGATGCGCGGTGAATCACGAGAATCCCCGTTCTTGGGTTTCTCTCCCCATCCTGGCGCGTATAAGCCGGACCGTCACCCGCCACGGCGCCGCAGGATAAGTCTGTGGGTGTGAGAGGGCCGACCTTTATGTTCTTTCGGTCGTCATCTCCGGAGCGAAGACCCCCGGGATCAAGTACGGGCATGACGGAATAACTGAATGGGGAACAGCGTGAATCCTGTGGATGACTTTTCGACCCTTGTCCCATCCACCTTATCCCCGGGATTCGACCGATTCCCGGGGCGCTCTTGTCAGGCGGGAAAAGGGGTGCCATGAAAAGATAACAAAGTGGGTGGATTGGACCGGGCCGGTTTATCCACAGCCTCCGGGGCGGTTATCAACGGATCGGCTGTGGATTGCACGGCTCCGCTTCGTCGCTCTTCTTGCTAAAGGCCCGAGGCATGCCAGAAACCAATCCGGCGCGACAATTGCACATCCACCTTGTCTCCGATGCGACCGGCGAAACGCTGAACAGCATTACCCGTGCCTGCCTGGTACAGTTCGAACGCGCGCATCCGATCGAACATCATTGGACCCTCATCCGCACCATCGGCCAGATGGACAAGGTGCTGGCCGGGATCGAGGCGCATCCGGGCCTGGTGCTCTTCACCGTGGTCAACGACCGGCTGCGTCAGCATCTCCTCAACGGATGCCGGGCGCTGGGCGTCAAGGTCGTCTCGGTGCTCGATCCGATCATCGGCGCTCTTACCGATCATTTCGGCCAGGCCGCGCGCGGACAGTCCGGCCGGCAGCATGCGCTCGATGCCGAATATTTCGACCGCATCGCGGCGATGGATTTCGCCCTCACCCACGATGACGGGCAGTCGGCCAGGAATTACGAGGATGCCGATGTCATCCTGCTGGGCGTCAGCCGCTCCTCCAAGACGCCGACCTGCATCTATCTCGCCAATCGCGGCATCAAGGCCGCGAACGTGCCGCTGGTGCCGGGCTGTCCGCTGCCGCCCGAACTCTTCCAGGCGAGGAAGCCGCTCATCGTCGGTCTCACCAAGGATGTGACTTCGCTGGTGCAGATCCGGCGCAACCGCATGGCGATGATCGCCAAGGACGAGGAATCCGACTATGTCGATCCGCAATCCGTGCGCGAGGAAGTGGCGCAGGCGAGGAGACTCTGTTCCGAACATGGCTGGCAGATGATCGACGTGACGCGCCGCTCGATCGAGGAAACCGCCGCCACCATCATCCAGATGCTCAGCGAACATCGCGACCGGACGATGGATGCGGGGGCGGAAGCCGAGGCCTGAGGGACTCATGACGCGGCCGCTCATTCTTGCATCCGGCAGCGCCGTGCGGGCCAGGATGCTGCGCGATGCCGGCGTGACGCTTGAAATCGTCAAGCCCCGGATCGACGAGGATGAAGTGAAGGCCAGCTGCCGCGCCGAGGGCGCCGACGCGGTCGAGACGGCGATCGCGCTGGCCCAGATGAAGGCGCTGGCCGTGAGCCGCCGCGTGTCCGGCCGCTATGTCCTGGGCGCCGACCAGATGCTGGAATGCGAGAATGTCTGGTTCGACAAGCCGGCGGATCCGGCCGCCGCCCGTACCCAGCTCCAGGCCCTGCGCGGCCGCTCGCATCATCTCATCAGTGCCGCCGTGCTGGCCAGGGATGGGCAGCGCATCTGGCATCATGTCGACCGCGCCGAGCTTGCCATGCGCGATTTCAGCGACGCATTCCTCGACACCTATCTGGCCGGGGTCGGCGACGATGTCACCGGCTCGGTCGGCGCCTATCATCTGGAAGGATTGGGCGCCCAGCTGATGACCCGCGTGCGCGGCGACTATTTCACCGTGCTGGGCCTGCCCCTGCTGCCCGTCTTGGCGATCCTGCGCACCCATGGCATGTTGCCGGCATGACGGACCTCAGCACGCATACGGGGATCAGCACGCATACGGGCAAGACCCTGGTCGCCGGCGTTTTCGGCTGGCCGGTCAACCATTCGCGCTCGCCCCGCCTCCATGGCTATTGGCTGGCGAAATATGGCATCGACGGCGCCTATCTCCCCTTCTCGACCCGGCCGGAAAACCTGGTCGAGGCCATCCGCGCCTTGCCCAAGCTCGGCTTCAAGGGCGGCAACGTCACCCTGCCGCACAAGGAACGGGCGCTCGATGCGGTCGATGCGTTAAGCGATGTGGCGCGGCGGATCGGTGCGGTGAACACGCTCATCGTCCAGGAAGATGGCAGCATCCTTGGGCACAATACTGACGGCTATGGCTTCCTCGAACATCTCAAGGCGAGCGCGCCGCGCTGGCGCGCCGAGGGCACGGCCGTGGTGCTGGGCGCCGGCGGTGCCGCGCGCGGCATCATCGTGGCGCTGCAGGATGCCGGTGTTGCCAGGATCGTCCTCACCAACCGCACGGCGGCGCGCGCCGAAAATCTCGCGCGCGATCTCGGCGGCAGTATCGAACTGGTCGGCTGGGAGACCCGCGCGGAAATCCTCAAGGACGCAGGCCTCCTTATCAACACCACGCAACTGGGCCAGGCCGGGCAGCCGGCGCTCGATATCGATCTGAAGCACCTGCCGCGCGAAGCCGTGGTCGACGATATCGTCTATGTGCCGCTCGAAACCAACCTCCTCGCGCAAGCCCGCATGCGCGGCAATCCGGTGGTCGACGGCATCGGCATGCTCCTCCACCAGGCCCGCCCCGGCTTCAAGGCGTGGTTCGGGCACGAGCCCGACGTGGATGCGGGCTTGCGGGCATTCGTGTTGGCTGGGTAATACCGCGCCTCTAACGGTCATCCACCGAAGATCGCGCCGGCCAGGCTCTCGATGGCCGCCGTGTCGCTGAGGCCGCTCTCCAGCGCCAATGATCGCCAGGTGAAGAAGCTTAAGCTGAGATGCAGCAGTGGCATCTGCTTTGCGCTGAGGCCTTCGCTCAATGATTCCTGAATGGCCGATATGCCGGGCGCGATGCGGATCGCCACGATCTCGCGCGTCAGCGGATGGCATTCGGCATCGCGCAGCACTGCGGCCGTGAGGCCCGCATTACGCCGGTACCAACCGTAAAGCGCCTGCAATCCCGTGCGGAACCGCGCGGCCGGTTCTTCGATTGTACGCCAGCCTTGCGCGTCCGGCAGTGGGTCGCGCGCCAGCGCCTCGCCCGAGCAGGCGAGGTAGAGGCTGAGTTCGGTGGGAAAATGCGCATAGAGCGTGTGTCGCTGCACGTCGGCGCGTTCGGCAACCATGCTGATCGTGGTCCGCGCCGGGCCGACCGCGCCATGGAGCTCGATGGCGGCCTCGACGATGCGCTGGCGGGTCAGCGAGGCCTGCGCGGCGCGGCGGTTCTGGCGATAGGGGCGCTTCCTGGGCGTGGGCTTTGACATATTTCGATGCACAATGATGTTTATTGAATATTGACTCCAGGCCTTATTTTAAATACACAGTCACGTGCATTCAATTCAAATCGCGCCGCGCCGGGGATGTATGCGGGCGCCAGCGACCGGGAAATCCGCCATGGAAACAAAGATTTACGAAATCGCCGCCGGCATCTATCGCCTCTCCACCCATGTGGCCGAAATCGCACCGCCGGCCGGCTTCACCTTCAACCAGTTCTTCATCCTGGGTGACGAGCCGCTGCTGTTCCATACCGGTCCCCGGCGCATGTTCCCGCTGGTCCGGGCGGCGGTTGCCAAACTGATGAAGCCCGAGGATCTGCGCTGGATTACCTTCGGCCATGTCGAGGCCGATGAATGCGGCGCCATGAACGACTGGCTGGCCCTGGCGCCACGCGCTCAAGTCGCGCATGGCAAGACCGGCTGCTTCGTCTCCTTGAACGATCTCGCCGACCGGCCCCCGCGCATGCTGGACGATGGCGAGGTCATCGATATCGGTGGCAGCAAGCGCCTGCGCTATCTCGATACGCCACATGTGCCGCATGGCTGGGAAGCCGGCCTGCTCTATGAAGAGACGAGCGGCACGCTGCTCTGCGGCGACCTCTTCACACAGCTTGGCGACCGCGCGGCCCTGGTGAGCGACGACATCGTCGGCCCCGCGATCGCGGCCGAGGACATGTTCAAATATTCAAGCCTCAACCCCGATATGGGTGCCACCATCCGGCGCCTCGCCGATCTCAAGCCGCGCAAACTCGCGCTGATGCACGGGCCGAGTTTCGAGGGCGACGGTGCGGCGGCCCTAGTGGCACTGGCTGCGGATTACGACCGGCGTGTTTCCTGACAGGCCCCACCCCCACCCCGGCCCTCCCCCTGAAGGGAGAGGGATTCTCACAGCCGCCTAGAACCGCCCGTCGAAATTCATCAGTTCGCCATTGACCCAGCCTTGGCCGGTGGCGATGGCGCCCTTGCGGTTGAGGACGACGCCCGCATATTCGGGCCGCGATTTCTGCGCCCGCAGATGTGAGAGGATGAAGAGGTCGCGCCATGCATCGGGCACGGCGCCGCGCCAGAGCGTGGCGTTGCGCCAGCAATCCTTGAAGCCGGCATGGGCGGTGGGTGTGGCGGCGAGGCGATCGCAGATGGCGCCTACGGCCTTTTCCGCATTGCCGGCCGCGGCGACGAAGCCCTGCACCTGGGCCAGGGCGACGCCCTTGAGGCCGCCATTCTGTGTGACGAGATCGAAGAACCAGCAGAAATCGCGCTTGGCGTGCGGGGCGGTGCCGCGCGAAGCGGCCCAGCCGGTCGCGAGACGGTCGGCGGTCCGCGCCACGCGCGTCGAGGCTTGCATCTGCTGCGCCACCATGGGGGCGGAAACGAGGAGGGCCACCAGCTCCGCCTTCACCTCAGGCTTCAGCCGCGCGCCATTCTGCCAGCCGCGCACGATGGCGAGGCCCGCCGTCTTGGTGCCGGTGCAGGCGCGCCAGAAATCGGCGCCGAAGCGCGGCATCGCGGCCCTGACCGCCGGCTCGCCCGCCGCCTGGACCAAGGGCTGCAGCGAGGAGGAGCCGATATTCCATTGCAGCACGCCGCAGGAAATGCCCATCCCGTCGAAATCGCCGGTGACACCGCCCCAGGGATTGCCCGCCGTCTCGAAATCGCCGGTCGTTTCCAGGGCTGTCGCCAGCCAGGCTTCATTGACCATCTCTCGCCTCCGGGGTGCGCCTTGTTGCCAAAATGATTTGTGGAGAGGGCCGGGAAATCTACCCCCGCTTGCAGGCCGCGACAATGCAGCCTGGCCGGCGCCTTGGCTCGGATGCTCTAACGGGTTGATCCAATTATAACTTTCGCCGGTTGATTATACCCCTGGCCACCCCTATCTTGCGCCGCGACAGAACTCCCTCACATTCGTGGCCAAATGACCGATCTCGCGCATATCCGCAATTTTTCCATCGTCGCCCATATCGATCACGGCAAATCGACCCTCGCCGACCGGCTGATCCAGGCCTGCGGGGGCTTGACCGACCGCGAGATGACCGAACAGGTGCTCGACAATATGGAGATCGAGAAGGAGCGCGGCATCACAATCAAGGCGCAGACCGTGCGCCTGATGTACAAGGCCGACAATGGCGAGACCTATCAGCTCAATCTCATGGACACGCCCGGCCATGTCGACTTCGCCTATGAAGTCTCGCGCTGCCTTGCCGCCTGCGAAGGCTCGCTGCTGGTGGTGGATGCGTCCCAGGGTGTCGAGGCGCAGACGCTGGCCAATGTCTATCAGGCGATCGACCATCACCACGAGATCGTGCCGGTCCTCAACAAGGTCGATTTGCCGGCGGCCGAACCGGAGCGCATCCGCCAGCAGATCGAGGACGTGATCGGCATCGACGCCTCGGAAGCGGTCGAGATTTCGGCGAAGACCGGCCTCAACATCAAAGGTGTCCTGGAAGCCATCGTCACCAAATTGCCGGCCCCCAAGGGCGACCGAAACGCGCCCTTGAAAGCCATGCTGATCGACAGCTGGTACGACCCCTATCTCGGCGTCGTCATTCTGCTGCGCGTCATCGACGGCGTGGTGAAGGTGAAGACCCTGGCCCGCATGATGGCGGCCGATGCCGTCTATGAAATCGACCGCGTCGGCTGCTTCACGCCCAAGCAAACCTTGACCGGCGAACTGGGCCCTGGCGAAGTCGGCTTCATCACCGCCGGCATCAAGGCGGTGGCCGATTGCCGCATCGGCGACACGATCACCGACGATAAGAAGCCTTGCGCCGAAGCCCTGACCGGCTTCAAGCCGTCGGTGCCGGTCGTCTTCTGCGGCCTCTTCCCGATCGACGCCGCCGATTTCGAAACCCTGCGCGACAGCATGGGGCGGCTGCGCCTCAATGATGCCAGTTTTCAATATGAGATGGAGACGTCGGCTGCGTTGGGCTTCGGCTTCCGCTGCGGCTTCCTCGGGCTCCTGCATCTCGAAATCATCCAGGAACGGCTGGAGCGCGAATTCAATCTCGACCTCATCACCACGGCACCCTCCGTCGTCTACAAGATCCACATGCAGAATGGCGATCTCATCGAGCTTCACAACCCGGCCGATTTCCCGGACGTGGTGAAGATCGAGAAGATCGAGGAACCGTGGATCAAGGCCACCATCATGGTGCCCGACGAATATCTCGGCGCCATCCTGAAACTGTGCCAGGAACGGCGCGGACTGCAGGTCGATCTCACCTACGCCGGCAGCCGCGCCATGGTGGTCTATCGCCTGCCCTTGAACGAAGTCGTGTTCGATTTCTACGACCGTCTGAAGTCGATCAGCCGCGGTTACGCCAGCTTCGACTATCATCTCGACGGTTACGAGGAGAGCGACCTGGTAAAGCTCAACATCCTGGTCAATAACGATCCCGTCGATGCGCTCTCCTGCATCGTGCACAAATCCCAGGCCGAAAGCCGCGGCCGCGTGCTCTGTGAGAAGTTGAAGGATCTCATCCCGCGCCAGCTCTTCAAGATCGCCATCCAGGCGGCGATCGGCGCCAAGGTCATCGCCCGCGAGACCGTCTCGGCCCTGCGCAAGGACGTCACCGCGAAATGTTACGGCGGCGATATCAGTCGCAAAAGGAAGCTCCTCGACAAGCAGAAAGAGGGCAAGAAGAAGATGCGCCAATACGGCAATGTCGAGATTCCGCAATCGGCCTTCATCGCCGCGCTCAAGATTCACGAATAGCCGCGCCACTTATTAAGGGGCGGCATCGTCCTTCCTGCCGGAAAAGAACAGGATGGCGCCCAGCACCAGCAGATGCGCCCACAGCGGCAGCATCAGCAAGGGCAGCAGGATGCGCTGCCACAGGATCAGCGAAATGTTGTCCTCGACGAAGTCTTTGACGGCGTTGAGGCTCGACGGCCAGATGACCGACCACAGATAGCCCGCGGCCATGCCGTTCCAGTTCCTGGCGACCAGTGTCTCCAGCAGGTCGAGCACCGCCAGCAGCAAGGCGGCGGCAAGGATGGCGAGGGCCGTGACGCGAAGTCCGTTCATGGGTTCCGATATTGCCAAAACCCGCACCCGGGGTCGAGCCGGGAAGCGGCGGAAATGTCGCTCCCGGCTCATTATTTCCAATAGGAATCAATCTACTTGCCGGTTCCGGGCGATCCGCACTTGCAAGCAAACGGCCCGCCCGCTAGGTTCCCGCCCGCATCAGCCACATGCACGCAAGGCCCCGCCTGCGTCAGCCGGAGAGATGGCCGAGTGGCTTAAGGCACACGCTTGGAAAGCGTGCATAGGGTAAAACCTATCGTGGGTTCGAATCCCACTCTCTCCGCCACCCTGCGCCCTATCGGGTTTCGGGTGGCGCAGCCACCTGGAGCCCGATAGGGCGCAGGGTGATCTCCCGAAGCTGCGTTAGCAGCATAGGGAGGCAGGCTCAGGATAGAACCCCCCCCTCGATTTACTGCTGAACTATTGCCACACTGAACGCCCAATGCGCGCGGTGATATGGTATCGGCCATGTGGTACGTCTATTTCCTTCAGCTTAGTAACGGCGACATCTATGTCGGCTCGACCAATGACCTGAAGCGCCGTTTTGCTTCGCATCAGGCAGGACAAGTCTTGTCGACAAGGGTCCATCTGCCGGTTCAACTTAAATCCTACAATGAGTTCCTGGTTTTGGCCGATGCCATAAAGACAGTTTTAGAGATTGCCCCATAACACTTTGCGGTGCATGCAGATGCGGCCGCAATGGGTGACCATGACCTCTGTCCGGCCCGGGCACTCGGACTGAGGCTAGAGTGGGGCGGGCCCTGTCTATCAGGCAAGACGATACCACGCTCCCCGGCCGGCCCCGTGCAAGGACAGATGGCGTTGCTCGACCAGCGCCTTCAGATGGTCCTTGACGGTGTTGCGGCTGGCGCCGCTGACCCTTGCAGCCTCGGCCACCGTGACCCGGCCATGTTCGCGCGCCAGTTCGAGGATCAGCACCGACAGCTCCGGCAGCGCGGCGAGCATGACCCGCTCGCGCTCCATTTTCTTCTCCAGACGCTGTTTCTGACTCTGCAAGGCCCGCAGGAAGAACTCTGCCCAAGGGTTCCAGTCCGGCGCCCCCATCCGCATCGTCCCCTGCGTCCGCCGAAGCGATAGGTAATAGCCTTCCTTGTTCTGTTCGATCACGCTCTCCAGCGAACTGTAGGGCACATAGGCATAGCCCGCCCGGAGCAGCATCAGCGTGGTCAGGATGCGTGACAGCCGGCCGTTGCCGTCCTGAAAGGGGTGAATCTCCAGGAACGCCACCACGAAGACCGCGATGGCCAGGAGCGGGTGAAGAGATCTGTCCTTCTCCGTTCCGGCCATCCATTCGACCAGCTCGGCCATGCGGCGGGGCGTGTCGAAGGGCGTGGCTGTCTCGATCACCACGCCGAGACTCTTGCCGTTCTCGTCGAAGGCCTCGACATGGTTGGGAAGCGTCTTGTACGAGCCGCGATGCCGTTCATCCTTGATCGAATGCGCCAGCAGGTCACGGTGGAGCTGGCGGATGTGGTTCTCCGTCAGCGGGATCGCGTCGCAGGCGTTGAAGACCGTCTCCATTACCTCGGCATACCCGGCGACCTCCTGCTCGTCGCGCGTGACGAATGCGCCGATCCGGATATTGGCCAGCAGCTTCTCGACCTCCCGGTCGCTCAGCCTTGCGCCCTCGATGCGGGTCGAGGAGCCGATGCTCTCGATGGTGGCAACGCGGCGCAGCCCCGACAGGCGCTCCGGCGCGATCCGGCCGATCGCCCGCCAGGCACCCTTGAACTCGTCCATCTCGGCGATCATCGACAGGATTTCGGGCGTGATGCGGAGCGTCGCGGTATTGAGCGCCATGCTATTGATCCATCCATTTACATCCAATTAGCATGATGCCGCGACCGCCATTTGTCCATCTGTTTACACCCAATTATCGCTGACTGTGCGGTGTCGCCAGAGAAAGCGGCCGGAAGGGGCCTGAGTTACTTTAGCTTCCTGCCGTCAATCGGGCATCACACATAGAGAATATGTAACATATTCCATTGACAATCCGATATGGAATATGTAACATATTGTTCGTCAAATCGACGGAGGAGCACATGATGCCCGTAGTCAGGATCAACGACGCCACCTTTGCGGACCTGAAGTCCATCGCGGCCTGGTTCGGCACCAAGACCCCCAGCGAGACCATCGATCGCGTCGTACGAGAGGCGATGGAGCAACTTGGCATGGAGCGGGACGACGAGCCGGCGGAGGTAGCGACCACGACGAACGATGGTGTGATGCAGTTCGAGAGCGCGCCGGGGCTTGCCTTCACAAAGCCGCTGGCCGCCTCGATCAATGGCAAGGCGCTCCATAGCCCGCGCTGGTCGGCTATCCTGCTGACGATGATCGCGCAGGTGAAGTCCAAGGGGTTCGAGGGCGAAAAACTGGTCCGTGAACTAGCGATTCCGGCCAAGGTGGAGCAGTACGAGGAAGAAGGGTTCAAGTACTACTCCAACCTCGGAATTTCCGTGCAGGGGCAGTCGGCGTCGGACTGTTGGAAAGAAGTAGACCGGCTCGCCAAGAATTGGCGCATTCCGGTCTCGGTGGAGTTCCGTTGGCGGCAGAACCCGAAGGCGCGGCATCCCGGCCGTACCGGCGTACTGCGCTCGGGAAATGCGTAGAGCTGACGCGACACGCCGCTCGGTTGCGGCAAGGGCGCCGCAGACGATCTATCGGCGGAAGGTAAGCGCCAGATGGCGCAGATTGTGGCCGGCATTAAGGCCGATTGGCGAAAGTGAGGTTTGACATGGCAAAGGCACGTAGCATCGAGGCGGATCTGATTCAGTCGCTGACTGAGGCCGCCGCTTTTGTGAAGGGCGTCCGGAAGGGCTTCCGCGTTCATGTGCTCAGCCCCGACGACGTGCGCTTGATCCGAGCGACCACGAAAAAGAGCCAGGCCGAGTTTTCCGCCTCCTACCGCATCCCCCTGCGCACCTTGCAGAAGTGGGAACGGGGCGAAACCAAGCCCGCCGGCACGGCCGCCGCCCTGCTCCAGGTTATCAGGAGTAATCCGCGCGTGGTCGAAAAGGCCCTCGAGGAAGTCGCCTAGCCGCCTCTAAATCCATCTACTTTAGAACGGGCGCCATCGATCGCCGCGGTCGTTAGGCGCAGCGGCAGGCCTGCTATAAACCCCATGTCGGCACCAGCGCGGAGTAACTCGATGGGCCTACGGAAGAACTGCTTATCAAGCATCCACGGCGCCTTCAAATTGGCGAGTGTTGGGGATGCTGGCTGCGGTAGCGGCGGGGTCAGGTGATCTCGGTGATGCGGGTGCCGGAATCGATGACGAGGTTGAGCCCGGCCGGCAGGGATTTCGTGGCAAGCTCGGCGATCTCGGCCAACAGCGCATCGTCGCGATCGAGGATGAGATAGATCAGGCGCAGCGCGGTTGCATCATCGTCGGCAGCCAATTGCTTCCGCGCCGCGAGAAGCCGCGTGCAGAGCTTCGTCGGAAATGTCGGTGGCAACTTATCGGGCGACAACTTGTCGGGCGACAACTTATCGGGCGATTTGAGCCGGATCGTCTTCACTTCGCAAAGGACGCGCCGTGTGCCGCGCCGCGCGCTGAGGTCGGGTGACTTTGCCAGCATGGAGCGCCGCGCGAAGGCGATCTCCGTGCAGCCGAGCTGGTCGAGATATCGAAACGCGCGCGCTTCATGCAGCAGGTCGCGCATCTGCGGCCAGCCGCGCGCCGGCTGGCGCCGGTCGATCTGGCCGATGATATTGCCCTTGAGCACAAGCCAGGCCTCGTCCGGCAGATGCGCCAGCGCGCATTCGGCCGCATCGCGTTCCACGGCGACGGTCTCGATATGCTTCCACCATGCCTTGCGGTGCCTCGGTCCGATGGCGGCGAGGAGATCGGCCAGCCGCGGCTCAAACGCCATAGGCCATCTTCAGCGCATGGCCGTTTATATCGCGTGGCCAACCGTCGATATGGCGCGCGAACGTGGCGCGGTCGTCGGCATAGAGCGCGCGGATCGCATCCTCGAAATGCGGCAGGTTGCCGGCCATGGCCGACATGAAATGATAGGCCGCATCCAGTGCGGCGCGCCGGCTGGCCTTGCCGCCGTCGCGCTTGCGGGCTTCCTCGACCAGCTTGCGCAGGGTGACGGAGGCACCGCCCGGCTGGGCCGCCAGCCAATCCCATTGCCGGGGCAGCAATGTCACCTCGCGGGGCACGACGCCGAGCTTGGGCCGCCCGCGCCCGCGCGGCTCGGCCTCGGCGGTCGCGCCATAGCGTGCCGCCACCTCCGCCGTGCTGCCGCGCGTGTCGAGGTCGATCGCGTGGCCGGTGGTGTCGTCATAAATCAGGATCGATCCCGACGCCCCGGCTGTTTCCGCTGCCTTCACGGCCATGGCGACTGCCGCCAGCTGGCCCGATGCGAGGCGCGTCGTGCCGGCAAAGGCGGTGTAGGTCGGACTGGAATTCATGATGGCTCCTCCCGAGACGGTAATTATTACCCGGGTGAATTTTGCTCGTCAATATTATCCGGGTAAAAATAATGAAGACGCCGGCAAAGCCGCTTTCTTCGCCAGTCTCCACCGAGCCCCCCGGACTGTGACCCGCATCACAGACGCCTTGCCGGTCGGCGGATATGGTCTGTCCCATGAAGCGGGGTCACCCAACCGTCCCCATCCCCGCTCCATATCGCGGGCGCCCGGTGCCATCCCCACCAGGCGCCCGCAACAGTTTCGGGGCTGTTCGCCCGCGCTTGCTTTCGCCCCCCGCCCGGCCCATTTAGGTCCGATGGAGGATCCCATGCAGGACAAAGCCGGCGCCGAGAAGAATTTTCCCGTGACCCGCACCGAAGCCGAATGGCGGGCACGCCTCAGCCCGGAGCAATATCACGTCATGCGCGGCCACGGCACCGAACGGCCGGGTTCCTGCGCGCTCAATTACGAGAAGCGGCACGGCACGTTCACCTGCGCCGGCTGCGACCGGCCGCTCTTCATTTCCGGCACCAAGTTCGAAAGCGGCACCGGCTGGCCCAGCTTCAACGATCCCGTCCCCGGCTCGGTCGAAACCACGACCGACCGCAGCCATTTCATGGTCCGCACCGAAGTGCATTGCGCGACCTGCGGCAGCCATCTCGGCCACGTCTTCGACGACGGCCCGCCGCCCACCCACCAGCGCTATTGCATCAACGGCGTCGCCATGAATTTCGCGGCCGATGAAGAAGCCTAGAAGCTGATCTCCGCCATCGTCGCGCGGTGATCCGACGGCCAGGGGGTGACGACGATATCGGCTTCCGGCGCCTTCTCGCCGACGATGCCGGCTTTCAGCACCTTGAGATTTTGCGCACGCGCGAAGGCGAAATCGATGCGGTCGTGATGATCCTCGGGGTCGGTAGGTTCCGATGTTGGCGTCCAGGTGTAAGCGGGCTTTGCCACCGGGTCCGGGAAGGCCGCGCGGAACGTGTCGGTGAAGCCGGCTTCCTCGATCGCCGCCGTCGTCGGGAATCGCACGGGCACCGGATTGTGTCCGGCCTTCACCGTCTCCGCCGTCCAGTCATGGAACGATGGCTCGTTGAAATCGCCGAAGATGAAGGCGGCATCGGCGCCGTCGGCCGCCTTCAGGTCCTCGAACAGCAGCTTGAGAGCCGGCCCCCGCGTATCGGCCGCGAACGTCACCGCCTCGGCCTCGGTCTTGATGAAGGGGAAGGCGCCGTACTCGATGCCCAGCAGCTGATAGGGTTGATAGGGCGAATCGTCGAGATGGATGTTGAAGGCCCAGACCTTGCGCCCGCCGACATCGATCGGCACGCCCAGATCGTTGGGCGTCGCCGGCCCGATCGGATAGCGGCTGATGATTGCGTTGGCCCACAGCGCGTCATTGACCTTGGCCTGATCGTAATAATGATAGCCCAGCGCATCGGCGATGGCCTTGGCGACGCTGGTCCCGGCCGGCGGGCAGACATCGGCCGTGCAGGGGTCCGCCTCCAGCCGCGTTTCCTGGATGCCGACGATATCGGCACCCGCCGCCTTGATCGCCGCCACGGTCTCGTCAACCGGTTTCTGCTCGTTGCCGCCGCCGCCCCACACATTGAAGCTCATGATCGTGAGCGTGGTTTCGGCCCAAGCTGGTTCAACCAAGACCGGCGCATGGACCAGGCCGATACCGGCCAGAATGGGCAGCAGGCGGATAAGGCGCATTTCGTTCCCCCGACATGTTCGTTGCGGATCTGATTGAATGAACGGTCAATCAATAGCAGAGCAATGTTGCAATTCTTGGTCGCTCCACGCCGCTTTGTCCAGGAGGGGAAAGTTAATGCGCCTTCCATGCTGCGCAACAAATGAAAGGGATCAGGCGCTTAGTCGTAGCCCAGCGGCGTCGCCTTGCCGCGGAAGACATGATAGCTCAGCGCCGAATAGGCCAGGATCGCCGGCAGCACGACGAGCGCTCCCCACAGGATGACGAGCAGGCTTTCGGGCGCCGCCGCCGCCTGGAACAGGGTGAGCCGGTCGGGCACGACATAGGGATAGAAGGAATAGGCAAGGCCCGTGAAGGCCAGGGCGAACAGGCCGGTCACCGCGATGAAGGGCAGGCGGCACCAGCGGTCGCCGCTGTCCGGCAGGTTCCGGAGCAGGATGGCGAGTGCCGTGAAGATGACGGCCGCGCCGACCGGGAGCGGCGCCAGCAGCAGGATGGTGGGCCCGCCGAACCATTTTTCGAAGATGCGCGGACTGACCGAGGGCGAGGCGATGGAGATGGCCGCCATGCCGATCGCGGCGAAGATCAGGGCCCGCGACGCCCAGGCAACGGCGCGGCGCTGCAGCGTCCCATCCGTCTTGATGATGAGCCAGCAGGCCCCGACCAGCATATAGCCCGCCACCAGACAGATGGCGGTGAGCAGGCCGAAGGCCAGGGTGGCCGGCGTCTGCTCCAGCCCCATCACATAGACGCCCAGCATATAGCCCTGGGTGAGGGAAGCGGTCAGCGACCCGGCGATGAAGATGCGGCTCCAGCGGCGCTTCGCGGCGCCTTCCGCCTTGGCGCGGAACTCGAAGGCGACGCCACGCAGGATGAGGCCGACCAGCATCAAGGCGACCGGCAGATAGAGTGTGGAAAGGATGATGCCGTGCGCGATGGGAAAGGCCACCAGCAGCAGGCCCACCGCCAGTACCAGCCAGGTTTCGTTCGCATCCCAGAACGGGCCGATGGCGGCCATCATGCGGTCCTGCTCGACCTCGCTGCCCAGCACGAACAGCATGCCGATGCCGAGGTCGAACCCATCGAGCACGACATAGATCAGGATGGAAAGGCCCATCAGCCCGGCAAAGGCGAGCGGCAGCCAGACGGTGGGATCGCCGAAAAGATCGAGCATGCTTCTCACTCCGCCGCGGCGAACGTGCCGGCTTCGAGCGGTTTCCCGGCGCTGGGCTTCTGCCCCTTCGCGGCCCTCTGGGCCAGGCGCGTGACGACACCGATATAGGCGACGATCAGCGCCGCATAGACGATGAGATAGAGCGTGAGGCTGAGGCCGATCATCGGTGCCGGCACGCCGCTCGCGGCATCTTCCGTGCGCAGGATGCCGGCCACCAGATATGGCTGGCGGCCGATCTCCGTCACGTACCAGCCGGCCAGCGTCGCCACCCAGCCGGAAAAGGTCATGCCGATGAACACGCGCTGCAGCAGGCGCGGCATCTCGCCCCTGCGCCACAGATAGTAGCTGCCGGCCCAGGAGACGGCCAGCATCAGCAGGCCCAGCCCCACCATGATGCGGAAGGCGAAGAAGAGCGGCGCCACCGGCGGGTGTTCGCCGGCATAATCGTTGAGCCCCGGCACCACGCCCGCCGGCGAATGGCGCAGGATCAGGCTGGCACCGCCGGGAATGCCGACCTCGAAACGGTTCTCGCGCAGGGCCTCGTCGGGCCAGGCGAACAGCAGCAGCGGCACGTTGCCCCCGGTCCGCCAGTTGCCTTCCATCGCCGCCACTTTCTGCGGCTGGTGCTCCAGCGTGTTGAGGCCGTGAAAATCGCCGGCCGCGATCTGCAGCGGTATGAGGATGGCGGCAAGATAGGTGCCCGTCTTCAACGCCGCCTTGAGATCGTCCGAGCGTTCGCCCCAGAACCAGCGCAGCGCGGAGACGCCGGCCACCAGGAAGGCGGCGGTCAAGCCCGATGCCAGCAGCATATGGACCAGGCGATAGGAAAAGCTCGGGTTGAAGATGATGGCCAGCCAATCGTCGGCATGGACGATGCCTTCCCTCATCACATAGCCTGCCGGCGTCTGCATCCAGGAATTCAGCGCCAGGATCCAGAAGGCCGACAGGGTGGTGCCGAAGGCCACCAGGAAGGTGGCGGTGCTGTGCACCCAGTTGGGCACGCGCTTGAAGCCGAACAGCATGATGCCGAGGAAGACGGCTTCGAGGAAAAAGGCCGTCAGCACTTCGTAGGCGAGCAGCGGCCCCGCCACATTGCCGACCTTCTCCATATAGCCCGGCCAGTTGGTGCCGAACTGAAAGCTCATGGTGATGCCGGAAACGACGCCCATGGCAAAGCTCAGCGCGAAGATTTTGACCCAGAAGCGATAGGCCAGCCACCAGCGCATGTCGCCTGGAACCTTCGCCTGCAGATCGTCATGGCGCAGCTTGAAGTAAAACAGCACCCAGCCCAGCGCGATGGTGATGCTGGGAAAGAGGATATGGAACGAAATATTGGCGGCGAACTGCAGCCGCGCGAACAGGACGGCATCCATGATTCTCGTCTCCGGCAACCGCGTGAGGGGCAGCCGCGTGAGGCGGCGCCACAAAATCTGGAATCACTCTAATCGGCGGATTCGGCAAAACCCACCTGGCATTTGGCCGCATGCGACGCAAACGCCCACATGTCAATCCGGGCTATCCGGGATCGCGAATAAATCGACGGGAGCCGACACGCCGCGCACCGAATGCGCACCCAGATAACGCATGCCGACATTTGCCGGTTCCGCAAACTCAGCCGAGGCGAGAATCGGAATTCCCATGAGTTTAGTCAGGTCTTGAATGCGGCTCGCCTGGTTCACCGCCCGCCCGATCACCGTGAAATCAAGGCGCGTGCCGGTGCCGATATTGCCGAATGCCACTTCGCCGAAATGCAGGCCCACGCCGAAATCAATCGGTGGCCTCCCCTCGACAGCCAGGGCCGTGTTGAGTGCCTTCAGGTTCGCGCGCGATTGCAGCGCCGCCCGGTAGGCATTGCCGCAGACGACGCCGCGCTCCAGCCAGTTCGTGATCGGAAAGACGGCGAGCAGCCCGTCGCCCATGAATTTCAGGATCTGCCCGTCATGCGCGGCGATCGCTTCGCCCAGCGTGTCGAAATAGCGGTTGAGCAGCTCGACCGTGGCGATCTCGCCCAGCGCCTCGCTCAGCTGCGTGAAACCGCGCAGATCCGCGACCAGAATTGCGGCAGCGATCGGTTCGACGGCGCCGCGCTCGATCTGACCGCCATAGACGCGCCGGCCCGCGATCTTGCCGACATAGGCGTCGAGCAGGTCCAGCGCGATGATGCGCAAGGCCGCGCGTTCGACGATGGGCGTCATCGTCCAGGCGACGCGGCGCAGCAATCCCATTCCTTCATCATCGCCGCCGAGCGCGCCGAAGCCACCGGGCCGCTTCGTGGCGAAGGACATGGTGCTGGTGCGGCTGGTGTCCTGGATGGGCAGCGGAAAAAGGCAATAATCGGTGATGCCTTGCGCCGAAAGATCCTGGACCAGCGGCATGTCCGGCACCGCCTCGCCAGCGCGCCAGCGCCAGGGGCGGTTGGTCTGGTCCGTCACATAGACGGCACTGCGCAGATAATCGTCGAAACCGACAAGGTCGGCGCGTGCCAGATCGCGTTGCGAAATCCGCCCTTCGTGCCAGTACATCGACCCGCCGGACAGTTCCGGATGCAGTACCTCCATACCCAGCGAGATGCGTGCGAACGGCCCGATCCAATCGTCCAGGCGGTCGCAGAAACCGGCAAAGACATCGACCATCGGCAAGGCACCCAGATTATTGTCCGGCGCCCCGTCCCCACGCTTGCCCGTATCGCCCAACGCCGCCTCCAGCAGCCAGGCGACAAGGCGCCCGAATCCTTCCATGTCGTTGGCGGGGATGGTTGTCATGAGGGGAAAGGATAAAGTGGTGCGGAGCTTGCTGCAAACACCCCCTCTCCCTAACCTTCCCCCACATTGGGGGAGGAAACTGTAGCCAGCTTGCACGCAAACGCCTCAGCGAACTCGGCTGGCCCCCTCCCTCCAATATGGGGGAGGGTTAGGGAGAGGGGGTCACCTCGTTCTCACGACAACTTCAACGCCATCCGCACGGCGCCCCAATGCTTGCCGCCGGCCCTGATCGGGGCGTCGATCTCTTTCAGCACCACGAAATTGCCGCCACCCATGTCGCGGGCATAGGTCTGCACGATGGTGCGCGTGGCGCGGCCGGCCAGCGTTCCGGCACGGTCGGCATAGATGCGCCGGTTCCTGGAATTGGCCGTGTTCCACACCGTCTCGCCGGGGCGCTGCGGTGCCGAGTATTTCCTGTTGTGGGCGGCGATATAGCCTTTGCGGTCGATGATGCAGCAGAAGACGATGCGGCTGTCATCCTGCAGCGGCGGCTCGATGATCGGCGGGAACAGGCGTTCGACCAGCGCCGTATGCTTGGCCATCACCTGCTGCGGGTCTGTGCCGCCGATCGGCTCATATTCGACGTCGTAGAGATCGTCGAGCGTGATGGCGCGCTCGGCCAGCGATTTCTCCAATGCGGCCGATGCGGCCTCGGCCACCGAATTGGCAAGTGCCATGAAGGGCTCGTCCTCCTGGCCCACGGCGACCAGCTTGGCATGCAGGGCCTCGAGCTCCGCCGGCCCCGGATCGATGAACTGGATATGGATGCCCAGCGGATCCTGGCTCACCAGCCTGGCGCGGAAGCGGCCGACATCCTTGAGCTCGCAGGTGCCTTCCGCGGGGCGCAGGGTGGTATTGCCGCCGGCCACCACCAGCACGCCGCCGTCGGACACATCGCCGGTAAAACCGGCCACCGTCTGCCCGCCGAATTCGCCGCGGAAGGCGATGGCCGCCGTGCGCCGTGCGCCATCGCGCCGGTTGCCGCCGATCGAGGAACGCAGGATGACATAGAGCCGCTGCTGCAACGCGCCGATGTCGCGGTTGACCAGGGCGGACAGATCGTTGACATGACCCGCCGTCTCGCCGGTGCGCTCGACGCGTTCCAGCATGCGCGCGACATTGTCGGCGACCGAGCGGGTCGAATGGGCGGCCTGGCCGGCGCTCTGCATGATCTCGGCGGTGGCGGCGCGCTGTTCCTCGCTGGCGCGGGCCACTTCGACCGTCACGGCATCGATGTCGCGGATGCCGCCCGCCACATTGTCGACGATGCCCACGGCCTTGGCGGTGGATTGCGCGATCTCCTCGGCCTGGGAATTGACCTGGGCTATTCCCTCCTCGGTCTGTCGCGCCAGGCTCTTCACTTCGTCCGCGACGACCGCGAAACCCTTGCCCATGTCGCCGGCGCGCGCCGCTTCGATGGTGGCATTGAGGGCCAGCATGCGCGTCCTGGCGGCGATCTCCTGGATCATGGTCACGACATTGCCGATGCTGCTGGCGGTCTGCGCGAGACCCGCCACTTCGGTGTTGGCGACCTCGGCTCCCTGCCTCGCGGTGGCGGCCAGCTTGCTGGAATTGTCGATCTGCGAGGAAATGGCGCGGCTCGACGCCTCCAATTCCTCGGTGGCGCTCGCCACCGTCTCGACATTGCGGTTGGTGGCGTCGACCAGCTGGTTGACTTCCATCGCCATGTCGCGGAGTTCGCTCGCGGTGCGCGACAGCAGGGTCGCGTTTTCGGTCAGCTTGTTGGCCTGGGTGGAAATGTCGCCCACCGTCTCCCTGACTTCGTTCTCCAGCGTCTCGGTCAGCTGCAGCATCTCGGCTTTCAGCGCCTCGTCGTTGCGCGTGCGTTCGTTCTCCTGCAATTCGCGCAGGCGCTCATTCTCCCTGCCATTGTCGCGGAACACGCCGACCGCGCGCGCCATGGCGCCGATCTCGTCCTCGCGCCCGGTCGCGGGAATGTCGGTATCCAGCTTGCCGTCGGCCAGGGCCGTCATGATGCCGGTCATGCGGATGATCGGCCGGATGACGCCCAGCGCGATGGCGGTGATGCCGCCCGCAACCAGCAGCAGAACGACGATCGTCACCAGCCAGACGATGGCCAGATAGGATGTGTCCGTGGCCGCGGCCTCCGCCTCGGTCGCGGCATTGGCCGTGTTGGCGCCGGCCACGATTTCGTCGATCACCTTGCGGTGCGCCTGATAGGCGTCGCTCACTTGCGCATAGGCCGCGTCGATCGCCGCCTGATCGGCCTTTTCGATCGCGGGCAGCAGCAGCTCGATGGCGGCGTAGAACTTCGTCACCTCCTCGTGGCTGTCCTTGGTCAGCCTGGCACTGAGTTCCGCGTTGTAATCCGCCGCCAGCCAATATTCATGGCGCGCGTCGTAATCCTTTCTGAGCTGCGCCAGGCGCGCGCGATGCGCCGCGAGCTCGCCTGGATTCTTTACCGCGAGCGTCGCCTCCAGATAGGATTCCAGCACATATTCCGGCGGCGGCAGGATGTCGGCGATGAGATCCTTGCCCAGCACGATCTGCCGATAGAGCGGACCGCCCACCTTGAGTTCAGAGAGCGCCAGCGAATTGGTGGCGAGCACGGCGGCGAATCCGCCGGCGATGAGAATGCCGAAGAGGATGATGGCTTTCGCCACGCTCAGTCGAAGTCGCATTGTCGGATCAGCTCACGGATGTTTCCTCGGCGCACGCCATTAGTTTCGGCGCGTTGATTTAATGCTGGGTTAATCGGTGGGGTGAAGAAACACCGACAATAGTCTTGGGTACGAGGTCCGGGGCGTGGGGGCTCCGACAATCGTCCTATTGTTCGCTTGTACTGCAGAGCGGCCAGCGCAGACCCTGCGCCGCACCCGGCAAGATTTCTTCACCGCAAGCCGGCAACCATCGGACCGCCTGATCGATTTTATCCATCACTGGGTGCGGGACTATCAATTTCCCCCTCCGGAACGGCCGGGCCATGATGGTCGCCGTGATATTCGGTCGAACAATTGATGACAGACCATGATGACAGACCATGATGACAAGGAGCCCCAGCCATGAATGACGTCAAAGCCGAAGGTAAATGCCCGTTCCATCCCGCCGCCGGCGGCAACGCGAATCGCGACTGGTGGCCCAATCAGCTGCGCCTCGATATCCTCAACCAGCATTCGGCGCGCTCCGACCCGATGGGTGCGGATTTCGACTATGCCAGGGAATTCAAGAGCCTCGATCTGGAGGCGGTGAAGCAGGATCTCAAGGCGCTGATGACAAGCTCGCAGGATTGGTGGCCGGCCGATTTCGGCCATTACGGGCCGCTCTTCATCCGCATGGCCTGGCATAGTGCCGGCACCTATCGCATCGGCGACGGTCGGGGCGGTGCCGGCGGCGGGCAGCAGCGCTTCGCGCCTTTGAATTCCTGGCCCGACAATGTCAGCCTCGACAAGGCGCGCCGCCTGATCTGGCCGGTGAAGCAGAAATACGGCGCTAAGATTTCCTGGGCCGATCTCATCATCCTCACCGGCAATGTGGCGCTGGAATCGATGGGCTTCAAGACCTTCGGCTTCGGCGGCGGCCGCGCCGATGTGTGGGAGCCGGAGACCAATGTCTATTGGGGTTCCGAGACCGCCTGGCTGAAGGGCGACAAGCGCTATTCCGGCGAACGCCAGCTGGAAGGGCATCTGGGCGCCGTGCAGATGGGTCTCATCTACGTCAATCCGGAAGGGCCGGATGGGAATCCCGATCCGATCGCTGCCGCCAGGGATATCCGTGAAACCTTCAGGCGCATGGCGATGGATGACGAGGAGACCGTGGCGCTGATTGCCGGCGGCCACACGTTCGGCAAGACTCACGGCGCCGGCCCCGCCAGCCATGTGGGGCCGGAACCGGAAGCCGCCGATCTCGAACTGCAGGGCCTCGGCTGGAAGAGCAGCCATGGCTCGGGCGTCGGCGCCGATGCGATCACCAGCGGGCTCGAAGTCATCTGGACCTCGACGCCGACCAAGTGGAGCAACAATTTCTTCTGGAACCTGTTCGGCTATGAATGGGAACTGACCACGAGCCCGGCGGGCGCCCATCAATGGACGCCCAAGGGCGGTGCCGGCGCGGGGTCGATTCCGGATCCCTTCGACAAGACCAAGCGGCGCGCGCCCACAATGCTCACAACCGACCTGGCGCTCCGCTTCGATCCGGCCTACGAAAAGATCTCGCGGCGCTTCCATGAAGACCCCGAGGCCTTCGCCGATGCCTTTGCCCGCGCCTGGTTCAAGCTCACCCACCGCGACATGGGACCGCGCGCCCGTTATCTGGGCAAGGACGTGCCGGCCGAGGAACTGATCTGGCAGGACCCGGTGCCGGCGGTGGATCACAAGCTGATCGAGCCGAATGATGCGGCGGGCTTGAAGGCCCAGATCCTGGCTTCGGGCCTTTCCATCGCCGAGCTGGTCTCGACCGCTTGGGGTGCCGCCTCGACTTTCCGCGGCTCCGACAAGCGCGGCGGCGCCAACGGTGCCCGCATCCGGCTGGCGCCGCAGAAGGATTGGGAGGTCAACCAGCCGCAGCAGCTCGCCAAGGTGCTGAAAGTCCTCGAAGGCATCCAGGCCGCGTTCAACAGGGACGAGGCCAGCGGCAGGAAAATCTCGCTGGCCGATCTCATCGTGCTCGCCGGCAATGCGGGCGTGGAACAGGCGGCCAGGAAGGCCGGGCACGATGTCACCGTGCCTTTCGCCGCCGGCCGCACGGATGCTACTGAGGCACAGACCGATGTCGAGGCCTTCGCCGTGCTGGAACCCGTGGCCGACGGCTTCCGCAACTATCTCCAGGGTCAATTCGGGCCGCTGGCCGAACATATGCTGGTCGACAAGGCAAACCTGCTGACGCTGACGGCGCCGGAAATGACGGTGCTGGTGGGCGGCCTGCGTGCCTTGAACGCCAATGTCGGTGGTGCCCGGCACGGCATCTTCACCAAGCGGCCGGAAACGCTGACCAACGATTTCTTCGTCAATCTCCTCGACATGGGCACGGAGTGGAAGGCGGTCTCGGACGCCAAGGATGTCTATGAAGGACGCGACCGCAAGACCGGCGATGTCAAATGGACGGGCACCCGCGTCGATCTGGTCTTCGGGTCGAATTCCGTGCTCCGCGCCCTCTCTGAAGTCTATGGCAGCGCGGACGCGCAAGAGAAGTTCGTGACCGATTTCGTGGCGGCCTGGGCGAAGGTGATGAACCTCGACCGCTTCGATCTCGCCTGAACGAAACGCCCCTCACCCCCGCCCTCTCCCCGCTTTCGCGGGGCGAGGGGTTGGGGTGAGGGGACTTCCGTCAGACCAGCGTAAGCCCGACACCGCAGGCGGCGGCGAGCGCCAAGGTGCCGAACACGCCCATCCGGAAACGGAACAAGGCAAGCGCCGCAAGCAGCGCCAGGGTGCCGGCAACCGGATCGAAGCTCGAAAGCACCGGCAGCTCGACTGAAAGCGGCCCCAGCACAATCGTGTCCTGCGCGCGGAACAGCATATGGAGCGCGAACCACAGAGCGAGATTCGCGATGACGCCGACCACGGCGGCGGTGATGGCGGCAAGGCCGCCGGCCAGCAGACGGCTCCCTTGCATCTTCTCGATCCAGGGTGCGCCTAGGAAGACAAAGGCAAAGCAGGGCGCAAACGTCACCCACAAAGTGATGCTGGCGCCGATCAGTGCGCCGCCCACGCCATCTTCGCGAAAGCCGGCGAGGAAGCCCACGAATTGCAGCACCAGGATGAGCGGTCCCGGGGTCGTCTCCGCAAGGCCCAATCCTGTCAGCATCTCGGCCGAACTCAGCCAGTGATAGGTCTCGACCGCATCCTGCGCCACATAGGCCAGCACCGCATAGGCGCCGCCCATGGTGACGACCGCCATCTTGGAAAAGAAGGCGGCGATCTCGCCATAGGTGCCGGGGGCGAGGAAGACGAGACCTAGCGCCGGCACCAGCCACAGGATGAGCGCGCCGAGGCCAGCCCACCGCGCATTGCGCGCCAGCCGCAACGCGCGCCCAGGTTCGCGCCGCGACAGCGTATCGACGAGGGCCGGCCCGCCGCGATCGTCGGCATCGTGCCGGCGATGCGTGAAGGCGTGCGGGATCGCAAGTCCCACCAGTCCGGCGCCGATCACCACCAGCGGAAACGGAATGCGCAGCACGAAAAGGCCGACGAACGCGCCCAGCGCCATCGCATGGGCGGCCTTGCCCTTGAGCGCGCGCCGTCCCACGCGCAGCAATGCGTCCACCACCAGCACCAGCACCGCGCATTTCAGGCCGAAGAACAGGCCGGCCATCAATGGCACATGTCCCAGCAGAACGAAGGCCAGCGACAGGCCCAGCATCACCAGGGCCCCAGGCAGGATGAACAGAAGGCCGGCCATCAGCCCGCCTTTCACCCCATGCATCAGCCAGCCCAGATAGGTGGCCAGCTGCTGCGCCTCCGGCCCCGGCAGCAGGGTGCAGAAGTTGAGCGCATGCAGGAAGCGCTTCTCCCCCACCCAGTTCAGCTCCTCGACCACCACCCGGTGCATCAGCGCGATCTGCCCGGCGGGCCCGCCGAAGGAAAGAAGACCGATCTTCAGCCAGATTCCGAACGCCTGGCCGATCGTCGGCAAGGCGCCCGCCGGCGCGTTCATCGTGCGGCCATGCTGTGACCGGGCCAGTTATGCGCCTCGCCCACGGCATCGCGGCACCAGCGGTAGAAGGCGTCGTAGAGCGGCAGGCTGGCCGCCAATTGCTGCAGATCGTCCTTGTACATGCGCGAAAAGCCGAGCGAGGCCGCCAGCAGGCCCGCCGCCTGCGGAGCCAGATCGTGCCGGTCGGTGTCCGCGCCGCGCACGATCGTGGCGAGGTGGTCCAGAACCTCCGAACGCAAACCGAATTCCTGCAGCATGACGTCGAAGGTGCACATCTCGCCGCGATGGCTCCAGAATGCGCCGTCGATATCGAAGGGCGTCGCATTGAAACGCTCCGCCACCGCCGGTACTTCGCCTTGCGCGACATAGAGGAAGATCGCCGACGGGTCGGCGAAGCGGCGTATCAGCCACGGGCAGGCGATGCGGTCGATCTTGGGCCGCGCCCGCGTCACCCAGACCGTGCGGCCCTGGCCGTTGCGCGGCGGCAATGCCGCCTCGCGCAGCAGCAGGCCGCCGCCGGCGACCCAGGCTTCATGGCCGCCCTCCAGGCTTTCGGCCGGAATCTTCTCGTGGCGCAGCCAGGCCGCCACACCCTGGCTCAGTTTCAATCCGCGCTGGCAGGTGACGACGACCTGGCCGCCGGCAAGATCCCGCGCCCATTGGGCGACGTTTCGATAGTCGCGTCGCTGCGCGCCGGGAATGAGGCGGGGGTCGGCCGCATAATCCTCCTCGTCGCGCACATCGACGATGACGGGACTGTCGGCCAGGCCGATGAGACGGGAAAGCTGCTGTGGAGAAATGTTGTCGGGACCGGGCATGATGACGTCCACTCCGAATTGGGAGATACGGACGCGATGCTCTGGCCATGGCCTCACGGGGCGATCGCGGTCAACCCCTTGGGCCGTATTGTCAGAGCCCGCACGGCCGGAGTCAAGAGCCGGCTGCCCTACGCGGCCGCCTTCGCCTCCACCCCGATGCACGGCTCGCTCATCGCGGCGCGTGTGCCATCGGCGCGCCGGCCCAGGGCCAGGGTCGGATCCAGCGTGCGAATGGCCTCGTACTGGCTCAAGAAAATCCGCCCGCCGCCCGCCTGCAGATGATCGAGGAAGTCGCTGCGCCGGAGCGCGTCCATCACCGGGCCCTTCACTTCGGAAAGGTGGAAGGTGACGCCGGCATCCTTCAGGCGGTGCTGGATCGCTTCCAGGCTCTCCAGGGCGCTGGCATCGATCAGGTTCACCGCCGGGCACATCAGCACGGCATGGCGCAAGGCGGGCCGCGCCGCGATCTCGGCATGGATGCGATCCTCGAGCGCGCGCGCGTTGGCGAAATAGAGGCTTTCATCGACCCGGATGCTGAGCACGCTCTCGCTGACATAGACCCGGTGCCGGTCGACATTGCGGAAATGCTCGGTCTCGGGGACCAGGCCGACGACGGCGACATGCGGCCGGCTGGTGCGCCACAGGAACAGGATCAGCGACAGGCCGACGCCGGTCACGATGCCGGGTTCGACGCCAACCATGAGCACCACGATCATGGTCGCCGCCATGGCGATGAAGTCGTGCCGCGAATAGCGCCAGACGCGGGGCAGCGCTCCAAGATCGACCAGCGACAGGACGGCGACGACGATCGTGGCCGCCAGCACCGCCTGCGGCAGGAAATGAAAGAGCGGCGTCAGCAGCAATGCCGTGAACAGGATGCCGAGCGCGGTGAGCGCACAGGCCAAGGGCGTCTCGGCACCGGCATCGAAATTGACGACCGAGCGGGCAAAGCCGCCGGTCACGGGAAAGCCGCCGGTGAAGGCGGCGGCCAGGTTCGCGGCCCCCAACCCCATCAGCTCGTTATCCGGTGCGATGCGCTGGCGGCGCTTGGCGGCCAGGGTCTGCGCCACCGAAATCGATTCGACGAAGCCGACCAGGCTGAGCAAGGCGGCGGCGCCCGAAAGCCGCGACCACAGGCCGGCATCGAAGGCGGGAATCGTCAGCGGCGGCAGCCCCTGCGGAATGTCGCCGACGATCTTGACGCCCCGCGCTTCCAGGTCGAACCAGGCGACGCTCAGCGTCGAGACGATGACGGCGGCGACCGGCCCGGCCTTGGCGATCACGTCCGAGGGGCGCGGGCCCAGGCCAAGGCGCCGCAGCAGGGGCTTCAGCGATTTCCTGACCCAGAACAGAAAGCCGGTCGCGGCAACGCCGATGACCAGCGTCGGCGGGTTGACGGCACCGGCCTGCCCGATCAAGGCACCGATCATTTCCGGCAACGTATCGCCGCCGGCCCTGACGCCCAGGAAGTGTTTGAGCTGGCTCGCGGCGATGAGAATGCCGGACGCACTGATGAAACCCGAAATCACCGAATGGCTGAGGAAGTTCGATATGAAGCCCAGGCGGAAGGCCGCCATCGCCACCAGGATCAGGCCGGACAGGAAGGCGAGGATGAGGGCCGCTTCGATGTAGAGCGGTGATCCGGGTGCCGCCACCTTGGCCGCCGCCGCCGCCGTCATCAGCGAAATGACGGCTACCGGCCCCACGGCCAAGGTGCGGCTGGTGCCGAAGATGCCATAGGCGATGAGCGGCAGGATGCTGGCATAAAGGCCGATATAGGGCGGCAGCCCCGCCAGCATGGCATAGGCGAGGCTCTGCGGGATCAGCATGATGGTGACGATGAGTGCCGCCACCGCGTCGCTGCCGAACGTCGCCGCGTTATATCGCTTCGCCCAGTCGAGCGAAGGCAGCCATTTTTCCAGACCGTTCATGATCGCCGATGAATCCGCTATTTGCGTTGCGCGGGATCGGCGCAGGCCGCCGCCGCCTCATGCGCCAAGGGCTGGTGCGGCAGGACGGTGGGCTTGGCCAGCCATTCGCGACCCTTCATCATCACGTCGAAATAGAGCCAGGGCAGGACCGAAACCTTGGCGAACCAGGCGCTCCAGCGGGGCCTCGTCGAATCCCACGGGAAGGTCGGCAGCAATTTGCCGCCATAGCCGAACTCGGCCATCACCACCTTGCCGCGCTCGACGGTGAGCGGGCATGAGCCATAGCCGTCATAGACCGCGCGCGGATTCCTGCCGTCGAGAATGGCGATGATATTCTCCGCCACGATCGGCGCCTGCTTGCGCACGGCCGCCGCCGTCTTGGCATTGGGCATCGAACCGGCATCGCCCAGCGCGAAGATGTTGCCATAGGATTTGTGGCGCAGGGTTTCCGGATCCACATCGACCCAGCCGGCACCGTCGGCCAGGGGCGACTGGCGGATGAAGGCGGGTGCCGTCTGCGGCGGCACCACATGGATCATGTCGAAACGCTTGCTGACCCGCTCGACCGATCCGTCTTCCTTTCTCGTCTCGAACACGGCCCGCTTGTTCGGCCCATCGATCGATTTGAGGTTGGAATTGAAAACCAGCCTGGCGCCGTAGCGCTCGACATAGCGCATCAGCGAGGGGACATATTCCTTGACGCCGAACAGCACGCCGCCGGCATTGTTGAACTCGACATCGATACCCTTGAGGACGCCCTGCGCTTCCCAATGGTTGGCGCTGAGATACATCGCCTTCTGCGGGGCGCCCGCGCATTTGATCGGCATGGGCGGCTGCGTGAACAAGGCCGTGCCGCCTTTCAATCCCCGCGCCAGCTCCCAGGTATAGGGGGCAAGGTCCAGCATGTAGTTCGACGTGACGCCGTTCCTGCCGAGCGTCTCGCTCAGGCCCTCGACGAGATCCCAGCGCAGCTCCAGGCCGGGTGCCACGATCAGCGTCGAATAGCCGATCGGCGTTCCGTCCTCCAGCAGCACGGCATTGCCGGGCGGATCGAAGCTCGCCACCGCCGCCTTGATCCACGCGGCGCCGGCCGGAATGCATTCGGCCATTGGCCGCGTCGTCTTCCTCCGGTCGAACACGCCGCCGCCCACCAGCGTCCAGCCCGGCTGGTAATAGTGCATTTCCCTGGGCTCGACGATGGCGATCTTCAGGCCGGGCCGGCGCTTGAGCAGGCTGGCGGTGACCGAACAGCCGGCGGCACCGCCGCCGATGACGACGACATCGTAAGCCTTGGCGGCTCTTGCCGGCGCGGCATCCGCCGTGGCGCGGGCGACAATCGTGACACCTCCCGCCCATTGCGCATCGAGGCGCGGGCGCAGGGGATTGAGGTCGTAGCCGGCATCGGCGGCAACGCCGATCAGCACGGCGGGGTCGAGCCTTGCGGCTTCGCTCAACGCCCATAGGGTGGTCGAACGCGTGCCGGTGCGGCAATAGGCGAAGACCGGCCCGCGCAATTCGCGCATCGCCGCGCGGAAGGCTTCGACATCCGCTTCCGTCACCTTGCCCGAGATGACCGGAATATGCCGGTAGGAAAGGCCCAGCCGCTTGGCCGCCGCTTCGATCGCGGCACTGCTTGGCTGGCCTTCGCCTTCATTGTCCGGCCGGTTGTTGACGATGGCGTGATAGCCGCGGCTGGCGAGCGTCCCCACATCCGCCTCGCTGATCTGCGGTGCCACCGACAGGAAGGGCGTTAGGCGGCGCAGGTTTTCCATCGGAATGTCCTTGGGCTCAGAGCGCGTTGACGGGAAGCTTCAGGTACGAGACGCCATTGCCTTCAGGGGGCGGCATGTGGCCGGCGCGCATATTGACCTGCACCGACGGCAGGATGAGGCGCGGCATGTCGAGCTTGGCATCGCGCGCCTCGCGCATGGCGACGAATTCGTCTTCCGTCCTGCCGGCGCCGACATGGATGTTATGGCGCTTCTCGGCGCCGACCGTGGCTTCCCACACATAGTCGCTGCGGCCCGCCGGCAGGTAATCGTGACACATGAAAAGGCGCGTCGCGTCGGGCAGCGCGAAGATCTTCTGGATCGAACGATAGAGCTGCCGCGCATCGCCGCCGGGAAAGTCGCAGCGCGCCGTGCCATAATCGGGCATGAACAAAGTGTCGCCGACGAAACCCGCATCGCCGATCAGATAAGTCATGCAGGCCGGCGTGTGGCCGGGCGTGTGCATGGCCCTGGCCTCGATCGAACCCAGCTTGAACGTCTCGCCATCCCCCAGCAGCCGGTCGAACTGCCGCCCGTCGCGCGCGAACTCGGTGCCGGCGTTGAACACCTTGCCGAACACGTTCTGGATGGTGACGATCTCGAATCCGATGGCGAGGCTGCCGCCCAGCTTCTCCTTCAGATAGGGTGCCGCGGAAAGATGGTCGGCATGGACATGCGTCTCCAGCAGCCACGCGATGGTGGCGCCCTTTTCCTTCACATGGGCGATGAGCCGATCGGCCGATCCGGTCCCGGTGCGTCCCGACGGCGCGTCGAAATCGAGGACGGAATCGATGATCGCGGCCTGTCCGGTTGCCGGGTCGGTGACGACATAGCTCACGGTAAAGGTGTCCGGATCGAAGAAGCCCTTCACATCGGGGCGGGCACTGGTCATGGGCGTTTCCTCCTTGATGGCGCTTGCCGCGTCTCGTTTTCCACTGAATCTGTGTAAAATCTTGCAAACCCTTCAAGGGCTTGCGCCGCCTGCCTCAGCCCTGTTCGCCACCCTCCTCGCAATAGGGCCGGCAATAGGTTGCGTAGAGAAATTCGATGAGCTTGCGGACATCGTCGCGGTCCAGGGCATAGAGCATGTTCTGCCCGTCGCGCCGTGCCGCCACGATCCCGTCCTTGCGCAGCAGGGCCAGCTGCTGCGACACGGCCGGTTCCTTCATCTCGGTAAGGCGCGCCAGTTCCGAAACCGACCGCTCGGCTTCCGTCAGCTGGCACAGGATCAGCAGCCGCTTGGGGTTGCCGAGCGATTTCATCAGTTCGCTGACCTTGCCCGCCGTCTCGATGAGTTCCTGTATCTGCATATCTGCAGATATCTGCAATATTGCAGGAAAGAGCAAGCGCCAAGTCCCGCGGCGTTCTGACGCAGGCTCTAGTCGCTGCCGTTAAATCCCGGAAATTGCATGGAAAAAAGCGCCAGGCTGATGGGTGACAGGGGCTCGCGGTCGGGGACGACCAGCCCCACCTGACGGTTCACTTCCGGCTCGATCAGGTCCAGCGCCACGGCTCCGCTCGGCATGCCCAGCACCTGGATGAGCGATTTCGGCACAATGCTGGACAGCCGCCCGGACCTCACATGGGCACACAGATTGACCACCGAATTGGTCTCCAGCTGCGGCCTTGGACTGCAATCCAGCGATTTGAAGATCGCATCGATGATGCGCCGGTTCTGCATGTTGGGGGTGAGCAGACAGAGCGGCAGCTCCGCCGCTTGCCGCCAGGTGGCGAACTTGGCATTGCCGAGCGGCCCATGCTCGGGGGTCAGCAGCACATAGCGCTCGGTATAGAGGGTCCGCTGCAGCACGCCCTTCAGCGGCTCCGCCTCAAGGTAAGTGATACCGGCCTCCAGCTCGAAATGATCGAGCCCCTGCTGGATCTCCATCGACGAGGTCGACCAGACCGTGACGCGCACCTGCGGATGCCGGTCGTAAAGCGGATCGGTCACCAGCGGCACCAGCGGCAGGGCGGACGGAATGACCCCTAAGCGCAGATTGCCGGTCAGGGACCGCTTGGCGTTCTGGATACCCTGGCGCAGTGAATCGTAGTCGGACAGGATGCGCCGCGCCCACAGCAGCACCTCCTGCCCCTCCGGCGTGAAGCCCTTGAAGCGCTTGTCGCGATCGACCAGCGGCACGCCCAATTCTTCCTCCAGCTGCTTGATCGCGGTGGAGAGGGCCGGCTGCGTGATGTTGCAAGCCGCCGCCGCCCGCGCGAAATGCCGCTCGCGGGCAAGCGCTGCGAGATAGACGAGCTGACGGACGAGCATTTATCGATCCACAGGACTACTTACATTGTCATGGTCCGCGAAGGCGGACCATCCACGAGTTTGCCTCCAACCACGCGATGCGTGGAAAGAAACTCGTGGATCCCCCGCCTTCGCGGGGGATGACATGAAGGAGCCGCTCACGCGCTCTTGACCAGATCCGGCTGCTTGGCCGCCAGCTGCTGCAGCGCCTTCAGGGTCAGCGGCTTCAGTCCGGCGCCGCCAGCATTGAGGTGCGCGAAGATGCCCTGGCGCATGCGCGGGTCCCAGAATTTCTGGATATGCGTGGCGATGCCCTCGACCGCTTCCGCTTCCGGATAGGATTGGAAGAAATCGGCGATCTGGTTCGCCATCGAAATCAGGCGGTCGTTATTCATGGGATCGTTGCCCCCTTAGAGCGCGATGCGGTGTGGATGGGTAAGACACAGCGCGCTGTCGGCGCGCGCCAGGGCCAGCAGGGTGATGCCGGCTTCCTCCGCCACCTTCGCCGCCATGCGTGTCGGCGCCGAGACGGAGACGAGCATGGGAAAGCCGGCGATGACGGCCTTCTGCACCATCTCGACCGAACAGCGGCTGGTGATCAGGCAGAAGCCGGACGCGGGATCGATCCGCGCCACGGCGATGGCGCCGGCCAGCTTGTCGAGCGCATTGTGGCGCCCCACATCCTCGCGCACCAGCAGCAGATCGCCTTGCGCGTCCGCATAGGCCGCGGCATGCAGCGCATGGGCCTGGGCATTGTAAACCTGGGCGGGCGGCAGGGCGGAGAGCGCCTTCTCGATGGCCGCGAGGCCGATCTTCATGCCGCCGCCGACCTTCGGCAGATCGCGCGCCACCGCTTCCAGACTGTCGAGCCCGCAAAGGCCGCAGCCCGTGCGGCCGGCGATGGTACGGCGGCGTTCCTTGAGGCGCCAGAAACTCTCCGGCGCCAGATCGATCTTCAGTTCGATGCCCTTTTCGTGGGCCAGGATCTCGACATCGCGGATCTCGGCTGCCTGCTCGACGATGCCCTCGCTCAAGGAAAAGCCGCGCGCGAAATCCTCGAGGTCGGCGGGGCTTGCCATCATCACGGCATGAGAGATGCCGTTATAGACCAGCGCCACCGGCACTTCCTCGGCCAGGAAGTCGAGCCGGTCCAGTTCGGTCCCGTCGAAGCAAAGCTCCCGCAACTTCACCGGCACGACGACCGGCGGAATTTCCCCGGTCTCGTCATCCTGTTGCGGCAGCTTCTTCATCATGGCGCTACTCGGCGGCCTTGGTGATGCGCCGCGCCGCGTCGCGGAACAGGGCATATTCGCGCTGCCATTCCGACTGGTGGTTGGAAAGCCTGACCTCGACCGCCGTCACCTTGTATTCCGGGCAGTTCGTGGCCCAATCGGAGAAGTCGGTGGTGATGACGTTGGCGCCGGTGCCGACATGGTGGAAGGTCGTGTAGACGACACCGGGCTGCATGCGCTCGGAGATGACGGCCTTGAGGCTGGTCTCCCCCACCCGGCTCACCACCGCCACATTGTCGCCGTCGCGGATGCCGCGTTCCTCGGCATCGTGCGGGTGGATTTCCAGCACGTCCTCGGGATGCCAGGCCACATTCTCGGTGCGCCGCGTCTGCGCGCCGACATTGTACTGGCTCAAGATCCGGCCCGTGGTGAGGATGA
Organism: Dongia sp.; assembly: GCF_041918875.1. Classification (GTDB taxonomy): domain Bacteria; phylum Pseudomonadota; class Alphaproteobacteria; order Dongiales; family Dongiaceae; genus Dongia. The sequence goes on from NZ_JAYRUV010000013.1 coordinate 59,772, forward strand.
GCGGGAAGCGCGGCCCCACCCGTTCCTCGGTCGGCACGAATTCGGTGATCATGAAGCGGCCCAGCCCGCGCACGAACTTCTCGATATGCATGGTCGGCGTGCCTTCGGGCGCCGCGTCGTTGCAGGGCCATTGGATCGAGCCCATTTCCTCCAGCCGCGCATAGGAAACGCCCTTGAAGGTCGGCGTCAGGCGCGCGATCTCGTCCATGATCTCGGATGGGTGGCTGTACTCCATCTTATAGCCCAGCGCGTTGCTCAGCATGATGGTGACTTCCCAATCGGCAAGGCCCGGCATCGGCGGAATGGCCTGCCGCACGCGGTTGATGCGCCGCTCGGCATTGGTGAAGGTGCCTTCCTTCTCCAGGAACGTCGTGCCGGGCAGGAAGACATGCGCGTAATTGGCCGTCTCGTTGAGGAAGATGTCCTGCACCACCACGCATTCCATGGCGGCAAGGCCCGCCGTCACATGCTGCGTGTTGGGATCGGACTGCGCGATATCCTCGCCCTGGACATAGAGGCCCTTGAAGGTGCCGTCGACCGCTGCATCCAGCATGTTGGGAATGCGCAGGCCCGGCTCAGGATCGAGAGTGACACCCCAGGCCGCGTTGAACTGCTCGCGCACCGCGTCGGTCGAAATATGGCGGTAGCCCGGCAGTTCGTGCGGGAACGAACCCATGTCGCACGACCCCTGCACATTGTTCTGCCCGCGCAATGGATTCACGCCCGCTCCCACATGGCCGACATTGCCGGTCGCCATGGCAAGGTTCGCCATGCCCATGACCATGGTGGAACCCTGGCTGTGTTCGGTCACACCCAGCCCGTAATAGATGGCGGCGTTGCGGACGCTGGCATAGAGCCTCGCGGCGGCGCGGACTTCCGCGGCCGGCACGCCGGTATATTTCTCCATCTCCTCCGGCGCATGGCGCTTGTCGGCGACGAAGTCGCGCCAGCGGTTGAATTCCGCCATGTCGCAGCGCAGGGCGACATAATCCTCCCGGACCAGCCCTTCGGTCACGATCACATGCGCCAGCGCATTGACCATGGCGACATTGGTGCCGGGCTTGAGGGCCAGGTGATGCGCCGCCCTGACGTGCGGCGACTTCACCAGATCGATGGCGCGCGGGTCGATGACGATGAGCTTGGCGCCCTGCCGCAGCCGCTTCTTCATGGCGCTGCCGAAGACTGGATGCGCGTCGGTGGGATTGGCGCCGATCACCATGATGACGTCGGCTTCGCGTACCGAATCGAAATTCTGCGTGCCGGCCGAGGTGCCGAAGGTCTGGGAGAGGCCATAGCCGGTCGGCGAATGGCAGACGCGGGCGCAGGTATCGACATTGTTGACGCCGAAACCGGCGCGCACCAGTTTCTGCACCAGATAGGTTTCCTCATTGGTGCAGCGCGACGAAGTGATGCCGCCCACCGCATTGCGCCCATACTGCTTCTGGATGCGCTTGAACTCGGACGCGGCGTGATTGATCGCCTCTTCCCAGGAGACTTCCTTCCAGGGGTCCGTGATCCTGGCGCGGATCATCGGCTTGGTGATGCGGTCCTGGTGCGTGGTATAGCCCCAGGCGAAGCGGCCCTTGACGCAGGAATGGCCGTGATTGGCCTGGCCATCCTTATAGGGCACCATGTTGACGACTTCGGTGCCGCGCATCTCGGCCTTGAACGAACAGCCGACCCCGCAATAGGCGCAGGTGGTGATCACGGAATGCTCCGGCTGGCCGGCCTCGATCACACTCTTTTCCATCAGCGTCGCGGTGGGACAAGCCTGCACGCAGGCGCCGCATGAGACGCACTCGCTCCCCAGGAAATCTTCCTTCTGCCCCGGCGACACGGTCGAGGCGAAGCCCCGGCTGTCGATGGTGAGGGCGAACGTCCCCTGCACTTCCTCGCAGGCGCGCACGCAGCGCGAACAGACGATGCATTTCGACGCGTCGAAGGTGAAATAGGGATTGCTCTCGTCCTTCTCGGCATCGAGATGGTTGGCGCCCTTGAAGCCGTAGCGTACTTCCCGGAGGCCCACGGCGCCCGCCATGTCCTGCAACTCGCAATCGCCATTGGCGGGACAGGTCAGGCAATCCAGCGGATGGTCGGAGATATAAAGCTCCATGATATTGCGGCGGAGCTTGGCGAGCTTGCCCGTCTGGGTCCAGACCTTGAGGCCGTTTTCGACCGGCGTCGTGCAGGAAGCGGGTGTTCCCTTGCGCCCCTCGATCTCCACCGCGCAAAGCCTGCAGGAGCCGAAGGATTCGAGGCTGTCGGTGGCGCAGAGCTTGGGCACCTTCGTGCCCATCTCGGCCGCCGCGCGCATGATGGAGGTGCCTTCCGGCACGGTGACTTGCTGCCCGTCGATGGAGAGCGTCACCATCTTGGTGGCGAGGCGGATCGGCGTGCCGAAATCGGTTTCCTTGATCAGCATGGTCTCTCTCCTCACTCAGCCGCGGCGCGTGCCGACGAACCCTGGGGGGCGCGGTTGAAATCTTCCGGGAAATGGCGGATGGCGCTTTGCACGGGGAAGGGCGTCAGGCCCCCCAGGGCGCAGAGCGACCCGTCGATCATGGTGTCGCAAAGGTCGGAGAGCAGCTCCATGTTCTTCTGCCGGTTTTCGCCATTGCGGATGCGGTCGATCACCTCGACGCCGCGGGTCGAGCCGATGCGGCAGGGCGTGCATTTGCCGCAGGATTCGACCGCGCAGAATTCCATCGCGAAGCGCGCCTGCCGCGACAGGTCCACGCTGTCGTCGAAGACGACGATGCCGCCATGGCCCAGCATGCCCTTGGCCGCCGCCATGGCTTCGTAATCCATCGGCGTATCGAGGAGGCTCTGCGGGAAATAGGCGCCAAGCGGCCCGCCCACCTGCACCGCGCGCACCGGCCGGCCCGATGCGGTGCCGCCGCCGAAATCCTCGATCAGCTGGCGGATGGTGATGCCGAAGGCCTTCTCGATGAGCCCGCCTTGGCGGACATTGCCGGCCAGCTGGAACGGCTTGGTGCCGCGCGAGCGGCCCATGCCGAAATCCTTGTAGAAGGCCGCACCCTTGTCGAGCACCGTCGGCACCGCGACGAAGGACAGCACATTGTTGATGACGGTCGGCTTGCCGAACAGGCCCTTGATGGCCGGCAGCGGGGGCTTCGCGCGCACCATGCCGCGCTTGCCTTCCAGGCTTTCCAGCAGCGAGGTCTCCTCGCCGCAGATATAGGCGCCGGCACCCAGGCGCAGCTCAAGCTGGAATGCCTTGCCCGATCCCATCACATCCGGGCCCAGATAGCCCTTGCGGTTGGCGCTGACGATCGCCTTTTCCATCTGCTGATAGGCCAGCGGATATTCGCTGCGGATATAGACGAAGCCCTTGCTGGCGCCCACCGCCAGCCCCGCGATGGTCATGCCCTCGATGAGCAGGAACGGATCGCCCTCCATGATCATGCGGTCGGCAAAGGTGCCGCTGTCGCCCTCGTCCGCGTTGCAGACGATGTATTTCTGGTCCGCCGCGCAGCCCAGCACCGTCTTCCACTTGATGCCGGTCGGGAACCCCGCGCCGCCGCGCCCGCGCAGGCCCGATTCGGTCACGGCGGCGACGATGGCGTCGCCGCTCATACGCACGGCGTTCTTCAGGCCGCGATAGCCTTCATGCGCGATATAGTCTTCGATGTCGGTGGGATCGATGATGCCGCAGCGCGCGAAGGTCACGCGCTCCTGGTTCTTCAAATACGCAATCTCCTCCGGCTTGCCGAGGTGCAGCGGATGATCCTTGCCGCCGTCGAGGAAGCCGGCATCGAACAGCTTGCCCACATCTTCCGCCGCCACGGGGCCATAGGCGATGCGGCCGGCTTCTGTCACCACTTCGACCATCGGCTCCAGCCACAGCAGGCCACGGCTGCCGTTGCGGATGATCCTCACCTCGATCTTGCGCGCCAGCGCCTCGACCTTGACCGCGCGCTCGACCTCGTCGGCACCGCAGGCGATGGCGGCTGAATCGGCTGGAATGTAGATCGTCTTCATTAGCGCGCCCCCGCCATCTTCTGCGCCATGATCCGGTCGAACTTTTCCGGCGTCACGCGGCCATGCAGCTTGCCATCCACCATCATCGATGGCGCGCAGGCGCAAAGCCCCAAGCAATAGACCGCCTCGAAGCATATCTTCTTGTCGGCGCTGGTTTCGCCCAGCTCTACTTTGAGGTGCCGCTTGATATGCTCTTCCAGCTCGCGCCCCTGCATCGACTGGCAGGCTTCGGCGCGGCAGATCTTCACCACATGCCGGCCCGCCGGTTCCTTCCGGAAATCGTGATAGAAGCTGAGCACGCCATGCACTTCGGCGCGGGAGAGGTTCAGTTCGTCGGCGATCACGGGCACGATGCTGGCATCGACATAGCCGAATTCGTCGTTGAGCGCGTGCAGGATGGGCATCAGGGCGCCATCCAGAGATTTCTTTTCCTGGACGATGCTCAAGGCAGCGTCCTTATCCCAGGATCTGACGGCGGATTTGGCGGCAGCTAATCCCGACATTGGCGTCTTCTCTCCCGATGGCCTCTCGTCTCGATCCCCTGATGTAGGGTGTCAGCGGCGGCCTTGGTGTCCAAAAAGCGACATCCAAATAGTAAATCCATGACCGGGCGGCGGGATTCAAATCGCTTCGGATTATGATCTAATAAAAGAAATTTATCAGAATTGATCGGGAACGGCTATCAGCCGGCCGGGACAGGGTCCGCATGGGCTGGGATGCCGAAGGGTTCTGGATAAATTATCCTGCCCTTTCTACCACTTAACGCGCTCTGGCGCAATTCCAGCGCCATGAAGGCCGGGCCCTCGAAGGGTGCCTGGAAACCCTGGAGCGGTTCGGGCGCGAAGCCGAAGTGCCGGTAATATTCCGGATGGCCCAGGACGACCGCGCAATCCCAGCCTTGGCGGCGCGCCTCGTCCAATCCCGCCGCGACCAGGGCACTGCCGACACCCTGGCGCTGATGCGCCGGCGCGACGGCCAAGGGCGCCAGCGCCAGGGCCAGCGCCGTGTCGCAACCGACCTCCACCAGCAGCGGGCTGAACAGGATATGGCCCAGGATGACATCGCCCTCGACCGAAGCAACAAGCGAGATCGCCGCAAGATCCGCCGCCATGAGATCGGCCACCAGCCGGCCCTCGAAAACCGTCCCAAAGGCGGAATCGTGCAGCCGGATCAAGGCCGGCAGATCGGCCTCCGTTGCGGGTTTGATATCCATGCATGAGATATAAGCGCCTCGCGGCTGACGCCAAGCTTAAGATAGTCTCGCGGGCGCCCATTCATTCGCGAAAGAAAGTCGGACATAAATGCGCCTCGCGCTGCTCCAGAATGATTCCGTGCCGCTCGATACCGGTTGGCAATTCGCCACCTTGGCCGAGGTGGCGCGGCACCTCTCCGGCACCGCCGACCTTCTGGTGACACCCGAACTCTTCATGACCGGCTATCGCATCGATGCCGCCGACATAAGGCGCCTTGCCGAACCCGCCGACGGTCCCTTCGCGCGGAAAGTGGCGCGCCTCGCCCAGGAAACGCATGTCGCCATCCTCTACGGCTTTCCCGAACGGGACGGCGATCGCCTCTATAATTCGGTGCAGGTCTTCGATGCGCTGGGGCGCCAACTCGCCCTCTATCGCAAGCTGCATCTCCCTTCGGACGAGGAGCGCGCCGTCTTCACGGCCGGCGACCGCCTCGTCACTTTCGATCTGGGCGGATTCAAGGTGGCCCCTCTCATCTGCTACGACGTCGAATTTCCCGAATCCGTGCGCGCCTGTGCCCTCTCCGGCGCCGACCTCGTCATAGCCCCGACCGCCTTGCGCCGGCACTGGGCGCGGATTGCCGAAATGATGATCCCCGTGCGCGCCTTGGAAAACGGTGTCTTCCTCGCTTATGCCAACCAGGCGGGCAGCGAAGCTGATTGGGACTATGCCGGCCTCTCCTGCATCATCGCCCCCGACGGCAAGGAACTGGTCCGCGCCAGCGACCAGCCCGCCGTCATCCTCGCCGAATTGGATAGAGCGGAAATCGGCAACGCCCGCGCCAAACTCGCATATCTCCGCGATGCGCGCTTCAGCTTGACTGGGCCCGCGTAACGCGGGCGGCACATCTCCGTCAAAGGGGTCGGGCTATTGCATGTACCCAAATTCGTCATGCCCGGACTTGATCCGGGCATCTGGTTCGACCGGGCTCTGTCTTTCAGTTGCTGGCTGATCCCCGGGTCCCCGCCGACGCATGAAATTCAACATGCGATAACCCTGGTCAAAGGGGGGGAGACCCTAGGCACGGAGGAGTTGTTGCTATAATGTTCTATTGAGAGTGACAGGCAAGGCAGCAAGATGACCGAAAACAGGGAAGGTGGGCCCGTCCACTTGGTCGAGGATCCGGAAACCGGCGACCGGTTCCTGGTCTATGGCACCGACAAGGGACTCCAGTTCGATATCCGTTATGAAGGCGAAACACTGTGGATGACCCAGGCGCAAATCGGCCAGCTTTTCGGCCGCGACGTATCCACCATTTCGCGGCACATCGCCAATGTTCTCGATGAGGGAGAACTGGACGAAGCGACTTCTTTGCAAAAACTGCAAACAACGATGGGCCGCCCCGCAACCCTCTACAACCTCGATATGGTCATCTCGGTGGGCTACCGCGTGTCCTCGGCCCAGGCCACGCTCTTCCGCCGCTGGGCGACCTCTGTCCTGGTTCAGTTCGCCAGGAAGGGCTTCGTGGTCGATTCCCGGCGCCTCAAGCAGCCGGAAAATGCCGACAGGGTCGCCGAACTGCGCGAGATCATCCGCGACATCCGTTCGGACGAAGCGAATGTCTAGCGCGAGCTGAAGCACATTTGTGCCCTGTGCCAGGATTATGACGGCTCAACCGAATCCGCGCGGGACTTCTATCAGCGGACGCAGGCCAAACTGGTCTATGCCGTCACCTCGCAGACGCCTTCGGAAATCGTGATGGCCAGGGCCGATTCCGGCGTCGCGAATATGGGCCTGCAGATCTGGCCGAACGACAATATTCGCTAGACCGATGTCGCGACATCGAAGAACTATCTGGCCGAATCCGAAATCAAGGAACTGAACCGGCTGACCACGATCCTGCTCGACATATTCAAGGATCAGCTCGATCTGGGCCGCCTGGTGGTGATGCGGGACGCCCAGGAGCTTCTGGACCGCCAGCTTTCGCAGCTCGGCCGTGCCGTACTGAAGACGGGCGGCTTGGTGAAAGCCGCTGACGCGAGGCGGCACGCGGAAGCCCAGTACGAGAAATTCGCTCGCCAGCGAAGGCTCGAACGTCATCAAGACGCCGACAAGAACATAGCTGATCTGGCGCAGGAGGCGAAGAAGCTTCCCAAAAAGCCGCGGCGCTAAGCGCCCGCATTCCATTCCCGGCCACCTATGAATTTCTCCGCAATGGGATAAGGCGCGGGTCCGTTTGCGCTATTTCCTGCCGCTCCCTTGCAAGTATGCGGGCGTCCGCTCTATGACACTTGCCGACCGCATCACCCGAACAGACGCATGACCCACCCGCTGACCTCCGCCCAGCTCACGCCTTTCATCACCGACCTCGCTATCTCCGCCCTGCCGCGCTGGCACTTGCATGGCGCCGAGGTGAAACTCATCAATCATTCGGAAAACTGGACCTTCCGCGTGCAGCCGAAGAATTGCCAGCGGCCCGTGATCCTGCGCGTGCACCGTGCGGGCTATCACAGCCTGGGCGGGATCCGCAGCGAACTGGCCTGGATGCGGGCATTGCAGCGCGAGGCGGGCGTCAAGACACCCCAGGCGATACCAGGCCGCGACGGCGCCGACATCCAGACCGTTTCGCATCCGGCGCTGGAGAGCCCGCGCCATTGCGTGCTGTTCGAATTCATCGACGGGATCGAGCCGCCGCGGGACGATCTCATCGCGCCCTTCCGCCAATTGGGCGAGGTCACGGCGCGGTGCCACAATCACAGCGAACAATGGATGCGGCCTGCCTATTTCGACCGCCTTGCCTGGGACTTCGACCATGCCGTCGGCGCCGCGCCCAATTGGGGCGATTGGCGTTTCGGGCCGGATTGCACGCCGGACCGCGCGGCCCTCATCCAGCGCGCGGTCGATCTCCTCGCGCGGCGTCTCGCCGCTTTCGGCCAGGCGCGCAATCGCTATGGCTATATCCATGCCGATTTCCGCCTCGCCAACCTGCTGCTGCACGAGGGCGATGTACGCGTCATCGATTTCGACGATAGCGGCCTCGGCTGGTTTCTTTACGATGCGGCGACGGCGGTGAGCTTCTTCGAGACCCGCGCCGACGTGCCGGACCTGATCGAAGCCTGGAAGGATGGCTATCGCCGCCAGCGCGCGCTCTCCAGCATCGAAGCGGATGAGATCGACAGCTTCATCCTTCTGCGCCGACTGACCCTCTTCGCCTGGATGGGATCGCACGGCGAAACCGACCTCGCGCGAACAGAAGGACCGGGTTACGCGGAAGGCAGCGCGGAACTGGCGGAGAAGTACCTCACGCGTTTCGGGTGATGGAGGCCAGCCCAATACGGCCTCATCTCCCTCTCCCCTCGCGGCAGAGGGTCGGGGTGAGGGGGTGGTGAGAACGGACTCGTTGAGAGATCCCCCTCACCCGCTCGGCTCTCGCCTCGCCGCCCTCTCCCGCGAGGGGCGAGGGCTCACGCATCCGGTCAAGCGAACGTCCTCACCCGTCAAGCGCCTGCATCCCGCGCAGCCTAGTTTTGCATCCACCGTGCGGCGAATGCGCTTGCTCTCGCATCTGCGAAAGCCCTAGCATCGCTGCTATACGCGCGCCGAACAAGAGCGCGTGACGAGACAGGCTGGTTGAACTTCGAGGGGACGGACGATGTGGCGCGAGATTGCCGCCGACGAACGGCATGAGATTGCGGTCGATGGCTATAAGGTCGTCGCCTATTCCTTCGGCAAGGGGCCGGAAACCATCCTCTGCCTCAATGGCGGGCCGGGCCTCCCTTGCGATTATCTGCGCGAGGCGCATTCCTGCCTCATCGATCAAGGTTATCGTGTCGTCGCCTTCGACCAGCTCGGCACCGGTGCTTCCGACCGGCCGACCGATGCGAAACTCTGGAACATCACGCGCTATGTGGCGGAGGTCGAAACCGTCCGCACGGCGCTGAACCTGGGCCGGGTGCATCTCCTTGGCCATTCCTGGGGCGGCTGGCTCTCGATCGAATATGCGGTGACGCATCCTGGGAATCTGAAGACGCTGATCCTCGAAGACACCAATGCCGACATGCCGCATCTCGTTTCGGAACTGATGCGCCTGCGCGATGCGTTGGGCTCCGAAACCGTCGCCATGATGCAGCGGCACGAAGCGCAGGGCACGCTGACGCATCCCGAATATCAGGCCGCCGTCACCATCCTCAATTACCGCCATGTCTGCAGGCTTCAGGAATGGCCGGCGCCGGTCAAACGCTCGCTCGACGATTGGAACATGGGGCCTTACGTCACCATGCAGGGGCCCAACGAATTCCTCTATACCGGCAATCTCAAGGATTGGAACCGCGTCCCCGATTTGCACAGGATTCCCTGTCCCGTGCTGATCACGACCGGCCAGCATGACGAACTGACGCCGGCCTGCTCGATGCGCATGAAGCTGCACCTGAAGAATGCCGAACTCCACGTCTTCCCCAATTCCAGCCACATGCCTTTCTACGAAGAGCCGCATGCCTATTATCCGGTGCTGAGCAGTTTCCTGAAGCGTCATTCCGGCAAATGACTCTCCACCGCTACCGATTCATCCTGGCGCGGCCGCTGCAGCTTCTGCCCGTTCTGCTCGGCATCAGCATCGTCACCTTCGTCCTGGTGCGGCTTATCCCCGGCGATCCGGCACGCGTGCTGCTGGGGGCCAAATCGACGCCGGAAGCCATCGCCCGCATCCGCGCGCAGTTCGGTCTCGATGAGCCGATCTGGCTGCAATATTTCTATTTCCTCAAGAACCTCGCGCTGGGCGATATGGGGAAGTCGATCCTTTATAAGATCCCCGTGCTGCAGCTGATCGCCGAGCGCCTGGCGCCCACCTCGCTGCTGATCCTGGGCAGCGTCGTGCTGGCGCTGGCGCTGGCCATTCCGCTGGCCTCGCTCGCGGCGACGCGGCGCGGGCGCGTGGCGGATCATGCCATCCGCCTCCTTTCGACCGCGGGCCTGGGCTTCCCGCCCTTCTGGCTCGCCATCATGCTGATCATCCTCTTCAGCGTGAAGCTCGACCTTTTTCCCGTGGCGGGCTATGGCGATATGTGGGGCGACCGGCTGCATCATCTGGTGCTGCCCTGCTTCACGGTGGCGCTGGCCTTGTCCGCCGTCGTCACGCGCAATCTGCGCGCCAGCATGATCGCGGAACTGGCCTCCGACCATGCCACCGCCGCCAGGGCGCGGGGCCTTTCCGAAGCGCGCATCTTCTGGCGCCATGTGCTGCCCAATGCCGTCATCCCGGCCATCAATCTGCTGGCCGTCAATATCGGCTGGCTGATCGGCGGCAGCGTCGTCATCGAGACGGTCTTCTCCATTCCCGGCATGGGCCAGCTCCTGGTGCGCGGCATCTTCACGCGCGACTACATGGTGGTGCAGTCGGTCGCCATGGTCTTTGCCTGCGCCACCGTCATCGTCAATTTCCTGGCCGACGTGCTCACCGTCGCCATCGATCCCCGGGTGGAGCTATGAATGCCGTTGCGTTGCGCCCTGCCTGGCTGCCGCGTTTGGGCAAGCATCCGCTGCCGCTGATATTGGGTGGCTTGCTCATCGGCGCCATCGTGCTGCTGGCGCTCTTTGCCCCCATCGTGGCGCCGTTCGATCCCATTGCGCAGAATCTCGATGTGAAGCTGCAGGGCCCAAGTCCCGCGCATCCGTTCGGCACCGACAATTTCGGTCGCGACATCCTCTCGCGCATCATCTGGGGGGCGCGCATCGATCTGCAGATGGGCCTCATCGGCGTCGCCTTCCCGTTCCTCATCGGCACCGCCATCGGCGCCATCGCCGGCTATGCCGGCCGCGTCGTGGATGCGGTGGCGATGCGCCTCGTCGATATCGTGCTGGCCTTTCCCTTCCTGGTCCTGATGCTCGCCATCATCGCCATTCTGAAGCCCGGCCTCGGCAGCTTCTACATCGCCATGGCGCTGGTGGGCTGGGTCTCCTATGCGCGGCTCATCCGCGCGCAGGTGCTGGTCTTGAAGTCGGCCGATTTCGTGCTGGCGGCGCGGAGTCTGGGCTACGGCCATCCGCGCATCCTCTTCCGCCACATCCTGCCCAATGTACTCACCGGCTCGATCGTCTTCTCGATGTCGGATGTGGTGCTGGTGGTCTTGAACGGTGCCGCCATCTCGTATCTGGGGCTGGGTGTCCAGCCGCCGACCGCCGAATGGGGCATCATGATCGCCGAGGGGCAGAACTTCATCACCACCGCCTGGTGGATCACCGCCTTTCCGGGCCTCGCCATCGTCGTCATGGCGCTGGGCTTCAGCCTCCTGGCCGACGGATTGGGCGAAAAACTGGGGGTTCGGGAATGAGCCCCGGAAAGACCCTTCTGCGGGTCGAAAACCTCTCCGTCCGGGCGCGTTTGGGCGGGCGCATATTCTACATTGTAGAACAAACGTCATTTTCGCTCCGCCGGGGCGAGGTGCTGGGACTGGTCGGCGAAAGCGGGTCGGGAAAGTCGGTGACCTGCCGGGCGCTCCTTCGCCTCCTCCCCGGCGCCAATCTCGAGCTGGCCGAGGGCAAGGTCATTTTCGACGGGCGCGACTTCACGGCGATGGCGGAGCCTGAAATCCGCGCCGAACGCGGCGCCTCCATCGGCATGATCTTTCAGAACCCGGCCAGCCATCTCGACCCCGTCATGAGTATCGGCGAGCAGGTCGCGGAATCGATCGTGCTGCACCGGGGCGTCTCACGCGCGGAAGGCTGGTCGCAGACCGTCGACCTGCTGCGCCAGGTGGGTATTCCCGACCCCGCGCGCCGCGCGCGGCAATATGCGCATGAATTTTCCGGCGGCATGAAGCAGCGCGCGATGATCGCGGCGGCATTGGCGTGCGATCCGCAGCTGCTCATCGCCGACGAGCCGACGACGGCGCTCGATGTGACGGTGCAGGCGCAGATATTGCGGCTGCTGCTGGATCTCAGGGACAAGCGCGGGCTTTCGATCATCCTGGTGACGCACGATCTGGGCGTGGTGGCGCAGTCCTGCGATTCCATCGCCGTCATGTATGGCGGGCGCATCGTCGAGCGGGGACCCAAGCGCGATGTCTTGAAGGCGCCCTATCATCCCTACACCGCGCGCTTGATTGCGTGTCAGCCGGCGCATGGTGCGGGGAGCGGGTTGCTGCCGAGCATTCCGGGCCAGCCGCCAAGCGCCGGCGACATGCCACCGGGCTGCCGCTTTCATCCGCGCTGCGATCTGGCGCGGCCGAGCTGCCGGGAAGATGTGCCGGCGCTGGTGAGGCGTGCGGCAAGTCATCTGGCGGCCTGTCCGGTGACGGCGGAGATGGAGCCATGAGCGCGCCGCTGCTCCGCGTCAAGGATTTGCAGGTGCATTTCCCTGGCCCCAAGGGCCGGCTGGTGCGCGCGGTCAACGGCGTCAGTTTCACGCTGAAACCGGGCGAAACCTTGGGCCTGGTCGGCGAGAGCGGCTGCGGCAAGAGCACGCTCGGCCGCGCCATCCTGCGCCTTGGCGACATCAGTGCGGGCGCGGTCGATTTCGACGGCATCGATGTGGGCGGCGGCGATCGCGATGCCATCCTGCGGCTGCGGCTGGAAACCGCGATGATCTTCCAGGATCCCTATAATGCCTTGAATCCACGCCTTTCCATCGGCCAGGCGATCGCGGAAGTCCTGCGCGTTCATCGCAAGGTGCCGCCGGCGCGGATCGCGGCGCGTGTCGCCGAACTGATGCAGCTGGTGGGCCTCAGCCCCGACCTCGCCAACCGGCGGCCGCGCGCCCTTTCCGGCGGGCAGTGCCAGCGCGCCGGCATCGCCCGGGCGCTGGCCATCGTACCCAAGCTCATCGTCGCCGACGAATGCGTGGCGGCGCTCGACGTCTCGATCCAGGCGCAGATCATCAATCTGCTGATCGAGCTCAAGGCGCGCATGAACCTCGCCCTCATCTTCATCGCCCACGATCTCGGCGTGGTGCGGCGCATCTGCGACCGCGTCGCCGTCATGTATCTGGGGCGCATCGTCGAGGAAGGTGCCACCGAGGACGTCTTCGGCGCGCCCCGGCATCCCTATACCAGGGCCCTGATGCGGGCGATCCCGGAGATCGATCCCGACCGCATCCTGCCGGCCGATCCCCTGGGCGGCGAACCGCCAAGCCCGCTCGACCTGCCGACGGGCTGCGCCTTTCATCCGCGCTGTGCCGACGCGATGCCGGTTTGCCGCCAGGAATATCCGGCGCAGCGCTTCGTGGCCGGATGCCGTGTTGCCTGTCACCTCTATCAAGACCAGACCACCCACAGCGAACAGGAGAGGATCCATGCTTAAGAAGAAATGGCTGAGTATCGGTGCCGCGAGCATCTTCGCGCTGCTGACATTGGGGACCAGCATGGCCGAGGCCGACGGCGTGCTGACCATCGGCCGGCGCGAGGACGGGACCACCTTCGACCCGATCAAGACCACGCAGAACGTCGATTTCTGGGTGTTCTCGAACATTTTCGATGTGCTGGTGCGCGTCGACAAGACCGGCACCAGGCTGGAGCCGGGCATTGCCGAAAGCTGGGAAGTCTCGGGCGACGGTCTTACCTACACGTTCAAGATCCGCGACGCGAAATTCTCCGACGGTTCGGCCGTGACCGCCAAGGACGCAGCCTTCAGCCTGACCCGCATCCGCGACAATGAAGGCTCGCTCTGGGCCGACAGCTACAAGGTGATCAAGACCGCGGAAGCCGCGGACGACCATACGCTGGTCATCACGTTGACGCAGCCGGCGGCCCCGTTCCTGGCCTCGCTCGCCATGCCGGGCGCCTCGATCCTCTCCGAAAAATCGGTCACCGAACTGGGCGAGGAGGCGATCGCCGAAAAGCCGCTGGGTTCGGGCGCCTTCGAACTGGTCGAGTGGAAGCGCGGCGACAAGGTCGTGCTGAAGAAGAACCCGAATTTCTGGGAAGCCGACCGCGTCAAGCTCGATGGTGTCGAATGGGTCTCGATCCCCGACGACAATACCCGCATGCTGAAGGTGCAGGCGGGCGAGCTCGATGCCGCCATCTTCGTGCCCTTCTCCCGCATCGCCGAGCTGCAGAAGGATGCCAGTCTCAGCGTCCATCTCGACCCCTCGACGCGCGAGGATCATCTCCTCATCAACCAGCGCAACGAGATTCTGGCGAAGGTTCCGGTGCGTCAGGCTCTGGACATGGCGATCGACAAGCAGGCCATCGTCGACACGGCGACCTTCGGCTTCGGTGAAGTCGCCAATTCCTATGTGCCCAAGGGCGCGCTCTATCACAACGACGGCAATCTGCAGCGGCCTTACGATCCGGAAGGTGCCAGGAAGCTGCTGGAAGGCGCCGGTGTCTCCGACCTCTCCCTCAGCTTCATCGTCGATACCGGCGACGAGGTGCAGGAGCAGACCGCGATCCTCATCCAGGAACAGCTGGCCAAGGCCGGCATCACGGTGAACATCGCCAAGGTCGATCCCAGCTCGTCCTGGCAGATGGAAGTCGATGGCGAATACGACCTGGCCATCAACTATTGGACCAATGACGTGATCGACCCGGACCAGAAGACGACCTTCGTGCTGGGCCATGACGCCAACAACAATTACATGACCCATTACCAGAACGACAAGGTGAAGGAACTGGTGGCGGCGGCCCGCGTCGAGATGGACCCGGCAAAGCGCGAGGCCATGTATATCGAGATCCAGACCATCGCCAAGGACGAGGCGCACTGGATCGATCTCTATTACAGCCCCTATCGCAATGTCAGCCGGAAGAATATCGAAGGCTTCTACCAGAACCCGCTCGGCCGTTTCTTCCTCGAGGATACGGTGAAGAACTGAGCTGAAAAAGCCGAGACTGGAACGCCTACCCCTCACCCCAACCCTCGCCCCGCGATAGCGGGGAGGGGTTGGGGTGAGGGGTGTTTCCATCAAACGCTGTTACATTTTTCCGTCATCCCGGGGCCTTGCCGGTGCATGCCGACATGCGTCGGCGGGGGCCCGGGGGTGACAAATTCGGGTACATGCGATTGCCCTGGGGAATACCGGAGCAAGGCGCGCGATTCCGGGTAATGTTGAAATGCTCTAAAGCCGCCGCACCACATGCAGGAAGGTTTCGACCTCCTTGCGCAGGACGGCGCCGTTCCTGGCCAGTTCGGCGGCGGCGGTAAGCACCTGGTGCGAGGCTTGGCTGGTATGCTCCGATGCCTCGGTGACGCCGCCGATATTGGCGGATACCTCGGTGGTGCCGGCCGCCACCTGCTGGACGTTGCGCGATATCTCCTGGGTCGCCGCCCCCTGTTCCTCCACGGCCGACGCGATGGCGCCGGAAATCTCGCTGATGCGACCGATCACCTTGGTGATGTCGCGGATGGCATCGGCCGAACTTTCGCTCGATTGCTGGATCGCCCGTACCTGGCCGCCGATTTCATCGGTGGCCTTCGCTGTCTGCATCGCCAGATTCTTCACTTCGGAAGCGACCACGGCGAAGCCCTTGCCTGCTTCGCCCGCCCGCGCCGCCTCGATCGTCGCGTTCAAGGCCAGCAGGTTGGTCTGGCTGGCGATCTCGTTGATGAGGGTTACGACATTGCCGATCTTCTCGGCGGCGTCGGCCAGGGTTCTCACGCGGGTATTGGTTGTATCCGCCTGGGCCACCGCATCGCCCACGACGCGGTTCGATTCGGTCACCTGGTTGCCGATCTCCCCGATCGAGGCGGATAATTCCTCGGTCGCCGAAGCCACGGTCTGCACGCTCTGGGTCATTTCGACGGCGGCATTGGCCACGACATTGGACTGCCGCGCCGTTTCCTCGGCGGTGGCCGACATTGCCTGGGCGGTCGTCTGCAATTCGGTCGCGGCGGCGCTCACACCCTCGACCACCGCGCCGATCGCCTTGTCGAACTGGGTGACGGCTGCTTCCATCTGCTTGCCGCGCTCGATCTGGCGTTCCTGGGCCTCGACCTGCTGCCTTGCCAGCTCGCGCCCCTCGATCAGCTTGCCGCGGAACTGTTCGGTCGCCTGGGCCATTTCGCCCAGTTCGTCCTTGCGCGCGGTCGCCGGAACGGTGACCGTATATTCGCCCCCGGCCATGACGCGCATCACGTGGGTGAGGGCCGCCAGCGGCCGTGCGATCGCGCGCGCGCCGAAGAAGCCGACGATCGCGGCGAGGAAAAGCGCAATCGCCCCCACGGCGAGAATGATGTTGCGCGTCGCGCGTACGGGAGCAAAGATTTCCTCGGCATCGACCTCGCCGATGACGGCCCAGCTGACGCCTTCGAAGATGACCGGCTTATAGGCCGAGACAACGTCGATGCCGCGATAATCCTCGATCGGCAGCACGCCTGTCTCTCCCTTGAGGGCGGCGGCGACTGTCGGTGTCGCCACCTCCTGACTGAGGATCGAGGTTTCGTCCGGTTTCAGGAAACGCGAATCGCTGCGCATCAGATTGTCGGCGCCGACGATATAGGTTTCGCCGCTTTCACCCATGCCCTCGGCCCGCTGCATGACGGCATTGATGCGCCCGATCGGCATCTGGAAGATGAGCGTGCCGAGAAATTCGCCCTGTTCCATGATCGGCGCGGCCATGAAACTGGCCGGGACACCCTTGCTGGGGGCGTAGGCGGCGAAATCCGAGAAGGCGATGGCGACGCTGCCCTTGCCGTCGTCGATCTTGCGCCAGACCTTGGCAAGATCGCTCTCCTTCCATTCCCCCGCCGCCAGGCTGGTGCCGAAATCCGGCTCCTTGGTGTACGAATAAACGACGTCGCCCGCGGGGCCCACCAGGAAGATGTCGTAGTAGCCCCGCGTTTCGGCGATCGAGCGATACCAGGGATGGAACGCCGCATGCGCCGCGCTGTAGGGCGAGCCGTCGGCGGCGGCGTCGAGCTCCCACAATTTGCCCGGATTGGGATTCTCATCGACATAGAGCTTGCGCGGAGCGCCTTCCGGAAGTTCGCGGTAGCCCTTGGCAAGGGCGGTGACGGCGCGGTGCGTGTCGCCAGCCAGCGCCAGCAGGGAAAGATCCTCGACGATGCTGTCGAGATAATCCTGGAGCGCCGCGGCACGCGCATCGACCAGCGCCACCAGCTTGCCTTCGGCGGATTGGCGCAACGCGCCCTGGGCGAAATAGACCGCGATGAGGCCCAGCGTCACGATCGACGCGGCGATGAGCGCGGTGACGGCGGCGGGCATCTTGGCAGCAAGCTTCATGATCGGCCTCCCCAATGCATAAGCGCCCCAGCGACGAAGGATGCGCCGAAAGAATTAATTTTATGCAAACCCGGCCTGGTTGCAGACAATTGAAATGTCAGCGCTTTCTCAACCAGCCCACATGAACAGGGTTAACGGCTGTTGCCGTCCAGTGAACAATGAGATGCGCAAAGTCGCTATTGTCGGTTTCCATCCCCACGCCTAGCTTCCGCCTGGCGAGAAGGAGCGCGGCAAGCCATGGCGATCAGAGAGACGCGGCACATCATCAAGGGGCAGGAAACGTCGGACGGCGCCGGCGTCAAGATGAAGCGCCTCTTTCCGGTGCCGGGGGTCACGCAGGTCGATCCCTTTCTGCTGTTCGACGAATTCGGCTCGGACGATCCCGGCGCCTATATCGGCGGCTTTCCCGACCATCCGCATCGCGGCTTCGAGACGGTCACCTATATGCTGGCCGGGCGCATGCGCCATTTCGACAGCCGCGGCAACAGCGGGCTCCTCGTATCCGGCGGCGCGCAATGGATGACGGCCGGGCGCGGCCTCATCCATTCGGAAATGCCGGAACAGACCGACGGCCTGATGCGCGGCTTCCAGATCTGGATCAACCTGCCGGCCGCCGAGAAGATGGCGGCGCCGCGCTATCAGGATTACGCGCCCGCCGAGATTCCGGCGACGAAACTGCCCAACGGCATCGTGCTGAAGGTCGTGGCCGGCACGGCGGAAGGCATCAGCGGCCCGGTCAACGGCGTCTCGCGCCAGCCGCTTCTCGTCGATGCGGCCTTGCCGGCGGGGACAAGCTGGCGGCACAAGGTCGATGCGCAGGCGACCGTGCTGGCGCATGTGTTCGAAGGTTCGGCCGAAATCGGCGGCCGCCCGGTCGGTGCGACGCAGATGGCGGTGCTGGGCGAAGGCGACGAGATCGACATCGAAGCCGGCCCCGATGGCGCGCGCATCCTCGTCCTCGCCGCCCGGCCGATCGGCGAACCGGTCGTGCGCGCCGGCCCTTTCGTCATGAACACGAGGGCCGAGATCGAACAGGCATTCAAGGACTACCAATCCGGCCAATTGGCGTGATGCTTCTCGTTGTCGATAGCCGTCATTGACACCCCCACACCCTGACCCTCCCCCTGAAGGGAGAGGGGATTGCGGCGCGTGCAGCGCGGCAATGAGTTCTGCGCATCGCGCTAGCGCATAATTGCGCGCGGGGTGTTCTGTTCAGTCGGTCATGCACTCGCTAATGTCACCTCTACGCCTCCTCCTCGAAGGCCCTGCCCTTCGAAGGGAGAGGGAAGGATTGAAAGGGCGGAGTGTCATGAGCGACGATCTCGAAAGTGGCGCGCGGGTGCGGCGGCGGGGGGTGGAGCATCCGCGGCGGCCGCGCGAGAGCGGGCTTTCCCAGGGGCATTTTCCGGCGATCCTCAAGCGCCATCTCAAACCGGTCGAGCCGCTCCATCCCGAACAGGTCGAGGCGATTCACCGCGCCTCGCTGACCATTCTGGATGAGATCGGCATCGAATTCATGGGCGCCAAGGCGCGTGCCGCTTTCGCCAAGGCCGGCGCCAAGGTCGATGAGGGAACGGGCCTGGTGCGCATCCCCGCCGAACTCATCGCCGAGGCGCTCAAAACCGCGCCGCGCGCATTCGCGCTGACGCCGCGCAATCCGGCGCGCCGCATCGAGGTTGGCGGCGACGCGATGGCTTTCAGCCTGGTGGCCGGCCCGCCCACGGTCGAGGATCGCATCAACGGGCGGCGCGCCGGCAATCTCTCCGATTATCGGCGCCTCATCCAGCTGGGGCAGAGCTTCGACATCATCCATCTTCTCGGCAACCAGCCGACGGCGCCGCAGGAATTGCCGGCGGCGAGCCGGCATCTCGATTGCTATCTCGCCAATCTCACTTACTCCGACAAGGTCTATCACTGCACGGCCATCGGCGCCGAGCGGGCGCTCGACGGCATCGACATGATGGCGATCGCGCGTGGGAAGACGCGCGAAGACCTCATCGACGATCCATCGGTCCTCACCATCATCTCGGTGAATTCGCCGCGCCGCTTCGACGAGGCGATGAGCGACGGGCTGATGGCGATGGCGGAATGGGGCCAGGCCACGGTGGTGACACCCTTCACCCTGATGGGTGCGATGGCGCCGGTCAGCCTTGCCGCCGCCTTGGCGCAGCAGAATGCGGAGGCGCTGGCCGGCATCGTCCTGACGCAGCTTGCGCGCCCCGGTGCGCCCGTGGTCTACGGCGCCTTCACGTCGAACGTGGATCTGCGCTCCGGGGCACCCGCCTTCGGCACGGCGGAGAATGCACGCGCGACCTTGATCGGCGGGCAATTGGCGCGGCGCTGCGGCCTTCCCTACCGCGCCAGCAATGCCAGTGCCAGCAACGCCGTCGATGCGCAGGCGGCGTATGAATCGGAAATGTCGCTCTGGTCGGCGGTGCTGGGCGGGGCCAATATCGTCTATCACGGGGCGGGGTGGATGGAAGGCGGGCTTTGCGCCTCGTTCGAGAAGATCGTGCTGGATGTCGAGATGCTGCAGCTGATGGCGGGGCTGGTGCAGCCCTTCGATATCTCCGATGCCGAACTGGGCCTCGACGCGCAGCGCGAAGTGGCTCCCGGCGGGCATTTCTTCGGCGCGCAGCATACGCTGGCACGCTATCAGAATGCGTTCCACAAGCCACTCATCGCCGATTGGCGCTCCTATGCCAACTGGGCGGCGGACGGTGCCAGGGACGCAACCATGCGCGCGACCTCGGTCTGGCAGCAGGCGCTGAATTCATACGTGGCGCCGCCGCTCGATCCCGGCATCGCCGAAGCGCTGGAGGCCTTCGTCGCCCGGCGCAGGCAAGAACGCCGCGGCGCGCAGGACTGAGCCGCCGCTCCTTCCCTGGCTGTCAGGAAGCGACCGTCGGGTGGCGGCCGTCGGGTGGCGCTAGGGCGCCAATTGCATTTCCCTCGCCGATCGGGCATCAATCGGGCCCGCATTTTCGCCCAGCCATTCCCCGATCAGAGGATCGCCATGAAGGTTTTCATCAGCAGCGACATCGAAGGCACCGCCGGCATCACGCATTGGGACGAGGCCGAGAAGCCGCACGATTCCTATCCGGAGTTCCGCGAGCTGATGACGGGCGAGGTGATGGCGGCGATCGAGGGCGCGATCGAGGCCGGGGCCACCGAGATCCTGCTCAAGGACGCGCACGATTCCGGGCGCAACATCGTCACGGCGAACCTGCCCGACTGCGTCAGGATCATCCGCGGCTGGAGCGGACATCCCTTGAGCATGGTGCAGGGGATAGAGGACGGGTTCGATGCCGTGATCTTCACCGGCTATCACAGCCGCGCCGGGTCGGAGACCAATCCGCTGGCGCATACGATGAACCTGCGCATCTCGGAACTGCGCCTCAACGGGGTGCCGGCGTCGGAGTTCCACCTGCACGGCACCGCCGCCGCCTATTTCAAGGTGCCTGCCGTGTTCATCTCCGGCGATAAGGGCATCTGCGAGGATGCCGAGAAGCTGAACCCAGGCATGGTGACGGTGGCGGTCAGCGAAGGGATCGGCCGGTCGACCGTTTCCGTGGCGCCCAGGGTGGCGCGCGCCAACATCAGGGCGGGGGTGAAGAAGGCGCTGGGGCTCGACCGGTCGAAGCTGCTGCTGCCCATTGCCGACGTGACGGTGCTGGAAGCCGTCTTCAACAATCCGACCGACGCCTATCGGGCGTCCTGGTATCCCGGCGCCAAGCATATCGGCCACCGCACCGTGCAATTCGCCGCGCGCGACTTTTTCGAGATCATGCGGGCGCAGAAGTTCATCCTGGGGATCTGATCGCCGGGGAAGGCCCCTCATCCCAACCCCCTCCCCGCAAGCGGGGCGAGGGGTCTTCACCCGTGCCTAAACAGGGGCTAACGCGGTGGCCGCCCTTGGGCTATCGTTCCGCCACTTGAACGATGAGGGGTGGGTCATGAACGAATCGCGCCCGGTCACGATTTCGATCGCGCAATTCAATGCGCAGGATGACGACAAGGCAGGCAATCTCGCCAAGGCACGGCATTATCTGGACCTCGCCGGATCGCGCGGCAGCAATATCGTCGTGCTGCCGGAGCTTTTCACCGGCACCGGATTTTCCAGCGGCGATGCGCACAAGGCGCTGGCCGAACCGATTCCCGGCCCCACCTTCGAGCTGCTGGCCGACTGCGCGCGCAGGCATGCGATGTATGTGACCGGCTCGTTCTACGAACAGGGGCCGGACGGGTGCATCTACAACACCGCGCCGGTGATCGGCCCGGGCGGCGACCTGCTGGGCGCCTACCGCAAGACGCATCTCTTCGACGTGCCCAACCGCACCGATCTGCCGCCGGGCATCATGGAATCGAAGAAAGTGTCTCCGGGCGCGGCGCTCCAGGTCTACGACACCAATCTGTGCCGCTTCGGCTTAGGGATCTGCGCCGATATCCGGTTCCCCGAAATGTTCCGCGCCTATGCCAAGGCCGGGGCGGAACTCATCCTGCTGCCGACCGCTTTCCTGGCGCCCCGCTTCGACCATTGGGATTTCCTGCTGAAGGCGCGCGCCACCGACCATCAGATGTTCATCGCCGCCTCCGGCATGACGGGGAAGGAAAAGGTGACCGGCATCGGGTTCATCGGCCGGTCGGCGGTGGTCGATCCCTGGGGCGTCATCCTGGCGGGGGCCCCGGACGAAGAGGCGATGCTGACCACGACGATCGACCTCGACCAGGTGCGGCGGGTGCGCAGCCGGTGGCCGCTCAACGATCAGGTCCGGCCGGAGCTTTACGGAGAGGTCGTGGTGAAGACGGCGCGGCCGTGAACGGCGGCCCCGTGCCTCCGCCCTCCTAGCGGAAGGGCATCAGCAGCAGGTGCGTCAGGCCGAGCCTGGCGCCCTTGCGTTCGTCGGCCAGCCCCAGGATGACGCCCTGCTGGCCCAAGGCGGGATTCTCGAAGTAAGCGCGCGCCAGCCGGTCCCAGAAAGAGAAGATATTGCCGTAATTGGAAT
Source organism: Dongia sp. (assembly GCF_041918875.1). Lineage (GTDB taxonomy): Bacteria > Pseudomonadota > Alphaproteobacteria > Dongiales > Dongiaceae > Dongia. The sequence continues at coordinate 82,139 of NZ_JAYRUV010000013.1, forward strand.
CGGTCTCGTCCTTGCGCGTCGAATGATGGCGCCGGTGCATGTCGGGCGTGCAGACGAGGCGCCGCAGGGCCCGGTCCCATCCTTCCGGCACGGCGATATTGCCGTGGGTGAAAAGCGCGAAGGCGCTCAAGGACGCTTCGTAGATGAGGACGATGAGCGGGTCGGCGCCGATGAGCAGCACGATCCCGGCCTTATAGAGGGCCGAGAGCAGAATCTCGACCGGATGGAAGCGCAGACCCGTGGTGAGATCGACATCGAGATCGGCATGATGCACGCGGTGCAGGCGCCAGAGCGGCGGCACCTTATGCGTCGCCACATGCTGCAGGTAGATGGCGCCGTCGAGGATGACGAATGCCGCGGCCCCTTCGAGCCAGAAGGGCAATGCCGTCAGGTTGAAAAGTCCCCAGCCCATCTCGCCGGCATGGAGGGCGGCCGAGACGAGGATGGCGCCCAGGACGAGGCGCTGCGCCAGGATGTCGAGCAGGAAGAGGCCAAGGTTGGTGCGCCAGCGCCGGGCCTTGTCGTCGCGCAGCGGCCGGCGCGGGCGGAAAGTCTCGGCAAGCCCCAGCAGCGCAAACAGGATGAGGAAGATGCCGAGGCGGAAGATGGCTTCGTTCATGAAGCCATTAGAATGCGGTTCAGTTGGCCGCGGTCAATGCCAATTCGCCGCCCACGATCTGCCGCGCGTCGTAACCCTGGTCGAGCAGGATGGCGGCCAGCCAGGCCGATCGGCGGCCGGCGGTGGCGATCCTCGAATCGCGGTCGATACCCTGTCCCGCCAGGATCGCGGCGATCTGGTCGGCGGTCTTGAGGCGCCCATCGGGCGTGAGGAGGTCGGCGGAGAGATCGCTTTCCAGCAGCTGGAAGTCGCGCGGCTTTACCCTGGCGGCATCGAGCGACCAGCTGTCGTTGCGCGCGACGGCGAAGGTGCCGGCACCGAAGGGCGCCTGCACGGTGGGCAGGCCCGCCGCCAGCAAGGCCGGCAGGCCGCCATCGACCATGGCGACACGGCCATGGCCGAGCGAGCGCAAGGCGAGGACCAGGGCGGCATCCTCGCCCAAGCCATGGGCCGGATCGCCCAGGATGACGGCAGGTTCATCGTTGCTGAGGCCGAGGGATTGGAGCCTCGCCGCGATGTCGGCATCAGTGCCGGCAAGCTCGTTTGCCTGCAGCGGTGCTGCGTTGCGGATCGGCGATCGGGCGCGAAGCTCGGCATTGCGGGCGTCGACGACCAGGGCGCCGGAGGCGATGAGGGCGCGGGCCTCGTCGACCGAGAGCAGCCATTTGCGCTCGAAGCCGATCACGTCGATGGCGGCCGCGGGCATGCCGGCAAGCCCCGTGAGCGTGGTCACGGCACCCACGGCAATCGGCGTTATTGCCAGAAAACCAGCTATGATCAATGATTTAGGCTGAAGCATGGGCCATCCCTGGACTTTGCCTTCCGGCTCGCCCGATGCCCATAAGGTCAGCGCAGCGAACCTATTTCCCGGCCTTTAAACACTATCAGTTCGATAGAGTAAAGAGAGAAAATTTACCGGAGAGTGCTCAGGTGATCTGGCGGGCGGCCTCGGCGAGGATCCAATCGCGGAAAAGCCGGGCCGGTCGTGGCAGCCTTTCGCCCGCGCGTTCGACCAGATAGAAGGCCTCGGTGCTCTTGATCCCGGCGGCGCAGGGCGCCACCAGCCGGCCTTCGGCCAGCAGCGCATCGACGAAGCAGGAGCGGCCCAGCATGAAACCGCCGCCGGCCAGGGCAAGGTCGACGGCGAGCGTGGCGGTATCGAAGGTGACCCCGTTCGCCCCCGGCTGGGCGGTGCCGCCGGCGCCGCGGAACCAGTCGTTCCAGCCTTCGGCGAAGCTCGCCACATGGATGAGGCGCTGGCGGCCGAGATATTCGTGCGGCAGCGGGCGCTGCAGGCCTTCGGCCAGCGCCGGCGCGCAGACCGGAAAGAGCCGGTCGCGGGTCAGCGGATAGGCGGTCAGTTGCGGCCAGGCGCCGATGCCGCAGCGTATCTCGAAATCGGCCTCGGCATCGATTTCGAGCGGCGTCCACAGCGTGGTGAGGAGGCGCAGGCGGATGGTGGGCTCGGCGGCGAGGAAGCGCGCCAGGCGCGGCGCCAGCCACAGATGCGCAAAGCCGGCGGTGACGCGGACCGACACATCGCTGCCCGACCGGCCATGGAACAGCTCGTCGGTTCCGGCCCCCAGCCGGTCGAATGCGTCGCGCAGCACGGTGAGATAGGAAAGGCCGGCCTCGGTCAGGCTCAATCCCTGCGGCCGGCGCAGGAACAGCATCTGCCCGAGATGTTCCTCGAGCCCCTTCACCTGCTGGCTGACGGCCGCCGCCGTGACGCCGAGCTCGTCCCCGGCGCGGGCGAAGCTGATATGCCGCGCCGCCGCCTCGAACGAGCGCAGCATGCCCAGCGGCGGCAGCTTGCGGAAGGTCATCGCGGCTCCAGGATAAGTGCAGCTTAGCCTCTGACTCTAATATTTCTCGTTTGTCTAAGCCAGATGCAAAGAGGAGACTTGGCCTAGCATCCAGGAACAAGAGGGAACCCAGATGGCCAAGCGGAAACCCAATTTCGTCATCTTCATGCTCGATCAGCTCGCCCCCCAATTCATGCCGACCTACGGCCATAAACTGGTGAAGACCCCGGCCCTCTCCGCCTTCGCAGAAAAATCGATGGTCTTCGACGCGGCCTATTGCAACTACCCGCTCTGCGCCCCGGCGCGCTATTCGTTCATGTCCGGGCGCCTGCCCAGCAAGATCGGCGCCTGGGACAATGCGGCCGAGTTCATGGCCGAGATCCCGACCTTCGCGCACCATCTTTCGGCCCTGGGCTACGACACCACGCTGTCGGGCAAGATGCATTTCTGCGGGCCGGACCAGCTCCATGGCTTCCATCGGCGCCTCACCACCGATGTCTATCCGTCGGACTTCGCCTGGGTTCCCGATTGGGACCGGCCGGAAGCCAAGCTCGACTGGTTCCACAACATGGATGTGGTGCGCCAGGCCGGCATCTGCACGCGCTCGGCCTATCTCGATTTCGACGACGAGGTCGTGTTCATGGCCAAGCGCCATCTCTTCGACCTGGCGCGCAAGGACAGCGACCAGCCCTTCTGCCTGGTGGTTTCGCTGATCAGCCCGCACGATCCCTATCTGGCGCGGCAGGAACATTGGGACCTCTACCGGCATGACGATATCGACATGCCCAGGCTGAAAGCGGGTGCCGTGCCGCTGGGGCCGCATGAGCAGCGCATCGCCAACGGCATCGGCATGCTCGATCCGGCGCCGAGCGCGGAGGAAATCCGCAATGCGCGCCATGCCTATTACGGTTCGGTCTCCTATATCGACGAGCGCTTTGCCGATCTGATGCAGGCCTTGAAGGAAAGCGGCTTTGCCGACAACACCGTCACCATCGTCACCGGCGACCATGGCGACATGCTGGGCGAGCGGGGCCTGTGGTTCAAGATGAACTGGTTCGAGAATTCGGCGCGCATTCCGATGATCATCAACGGACCTGGACTCAAGACCGGCCGGGTGAAGGCGGCCGTCTCGCAGATCGACATCCTGCCGACCTTGCTCGACCTCGCCACCGACGGCGCGCCCCTGCATGAGCAGGTGGTGACCGAGGGCCGCTCGCTGGTCCCGCACCTGACCGGGCTTCAGGGCCATGACGAGGTGATCGGCGAATATATGGGCGAGGGCGCCAAGGCGCCGGGAATCATGATCCGGCGCGGGCGCTACAAGTTCATCCACTTCCAGACCGATCCCGACCAGCTCTACGATGTCGAGGCCGATCCGCTGGAAGTGACGAATCTGGCGAACGATCCCGCCCATGCGGAGCGTATCGGGAAATTGCGCGCCGAAATCGCCAAGGGCTGGGACATGGAAGCGATCCGCCAACAGGTCGTGGCCAGCCAGCGCCGCCGGCGCTACCTCAACGACATCATCCGCGCGCAAGGTGTGGCCTGGGACTATCAGCCGTCGGTCGATGCACGGAACCTCTATATCCGCAACACCGTGCCGATCTTCGAACTCGAAATGCGCTCAAGGTTTCCGGCGCTCAAACGCGCGGCGGAGTAGCAGCTGCTCGCTCGAAATCCCTCCCCCCCTTCAGGGGGGAGGAGATTGGCACTCAGTCATTACTTCCCAATCTCGATCACGACCTTGCCCTGAGCGCGGCGCTGGTTGATGGCGTCGTGGGCGGCGTCGGCGGTTTGCAGTGTGTAGTGCTGACCGTCGAGCTGCGGTTTCAATTGGCCGGCATCGGCAAGCGACGCTGCGGCGGCGAGAATGTCGCCGTGATGGGCGCGGCCCTTGCCGGTGAGGAGCGGCAGCAAAGTGAAGACACCGGCATAGCTCGCGGCCCGGAAGGAAAGCGGGGCCAGTGCATGGGTGCCCCAGCCGAGGCAGCTCACGACGCGGCCGCCATAGGGCCGCACGGCTTGGAACGACGCATCGAGCGTGGGACCGCCGGCGGTATCGTAGATCACGTCGAAACCATCGCCGCCGGTATGCGCGGCGACATAGGTGGCGACATCTTCCGTGCGGTCGATGAAGGTAGCACCTTGGCTTTCGACAAGGCCGCGCCGTTCGGCGCCTTCCGTCGCGAAGATCTCGGCGCCCCTCGCCTTGGCCAATTGCACCGCCATGTGGCCGACACCGCCGGCACCGCCGTGAACGAGCACACGCTCGCCCGATTTCACCTGGGCGCGGTCGACCAGACCTTCCCAGGCGGTGATGAAGATGAGCGGCAGGGCGGCCGCCGCGCGCATGTCGAGCCCCGCCGGCTTCAGCGCCAGCAGGTCGGCATCGACAGCCGCAAATTCGGCGAGCGTCCCTTGATGCCCGCCGACGCCGCCCACCATGCCGAAGACCGCGTCGCCCGCCTTGAACCGGGTGACGCCGGGGCCGGCCGCCTCGACCGTACCCGCCATGTCGATGCCGAGGATATTGGGCAGCGGATGGCGGGCATGGGCGGCGGCGGCAGCGCGAATCTTGAGATCGAGCGGATTGACGCCGCTGGCCTTGATGCGGACCAGGACCTGGCCCGGGCCGGGCGCGGGGCGCGGCAGCTCGATCATCCGCAAGGGCGATGCCGGGTCCGGCGCCTGCAGGGCACGCATTGATGGGATAGGCATGGGGCAGTCTCCTGAAGGGATGCTATGGAGATAGACCATGCGGGCAAGTATGGAAGATTGGATTATCGTTTGAAGCTCATGCATTATTGCATGACATTGGTTAAGGTACGCCATGGAATGGAGCGACCTGCGCATCTTTCTGGCCATCGCCCGTGCCGGCACCCTGGGTGCCGCGGCGCGCCGGATCGGCCTTACGCAGCCCACCATGGGGCGGCGCTTGCGCGCCCTGGAACAGGCGCTGGGGCAGACGCTCTTCCAGCGTAGCAGCGATGGCTTCATCCTCACCGACGAGGGCCAGTCGGTCCTGCAGCATGCAGAGCGGATCGAGGAGGAGTCGCTGGCGGTCGAGCGCCTTGCCGCCGGCGGCGCGCAATTGCAGGGCCAGATCCGCATCGCTTCGTCCGACTGGTTCGGCGTCCATGTGCTGACGCCCATCCTGGCCGCGTTCGCGAAGGAACATCCCGGCATGGGCATCGAACTCATTACCGATCAGCGCCCCTTCAGCCTGGCACGGCGCGAAGCGGATCTTGCCTTCCGCATCGCCCCTTTCGACGAGCCGGAGATCGTGCAGCGCAAATGCCTGCACATGGATTATGCGCTCTATGCGCCGCGCGGCATGGCCGTGCCGTCATTGGGGGACGGCGCCGGGCTGGTGCTGGTGACGATGGACGCGGCCTTCGGCACCCTGCCCGACATGGCCTGGCTGCGCCGCCGCCTGCCCAAGGCGCGCATCGCGTTCCGCAGCAACAATCGCGACGTCCAGGCCCAAGCCTGCCTCGAGGGCGTCGGCCTTGCCGTGCTGCCGCGGCTTCTCGGCGACAGCCTGCCGGGCCTCGAGGCGATCGCGCTCGATGAGGCGCGGCCCGGAACCGACATTCCGGGCCGCGACGTATGGGTGGGCTATCACCGCGATCTCAAGCGCGTGGCACGGTTGCGCACGCTCCTTGATTTCGTGCTGCAGCGGCTGGCCTGAACGAGGGCCGCTATTTATCTTCCGTCACCAGTTTCGTCTCGTCGGTCTTGACGACGAAGACGGCCAGCAGGCGCGAGGGTTCGGTGTCGCTGGCATTGGCGCTGACGCCATGATGATCGCCCGGCATTTCGACGAAGTTCTCGCCGGCGCGATAGATCTTTTCCGGCTCGTCATTGACCTTGATGCGGACGGCGCCTTCGAGGACCGTCGCATAGATGAAGGCCGAGGCCGGATGGGTATGCGCGGGCGATGCGGCGCCCGGCCCGTATTCGACCAGCACGCCTTTCATGCTCATGCCGGGAGCATTCGGCAGCGCGCGGTCGAAGACCACCGACACCTTGCGCTGATCGGCATCCGCTTCCTGCGCCGATGCGGTGCTGAAAGCGAGGCCGGCGACGACGATTCCGAAGATAAACCTGGTGAACATCTGAATTCTCCTTATCTGGACGCGAACAGGTTGCGGGAAATTCCAAGGTTGCTGCGTTGCGTTACGCCTGCGGCGCGGAGCGGCCGAGCCAATCGTCGAACCGCGTCTTGCCGATGCGCGCCCCTTCAAGCGGGGTGAGAGAGCGATCGTTAAGCTCGGCGCCGAAATAGCGCGCATGGATATCGGGAACGATCCTGCGCGGGTCCTTCCTGGCGTTGAGGAAACGCCGGACGCATTCGTCGAGGCTGATCTTCTCGGGGCCGGCCACCTCGACCGTGCCGTTGGCCGGTGCCGCAAGCGCCACATCGGCCAGGGCGGCAACCACATCGTCCGACGCGATCGGCTGAAAGAGGGCCGGCGACAGGCGGATCGTCTGCCCGTCGGCGGCGGATTCACCGATGGCGCCGACGAATTCGAAGAATTGGGTGGCGCGCAGGATCGTATAGGGGATCTTCGATTCCTTGATCAGCTTCTCCTGGGCCAGCTTGGCGCGGAAGTAACCGTTATCGGCCAGACGCTCGGTGCCGACAATCGAGAGGGCCACATGATGGCCGATACCCGCCGCCGCTTCGGCCGCCATCAGGTTGCGCCCCGACTTCTCGAAGAATTCCAGCACCGCCTTATCCTCGAACGAGGGCGAGTTCACCACGTCGACAACGGTGTCGGCGCCGGCAAGGGCGCCTGCCAACCCCTCGCCGGTGACGCTGTTGACGCCGGTGCTGGGCGACGCCGCGAGGACGTCGTGGCCAAGCGCGCGCAGCCTGCTCACAAGCTTGCCGCCGATGAGGCCGCTGCCGCCAATGACCACAATTTTTTTAGATGATTGATGATTGCGCATGGAAACCTCCCTTTCGCCATTCGCCGCGACCATCGCGGTCGATGGATGGAGGATGCCTGGAGGCCGGCCGGAAGACTTTGCGCCAGCCTTCAAGCGTCCTTGAATTTGTCCTGAATATTTGTCCAAAACGGCCGGCCGACCCGGTAATATCCCGGTGACAGCGGGCCGCCGCGCGGCCGCGCGTGACAAGTGGTTTCAGCTCTTTCAGGGTCTTGCAAACAGTGCCACCCAGGCTGGCCGGGTGGTGGAGTGCCGACGTGCAGTTCGCCTTTGAAAATTACAGGCTCGATCCGGATCGGCGTGAACTGACGCGCGGGTCCGAGACGGTCGCCATCGGACCGCAAGTCTTCGACTTGCTGCTCTATCTGCTGCGGAACCGCGCGCGCGTCGCCAGCAAGGACGATCTGCTGGAGGCGGTGTGGGGCGGGCGGATCGTCTCCGAATCGACCCTCACCAGCCACATCAATGCGGTTCGAAAGGCCATCGGCGACAATGGCGCCGAACAGCGCCTGATCCGGACGGTTGCGCGCAAGGGTCTGCGCTTCGTAGGCGCGGTGCGCGAGGAAGCGTCGTCGGACCGGCCGGGTGTCGCGGGACCCGATTTCGCGGAATTGCATGAGACGCCACCCCACGCGCCAATATTGGCTCTTCCCGACAAGCCATCGATCGCCGCTTTGCCGTTTCACAATCTCAGCGGCGATGCCGAACAGGAATATTTCGCCGATGGCGTGGTCGAGGACATCACCGCGGCGCTGTCGCGCATCGGCTGGCTGTTCGTCGTCGCGCGCAATTCGAGCTTCACCTATAAGGGCCGGGTCGTCGACGTGAAGCAGGTCGGCCGCGAGCTGGGCGTCCGCTATGTCCTGGAAGGCAGCGTGCGCAAGGCCGCGAACCGGGTTCGCATCACCGGCCAGCTCATCGACGCGACCAGCGGGGCGCATATATGGGCGGATCGGTTCGAAGGAACCCTCGACGACATTTTCGATCTGCAGGATCAGATCACCGTGAGTGTCGTCGGCGCGATTTCGCCGCAGCTGGAGCGGGCGGAGATCGAACGCGCCAAAAGGAAGCCCACCGAGAATCTCGACGGCTACGACCTATACCTGCGCGGCATGGCGAGCTTCCATCAAGGCACCAGGGAAGCGATCAACGAGGCCTTGCCGCTGTTCCATAAGGCGATCGCGCTCGATCCCGATTTCGCCTCGGCCTATGGCATGGCGGCGTGGTGCCATTTCTGGCGCAAGATCAATGGCTGGATGACGGATCGCCGGGCGGAGATGGCGGAAGGCGCGAGGCTGGCACGCAGGGCGGTCGATCTCGGCAAGGAGGATGCGGTGGCGCTCACGCGCGGCGGTCATGCGCTCGGTCATTTCGGCGGCGATCTCGACAGCTGCATCGCCCTGCTCGATCGGGCGCTGATGCTCAATCCGAACCTCGCGGCCGCCTGGTATCTGGGCGGCTTTCAGAGAATCGCCCGTGGCGAGCAGGAAGAAGCGATCGGGCATTTCTCGCGCGCCATGCGGCTCAGCCCCCTCGACCCGGAAATGGTCCGCATGCAGGCCGGAACGGGGCTGGCGCATCTCTTCGCGGGACGTCCCGACCAGGCGTCGTCCTGGGGCGAAAAAGCGCTTGGCAACCTGCCGAGTTTCCTGCTCGCCGCCAGCGTCGTCGCGGCAAGCCACGCGCTGGCCGGGCGAACGGACGCGGCCCGGCAGGCGATGCGCCGTCTGCGTGAGCTCGATCCCGACCTGCGCATCTCCACGCTCAAGGACTGGCTGCCGCTCAGGCGGGCGGAGGACCGGGCAACGCTCGCCGACACGCTCCGCAAGGCGGGCCTGCCGGAATAGCGGCCGCTGGTGCGGCTCTTGACTAATCCATTAATATTCATATATTCGCATTTATGAATATAAAGAACATGCGGCGAGGCGCCGCTCCGCGGGATCTGCTCGCCAAGGCGGGCGAGGCGGCCGCTTTCCTGCGTGCCCTGGCGCATGAGCACCGGCTGGCGATTCTCTGCGTGCTGGAGGACGGACCCATGAGCGTCGGCGACATCGCGCTGGCGCTCGATCTCGCCCAGCCCAAGGTCTCGCAGCATCTGATGCGCCTGCGCGCCGAGGGGCTGGTTGCAACGAAGCGCGACGGCACCAGCATCTATTACGAGGCGGCAAGTGCTCCGGCGCGCGAGATAGCCGGCGTGCTGAAGGCCGCCTTCTGCCCGCCCGCGAAGCGGCGCTGAATTTCGGCCGGAGGAACGGAAAATGGACTGGAACGCATTCAACCCCCATGCCGCCCTGGCGGGTGGCGCGCTGATCGGGCTTGCCGCCCTCATGCTGCTGCTGGCGGTCGGCCGCATCGCCGGGATAAGCGGAATCCTGGGCGGCCTGCTGCAAAGGCCCGGCACGGATACGCCGTGGCGCCTCGCCTTCCTCGTCGGCCTGCCGGTGGGGGCCTTGCTGATGGCACGCTATCTGGGCGGGTTCGAGCCGCGCCTCGTTGCCGGTCTGCCGGGCCTTGCGATCGCCGGCCTTCTCGTCGGCTTCGGCACGCGGCTGGGGTCGGGCTGCACCAGCGGTCACGGCATCTGCGGCCTGGCGCGCTTCAGCCCGCGTTCGCTGGCGGCGGTGCTCCTCTTCATGGGAAGCGCCATGATCACCGTTTTCGTCACGCGACACCTGATCGGAGCCTGAAAATCGTGACCCGTATTCTCCTGGCCCTCCTTTCCGGCCTCGTCTTCGGCGCCGGCCTCGTCCTTTCGGGCATGGCCGATCCGGCGAAGGTGCTGGCCTTCCTCGATCTCGCCGCCTTCGCCGGTGGCGGGTGGGACCCGAGCCTCGCCTTCGTCATGGGCGGCGCGCTGGCCGTCACCGTGCCGGGCTTTGCCTATGCGCGGCGCCGGGCAAGGCCGATCGCCGCCGACAGCTTCCAGTGGCCCAAGGCCAGCGCGATCGACGGCCGCCTGGTGCTGGGCAGCGCCATCTTCGGCATCGGCTGGGGCCTCGCCGGCATCTGCCCCGGACCGGCCCTCACCTTGCTGGCGCTGGACGGGAGTGCCGCCCTGGTCTTCTGCGCGGCGATGCTGGCCGGCATGGCCGGCTACGATCTGGCCGTCCGCCGCTGAGGGAGGCAGGCATGTTCTACGAACCGCGCCTCGATCCCGGCCAGCCCAAGCCGTTGGCCCGCATGGGCTACGCGCTCCATGCGGTGGTCGCCGAAACCTTCCGCATGACGCGGCCGGAATAAGCTACCAGCGGAGATATGGCAGGGCGAAGTCCGGCTCGGGCCCGTCCGCGGCGAGGCTTGCAAGTGCCGCCGCGTCGATGCCGTCCCCCTTCAGCAGCATGGCATGATGGATGCCGCCGCCGATGAGGAGCGATTTGGCGCCGATTCCCTTGGCGCCGGCTACATCGGTGCGCAAGGCGTCGCCGATGCCGATGAGCCGGTCGGGCGGGACCGCGAAATCGGCGAGCAGGCGCCGATAGACGCCCGGATGCGGCTTGCCTTCGATGAGGATCCGGCCGCCCATCCGCCGATAGTCTTCCGCGATCGCGCCGGCGCAGATTTCGGCAACGCCGCCGCGATGCACGACGAGGTCCGGATTGGCGCAGACCAGCGTCAGACCGCGGGCCAGCGCCGCTTCCAGGATGGCGCGGAAATCCTCGACGCGGGTTTCGGGACTGGCGACACCCAGGACCAGCAGGAAGTCCGCGCGCGCGATATCGTCGACGACATCGAGGTCGAGCCCTTGCGTGAAGGTGCGGTCCAGCGGGCCCGCGATCCGATAGGCCTTTTCGCCGAGCGCCGCGTAGCCTGGCAGATCGCGCTTGGCGATATGGTTCCAGACTTCCTCGCCCGAGGTGTAGAAGCCATCGTAGAGATCGCCGGTTATGCCCATCTCGTCGAGGCGCGGGCGCACGGTCGCGGTGCGCCGCGGCGCGTTGGAAACGAGGGCCACCGGAATGCGCGCGGCCCGGAGCCGGCGCAGGGTCTCAAGGGCGGCGGGGTAGGCCACGATGCCGTCATGCATGCAGCCCCAGAGATCCATCGCGACGAGGTCGATATCGCCGGCGATGGCGCCGAGGCCGGTCGGGAATTGAGTCATTGCTTCCGTGTCTGCTTATTAGTGGAGGGCGGTGGTTTCGGCGCGCGCGATGCGGGGTTCGCCGAAGAGATAGCCCTGGCCGAAATCGAGATGCATGTCGAGAAGTTCGAGGAGCATCGGTTCGGATTCGATATGGTCGGCGACGAGGTCGATGGCGAAGGAATCGAGCATCCGCTTGAACTCCTGCGGATCGTCGCCCAGCGCGCCTGCCCGCGCCGCGGCGATGAGTCTCTCAGCCTCGATCTTCATGAAGCGGAAATGATGGCTGGAGAGCTGCGCCGGGTTGATGTCGAAATGCGTCACCTGGTCCAGGCTGAAGCGGTAGCCGAGCTGGGCCAGCCGGTCGAGATCGCGCAGGAGCGCCTCGTCGGCCAGCTCCATCGCGCGCTGCGAGAATTCAAAGACGATGGCCGGGGCGAGTTCCGCGTTCTGCGCCATCATGTTGATGAACTCGCGGAAGAAGTCGCGGTCGGCCAGCGTGTGGTGCGAGATGTTGAGGAAGAAGCCGATCCCGGCATTCCCCTTGCGGATGCGGCGCAGGATCTGGATGCAGCGGAAGAGCTGCATGTTGTCGATGGCGGTGACCAGCCCGTGGCGCTCGGCGAGGTCCAGATATTGTTCCGGCGTCAGCACGCGCCCGTCGCCGATGCGCACGCGCGAGAAACATTCGAAGAAGCGGCGCTTGCGCTGCGGCAAGGCGACGACGGGCTGCAGGGCGAGCTCGACCCCGTTTTCGCGCAGGCCGTCGCGCAAGGCATCGAGGATTTCGTCCTCGGCAAGATCGTAGGCGATGGGCGGCATGGGCAGGCTGGCGCTGCCGGCACCCGAGACCGCCGATGCGATCGCCGGGGTGGGTGAGGATGGGGTGGGCGCCGGTTGGGCGATGGGCGCTTCCCTGGGCACGGCGAGCTTCGGCATGCTGAGCTGGTCGGCCGCGACCTTGCCGGCTGCGGCTATGCCAGCTGCAACATCGCGCGGGGCAAGCCTGGCCGGCGCGGCTGCCTTGCCGCCGATAGCGGTGCGGGCGCTGTAGAGCTGTTCGATCAGCTTCTGCAGGACCTTCACTTCATTGACCACCTCGCCCACATCCTGCCGCGGGGCGGTGGCGAGATTGGCGAGCGTCGCCCGGAGCTGCAGCATGTCGTCTTCGAGCTTGCGCTGATCCTTGAGCACGTCGCCAAGCAGGCGGTTGAGGTCGCCCAGCGACCGCGCCTGGTGCTGCGCCCGCGCCTGGCCGAGTGCTGCCTGGTGCAGCAGCGCGCCCGCCATCACCACGAAGCCGCCGGCGATGTAGGCAAGGATGCGGGATATGCCGGGCACGAATGCCGGCAGCCAGAAGGCCAGCAGAACCGCGCCCGATGCATAAAGCAGGAAGATGAGGATATGGGCGCGCTGGGTCATGCCTTAGCCCTAGCAAGTCCTTGGTTAAGAGGCTGTTAAGAAGATGCGCATCCTAGCGGTGATCGGCACCGACCGCATCCCCGACATGGGCGAAGCCGCCGGCGCGCAGTAGAGCGGGCAGGCCGGCGACAATGCGCCGGGCCAGGCCCGGTCCTTCATAGACCATGGCGGAGTAAACCTGCACCAGCGAGGCGCCGGCGCGGATCTTGGCGTAGGCATCCTCGGGTCCGGCGATGCCGCCCACGCCGATCAAGGGCAGGCGGCCTTCCGTCAGCCGGTACATCTCGCCCAGCAGAGCCGTCGACGGCGCCATGAGCGGCGCGCCGGAAAGGCCGCCAGCCTCGCTGGCCAGATCGGCGCGGACGAGCGGCGGCCGCGCGATCGTCGTATTGCTGACGATGAGTCCGTCGAGCCCCTCATCCAGGGCCACCATGGCGATGTCGCGCCGATCCTCCCCGGTGAGGTCGGGGGCTATCTTCAGCAGCAAGGGCGGCCGCGTGCCCAGTGTATCGTGCGGGGCATCGCGCGCGGCGCGCGCGCGGCGGATGAGGTCGGCCAGCGGCGCCTTGCCCTGCAGCGCGCGGAGGCCCGGCGTATTGGGCGAGGAAACGTTGATGACGAGATAGTCGGCCAGGGGTCCGAGTTTGGCGATGCCTAACGCGTAATCGGCGGCGGCATCCGCCGTCTCCTTGTTCTTGCCCAGATTGACGCCGACGATCCCCGCCGCCCGGTCGCGTGCCGCAAGGCGTGCCGCCACCGCCTCCATGCCGTCATTGTTGAAGCCCATGCGGTTGATGATGGCGCGGTCCGGCACCAGGCGGAACAGGCGCGGGCGCGGATTGCCGGCCTGCGGGCGCGGCGTCACGCTGCCGATCTCGACAAAGCCGAAACCCAGGCCGAGCGCCCCGCGATAGCATTCCGCATTCTTGTCGAAGCCCGCGGCAAGGCCCACGGGGTTGGGAAAATCGAGCGACCAGAGGCGCTGCGCCAGCATCGGATGCGTTGTCGCGGATGCGCCGCCGCCGGCACTTTTCAGCAGGCCCACGGCCAGGCGGTGAGCGCGCTCGGCCTCGAGGCAGAAGAGGGCGGGCCGCAAAAGCGGATAAAATCGATCGAGCCAGTTCATGGGGACGTGGACCTATCGGATAAGTGCCGCGGGAGCAAGTCGGGCTACGATTTTCCCGCCCGTTTATTCCCTGGGACGAAAAATAATCCTAAATTCCTTGTAATCCGCCGCGAGACCCGGCGTAAACCGCAAGAAATCAAAGAGAATTACTGTTCAACGGAACATTAAGGCGAAAGATTCTTATACGAAAGTATAGAGTGCTCTAATCCTATTACTTACAAATGAATTGTTCTTTCTAGGCATTTCCTGGGCTATTATGACGATCATCATGTCGATGGCGCGGAACCTTCGGGGGGAGGACGCGGAATCGGAAGATGATCCTGGAACCCTCATGGGTTGTAGGCCGGTTTTAGGAAAGGAGACGCTTCGTCCTGGGGCTGCGGCAAGCGGGTCGTTTAAGCTTGAACATTAGGAGAAGCGATCGTGTCAGTTCCCATGTTGCAGCATGCCGACGTCTGGCGTGGTATCGATAGATTAGCCGCCAAGCACGGGCTTTCCGCCTCGGGTCTCGCGCGTCGCGCCGGCCTCGATCCGACTGCGTTCAACCCATCGAAGCGCATTACGCGCGAAGGTCGCCCGCGCTGGCCTTCGACGGAATCGCTCTCCAAGATCCTGACCGTCACCGGCGAGCCTTTCGTCGACTTCGTTCTCCTCACCGGCGCCGGCAATGGCGAAGCCAGCGGCAACGGCCATGGCGGTGCCGCCGCCTATGACCAGACAGTGGGCGGCGGGCGCGTCGTGCCGCGCACCGGTCAGCGCACGATTCCCGTCATCTCCCTGGACCGCCTCGCCGCCGGCGACTGCTTCGATGCCAGCGGCATGCCGGTCGGGCCCGATTGGGGGCATCTCGATTTCGCCGGTGCCGGGCGCGATTGCTTCGGGGTCGAAATCACGGGGGCCGATTTCGACCCCGTCTATCGCGACGGCGATACGCTGATCGCCGCCCGCGGGGTCGAAATCCGCCGCGGCGACCGCATCATCATCGGCACCAGCGCCGCCACGGTCCTGGTACGCAAGGTCGTGCGTCACGATGCCGACGGCTATTATCTGGAGGCGATCCGCCAGGGCGGCCAGCCGCAATTCGTGCCGCAGGACCAGGTGCGCTTCACCGCCCGCATCCAGTGGGTGAGCCAGTAAACGCGATTTCGCGGTAACACCGTTCCAAAGGGCCGGAAAAAGCGGCCCTCGGCTTGACTTGCAAGTCATGTTCGCTATATGTTCTCATTCAGGTCGCGATGGAGAACGGCATGGCCCGCACAGCAAGACGTTTCGAATTCGACGCCGGCGAAGACAGCCAGCTGCAGGCAAGCTTCGACTTCCTGCCCGAGGAAATGCGGCACCGCCGCCGCTTCGGCACGGGTGCCGCCGCCGACTGGGCGCAAAGGCGCGCGCAGCTGCGCCTCATCGACCGGCAGATGGTGGGGCTGGGTTCGCGCATCGCCGCCGCCCGGCTGCGCGAGATACTGAAACCGGCCGAGCAGGACGGCCCGTCGCCCGAGGCCTTGGCGGCGGCGCGGGCGGAATTGCGCGAACTCGGCAGCGCCGTCTTCTATTTTGGCAATCGTGAAGAAGACGCGGTCCCGGAACCGGGCATGGCGCAGCAGCGCCTGCATCCGCGCCCGTTACCGGCACGCTATTTCGATGCGCCGTCGCCTCACGATGCAACGCTCCCGGCAACCTTCCCGGCCACGTTCGCCGGGAACGGGTAGCCGAAGGCGGTCCGGGACTCCGAATTGGACCGCTCGCGGCATCCGGCTCGTGCCACAAAGCTTGACGCACCCAGAAGAAGCGTCCTAGCGTTTCACTCTGATATCTGACGATCCGGCGCCGATGGCCATTCCGCCCCGCGCCGGGCTTTCGCATTCATGAGTGAGGCCCGCCATGGAACAGTGGCACTTCGTTGACGGCAAATGGGTCACCGGCAATCCGCCGCTGATGCGCGCGTTCGATCACGCGACCTGGCTGATGGGCGGCATCTTCGACGGTGCCCGCGCCTTTGACGGCGTAACCCCGGATCTCGACCTGCATTGCCGCCGGGCCGTGCGTTCCGCCAGCAATGTCGGCCTGCGATCGCCCTTGTCGGCGGGCGAGATCGAAGAGATTTGCCGCGACGGCATCGCGCGCTTTCCGCGCGGCAGCCATCTCTATATCCGTCCCTTCATGTGGTCGGAGGATGGCTGGATGGCACCGGACCCGGCCAGCACGCGCATCTGCATTTCGGTCGTGCTGACGCCGCTCCCGGAACCCAAGGGCGCCAGCGCCATGATCTCGCGCTGGCGGCGGCCGTCGCCGGAAATGGCGCCGACCGATGCCAAGGCGGTCTGCCTCTACGCGCAGGCTGGCCGCGCCTCGGGCGAAGCGCGCGCCAAGGGGTTCGACGAAGCGGTGATGCTCGATCCGCTTGGCAACATCGCCGAATTCGCCTCGGCCAATCTGTGGATCGCCAAGGACGGCGCCGCCATCACGCCGGCCGCCAGTGGCTGTTTCTTGAACGGCATCACGCGCCAGCGCCTCATCCGCCTGTTCAATGCGGCGAAGATCCCGGTCTATGAGCGCACCTTGACGCCGAAGGATATACTGGAATGCGACGAGCTGTTCTCATCGGGCAATTTCGGCAAGGTGATGCCGATGACGCAGATCGAGGACCGCAAGCTCGACATCGGCCCGATCTGCCGCCGCGCCCGCGAACTCTACATGGACTTCGCCCATGGCGGCCTGCGCTCGGCGGCGTAGGTCAATTTCTCATCGCGTTGCAAACGACGGCGCGCAATCGCATATCGGACTCCATGAGTCGTCATCCCCGGGCTTGACCCGAGGATCAGGTGCGACCGGGTGATATCCGTCGCCCGCCGACAGATGCCCGGGTCAAGCCCGGGCATGACGAAAGTTGATAAATGCGATGGCCCTGCCTTGAGGGCGGCCGACGAAGAGGGGGTGTCTTCGCTTATACCGTCAGATGCCGTGCCCGCGCGCCGCGTTCGATGGCGGCGGCGACGAGCTTGCCGATCTTCAGTTCGAAGCGCAGCAGGTCGAGCAGGCGGGCTTCTTCCTCCGTGACCGTGCTGTCGGCGGCGGCGACATCGCAGGCCAGGGCATAGGCCGTCTCGCGCAGCTTTTCCGGCAATGTATCGCTGATCTTCTTCAGCACGGCATCGAGACCTTCTTTCCCGTTCAGCAGATCGATGCACGAGGCCGAGGTCTTGGCGATCTTCTCGCGGTCGAAATCGCGGAAGACGGGGAGATGGCCGACCATGTCGCCGATCGAGGACATCTCGGCATCCGACATGTCGCGGTCCGCCGCAGCCATCAGCACCATGGTGTAGATGAGGGCGGAATGATGGTTTTGCACGGCCATTGTCCTGTGATCCTATTGCCTGGTGAAAAATCGCCGGAACAATAGCGGCGGGCGGGCGCCCACTCAACCCCTGGGCTCAGTCTCTGTTTTCGGCCCATTTGTTAACGTTTTCAGCCAGAAACGCGGCGGTCAGGTCGATCGCGGCCTTGAGGCCGATCCGTTCCACCGCAACGTCCGGCGGGAAAGCCGACAGCAGGCGCGAGGGCATCGCCTTGTCGAGCAGCACGAAAGCGCCGTGATCGTCGGCACGGCGGATGAGGCGTCCGAAGGCCTGCTTGAGCTTCAGGCGCGTCAGCTGGTCTTCATAAGCGGTGCCGCCGAAGGCCTGTTTGCGGGCGCGGTGGAGGAGATCGGGGCGCGGCCAGGGCACGCGGTCGAAGACGATGAGGCGCAGCGCATTTCCCGGCACATCGACGCCGTCGCGCACCGCGTCCGTCCCCAGCAGGCAGGCGTCGAGATCGCCGCGGAAGATGTCGATGAGGGTCGCATTGTCCATCGCATCGACATGCTGGGCGAGGAGATTGAGGCCTTGCGCCTCCAAGGCCGGGGCGATGCGCCGATGCACCTCGCGCAGGCGCTGGATGGCGGTGAAGAGGCCCAAGGCACCACCGCGCGCCGCCAGGAACAACGTGCGATAGGCCGCGGACACCTGCGCCATGTCGTCCTTGTCGAGATCGGTGACGATGAAGACGCGCGTCTGTTTCGCATAGTCGAAGGGCGAGGGCACGCGCAGGCGATAGGCGGGGAGCGGCAGATGAATGGTGCCGGCCCGCGCCTCGGCCCCGGCCCAGGATTGCTCGGACCCGCTGCCGTCGGTCAGCGTCGCCGAAGTGACGACCACGCCATGGGCGGGTTTCATCACCGCTTCGGCGAAGGGCTGCGTGGGGTCGAGGAAGTGCCGGTACATGCCGACATCGAGTTCGCGCCCGTCGCTGCGCTCCAGGCCGAACCAGTCGACGAAGACGGGCGTGTCGCCGACCGGATCGGGAAGCTGCTGAAGGCCGAGCGCCTTCAGCATCGCACGCCAGGCACCCACTTCCATGTCGCCGCGCCGCTGCAGGCCGCGCGCCATCGCATCGATGCGCTGGCGTTCCGCGCTCTCCAACGCTTCCGCCTCATCGTCGAGGCGCCGCATCAATTTCGCCGCCAGCGCCAGCATCGGCTCCATCAGGCTGGCAAGCGCGCGGTCGAGCGCCACGCTGGCCAGCGCGACATCGGGTTCCAGCGGTGTGCAGGCGCATTCCAGGCTGTAGCCGCTGCGCGGTGCGGCCGATCGCGCCAGAACCTGATGACGGATCGTGTGCAGGAATTTCTCGGCCGGACCCAGCGGCTGATTGTCGGCAAGGCGCTGCTGCCAGCCTTCGCTCACCAGCAATCTCGCGGCATGGAGGATGGTATCGACCATGGCCGGCATCTCCGCATCGTCGAGGATGAGATCCTCGAGACGGCGCTTGAGGCCGCGCGCGCGGCTGGACCGGCCGCCCTCGGCGCCCAGCAGCCAGCGCCTGAGATCGCCCATCTCCTGGCCGGTGAGATGGGCCGCGAAAGCGCCGTCGGTGGCGCTGAAAAGATGATGGCCTTCGTCGAAGACATAGCGTGTCGGCAATCGCTGCTCGTCATTGCTGGAACCGATCGCCGCCTGGATCATCACCAGCGCATGATTGGCGATGACGATCTCGGCCCTTTTGGCGCGGCGTGCGGATCGCTCGATGAAGCAGCGCGTGTAATGCGGGCAGGCGGCATAGATGCATTCGCCGCGCCGGTCCGCCAGCGCATAGGAGCGGCCTTGCCCGATGAGATCGGGCAGCCAGCCCGGAAAGTCGCCGCCCACCATGTCGCCGTCGCGCGTCGTCATCGCCCAGCGCGCGACCAGGCCGAAACCCACGGCATCGACCGGGCGGCTGGCGAGCTGCGCGCCCATTTCCGCGAGATTGAGGATGCAGAGATAATTCTCGCGCCCCTTGCGGATGACGACCTTCTGCGCCTTCTGCGCGGGATTGGGATAGAGCCGGTCGAGCTCATGGTCGATCTGGTGCTGTAGATGCCTGGTATAGGTGCTGATCCAGACCGGCCCCTGGTTGCGCTGCGCCCAGAGACTTGCCGGCGCGATATAGCCCAGCGTCTTGCCGACACCCGTCCCGGCCTCGGCCAGCACCACATTGGGCGCGCCTTCCTCGGGCCTTGGGCAGAAAGCAGGGGTGAGGCCGGCGGCGAAATCGGCCTGCGCCGCGCGCTGCTCGGCGCCATCGCCGATGAGGTCGGCCAAGCGCCGGCGCGTTTCCTCGGCCGTGATGGGCAAGTGATCCGGTTCGGGCGGCGGCGTGCCGTCGCTCCATTCCGGAAGTTCGTCCCAGATGTTGATGCCGGGTGTCGAGATGCCGCCCTCCGCCTGGAAATCGAGTGCCCGCAGCACCAGCGGCCCCCAGGCCCAGCCGCCCCGCGCCATCGCCCAGGCAAGGCCGACGGTGCGCCGCCTCTGGCGCGACAGGGCCGACAATTCGGCGAGCAGCAGGCGCGCGCATTCATGCAGCATCCCTGCCTCGACCAGCGGATCGTGATGCGGGGGGACCACGATACCCAGAACTTCCGCAAGACCCTTGGGGGTGGGCAGCGAGAAGCTGGCCGGCCGCACGAAGGCGTAGAGTTCCAGGAGGTCGAAGGCGAGGAAACGCTCGGCCTTCAGGCGCCGCGCGGCCGCCGGCGCATGGACCAGCAGCGGCGCCCGGGCACGGGCGGACAAGGCCGCCGTGCCGTGGCTCACGCGCCGTGGCGCTGCCTGCCCATGGTCCAGCCAGACCGCCTCGCCATGATAGGCGATGAGGGCCGGCAGGTCGGCAAGCCTGACCGCGCGCTGGCTCATTGTACCGGTTTCGTTCATCACGCCGCTTTATGGACCAGCGGCGGGGCAGGATCAACCTCATGCGCGGGTCTTCAGTCGCGCCCCCCTCCCGACCTCCCACCTTCAGGGGGGAGGTCGGGAGGGGGGCGCCAAGTGACGGGTGCCTACTCCTTACGCCGACAATATCCGCTGGCCGACGGTCCAGGGGCGGTCGAATTGGGGGCGGCCGTAATGATAGCCTTGCAGGTAATGGACGCCGGCATCGATCAGGACGCGGGCGTCGGCTTCGTTCTCGACGAACTCCGCCACGGTTTCCAGGCCGAAGGTGCCGGCAAGGCCCATCAGGTTGCGGATGAAGAGCTGCTGGTCGACATTGTTGGCAAGGTTCCGGACGAAGGAACCGTCGATCTTCACCAGGTCGACGGTCAGCGCCTTCAAATGGCGGAAGCTGGTGAAGCCGGCGCCGAAATCGTCGATGGCGACGCGGCAGCCGGCATCGCGCACGACATTGACGAAGCGGGCCGATTCCTCGATGTCATGCAGTGCCGCCGTCTCCGTGATCTCGACGATCAGGCGCGGCGCGATGTTGGGTGTCGATTTCACCGCGGCGATGAGGGCACGCAGCCAGGATTGGTCGGTCGCGGTCAGGCCCGAAATGTTGAGCGAGAGGACGGCGGCCGGATCCTCGCGCAGTTCCGCCACGGTCATGTCGAGCACGTAACGGTCGAGGAGGCGCGTCATTCCCAGCTGCTCGACCACGGGGATGAAGGCGCCGGCCGGCAGGATCTCGCCCTTGGGATCCTTCATGCGCAGCAGGCATTCATATTTCGAGACCGTCATCGACTGGGCGTGCACGATCGGCTGGTAGGTGAAGATGAGGCGCTGCTCGCGCATCGCCTGCTGCACCTGGGTTCCGATATCCATGGCGCGCCGGTGCAGGAAAGTCTGCTGTTCGGACGGGCGATAGACATTGTAGCAGCAGCGCCCCGCCTTCTTGGCGTAAGTGAGGGCCGATTCCGCCTTGGTCATGACTTCATAGGCCGTGTTGACCAGGCCGGGGAACATCACGCAGCCGACCGAGACCGTGATGGGGATCGACTGGCCGTCGATCTCGATCGCCTGTTCGCGCATCATCTGGATGACGCGGTCCATGCACCCGGTGACGCATTCCTCGGGGCAGTTGGTCAGCAGCACGCCGAAGCGGTCGCCGCCCAGCCGGCCGATGAGGTCGCTGGCGCGCAGCGTGCGGTCCAGGCGCTGGCCGATCGCGACCAGCACGGCGTCGCCGATCTCGTAGCCATAGGCGTTGTTGACCATGGCGAGCTTGTCGACGCCGATGACGAGGAAGGCGCCGTCGACCTTGAAGCGGCGGCTGAAGGAGAGGGCGTGCTCAAGCTCGTCGCGCAGGCGCGCGCGGTTGAAATGGCCGGTGAGTTCGTCGTAATTGGCGATGCGCTCGAGGCGCGCCTCGTTCTGCTTCCGCTGCGTGATGATGCGCATGACGCCCGACATCGCGACCGGCATGCCGTTGGCGTCGATCTCGACCCGGCCCCGGTCATGCACCCAGATGACGATTCCCTGGCCGTTACGCACGCGGTATTCGCAATCGTAATTGTCGCCCTGGCTGAAATGGTCGGAGAGCGCCTTGAGGCGCCGCGGCAGGTCCTCGGGATGGATGCGGTTGTTGAAGCCGTGGCCGCTGGCGATGGCGTTCTCGCCCTCGCCCAGCACTTCCTCGATCTCGCCGGCCCAGGCCAGGCGGTCGGACAGAATATCCCATTTGTAGAGAATATCGCCCGAGGCGATGACGGCATTGCGCAACCAGTCTGGCGAACCGGTGGCGGGTGCACCGGTGGCGGGTGCACCGGCAGCAGCCGGCTCGGCCTGCGCGTAACGATCGCCCGAATCCGGCGCCAGGGAACTTAGTCCTTGCTCGTTCCTCAAAGCCGTCACGAGCGCTCCTCTGTTGCCATCGTCCGGTGCCATCGACCGACCCTAGCGCCAGAGTCTAAACAAAGTCCTAAAACCTGACTGGTTGGGCATTTTTCGCCATCCGGGCGGGACGGTGCCGGGGTCCGGGGCGAGGCCCCGGTGCGGCGGCGGGAAAGCGTTATCGGCATGGTAAATTATTGGTAAACTTAACGAAATTCTCGGGAGAGTCGCACGATGATGTGACCGGAATCGACGCGACGGGCCTTGAACGGGCTTGTCCCTAACTCCAATTTATCTAAAATTCTATCTAATTCGGGAACCGCCTACCGGTCCCCGCATGGCCTGAGCCTTTTTCATCCGGGGAAGCCCAGAACGCATGGCCGAAATCGGTCCGCTCCTGTTGCCGCCACCGACCGCGATCAGCGGCGGCGGCCGCACGCCCGTGCGGGTCGGCAGCGGCCGGGGCGAGACGGATGAAGAGCGGCTGGCTCTTTCCAGGGTCGACGAAACGGCGGACGCCACCAGCGGACCCGCCGGCGGATCCAGGGCCAAGCAGTTCCGTTTCCGCGTCGTCGATGGCGGGCGCAGCGATGCGCTGGGCAATGCCGAGGTGCCCGCCCGCACCCAGACCGAGACGGTCGAGGCGGAGACGGCGGCAGCCCGTGCCGGTTCGGCGGCGATCGGCGGCGATTCCGCCGCCCCCAAGACCGGCAATGGGTCGGTGCCATTGGGCACACCGCTCGCCGCCTTTCTGGCGCAGCTCATCGCGCAGGAGCAGTTGCAGGCCGGCCTCCACGATCCGCCAGTCAAGGCGGCCGACCGCGCCTATCGCCAGGCCGGGGCCGAGCCGTCCTTGAACGAAGGCGAAACGGCCATCGCGCGTTTCAGGATCGCGGTCTGACTCCCTTACGTCTGATTTTATTGCGGCGGATGCGCGCGGGTCGATAAGCTCAACCCCGCATGACACCCTTTGGACAAAGATTGCGCGATTTGCGCCAGGCCCAGGGCCGGCAGCTCAAGGATATGGCCAAGGCGCTGAAAGTGAGCTCCGCCTATCTTTCGGCACTCGAGCATGGCCACCGGGCGCGCCCGAAGACCGGCTTCGTGCAGCAGGTGGCGGCCTATTTCAACCTCGCCTGGGATGAAGTGGACGACCTCAAGGCGCTCGCCGACCTCTCCGACCCCAAGATCAACATCGATACCGGCGGCCTCTCGCCGCTGGCGACCGAACTCGCCAATCGCCTCGCCAAACGCATCGGCGATCTCGACGAGGCGACCTTGACCAGCCTCAACGAGCAATTGAAGCCGAAATAGACTTCCTTCAGCATGCGCCGCAACGGGCGTCCCCGAGTCGGGGTAGTGCCGCTTTGAAGGATGCAAGATGGCTGTCGAACGCAATGCAAGCTGGCTCGATGCGATGGCCGTCTACTTCACGCCGCGCCAGCTCATCATCCTGGTGATGGGCTTTGCCAGCGGCCTGCCGCTGCTCCTTACTCTCTCGACCTTGTCCTATTGGCTCTCGAAGCTTGGCGTCGACAAGACGACGATCGGACTCTTTGCCCTGGTCGGGGCGCCTTACACATTCAAATTCGCCTGGTCGCCTATCATCGACCAGGCGCCGATCCCGCTGCTCACAAGGCTCCTCGGCCGGCGCAAGAGCTGGCTGCTGGTGCTGCAGATAGCGCTTGCCGCCGCGATCTTCGGCATGGGCCAGACCGATCCCGTGACAGCACCGACAGCAACGGCGCTGATGACAATCCTGGTCGCCTTCTTCGCCGCCAGCCAGGATATCGTCATCGACGCCTACCGCATCGAATTGCTGGACGACGCAGAGCAGGGCGCCGGTGCCGGCACGACGCAGGTCGGCTACCGCATCGGCATGTTGCTGGCGGGTGCCGGCGCCGTCGCCATGTCGGACTTCATCGCCTGGCCGACCATCTTTGCCATTCTTGCCGGTGCGATGCTGATCTGCGCATTATTCACGCTCTTCATTCCGGAGCCGAAGGTCGCGTCCCGCACCGGGCGCCAGGGCAGCTATGCGCAATGGCTGAGCGATGCGGTTATACGTCCCTTTGCCGACTTCATCGGCCGGCGCGGCTGGGTCGTGATCCTGCTCTTCATTCTGTTCTACAAGTTCGGCGATGCCTTCGGCGGCACGATGGCGACACCGTTCTATAACGAACTTGGCTTCACCGGCACCGAGATCGCCGCCATGTCCAAAGTCTACGGCCTCATCGCCTCCCTCGTGGGCGGCGTGCTGGGCGGGCTCGTCGTCGCGCGCATCGGCCTTTTCAAGACCTTGTTCATCGGCGGCGTATTGCAGGCGGTAACCAACCTGTTGTTCAGCTATCTGGCGGTAATGGGCAATAATCTGCTGTGGCTGGGTGTTGCCATCACGGCCGACAATCTGGCCGGCGGCATCGCTGCAGCGGCATTCGTCGCTTATCTCTCCGGCCTCTGCAATGTGGCCTTCACCGCCACGCAATATGCGCTCCTTACCTCCTTCATGGCGCAGGGGCGCACGGTGATGTCGAGCGGCAGCGGGTGGCTGGCCGATCACATGGACTGGATCAGCTTCTGGGCGCTCACCGCCTTGATGGCCGTCCCGGGCCTGCTGCTGCTGCTGTGGATCGCACGGCTCTATCCGCAGGGATTGACGGTAAAGTCGCATGGCTGACGCCAAACCCGTTGTCGCCATCACCTATTGCACGCAATGCCGCTGGCTGTTGCGGGCGGGTTGGACGGCGCAGGAGTTACTGGTCACGTTTGAAGACGAATTGGGTGGCGTGGCGCTGATTCCGGGGACCGGTGGCGTGTTCGACGTGACGCTGGATGGCGCGCTGGTGTGGTCGCGAAAAGTCGAGAGCCGCTTTCCCGAGCTTAAGGAACTGAAACAGCGCATCCGCGATGTGGTAGCGCCTTCGATGCCGCTTGGACATTCGGATAACAAGACCGAATGAATCTGTGACCTGTCGCACAACTGACGGGATTGCCGGCGAAGTTCCTCGAATTTTCATCGCGCTGCCCCATTTCCGCCCCGATTGAAAGCGACTCTCCCGCGCATCACGAATCGCGTGACAGACCGCTCAACAGGGAAGGGGAATCCCATGCAGCTTCTCCGCCAGACTTTCTTCTTTCTGCGCCACGGTGAAACCGATTGGAACCGCATCGGCCTGGTGCAGGGCCAGGTCAACATGCCCTTGAACGGCACCGGCCTTGCCCAGGCGCGCGCCGCGCGCGACACCTTGCGCCACCAGGGCATCGGCACGATCTGCACCAGCCCCTTGGACCGCGCCAGCCTCACCGCCGATATCGTGGCTTCGGGCCTGCATGTGCCGGTGCGCGAGATCAAGGCGCTGAAGGAGTGCAATTTCGGCGAGCGCGAGGGCCATCCCAAGGGCCTCTGGTACGACGCCTGGCGCAATGGCGAGACCCCGCGCGGTGCCGAACGCTTCAGCCAGTTCATGGAACGCGCGCTCGAGGGGCTCAACGAAGCCCTGAATGCGCCCCGAAACAATCCGGGCCCGGTCCTCATCGTCGCCCATGGCGGTATCTACTGGGCGATCGAGCGCTTTGCCGGCCTCACCCGCCGCGAGCGCATCCCCAATGGCGTACCCCTTTTCCATGCCCCGCCGCCCAAGCCCCTGCTGCCCTGGCACCGGGCCCGCATCGGTGGGTTTGCGGCGGCGTAATATTAATAATTACAGATAGATAGCATCTGCACACTCAAACCCTCTCCCCTCGCGGGAGAGGGAAGGGTGAGGGGGTCCATCAGCGGTCCGGCCCATCCACCCCCTCACCCCAACCCCTCTCCCGCGAGGGGAGAGGGGAGATGAGAGAGACTCCCTGCCCCCAATCTTGCGCCACCGCCCCCCGCGTGACATAACACCCGCCGCCCGTTCCAGAACGGCTCTGGAACCCTGGGGAACAAGTTGGCGGAACATGGAAAAATTCACCAAGCTCAGCGGAATTGCAGCACCCTTGCCGATCCGCAATGTCGACACAGACATGATCATCCCGAAACAGTTTCTGAAGACCATCAAGCGCACGGGTCTGGGCAAGAACCTGTTCGACGAGATGCGCTATACGCCGGACGGAAAAGAGATTCCGGATTTCGTGCTGAACAAGCCGCAATACCGGAAGGCGCAGATCCTGGTCGCCGGCGACAATTTCGGCTGCGGCTCGTCGCGCGAGCATGCGCCCTGGGCGCTGGCGGATTTCGGCATCCGCTGCATCATCAGCACCAGCTTTGCCGACATCTTCTATAACAACTGCTTCAAGAACGGCATCCTGCCGATCAAGGTCTCGAAGGAAGATGTCGCCAAGTTGATGGACGATGCCGAGCGCGGCGCCAACGCCGTTGTGTCGGTCGATCTCGAAGCCCAGGAAATCCGCGGTCCCGACGGCGGCTGCATCAAATTCGAAGTCGACGCCTTCCGCAAGCATTGCCTGTTGAACGGCCTCGACGATATCGGCCTCACCCTGCAGAAGAAGGCCGCGATGGACGATTTCGAGACCAGGAACAAACTCGGCCAGCCCTGGCTGTGGAACTGAAATAGTCCCCCCTCACCCCAACCCCTCTCCCGCGAGGGGAGAGGGGCTTTAAGAGCGAGCTCGCTGCGATCTCCCTCTCCCCTCGCGGGAGAGGGTCGGGGTGAGGGGGCTCCCAACCGACTACCCGACCACGAGAAAAAAACATGTCCAGCAATTCGAAGAAGATCCTGATCCTGGCCGGCGACGGCATCGGCCCTGAGGTGATGGGCGAAGTGAAGCGCGTGCTGGCCTGGTTCGAGAAGCGCCAAGGCCGCGGTTTCGAGACTGAAGAGGGTCTGGTCGGCGGCTGCTCCTTCGACAAGCACGGAACACCGTTGACCGACGCCACCATGCAGAAGGCGATCGACGCCGATGCGGTGCTGCTTGGCGCCGTCGGCGGGCCGAAATGGGACAATCTGCCGTTCAAGGACAAGCCGGAACGCGGCCTGCTGCGCCTCCGGAAGGATATGGAGCTTTTCGCCAATCTGCGCCCCGCTTTGGTGTTCGACGCGCTGGCCGAAGCCTCGTCGCTGAAGACGGAACTGGTCAAGGGCCTCGACATCATGATCGTGCGCGAACTGACCGGTGGCGTTTATTTCGGCAGCCCCCGCGGCATCGAGACCCTGCCCAATGGCGAGCGTCGCGGCATCAACACCCAGGTCTATACGACCAGCGAGATCCAGCGCGTGGCGCGCGTGGCCTTTGAACTGGCGAGGAAGCGCAGCAACAAGCTCTGCTCGGTCGAGAAGGCCAATGTCATGGAATCGGGCGTTCTGTGGCGAGAGGAAGTGCAGAAGCTGGGCGACACCGAATACAAGGACGTGCAGCTTTCCCATATGTATGCCGACAATTGCGCGATGCAGCTGGTGCGCCAGCCCAAGCAGTTCGACGTCATCGTGACCGACAATCTCTTCGGCGATCTCCTCTCCGACTGCGCGGCGATGCTGACCGGTTCGCTGGGCATGCTGCCCTCGGCGAGCCTGGGTGCCGCCGATGCCGGTGGGAAGAGGAAGGCGCTCTATGAGCCGGTGCATGGCTCGGCCCCCGATATCGCCGGCCAGGGCAAGGCCAATCCGCTGGCCTGCCTGCTCTCGCTTTCGATGATGCTGCGCTATTCCTTCGATCTCGGGGCCGATGCCGATCTTCTCGACAAGGCGGCCAACAATGTCGTCGCCAAGGGCTTCCGGACCGGCGACATCATGGCGCCGGGCTGCACGCTGGTCGGCACCAAGGAGATGGGCGACGAGATCCTCAAGGAACTCGATCGGCTCGCGGCGTAAATCCGACCCCATCCCGATCCAAAAGACGCCGGCAGCGGGTTCGTTGCCGGCGTTTTGTTTGTTCTTGCCACGACGCCCGTCGGCGTCCCATCATCTTCCCGAAACAAAACGACCTTACATCCGTTAAGGCTGAGTGCCAGCCGCGATGCGTCGGATTGATTTCGATCAAGCCGCATCGCTCCCGCAGGCGCCAGACTGGCATCGGTCTTACTGATATGCATCCGCATCAGACATTGGGAGTCTCCGCCATGGCCATTCGACATATCCTCGTGCCGCTGTTCGGTTACGACGGCGACCGCACCTCGCTCGACGCGGCCCTGGTGGTCGCCAAGCGCCATGGCGCCCATATCGCGGTGCTGCATGTCGAGACCGACCCCCTGGAACAGACGCCGCTGATGGTCGATGTCGGCGTCGCCATTACCGAACTGGTCGAAGCGGCCGAGCGCCACGCCGCCCATCGCGCCAAGAATGCGGCCAAGACCTTCGCCGATTGGCAGGCGGCAAGCGGCGTCCCCGTCGATGCGCAGCCCAGCGTGCATCCGGCCGTCACCACCGCCTTCCAGAACATCAAGGGGAACGAGGAAGACCTCATCAGCCGCTACGGGCGCCTCACCGATCTCGTGGTGCTGGCGCGCCCGAAGAAGAACGAAGCCGCCGACCTCATCGCCGTGCGCATCGAAGACGTGCTGTTCGGGGCCGGCCGGCCCGTCCTCCTGGTGCCCAACGGAATCTCGGCCGAGGCCTTGGCGCATATCGAGGACGGGCCGGCGCTTATCGCCTGGAACGGCAGCATCGAAGCCACGCGGGCCGTCACCGCCGGCCTCGACCTCATCAAGGCGATGGGCAAGGTGCGCGTGGTCTCGATCAAGGAAGGCAAGCGCGACGCCCATCCAGCGGGCGACCTCACCCATTTCCTGGCCTGGCACGGCGTTTCCTGCAGCGTCGGCGAGGTGGCGGCGGATGTCCATAAGGCGACCGCCGACCATTTCCTCAATGCCGCGCGCGAGGCCAAGGCGACGCTCATCGTCATGGGCGCCTATAGCCATGGGCGTCTCCGGCAGCTAGTGTTGGGTGGTGTGACCAGCCATATGATCGACGCCGCCGACCTGCCGGTGTTGATGGCGCATTGAGACGGGCGCATTGAGACAGGGGTGCGATGGGGGCGGGACGGAGATCGCTTCTGCTGAGTTTGGCCGTGCTGGCGGGGAGTAGTCTCCCCGCCGCCGCCAACTGCCCCTGCCCCAAATCGAAGATGATCGAGCTTTACGGCACGGTTTCGATGTTCCCGCCGCAGCTGCCGGGACCCCGCCTTGCCCAGCCGCACCGGACGGCGCCCAAGCCTGCCGTCGCGGTGACGGCCCTTCCAAGCATGGGCGAGGTTGTGCGGCAGATGCCGACACCCGCTCTCGACCGGATCGGTAATCCGCTGCTCTGGGATCCTGTTTTCGTTGAGCAATAAAATTACGCCTGAGCCTTTTGGGCCGCCTGCGGCGCAAAGTCTCTCGACAAGCCGGGCGGGTCCGGTATAAAAAGCGCCGTTTCGACGGTTCAGCCGTCGTTTTGTTAGGGTCGATGGCGATGCGCGTATTTGCGGATCATGGGACGAAGGTGACGGGGACGGCTCTGCCGGCCGGCATCATCGCCTGCGCTATCGCCACCACCAAGACCGCCACCAAGACCACCGGTAAAACCACCGGGGTCTGAACGCGGCCATTGGGTTTTCATCCCAGGACAAAGGCCGCAGCTCGATGCGGCCTTTTTGTTTTTGGGCATTTGTTGACCGGTTTCCCCAGCCAGCTTTTGGCTGGGCGCCAAGTTTTGAGAGAGAAGTGAGGACATCATGGGTTATCGCGTAGCCGTGGTCGGCGCCACGGGCAATGTCGGGCGGGAAATGCTGCAGATCCTCTCCGAACGCCAGTTCCCGGTTTCGGAAGTCATTCCGCTGGCCTCGGAACGCTCGGCCGGTTCCGAAATCTCCTTCGGCGAGGATGAGGTGCTGAAGGTCCGCGCGCTGGAGAAGTTCGACTTCAAGGGCACCGACATCGTCCTCTCCTCGGCGGGCGCCAAAGTCTCGGCCGCCTTCGCGCCGCGTGCCGCGTCGGCCGGCGCCGTCATCATCGACAATACCAGCCATTTCCGCATGGACCCGGACGTGCCGCTGGTGGTGCCGGAAGTGAACCCCCAGGCCATCGCCGGCTATACCAAGAAGAACATCATCGCCAACCCGAACTGCTCGACCATCCAGATGGTGGTGGCGCTGAAACCCCTCCACGACATCGCCAAGATCAGCCGCGTGGTGGTGGCGACCTATCAGTCGGTTTCGGGTGCGGGCAAGGAAGGCATGGACGAACTCTTCAACCAGACGCGCGGCGTCTATATGAACCAGTCGCCCGAACGCACCAAGTTCACCAAGCAGATCGCCTTCAACGTCATTCCGCATATCGACGTCTTCATGCAGGACGGCTTTACCAAGGAAGAATGGAAGATGACGGTCGAGACCAAGAAGATTCTCGATCCCAGCATCAATGTGGTGGCGACCTGCGTGCGCGTGCCGGTCTTCATCAGCCATTCGGAAGCGGTGCATATCGAGTTCGAAAGCGAGATGAGCGTCGAAGCCGCCCGCGCCGCCCTGCGTTCCGCCCCCGGCATCACCGTGGTCGATCACCGCGCCGATGAAGGCTATGTGACACCCTTGGAAGTGGCCGGCGAGGACAATGTCTATATCAGCCGCATCCGCAAGGACCCGACCGTGAAGCACGGCATCGCCCTCTGGGTGGTTGGCGACAACCTCCGGAAGGGTGCGGCCTTGAACGCCGTCCAGATCGCCGAGGTGCTGGCGCAGGACTATCTGAAGCAGAAGGCGGCGTAAGTCGGATTGCTGCAAGCACCCCCTCTCCCCGACCCTCCCCCACAGTCGGCGAATGCCGACATTCGTCGGCGGGCGGGGGGAGGGAGAAGAAAGAGCTTGGTCGAGTCCCCTCTCCCTCACGTGGGAGAGGGTTAGGGAGAGGGGGGGAGCGACAAGCGCTGCCTCACCTAACATGCCGTACCCGTCCATTACCCTGCGCCCTGCTACTCCCGCCGACTACGCAAGCATGCGCGCCCTCGATGATCGCCTCATCGCCGAAGCCGCCTTGCCCGGCGCCACCCGCGCAGATTTCCAGCGCTTCCAACACCGCTTCACCGATTCAGCGCTCGCCGACAAAGATCCCAAGAGCCGCCTCATCGTTGCCGAAGACGAGAACGGCGCCATCCTCGGCTACATGCACCTGAAGCCCACCCACGACGATGTCCTCGATCGCGAAACCGGCTATCTCAGCATCATCGCCGTCGCTGAAAGTGCAACCGGCAAAGGCGTCGGCCGCCTACTGATGAAAGCCGCCGAGGATTGGGCGCGCGAGCAGGGCTACCCGTCCCTGCTGCTGGATGTGTTTGCCAGCAATGAGACGGCAATTGGCTTCTATAAGAAAAATCGGTTTGGTGAGGATAGCGTTAGGTTCAGAAAGAAGCTGGCTAGGTGAAATTGTAAAGTCGAGGATATCGCTTAAACACGCTCACCCCCCGGTAAGTTCGATCAGCGATTGAGATGGAAGAATCATTAGGGGGTACTTTCTCTCATCTCGCTGTCGAAAGCCGTATTTATGGTAGAGCTTCGCGACCTCAGGAGTTAGCGCATTTAATGCCACTCCAAAGACCCCAACGTTGCGAACGACCATACCGCATCGCTCAAGGAGATTTCCGAGAAGCATCGTCCCTATATTTTGATTCTGAAATTCTCGCCGCACGCCTATGTAGTGGACATAAATAAACGGCACGAACTTTCTGCCTTCTCCGGCACGAACGATGTCCGCGTCCATACCACCGGGGTCTTGAGCTAAGATGCCGAGGCAATAGAATCCATACGCTTGCTCTATACCGTCCATATGCGCACAGAAAACTCTGGCGCGATGCATGCTTTGCCATTCGCAGCATTTGTCTATGTTGCGATCTGCTGTGGATTCACCGCACTCAAAATCTTTAAGTGCGACAGATCTATCTTTAAGAAGCGTGTATTTAAGACTGCGGATGTCTGGCGTCGGGAGCGCAGTCATCGTTACTGTTCTTTTGATAGAACTCGTAAGCGCGCCTTAGTTCGGGGGTCACCCCGCCCGTATCGCGATAAACCTGCTGGCAGAATTCGTAAGCTTCTTTTTCGCTCGCGAATACGGACTTCTCTTTCTTCTCTCCGCCAGCCGCCCGGCGAAGAAAATCCATGAGAGACGGTATGGCCATTAATTTGGTCCCAGCGAGAAATTCGAGTCGATGCGTCTATCAAACATAGATGCTGGTCACCCAAATGTCAACAATTTTATCAAGAAAATCATGCAGTTAGCTAAGTCATTGAAAGAATCGAACTTTACGAGATGATGCCATTCTGTTCCGCGTGCTAAGCACGCAGCGCTGCGGCCCATTTGTCCTGGGTCCCGATGATGCAGAGCTTGTCGGAGTTCGTGGCGGCAGTCTCGGTGACGATGTGGCTCATGCCGAGGACGGCGGCGCGATGGCGGCTTTCAGATTCTGGTCGCGCGTGTAGCGGGCAGCGCGTCCTATAGACTTCTCTACTCATGATCGAGAACTTGGCCAGCGCCTGCGCAAGATCAATACGGCCGCAACACAGACTGCGGCTTCGATACCAGTGATGAAAACAAAAGGGATGCCCACATTGGCGAACAGAAACATGGCGTCGTGAGCCAGCGCAAGATCGCCAGTAGCAGGATCAAAGAACTCGCCCTGATTGTTGTCCTGAAACGCCACATACATCATCCATGATCCGAACAACAGACTGACAAATAGATTCAAGCCCAGAGTCCAGACAAGCCAACGTTTGCGCAATGTCATGGCTGCTGGGTTCCTTTGTGGCTTTCCCAGGGCTTCTGGGCATAGAGGTTTGCCACTCTGGCCCCATAGTCGGTCACATTCTCCGCCTTGTGGCTGTTATAGACAGACGCGATATGGGAAATGGGTGCTCCCGCTGGCAAGTTGTTCTATACCGCCTTGATCATCCGGGCACCTGCCATGATGTTGGCCTCCGGATCTTGCAGTTCTTCTCTCGTGCCAAAGGCATCACCCCAAAAAACGACATTTATGTTCATCGGCAAAATGGAATCGTTGCCATTGTACCATGAAACGAGATTATCATAATATCCATGCGTCGTTTCGAGATACATGATCGCTTTCATGAGGTCGGGATCAACGTCGAATTCCTTTGCGACCCTCTCGATGATAGGGGCGTATTTGCCGACTTCCGACCAATCGTCATCTTCGATAAAGGGCGCGCTTCCGTTAGCGTCTGGATTGTCCTTTACTTCAAACAGGCAGCCGCCGTTGTCCAATATGCATTGCTTCCGCGTGGCATCGTCCACCGCTAATTTGGGCCGTGAAGATATCTTTTCTGCGGCGCTACCGGACATCTTGTCGGCGCGTTTCTCAGCCCGCAGACGGCTTGCCTCATTCTGTCGGGCGCGCTCATTTTCTTCGTCACGCACTCGTATGCGATCTCGTTCACGATAGAAGCGAAGAATTTCATCCTCAGGTCCGGGCAGGTTATTGATTGTTGTGTCGGGCTTTCCTTGCTGCTGCAGCTTGCGGCGGATTTTTTTGATCTCGTCGCTCTCCGCCGTTGCATCATTGGCAGCATAGATCCATCCATCGTCGAAGCCCTGGTAGAAGATCGGCAGGCCGCTGATCTCGGTGCTGTCGCCGGGCAGCGTTTTTTCGATCTGGGCTTTGAGGCGCTCCTGGTCCTTCATCGGCGCGGGATCGCCGAGATGGGCCTTGTCGGGGTCGACGCCGGATTGCGCATAGTGGCGGATGAGGGCCGTGCGTTCCTCGGCGCGCCGAAAGGGTGCTTGAGCGGAACCTCGGCGATGTTGACGAGGTCTTCGATTTTCGGCTCGGGTGTCGCCGCCCCGCGCCGCTCGTCGATATAGGCATCGGCAATGGCTTGCGCTTGTTTCGGGCTCGCCGTGACGGCGGGCGACCAGTTGTAGAGCTTGCCGCCGACCTCGAACTGGTTGCCCTTGAGCTTGAGGCCGGTCGTTCGGTAGGTCTCCTGCTCGGATTGCGGGGCTGGATGCGCCTCCGTCCAGCGGACCGGATTCACGCCTTGAGAATGCAGGTGCCGTGCAAGTTTGGTTTTTTCCTGCAGCGCCTCGGTTCTGGAATCAATCGGCGCCGGGGAAGTCTTAGAGTCATCGATACGCTTGGTCAGCGGCGGACGCATGGGCAGGCCTCCAGAGTGTTACGCATATACGCATAATACAGTGCAAACGCGCTTTTTGGAAGCAAAAAGTTCCGTGTTTGTTCTTTTTCTGCTTGCAGCGACCTCATGGCATGGAAAGGCGTTTGAAATCAAATGGCTAGAAAAGCTACCGCCCCAGGGCCGCGGCCCATTTGTCCTGGGTCTCGATGATGCAGAGCTCGTCGGAGCTCGTGGCGGCGGTCTCGCTGACGATGTGGCTCATGCCGAGGACGGCGGCGTCGATGGCGGCCTTGAGGTTCTGGTCGCGCAGATAGCGGGCGGTGAAGAGAGCGGCGAAGGCGTCGCCCGTGCCGGAGGCAAAGAGCGGGTGGCGCTTGGTGACCGCCATCGAGATCGTGCCGGGATCGCCGGGCGATTGCCGCGCGAGGGCGATGACGGCAAGCTCGTCCGGATGGCCGGGGTCTGGAATGCCGGTGCCGATGATGGCGCGGGCCAGCGTGCGCTTGGCCAAGGCGTGGAGCGCATCAACTGCCTGCGCGCGGGAGTTCACCTCGAGCCCCGTGAGATGCCCCAGCTCATAGACATTGGGCGAGAGCACGTCGGCGATGGGGACGAGGATCGAGGAGAGGGCCAGGGCCAGCTCCGGCTTCACATACATGGCGCCCTGGTCGCCGATCACGGGATCGAAGATGTAGATCGCACGCGGATTGAGCGCCTTGATCTCAGCCACCACTTCGGCAACCAGAGTGGCGGTCTCCGGCGCACCCAGATAGCCGGTGAGGATCGCATTGGCCTTGCCGAGGACACCGAGCTTCCGCACCCCGTCGATGAGCTCGCGCACCTGGGCCGCTTCCAGCACGCGGCCTGTCACAGTCTTGTGGGCGAGGTGGTTGGAAAAGAGCACGGTGGGTGCCGCCCAGACCGGATGCCCCATGCGCTCCAGGATGAAGCGCGAGGCCTGGTGGCCGACATGGCCGTAAACGACCTCGGACTGGATGGAGAGAATGGGCATGGGCTTTGGGACTTGTTGATGTTGTGGGGCAAAACGCGGCTCGGAGCCTAGGCAATCGTCCGGGGCTCCGCAACGCCGATCATGTCTCGGTACAGTTCGGCCCAGGGCCTGGGATCAGCGCCCGCCGCTGACATCCAGGAGCGCACCGGTGATGTAGGAAGATTCGTCCGACAGTAGAAAGAGGATGGCATTTGCGACCTCATCCGCCGTGCCGGGGCGGGCCAGGGGCACGTTGACGGCGAGGCGGAAGGCGCGGTCGGGGGCGCCGCCACTGGCATGAATCTCGGTATCGATGAGGCCCGGGCGGATGGCGTTGACGCGGATGCCCACGGGCGCCAGTTCCTTGGAGAGTCCGATGGTCATGGTGTCGATGGCACCCTTGGAGCCGGCATAATCGACATATTCACCCGGCGAGCCCAGGCGTGCGGCGGCCGAGGACAGATTGACGAGGCTGCCACCTTTTCCACCGCGATCCGTGCCCATGCGCCGCGCGGCCTCCCGCGCCACCAGATAGGCGCCGGTCACATTGACCGCGAACATCCTTTGCAAGCGCAGGGCGCTCATCTCGGCAAGCTTCAGGCCCGGTGCCACAATGCCGGCATTGTTGACGACGCCATTGATGGGCCCGAAGGCATCTTGCGTGGCGTCGAACATGGCGAGGACATCGCTTTCATTGGCGACATCGCCCTTGATGGCGATGGCCTTGCCGCCGGCAGCCGTCACCGCCGCCACGGTCTCGGCCGCCGCCTTCTCGTTGCCGGCATAATTGACGCCGACCGACCAGCAGCGCTTGCCGCACTGAATGGCAACGGCCCGCCCGATGCCGCGCGATGCGCCGGTGATGAGGATGTTGCGCGACATGTTGCCTCCGCTTGCGACCTTGGTCTCGATTTGCACCGCGCCAAAGCCTATGCGATATGCTGCTATCCTGACTAGGCACAAGCGATGGACAGGGACCCGGCAAGTGACCACACCCAAGACCAACCCAGGCAATTTCTTCGAGGATTTCAGGCTGGGGCAGGAGATTCTCCATGCGGTGCCGCGTACGGTGACCGAGGGGGATGTGGCACTTTATATCGGGCTCACCGGGTCTCGCTTTGCGCTTCATTCGTCGGACAGTTTTGCGCAGAGCATCGGCTATGCGGGGGCGCCGATTGACGATCTGCTGGCCTTCCATCTCATCTTCGGGCGCACGGTCGCGGATATCTCGCTCAATGCCGTGGCCAATCTCGGTTACGCGGTGGGAAAGTTCGGCGTGCCGCTTTATCCCGGCGACACCATCATCGCGCAATCGAAGGTGATCGGGCTCAAGGAGAATTCGAATCACGAAACCGGCATCGTCTATGTGCATTCGGTCGGGCGCAACCAGGCCGGCGAAGTGGTGCTGGATTATGTGCGCTGGGTGATGGTGCGTAAGCGCGACACCCTGGCGCCGGCGCCGGAAGCGCATATTCCGCAACTGCCGGCAGCACTCGATGTGGGCGAGTTCGAGGTGCCGGAGGAACTGGACCTCGCGGCCTATGACGACGAACTCGCGGGCTCGCCTTTCCTGTGGGAGGATTACGCGGCAGGCGAGCGCATCGACCATGTCGACGGCATGACGCTCGAGGAATCCGACCATATGATGGCGACGCGCCTTTATCAGAACAATGCCAAGGTGCATTTCAACCAGCATACCGAGGGGCAGGGCCGTTTCGGCCGCCGCCTCATCTATGGCGGGCATATCATCAGCCTGGCGCGGGCGCTCTCGTTCAACGGCCTCGCCAACGCCTTCCGCATCGCCGCCATCAATGGCGGGCGCCATGTGAATCCGAGCTTTGCCGGCGACACGATCTATGCCTGGTCGCAAGTGCTGGAGAAGATTGAGATTCCGGGGCGCGGCGATATCGGCGGCCTGCGGTTGCGAACCATTGCCACCAAGGATGCGCCCTGCGCCACCTATCCGGGCCCGAATACGACAGGAAAATATCCCGAAAGCGTCGTATTGGACCTCGATTACACCGTCTTGATGAAACGACGCGGGTAAGCACAAACTTGTCGCTATCAGCTTGC
The DNA here is from genome assembly GCF_041918875.1 of Dongia sp. Classification (GTDB taxonomy): domain Bacteria; phylum Pseudomonadota; class Alphaproteobacteria; order Dongiales; family Dongiaceae; genus Dongia. Next base: position 119,389 of record NZ_JAYRUV010000013.1, read on the forward strand.
ATTCGTTGACGGTGTGGTAACAATTCAGTATCAAGATCACGCTTTCTGCTGCACTGCAGAAGTTTCGGACCGTATCTAAAAGGTCCACGACCCAAGGGGCCCGATCGGGAGAGGGTGGGTTCCTGAGGTAAACCAGCTTGCACCGGCCGCCCAAATCCTCCCAAGGGCAGGTGCAAGGTATCGGACGGGAAATATCATGGCCGAAAGCCTGCCGACGGGCGTCCAAAAGAATCCAGCTGGGCCCCATTCAAGACCGCTAAGTCCTCATCTGCAGGTCTATAAGCCGCAGCTCACTTCTGTGACGTCGATCCTGCACCGTTTCTCCGGCATCGCTCTGTCGGCCGGGGTGCTCTATCTCCTGTGCTGGCTGATCGCCGCCGCCAATGGCGCGGAACAATTCGACCGGCTGCAGGATTTCAACGGCAGCTTCGTCGGCCGCATTCTGCTGTTCGGCTGGTCGATCGCCTTCTTCTATCACCTCCTCAACGGCATCCGGCATCTTGCCTGGGATGCGGGCTTCGGTTTCGAACTGCCCACCGCGGCCAAGTCCGGCTATGCGGTGCTGATCGGCACCGCGATCCTCACCGTCGCCGCCTGGCTCGCCGGCTATTTCCAGATGGGGGCGTTCTGATGGCGCATTCCGAAAACTCGCTGCGTTCCAGGCTCGGCCAGGCGCGCGGCCTCGGCTCCGCCCACGAAGGCGTGCATCATTGGTGGGCGCAGCGCATGTCGGCCTTGGCGCTCATTCCCTTGAGCCTGTGGCTGGTGGCGGCGCTCGTCTGCAATGCCGGCGCCGATTACGCAGTGGTCAGCCAATGGCTGTCGAGCCCGTTCACGCTGGGGGCGCTGGGCCTCACCATCCTCATCACCGTCTATCATGCGGTTCTCGGGCTGCAGGTCGTGGTCGAGGATTACATTCACGCCCAGCCGACCAAGCTCATCCTCATGATCCTGCTGCCGATGGGCGGTGTCGCCCTGGTGGTCGCGGCGATCGTCTCGCTGCTGGTCATCGCCTTCACCGGCTGAGCCTGCAAATTCAAGAAGTGAAGCATCATGGCTGATACAGCAAATAGCGCGCCGAAGATCAACGGAACCGCCTACCCGTTCGTCGATCATGTCTATGACGTGGTCGTGGTCGGCGCCGGCGGTGCCGGCCTCCGCGCCACTTTCGGCATGGCCGAAAAGGGCTTGAAGACCGCCTGCATTTCCAAGGTCTATCCGACCCGTTCCCACACCGTGGCGGCGCAAGGCGGCATCTCCGCCTCGCTCGGCAATATGGGGCCGGACGATTGGCGCTGGCACATGTACGACACGGTCAAGGGCTCCGATTGGCTGGGCGACCAGGACGCCATCGAATATATGTGCCGCGAAGCGGTGCCGGCGATCATCGAGCTCGAGCATTACGGCGTGCCCTTCAGCCGCACCGAGGAAGGCAAGATCTATCAGCGCCCCTTCGGCGGCATGACCACGGAATTTGGCAAGGGCATCGCGCAGCGCACCTGTGCCGCCGCCGACCGCACCGGCCACGCCATCCTGCACACGCTCTATCAGCAGGCGCTGAAGCATCGCGCCGAATTCTTCGTCGAATATTTCGCCCTCGACCTCATCATGGACGATGAAGGCGTCTGCGTCGGCGTTGTCGCCTGGAACCTCGACGACGGCTCGATCCACCGCTTCCATGCCAAGCTGGTCGTGTTGGCGACCGGCGGTTACGGCCGCGCCTTCTTCTCGGCCACGTCGGCGCACACCTGCACGGGCGACGGCAATGCGATGGTGCTGCGCGCCGGCCTGCCGCTGCAGGACATGGAGTTCATCCAGTTCCACCCGACCGGCATCTATGGCGCCGGCTGCCTCATCACCGAAGGTGTCCGCGGCGAAGGCGGGTATCTGACCAATTCGGCGGGCGAGCGGTTCATGGAACGCTATGCGCCCTCGGCCAAGGATCTGGCCAGCCGCGACGTCGTCTCCCGCGCCATGACGATGGAAATCCGCGAAGGCCGCGGCGTGGGTCCCTTGAAGGATCACATCCATCTCCACATCGAACATCTCGACCCGAAGATCATTCACGAACGCCTGCCCGGCATCGCCGAGACGGCGCGCATCTTCGCCGGCGTGGATGTGACCCGCGAACCGATCCCGGTCCTGCCGACCTGCCACTACAATATGGGCGGCGTGCCCACCAATTACCGCACCGAAGTCGTCACCAAGAAGGACGGCAATCCGGACAGCGTGGTGCCGGGCCTGATGGCGATCGGCGAGGCGGCCTGCGTCTCGGTCCACGGCGCCAACCGCTTGGGCTCCAACTCGCTGCTCGATCTCGTCGTCTTCGGCCGCTCCGCCGCGATCCGCGCCACTGAGATCGTGAAGGGTGGCGAAAAGCACCGCAACCTGCCCAAGAATGCCGGCGACAAGGCGATCGAGCGTCTCGACCGACTGCGTAATGCCAGGGGCGATATTCCCACGGCGAAACTCCGCCTCGACATGCAGAAGATCATGCAGAACGATTGCGCGGTCTATCGCACCGGCAAGACGCTCAAAGAGGGCGTCGACAAGATCCGCGACGTGTTCGGCCAGCGTCACCGCGTCAAGGTCGAGGACCGCTCGCTCATCTGGAACAGCGATCTCGTCGAGACCCTGGAACTCGACAACCTCATGTACCAGGCACTGGTCGCGATCGAATCCGCCGCCAACCGCGAGGAGAGCCGCGGCGCCCAGGCGCGCGAGGATTTCCCCAACCGCGATGACGAGAAGTGGATGAAGCACACCATCTCGTGGATCGACGAGAGCGGCAGGGTGACGCTCGACTATCGTCCCGTCCACATGACGACCTTGAGCAACGACGTTCAGGTCTTCCCGCCCAAAGCCCGCGTGTACTAAGGACCGTCATCATGGCCGAACTGACACTGCCAGCGAATTCGAAACCCACCGTCGGCAAGACCTGGAAGGCACCGGCGGGGGCGAAGAACATCAAGTTGTTCAAGATCTATCGCTGGGACCCGGATACCGGCGCCAATCCGCGCGTCGACTCGTATGAAGTCGATATGGATTCTTGCGGGCCGATGATCCTGGACGCGATCATCAAGATCAAGAATGAGATGGATTCGACCCTCACCTTCCGCCGCTCCTGCCGCGAAGGCGTCTGCGGGTCGTGCGCCATGAACATCGACGGCACCAACACGCTGGCCTGCACCAAGTTCACGTCGGAAGTGAAGGGCGAGGTGAAGATCTACCCGCTGCCGCACATGCCGGTGGTGAAGGATCTGGTGCCCGACCTCACCCATATCTTCGCGCAATATGAAACGATCGAGCCCTGGCTGAAATCCGATACGCCGCCGCAGACGCGCGAGCGCCTGCAGTCGCCGCAGGAACGCGCCAAGCTCGATGGCCTGTGGGAGTGCATCCTCTGCTTCTCCTGCTCGACCTCCTGCCCCAGCTATTGGTGGAACGGCGACCGGTATCTGGGCCCGGCCATCCTGCTGCAGGCCTATCGCTGGATCGCCGACACGCGCGACGAGGCAGCTGGCGAACGGCTGGATCAGCTCGAAGACCCGTTCCGCCTCTATCGCTGCCACACCATCATGAACTGCACCAAGACCTGCCCCAAGGGTCTGAACCCCGCGAAGGCCATCGGCGAGATCAAGAAGCTGATGGTCGAGCGGCGCTAAGCTGTTCCGCTCCAAACGTCATCCCCGGGCGTGACCCGGGAATCTGGTTTGACTGGGCTCTGTCCTTCAGTTGCGAACTGATGCCCGGGTCAAGCCCGGGCATGACGGCTTGAGAGCGAATGCTAAAGCCCGAAGACCTCTTTCATTTGCCGGCAGTAGATGCTGACACCTCTCCCGAAGTCAGAACGGTCTCGCCAAGGTCAGCTCCGCAGGCCGCGGGTCTTTACCGGCAGGCCTGGTATTTCGCCGGTTTTGGCGCCGCTTGCGGCGAGGCCCCGCTGATGCGCCTCGCGCAGATCGGCGCCGCGCAGATCCGCTTCCGACACATCCGCCTCCGACAGGTTGGCGCCCTGCAGGTCGGTCGCCAGCAGCCAGGCCCGCTTGAGGTTGGCGCGTGTCAGGCGGCAGCCGACGAGGCGGGCGGCGGCAAGATTGGTGCGGCTGAGATCGAGGCCGGAGAGATCGAACCCTTCGAGCTCCAGGCGCTTTCCGGCCTGGCCGAGGCTGTTGACCCAGCGCGCGTGCAGGCCCAGCCGCTCCCTCACCTCGTCATCCGACAGGCGTGGGGCGGAGCCCACCGGCAATTGCGCCGCGCGTACCTGGTCGCGCGTCACCTGGTCGACCGAGGCGTGGGTGAAATCGGCATTCTCGACCTCGGCCTGGGTCAGGCGGATGGCAAGTAATTCGGCGGCGGCGAAATTGCTGCGGCGGAGGTCGGCGCCGGAAAAATCCGTCTCCAGCAGATAGGCGCCGGAAAAATCGACGCTCACCAGCTTGGCGTCCTTGAAGACGGTCTGAGCGAGCTTGGCGCCACGGAATCGACAGGCGGGCGCTTCGTCCCAATTGGCGTCGCCCCCGCTGCGCTGGGTGAAGTCCTGCCGAAGGTCGGCGGCGGAAAGAGCCGTCCTCGTCATGTCGCTGCCATGAAAGACGGCACCGCGCATGTCGGCGCGCTCGAAATTGGCCCCGGTCATATCGGCCTCGTCGAAGACCGAGCCGGTGAGGATCGCGCCGCGGAAAGAGGTCCCGCGCAGTGTCGAGCGTTCGAAGTTGCACCGCACCATATAGGCGTCGGTGAAATCCATATGGCTGAGGTCGAGCTTGGAAAGATTGCACTCGCTCAGCATCAGCCGCTGGCCGTTGACCCGGCCCAGCCGCCAATTGCGGTGCACTTCGGCCAGCCGGCGAAGCGCCCCGGCATTGAGGGTCAGCTTTTTTAGAACCTTGGGCGCCTGCGGATCCATTCATGGCACCGATGCTGCGACTCGAAGCCGCTATGGTGCCGTTCCCAATACCGCGTCACAAGCAGGATGTTGCCGAAGGGGCCGGACAGCCGGCAGACCCTCCGGCTGGTTGGATTACTTCTTGAGGCCGCACGTATTGAGGCCAATCAGGCGATAGGCCGGGCAGAAGCCGATAAGGGCCGTGGCCAAGGGCACGATGCCGATCCAGCCCCACTGCGTCTGCGGCCCGACGAAGACCAGGGCGATGAGGACCAGGCCGATGATCACGCGCAGCGCGCGATCGGCGTTGCCGATGTTCTTTCCCATGATGATTCTCCTCTCGATTTCACAACGATGAGCGGAGATTAGGCGCTCTGCCGCCGACCCTTCTGTGACTAGGTCACGGTGCGCCACCCGCCACCTGCGACAAGGCGTCCCGGTCGCCGAGCGCAATCTGCCCACGGGTGAGCTTCAGCCAGCCGCGCCGCTCGAATTCCTTCAACTGCCGGCTTACCACCTCGCGCGCGGTGCCCAGTTCGGCGGCGATATCCTGATGCGTCAGGCTGAGGATCGCTTCCTTGCGGGCGAGCAGATAGTCGGCCAGCCTCGCATCGATGCGGCGGAAGGCGACATCCTCCAGCAGCGCCACGATGTCCTGCAGCCTGGTGGCCAGCGTCGAGAAAATCAGCTGGCGGAAGGGCTGACTGGTCGCGACCAGTTCCTGGAACAGGCCCTGCGGCAGCGCAAAGCCGGCGATATCGGTCTCCGCCACCAGTTCGGCGCCCAGGGAAAGCTCGCCCAGCAGGGCGGCGGCGGAAAGCACGCAGGTCTCGCCGGCGGCAACGCGGTAGAGCACGATTTCGCGCCCGCCTTCGCTGATGCCGCGTACCTTGACGATGCCTGCTGTGAGGAGGACGAAATGCGGCAGCGCGTCGCCGGGTCGCGCCAGGACGGTGCCGGCGGGTGCCGCGACCGGCTGTGCCGCCTCGGCGATCCTCCGCGCCGCCGTTTCATCGAGCCGGCCCAGTGGCGCGAAGGCCGCGAGAAGTGCTGGATCGATCATGCCTGGCCCTCCAGGACGCCGGCCAGGATGTCGACCTGCCATTGCGCCGCCTGCGGGCGGAAACGGACCAAAGTCGTGTTGGCGATATCCATGCCGACCGGCAGGCCCAGCAGAGATTCCAGCGCCCAGACGACCCCGCCATGGGCCACGACCAGGACCGGGCCTGGCAGGTTCAGTGCTGCCAGCATGCCGCGCCGGATGCGTTGAGTGAAATCGGCAAAGCTCTCGACACCGTCGCGCAGAGCGCCGCCGCGCCAATCGGCGAACCAGCCCCGCGGTTCAGTACCCTCGTAGGGGCCGACATCGAATTCCCGGAGTTCGCCGACGAGATGCAGTTCCAGGCCAAGATCGCGGTTGAGGATCTCCGCGGTCTGCCGGGCACGGGAGAGAGGCGATGCAGCGATGCTGCGGAAGCCGTGATTCCCCATCGCCGCGCGCAGCGCCTCGGCCTGCGCGGCGCCATTGGCATTCAAGGGAATGTCGCGCCAGCCCTGCATGCGGCCGGCGCGGTTCCAATCGGTTTCACCGTGGCGCACGAAATGGAAGGGAATGCGGGGCAGCATGGGAACCGTCTTGGCAGGGGCTGGGATGCCAACTTGACCTAATCCGCTGCTTTGTTAAAGTCCCGCCATGACCTTGCGGTGCCACAGCGCCCTTATCGCGCGAATTAGCAACCCGGCCTGATCCGTTCAGGCCGGGCCGTCTGCTGCGCCCGCAAGTCTCGTCCCGATCCTTCCCGGTCCCGATCGATTCTTCGCCGTGGCGCTTGTTTCCAGTGTCGCGGCATGCGTGCGCCCGGCTCGAAGAGCGGGCTCGCTGCCGCCAGCCAAGGTCAAAATCCCATGTTCAGTCCCATGCATAGCCAGGCCGCTCCGCACACCGACATGCGCCACCGGTCGCCCGCCACGCCGCAACCCTCGCCGGTCGCTGTTCCGGTGGATGCGCGCGCGGAGTTGCAGCTGTTGTTCAAATCCTATGACGCCGCCTGTCTCGATTTCGATGCCGATGCGGTCGCTGGCTTCTACGACCTCCCCTGCCTTCTTTCGACCCAGGAGGGAAATGGCGGCTTCACGGCGCGCGGCGAACTGCGCGCGGCGTTTGCGCGGGTCTTTTCCGGCTACCGGCAGCAGGGATTGGTGGGGGCCAGCCTCGTTTCGCTCGGGATCGACGCGCTCTCGGACGATTTCGCGCTGGCGCGGGCGATCTGGTCGCTCGGCGATACGCGCGGTCGCGATGCGGTCAGCTTCGGCTGCCTCTACACCTTGCGCCGGGCGCAAGGACGCTGGCGTATCGTGCATGCCGTGGCGCTCGACGAGAGGTCGAAGCTGGCGCGGCGGAAACCACGCGCGGCGATCCTCGGCCTCCGTTAGCCACGGCGCAGTTCGTCCAGCAGCAGGCGCCCCAGCGGCCATTCGCCGAAACCGGCGGCGCTGTTGATATGGCCGGCGGCGCCGATATTGACGAAGCGGCTGCCCCAATGTTCCGCCATGACGGCGGCGCGCTCGTGCGTCACATAGGGGTCGTCGCTGCTGGCCACAACGATGCTGGGGAACGCCAGGGGTGCCGCTGGCATTGGGCGGAAGGCGCGTGTTTCGGGCGGCGTGTGCGCATCCGAATCGACATCGGCCGGCGCCACCAGCAGGGCGCCGGCGATGCTGCGGGGATGGCGTGCCGCCCAATGCACCACGAGTGCGCAGGAGAGGCTGTGCGCGGCCAGCACCGGCGCCTGCGGCATCGACGCGACCGCGTGTTCGAGGCGCTCCACCCAATCGGCGAAATCGGGCCGGTCCCAATCGGCCTGCTCGACGGCGCGGGCGGCGTTGCCCAGTTCCGCCTGCCACAAACGCTGCCAATGCAGCGGTCCCGAATTGCCGAGACCGGGAACGAGCAAGACGGGATGCATCAGAGAAGCCTCCTGAACGGGGCTGGAGCCCGGTCGACGAAATCGTGCCAGATATCGGCCAGGGCACGGCGCTGGCCGGCAAAGCTGAACAGGTCCGCGGCTTCGGCACGGTCGCACCAGCGAAATTGGTCGCTGCCATGATCGAGCCTCACCGCGACCGGCGCCGGCACAAGGATGACGAAGATGGGCATCAGCTCAAGTACGTTATCCGGACCGAAATAGAAGGTCTCCGTAAGACCCGAGGCGAACAATTCCGTCGCTTCGATGCCGGTTTCCTCGGCGATCTCGCGTGCAATCGCGGCGATGGCGGTTTCTCCGGGCTCGATGCTGCCGGTGACCAGTCCCCAGGCGCCGCCCGCAACTTCGCCGGCGCGGCGCAGGGCGAGGATACGCGCCGCCTCGCCTTTGCCGGCGACGATCGCGGCCGCCACGGCGCGGCACCGCAAGGGTACGTCGCCATAGCGGCCGCCCATCCTTACTTCGCCTTCTTGGCTACGGGCTTGGCCTGCCGCTCGCCCGGCAATCGGTCCGACAGCGGCTGGTTGAGCTTGTCCAGCATCTCCTTGGGCACGATCTGCCAGAACTTCTTCTTTTCCTCAGCCCAATCGTTGAGGATGCTGCCGGCCCATTTCGACTGCGTCTCGGCGGCATGCTCCTCGATGAGAGCCTTGAGGCGCCCTTCCCAATGGGCGCTTTCCAGGCGCTGCGATATGACGGTGTCGCCGTTGACGCGCAGGGGAAAGCGGCCATCCTCGTCATAGACAAAGGCCATGCCGCCGGACATGCCGGCGCCGAAATTGTCGCCGACGGGCCCCAGGATGATCGCGGTGCCGCCGGTCATGTATTCGCAGCCGTTGGAGCCGCAGCCCTCGATCACCACATCGGCGCCGGAATTGCGGACGGCAAAGCGTTCGCCGGCCTGGCCGGCGGCGAAGAGCTTGCCGGCCGTGGCGCCGTAAAGCACCGTGTTGCCGATGATGGTGTTGCGGTTGCTCTCCAGCGGTGAAGAGGGCAGGGTACGCACCACGATGGTGCCGCCCGACAAACCCTTGCCGACATAATCGTTGGCGTCGCCAAAGACTTCCAGCTTCAATCCCTGCACCGCGAAGGCGCCCAGCGACTGGCCGGCACTCCCGCGCAGGCGCACGGTGAGATGATTGGGCTTGAGGCCCGCCATGCCGAAGCGCCTGGTGATATGCGAGGAAAGCCGCGTGCCGATGGCGCGGTAGGTATTGCGGATATTGTATTGCAGCTGCATCTTCTCGCCGGCCTGGAACAGGGCCGCGGCATCGGTCACCATGCGCGCGTCCAACGTGTCGGGCACCTCGTTGCGGCCTTCCAGCGTGCAATAGCGTGCCTCATTGCCGGGATCGGCCTGGCTGAGGATCGGGTTCAAGTCGAGATCGTCGAGATCGGCGGCACCGCGGCTTACCTGCTCGATAAGCTCCGTCCGGCCGATGACCTCGTTCAAGGTCTTGACGCCGAGCTGCGCCAGGATCTCGCGTACTTCCTCGGCGATGAAGCTGAACAGGTTGACGACCTTCTCCGGCGTACCGGTGAATTTCTGCCGCAGCACCGGATCCTGGGTACAGACGCCGACCGGGCAGGTGTTGGAATGGCACTGCCGCACCATGATGCAGCCCATGGCGACCAGGGACGCGGTGCCGATGCCGAATTCCTCGGCACCCAGAATGGCGGCGATAACCACGTCGCGCCCGCTCTTGATGCCGCCATCGGTGCGCAGCTTCACGCGGTGCCTGAGGCGGTTGAGCGTCAGCACCTGATGCACTTCAGCGAGACCCATTTCCCACGGGATACCGGCATATTTGATGCTTGTATGGGGCGAGGCACCCGTTCCCCCCACGTGACCCGAAATCAGAATCACGTCCGCCTTGGCCTTGGCGACACCGGCGGCGATGGTGCCGATGCCCGAACGAGCGACCAGCTTCACGCAGACCTTGGCTTCCGGATTGATCTGTTTGAGATCGTAGATGAGCTGCGCCAGATCCTCGATCGAATAGATGTCGTGATGCGGCGGCGGCGAAATCAATGAGACGCCGGGGGTCGCGTGGCGGAGCTTGGCGATTTCGACCGTGACCTTGAAGGCCGGAAGCTGGCCGCCCTCGCCGGGCTTGGCGCCCTGCGCCACCTTGATCTCGATCTCGCGGCAGTTGACCAGATATTCCGCCGTGACGCCGAATCGGCCCGAGGCGATCTGCTTGATGGCGGAATTGGCATTATCGCCGTTGGCCTGCGGCTTGAAGCGGAGCGGATCCTCGCCGCCCTCGCCGGAATCCGATTTGGCGCCGATCCGGTTCATGGCGATGTTGAGCGTGCCATGGGCTTCCGGACCCAAGGCACCCAGGCTCATGCCGGGTGTGACGAAGCGCTTCCTGATCTCGGTGATGCTTTCGACCTCGTCGGTCGAAATCGGCGTCGTGCCCGGCACGAAATCCAGGAGATCGCGGATGGCGACGGGCGGCAGCTTGGCCACCGCCTCCGAATAACGCTTGAAGGTCTGGTAGGATTCGGTCGTCACCGCGGATTGCAGCGTGTGAATGAGTTCCGGGGCCCAGGCATGCGTCTCCCCCGACTTGCGGAGCTTGTAGAAACCGCCCACGGGCAGCGTCACGATGTTTTCGCTCCAGGCGCGGCGATGCAGCTCGACGATGCGGTGCTGGATGCCTGTCATGCCGATGCCGGAAATACGGCTCGGCATGGAGGGGAAATATTCGGCGACCAATGTGCGCGACAGGCCGAGGGCTTCGAAATTGGCGCCGCCACGATAGGAGGAGACGACCGAGATGCCCATCTTCGACATGACCTTGAGGAGCCCCTGGTCGACGGCATAGCGGTAATTGTCGAGGCAATCCTCCAGCGGCAATTCCCCGAAAAGACCGCGCCGGCGCCGGTCTTCGATCGCGGCTTCCGCGACATAGGCATTGACCGTCGTGGCGCCTACACCGATGAGGACGGCGAAATGGTGCACGTCGAGGCATTCGCCTGAGCGGATGTTGAGGCTGGTAAAGGTCCTGAGCTGCTGGCGCAGGAGGTGTACATGGACCGCACCCGTCGCCAGAATGGTCGGAATGGCGGCGCGCGTGGCGCTTACATGTTCGTCCGAAAGGATGAGATGCGTGGCGCCACCGCGCACGGCATCCTCGGCCTGGCGGCGGATGAGCTGGATCGCCTCGCGGAGCGAATTGTCATTGCCGGTGACGTCGAAGGTGCAGTCGATCTCGGCGACACTCTGGCCCATATAGGCGCGCATCGCCTGGAACTCGGCGGTGGTGAGGACGGGGGAATCGAGCTGCAGCAGCCGGCACTGGCTTTCATCCTGGTCGAGCACATTGCCGAGATTGCCGAGACGCGTTTTGAGGCTCATCACCCGCTTCTCGCGAAGCGAGTCGATCGGCGGGTTGGTGACCTGGCTGAAATTCTGCCGGAAGAACTGGTGAAGGCCGCGATAGCGGTCGGAAAGAACGGCGAGCGGCGTGTCGTCGCCCATCGAAACAACGGCTTCCTTTGCTTCCTCGACCATCGGCTGAAGGACCACTTCCATGTCTTCCATGGTGAGACCCGCTGCCACCTGGCGGCGGCGCAGATAATCCTTCTCGAAGATGGCGGGTTCCCCGCGCGTCTTCTTGATGAGGTCGTCGATGACCGTGATGTTCTTGACCCAGGCGGAGAAATCGGCGGTCGCGGCGAGCCTGTCAAGGATCGAATTGTTGTCGTAGAGCTTCCCTTCGGAAAGATCGAGCGCCAGCATCTGGCCCGGCCCCAGGCGACCTTTGGTCTTCAACCGCGTCTCATCGAGGCGCACCATGCCGGTTTCCGAACCCGCCACGAGAATGCCGTCCTCGGTGACGGCGTAGCGCAAGGGCCGCAAGCCGTTGCGGTCGAGGCCGGCCACGACCCAATGCCCGGCAAAGCCGCAAATGGCGGCGGGCCCGTCCCAGGGTTCCATGACCGAATTGCAGTAGCTGAACATGTCCTTGATGTTCTGCGGCATGGTCACGCGCCCGTCCCAGACATCGGGGATGAGCAGGCTTTTCACCATCGGCAGCGGCCGTTCGTGCGTCGTGAGAATCTCGAACACATTGTCGAGTTGTGCCGAATCCGACCCGCCTGACTGGATGACGGGTTTCAAATCCGCCATGCGGTCGCCATAGACGCTGGAATAGAGCCGCGTCTCATGGGCGCTCATCCAATTGACGTTGCCCTTCAGCGTGTTGATTTCGCCGTTATGGGCGATGACGCGGAAAGGCTGGGCGAGCGACCAGGTCGGGAAAGTGTTGGTCGAATAGCGCTGGTGATAGATGGCGAAGTTGGAAACGAAGCGCTCGTCGAGGAGATCCGGATAGAAGGAAGTGAGCTGCTCGGCGAGGAACATGCCCTTATAGATGACGGAACGGCAGGAGAGGGAGCAGATATAAAGCTCCGGCACCTGATGCGCCACGGCCGCGCGTTCGATGCGGCGGCGGATGACGTAAAGGTCGGTTTCGAATTCCTCCTCCGAGACGCCGCGCGCATTGGCGATCATGATCTGCTCGATCTCGGGCCGCGTCGCATTGGCCTTCTCGCCGATGATGCCGATATCGATCGGCACCTGGCGCCAGCCATAGATGGTGTAGCCGGCGTTGAGGATTTCCTGCTCGACGATGACGCGGCAGCTCTCCTGCTTGCCCAGATCGTTGCGCGGCAGGAAGATCTGCCCGACCGCGAACTTGCCCGGCTGCAATGCCTGGCCCGCGCGGCGGATGAAATCCTCGAAGAAGGCATGCGGAATCTGCACATGGATGCCGGCACCGTCGCCGGTCTTGCCATCGGCATCGACCGCACCCCGGTGCCAGACCGATTTCAGCGCCTCGATCCCCATCAGCACCACTTCACGCCGCGGCTTGCCGTCAAGCGCGGCGATGAGGCCGACACCGCAGGCATCGCCTTCATCGGCCGGGTCATACATGCCGGTCTTCGCAAGATGCGCGGCGTTCTGGCGGAACAGTTCGATTTCCTGCGACATGGGTGCTGCTCCTTATTCCGCCGCGGCTTTGCGCGATGATTCCTGCAGATAGGTGTCGATCCCGGCTGCGGCATCGCGGCCGTCGCGGATCGCCCAGACGACCAGCGAGGCGCCGCGCACGATATCGCCGGCGGCGAATACGCCTGGAATGGTGGTGGTGAGGTTGCGCCAATTGACGCGCACCGTGTTCGCCTTGGTGATGGAGAGCGCCGGCGCCTTGAGGCGCTGCGGCAGATCCTCTGGTTCGAATCCCAGCGCCTTGACCACCAGATCGGCGGGCAGATCGAAGGCAGACCCCTCGATGACGCGCGGCGTCTGGCGGCCCGTGCCGTCCGGCATGCCCAGATGAATGCGTTCGGCGCGCACGGCCTTCACCTTGCCTGCTTCATCGTCGAGGAAAGCGGCCGGGGCGGATTGCCAGATGAATTCGACGCCCTCCTCTTCGGCATTAGCGACTTCACGCTGCGAGCCCGGCATGTTGGCGCGGTCGCGGCGATAGAGGCACTTCACCGACCTGGCGCCTTGGCGGATCGCCGTGCGCACGCAATCCATCGCCGTGTCGCCGCCGCCGATGACCACCACATTCTTGTCCCTGGCGCTGAGTTCGCCGCTGGCGATTTCGGCCACATTGTCGCCGAGCCCGTCGCGGTTGGCGGCGGTGAGATATTGCAGCGCCGGCACGATGCCCTTCGCACCCGAACCGGGGGCGGCAAGGTCGCGCGCCTTGTAGACGCCGGTGGCGATCAGCACCGCGTCATGGCGCTGGCGGAGATCGTCGAGCGAGATATCGCGGCCGATTTCGATATTCAGTTCGAACTTGATGCCGCCTTCGCGCAGCAGCTTCTCGCGCCGCACCACGACCTGCTTGTCGAGCTTGAAATTGGGAATACCGTAGATGAGCAGGCCGCCGACCCGGTCATGGCGGTCATAGATAGTGACCTGATAGCCTTTGCGGCGCAGAGCCTCGCCGGCCGAAAGTCCCGCCGGACCAGCGCCGATGATGCCGATGCTCTGACCCAGTTCGCGTATCGGCTTTACCGGCTGTACCCAGCCCATCTCGAAGGCGGTGTCGGTCACGTGCTTTTCGATGGCGCCGATGGTGACGGTGCCGTGGCCGGACTGCTCGATGACGCAGTTCCCCTCGCACAGGCGGTCCTGCGGGCAGATGCGGCCGCAGATCTCCGGGAAGGTGTTGGTGGCGGCCGAAATCTCATAGGCCTCCTCCAGACGCCCTTCGGCGGTCAGTTTCAGCCAGTCCGGGATATTGTTGTTCAAGGGACAATGCACCTGGCAGAAGGGCACGCCGCATTGCGAGCAGCGGCTGGCCTGAACCTGGGCAAAGCGGGCGGCGAAGCCGGCATAGATCTCGCCGAAATCCGCGCGGCGCTCGGCAGCCGGCCGCTTGTCCGGCATGGCCCGGCTCACGGACACGAACTTCAGCAGCTTTTCCGCCATGGCTTCCTCGCTTTGGCCTCGACCCAACCATCCCTCATTCGGGCGTGTGCCAGATTAGCAGCCTGATTTGTCAGAGCAATGATGAAATCATGATTTAGGGCAATTTAACTGACTTATTTTTCGTTCACTCGGTCAATTTGAATCTCTGTTGATAAAAAATGAGACAGAAACATGAAATATAGTTCCGAAATGAGACCAATTATCCAATCGGCAGGATTCCAGTCGCGTGCTATAAGCCAACGCACTGATTCACTTGAGTCTCTTGGAACGGTAGCGGCCTTCCAGTCGCTATTCTCTCCTGTCGTTGTCGTGGGGATGGCTGCTTCGTGCCCAATATCGATATCCTGATCCTGGCCGTGGTGCAGGGCATTACCGAATTCCTGCCGATTTCCTCCTCGGGCCATCTCATCCTGGTGCCGAAGCTGTTCTGCTGGGCGGACCAGGGGCTGACGCTCGACGTCGCCGCCCATGTCGGCACGCTGGTGGCGGTGCTCGTCTATTTCTGGCGCGATGTCGCCAATATGAGCGGCGGCCTCGTCAAGCTTGCCCGGGGCAAGCGCGACAATCGCGCGCGGCTCGCCTGGCTGCTGCTGGTGGCCTCGGTTCCGGCCCTGGGCATCGGCTTCGTCCTCGACCGCTGGGCCGGCGATGCCTTGCGCGACGACCGTATCATCGCGGCAACGCTGATCGGCTTCGGCATCCTGCTTTATCTGGCCGACCGGGTCGGCCTTACCGTGCGCCGGCTCGAGCATATGACTGCCGGTTCGGCCCTGGCCATCGGCATCTTTCAATGCATCGCCTTCATTCCCGGCACCAGCCGGTCCGGCATCACCATGACGATGGCGCGCCTCCTGGGCTATGAGCGCAAGGAGGCGGCACGCTTCTCCTTCCTGCTCTCGATCCCGACCATCGCCGCGGCCGGCCTCTATAAGGGCTACCAGCTGGTGAGTTCGGGCAATATCGCCGAGCTGGAACGTGCGGCGATGATGGCCTGCTTCTCCGCCGTCACCGGCTTTCTCGCCATCGCCTTCATGATGTATTGGCTGCGCCGCGCCAGTTTCACGCCTTTCGTGGTCTACCGGGTCATCCTGGGGCTTGTGCTGCTGTGGGCGATCTATGGCGGCGGCTGGCAGAGCGCCTGTTCTTGACCGTTTCTTTTTGAACCTGACGCATTCCTCCGGCGACTGAGTATCCGGCAGCCGATTCCGGCCGGCCGTCCCCTGTGCCAGGGCGGCTGCCTCGGGTGTCGCCGCCGGTTTCCCAAGAGCCGGCAGCGATGCCCGATTTAGATTCGCAAATCAAAGTGTTTCCTGTTTCATGGAATCGCGTCATTCCCCTCACCCCGCAAGCGGGGCGAGGGGCTTATTGCCGAAGCTTGGCCACAAACTTCTCCCTCGCCCCACGCAGTGGGGGAGAGGGTCGGGGTGAGGGGTGCTTCCGCCAAACGCCAATCATTCAAAGCTGTTTCCGTACCAACATTGGCTCACTAAGCTCTAGAGTCTTCTTCCGAAGATCAGAATCAGAGAGAATTTCGGTCATATCCTATCTCCTCTTGCAGGGTTGCGGAAACCCAAGGATGTCCATAATTGTCAGGCTCTACAACTATTATTTGTACATTGAATCAATAACTTATCTCCAGTGGACAGATTCTTCGGCAGATTCATGGAGCCCAAGTATCCGGCGCGAGTAACCTTTAAAAATACCGCGATTGAAGTCCGAACTCGCCCTCCAGTGGACTGAGTGAATTGTGCACCACTCAACCACTTCAATTTGGCCTACTGGGCCGCTTTCGCCGCGCCGCGAATCAGGCTCAAGAAATTCTCATAGAGCCGCTTGGCGGCGCGGTTGAAGTCCGGCATCAGCGCGGCCGCTTCGTCGCGCAGGCGCGGCAATGCGCCCGCCCCCAGCGTCTCGTCGAGCGCGCAGGCATAGGCCGGCACTTCGCCCCATTCCGGCACGGTGCGGCTGGTGAGTTCGACATGATATTGCAGGCCATAGGCATGGCGCCCGATGCGCATCGCCTGGTTCGGGCAGAGCGGCGAGCTGGCGAGGATGACGGCGCCTTCCGGTGCCGTCTGCACGGCGGCACCATGCCATTGCAGCACCTTCTGCCGCGGTGCCATGCCGGCGAAGATCGGATCGGCGCGGCCTTCCGCGGTGAGATCGACATCGCAAATGCCGACCTCCGGCGCCTTCATCTTGCCGACCTTGCCGCCCAGTGCCGCACCCAGCAATTGATGGCCCAGGCACAGGCCCATATAGGGCATGCCGCGTTCCAGCACTGCCTCGCGGATCGCCTTCTTCTCGGCGGCCAGCCAGGGATGGCGGTCTTCCTCCCACACATCCATCGGCCCGCCCATGACCCAGAGCGCGTCGTAGCGGTCCAGCGAAGGAATGGCCTCGCCCTCATCCAGCTCGACCGCGTCATAGGCAATGCCGTCGGCATTGAGGAAATCGCGGAAGATGCCGGGATGCTCGCAGGCGATGTGCTGAAACACCAGAAACCGCATGTGCGCCTCCCTCTATCCCGCGTCAGGCTTTGTTATAATAGCCGAGCGGGCGGTATTGATCGAGATAGGAAGGCAACACCGCCTCCAGCGTGGTCGGCGCGATGCCAAGATCCTTGAAGCCCAGCGCATTCGCCGCGACGACATTATCGCGCTTGAGCAAGCGCACCTGATCGACGGTCAGCAGCTTGATCGGCAGCAATTGCAGGAAGCTGGCTTTCAACGTCGCCAATGCGAAGGGCAGCGGCACGAGGAGGCGGCAGCGGCCGATCTCCTTCAGCATCATTTCCATAAGCGCGCGGAAGGTGTAGCTGCGCGGGCCGCCCAGTTCATAGGTCCTGCCCGTCGTGCCTGCATCTTCGAGCACACGTTCCACCGCTGCCGCCACATCGGCCACATAGACCGGCTGGAATTTGGTATGGCCGCCGCCGATCAGCGGCAAAGCCGGCGACATCATCGCCATGCGGGCGAAGCGGTTGAAGAAATCGTCCTCCGGCCCGAACACGATCGAAGGGCGCAGGATGGTGGCGTTGGCGAAAGCCAGCTTCACCGCCTGCTCGCCTTCGGCTTTCGACCGGGCATAGGCCGAATCGGACGCCGGATCGGCGCCGATGGCGGAAATCTGCACGAAGCGCGTGGCGCCCGCCGCCTTGGCGGCAGCGGCGATGCGCGCGGCACCCTTGGCCTGGACGGCATCGAAGCTCTGCTTGCCGGACGCATAGAGAATGCCGACCAGATTGATCACGGCATCGGCGCCGGCGACGGCTGCCGCCACCGAGCGGTCGTCGCGGATATTGGCGGCGACAGGGGTCACCTGGCCGACATCGCCGGCGGTCTTCAGGAACAAGGCCTCGTTCGGGCGCCTCACCGCAACCCTGACCTGCCAGCCGGCGCGCGCCAGGCGCTGCACCACGTAGCGGCCGATGAAGCCCGAACCGCCGAACACGGTCACCAGACCACGCGCCATCTGATCATCCCCATTTACTGCCAAGCCGGACGCCGAACAGGCCCGGATCCATCCGTAGTCCGTTCGGCAATACCCCTAAAATAGGGACAGGGACGGCAATTTGGCAATGAAATCGCGTATATCCGGCCCCTTTGACTCTATTGCGAAAAAGTCCGCCCAAGGGGTCAGATCGGGGTTGACATTCGAGTGCCCCTGACGAGAATGCGCGGGCTTTCGGCCCCCTGCCCAGGTGGCGGAATTGGTAGACGCGCAGGTTTCAGGTACCTGTGGGGCAACCCGTGGAAGTTCGAGTCTTCTCCTGGGCACCAAACTCCAGCTTCATGTTGGGGGCTCATCCTCCCTTATCGGAGCCATAGCCCCGGCATGAGCAGCCGGAGGCGCCGAAGCCTCGGCTGGCTAAGGGAGGCACCTCGTGACCATTCATCTCCATCAAGGCGACCTGCCGGAAGGGCTCGATTTCGGCGCCTCCGTCGCCATCGATACCGAGACCATGGGTCTCAATCCCCACCGCGACCGGCTCTGCCTGGTGCAGCTCTCCTCGGGCAACGGCATCTGCCACCTGGTCCAGATCCCGCTTTGCCGGCCGGAAAAGCCGCACCGCGCCCCGCGCCTCCAGGCGCTGCTGGAAGACCCGGCGGTGCTCAAGATCTTTCACTTCGCCCGCTTCGACCTTGCCACCCTGTGGCACTATCTCGGCATCGACTGCAAGCCGGTCTATTGCACCAAGATCGCCGCCAAGCTCACCCGCACCTTCACCGACCGGCACGGCCTCAAGGATCTGTGCAAGGAATTGCTGGGCGTCGAGATATCCAAACAGCAGCAAAGTTCCGATTGGGGCGCCCCGCAGCTCACCGAGGAACAGCTGAAATATGCCGCCTCCGACGTGCTGCACCTTCACCGTCTCAAGGAGAAGTTCGACGATCTCCTCGCTCGCGAGAGCCGGCTTGAGATGGCCCGCGCCTGCTATGACTTTCTCCCCACCCGGGCCAAGCTCGACCTGCTCGGCTATGAGGAGCCGGACATCTTCGCGCACTGATAAGCTGGGATAAGGACTTGGGATACGGATTTGGGCCTCTAACCCCTCGTGTCGCCTCTAACCCCTTGTGTCGATTGAGGGCTTTTCCTTGACAGGGTGGGACGGCACCCCTAGTTAGGGCAACCTGTGCGCTCTCGGTGGATTCGCCCCACATTTGGCGCTAGTTTGATGACCTGACAGTAAAATTCTGACCATTTGAGAATGGCTTCGGTGCCCAGAATGAGCCAAGCGAGCGCCACGAAGGCCGGGGAAGAAGCGGCCGCCCGGACCTCCATCCAAGCGCCGCGGCCAGATCATGCTGCGGGGGGATTGGTCGCGGCGCTCACGGTGCTGCGCCAGGAGAGCGAGGCCCTGCGCGAATTGCTGGCCACGTTCGAGGCCGGCGAAGGCCGTGCCCTGGTCGGCCGCGCGCTCGACATCCTGCACGGCGTCACCGGCCGCGTCATCGTCACCGGCATGGGCAAGTCCGGCCATGTGGCGCGCAAGATCGCCGCGACCATGGCCTCGACCGGCACGCCCGCGCAATTCGTCCATCCGGCGGAAGCGAGCCATGGCGACATGGGCATGGTCACCTCGGCCGATGCCGTGCTGGCCCTCTCGAATTCCGGCGAGACGGTGGAACTGGCCGACCTCATCACCTATTCGCGCCGCTGGCGCATTCCCTTGATCGCCATCACCAGCCGCCGGAATTCGACGCTGGGCAATGCCGCCGACGCGACCCTGGCGCTGCCGCCCACGGGTGAAGCCGGCGCCCTGGGTCTCGCCCCCACTTCGTCGACCACGATGATGCTGGCCTTGGGCGATGCGCTGGCGCTGGGACTGCTGGAGCGCAAGGGTTTTTCGGCCGAGGATTTTCACCAGCTTCATCCCGGGGGCAAGCTGGGTCAGAAGCTGCTGCGCGTGGCCGACCTGATGCATGCCGGCAAGGAAGTGCCGCTCATCGCCCAGAGCGCGCCGATGGGCCAGGCGCTCATCGAAATGACCAGCAAGACTTTCGGCTGCGTCGGCGCCGTCGACGCGCAGGGCGATCTGGTCGGCATCATTACCGACGGCGATCTGCGCCGGCATATGGGCGATGCCCTGCTGACGCAGGATGTGGCCGCCGTGATGACGGGCCATCCGCTCACCATCACCGCGCAGGCGCTGGCGGCCGAGGCCGTGCTGATCATGAACGAACGCTCCATCACGACCTTGTTCGTGGTCGATGGCGTGAAGCCGGTCGGCATCGTCCGGTTGCACGATTGCCTGCGCGCCGGCGTGGCTTGAGGGCCGGCACGGATGGCGATGCGCGATTTCATGGACAAGCTGAGGGCACCCAAGGATCTGGTTGGACCCGCTCTGTCCGATCCGCGCGCCATCTTCAACCGCAAGCGCAGCCGCCTGCTGTGGGTCAAGATCGGCCTGCCCATTCTCGCCGTCGCCATCGTCGGCTATCTTTCGTACCGCTCTTACGAGAACCAGACCACCAGCCGGGTCGTGATCGAAAAGGTGGAAGACGCGCCCAAGCTCGATGTCGGCATGAAGGTGAGCGGTATCGCTTTTGAAGGCACCAGCAAATCCGAGCGGCCTTTCTCGGTGACGGCCCTGTCCGCGACCGAGGCCAAGGACAATAAGGATCTCATCGACCTCGAAGAGCCGCAGGCCGAAATCGAACTTTCCGAACAGACCTGGATCGCGGTCACCGCCGAAAAGGGCCGCTACGACCGCAAACTCGACAAAGTCGATCTTCAGGGTGCCGTTACGGTCTATCACGATAACGGCCTGGTCTTTTCGACCGAGGAAGCGGCCATGGACCTGCAGACCAACACGGCCTCGGGCACCAAGCCGGTGACCGGCAGCGACGAACGGCGCCAGGTATCGGCGGAGGGTTTCGAAATGCTCGATGACGGCGCCACCGTTCTGTTCAAGGGGCGGGCATCGTTGAAAATCATGCCCAAGGCAAAGGGAAGCGGCGAATGAGGGGGCTTGCCATGACCGAAGCGCGTCGCGCACGGCACAACGGGAACTGGCTGCCGGCGGTGGCCCTCCTGCTGCCGCTCGCTTTCGCACAACCCGCCCTGGCCCAGGATATTGTCGAGGATCCCGCGGCAGCCGTGCCGGCGGCACCCACCGGCGGCGGCATGGATTTCGGCGACGATACGCAGCCCTTCGAACTGGGCGCCGATCAGGGGATCGAATGGCGCAGCAAGGAAAAGACCTATACCGCGCGCGGCAATGCCGTCGCCCGCCAAGGCAATTCCTCGATCGCGGCCGACACCTTGGTCTTCTACACCAGCGGCGAGGAAGGCTCGTTCGACCGCATCGTGGCCACCGGGAACGTCAAGGTCACCTCGGGCAGTTCCGTGGGTTATGGCGATACGGGCGAATATGACGCCACGCAGAAACTGCTGCTGCTCACCGGCAGCAACCTCAAGATCGTCAGCGACAACGACACCGTGACGGCACGCGACCGTATCGAATATTGGACCGACCGCAATGCCATCACCGCGATCGGCAATGCCATGGTGGTGCGCCAGGACACGCGCATCAACGGCGACACCGCGACGCTTTATTTTGCCGACGATCCGGAAGGCAACAGCAAGCTCAGCCAGATCCAGGCCGATGGCAAGGTGAAGGTGCTCAATAACGGCCAGACCATCTATTCGAAGCACTTCGCCTACAATCCGGACACCGACATCGCCCTGATGACGGGCAATGTGCGCATCATCGACGGCGGCAACGAATATACCGGCCAGCGTGCCGAGATCGACAATAAGCGCAAGATCAGCCGCATTCTGGGCGGCGGCGAGCGCGTGCACACCTTCATCAAACCGAAATCTTCCAGCAGCAACACGGCACAATGAACGACGGCGCGGAAAATGCGGAACGGGACGAAGAGCTGGGCGCGGAAACGGCGCAGCCCGCTGCCGCGCCCGACGGCAATGTGAACGGCCATCGTTCCTTTACGGTCAACGGCACCGCCATCGATCCGACGGTGGTCGAGGGCCTGTGCGCCTATCACCTGGGCAAGAAATACAAGAAGAAGCCAGTGCTGCGCGATGTCTCGGTCGGCGTCCAGCGCGGCGAGGCGGTCGGATTGCTGGGGCCTAACGGCGCCGGCAAGACGACCTGTTTCTACATCATCACCGGCCTGGTCAAGGCCGATGCCGGCGCCATTTTCCTGGATGGCAGCGAAGTGACCGACCAGCCGATGTTCGAACGCGCCCGCGGCGGCATCGGCTACCTGCCGCAGGAAGCCTCGATCTTCCGCGGCATGTCGGTCGAGGACAATATCATGGCCGTGCTGGAAGTGGTCGACAGCGATGCCGTGTCGCGCGCGGGCAGGCTCGATCAGCTGCTGGCCGACTTTTCGATCGCGCATCTGCGGAAAGTGCCGGCCATGGCCCTGTCGGGGGGCGAGAGGCGGCGCGTGGAGATCGCCCGGGCGCTGGCGACCAAGCCCAGCTATATCCTGCTCGACGAGCCTCTGGCCGGCATCGATCCAATTGCCGTCAACGATATCCGCGACATAATCTCGCATCTCAAGGATCGGGGCATCGGCGTGCTGATCACGGACCACAATGTCCGCGACACGCTGGAAATCGTCGACCGGGCCTATATCCTGCACGAAGGTGAGGTTCTGCGCGAAGGCAGCCCCGCCGATATCGTCTCCGACGAGGATGTCCGCCGCGTTTACCTTGGAGAAAGATTCTCGCTGTAGTACGGTTAAGCTATGGCGATAACGCAGCGCATGGATTTGCGCCAGGCTCAGAGCCTGGTGATGACGCCGCAGCTCCAGCAGGCGATCAAGCTGCTTGAGCTTTCCAACCAGGAACTGGCGGCCTATGTCGAGCAGGAGCTGGAACAGAACCCGCTGCTCGAACGCGGCGAGGACGAGCGCGCGGCAGCTGGCGAGGAAGGCGGGCGCCTTGCCACCCAGGAGGCGATGACCAGCGAACCGGCCGAGACCGCCGGTCCGGACCGGGTCATGGACAGCAGCGAATATGTCCAGAGCGAGACAATGGGCGGGGAGCGGCAATCGCCGCTCGATACCGACTACGACAATCTCTACAACACGGCCGAAGACCGCGCCGTCGAACGAGGCGAGGGCGCCAACGCACCCGATACCGGCTTTGCCGACAATTGGTCCAGCGGCGGCGGCGGCGGGGGGCGGACGGATTTCTCCGATTCCGAACTCGGCCTCGAACAGACGCTGACCAAGCCGGAGACATTGCGCGAGCATCTCGAGCGTCAGCTCTATCTCGATATACAGGATCCGACCGAACGCATGATCGGCCTGCAGCTGATCGACATGCTGGACGAAGCCGGCTATCTCACGGGCGATCTCCTGTCACTGGCCGAACGGCTGGGCTGTCCGCCGGCGCAGGTCCAATCCGTCCTGGTCCGGCTGCAGCAATTCGACCCTTGCGGCGTCTTTGCGCGCAACCTTGCCGAATGCCTGGCGCTGCAATTGAAGGAGCGGGATCGGCTGGATCCCGCGATGCAGGCGCTGCTCGACAATCTCGAACTGCTTGCCAGGCACGACCGCCATCAGCTGATGAAGATCTGCGGCGTCGATGCCGAGGATCTGGCCGACATGGTGGCCGAGATCCGCGCGCTCAACCCGAAGCCCGGTGCCAGTTTCGAACAGGCCGATGTGCAGGCCGTGGTGCCAGACATCATGGTCTGGCGCCGGCAGGACGGATCCTGGTCGGTCGAACTCAACGCCGAACAATTGCCGCGCCTGCTGGTCAACCAGCAATATCATGCGCGCATCCTGCCCAAGACGCAGAACAAGGCGGAGAAGGATTATCTCAACGAGCGTCTGGCCACCGCCAACTGGCTGGTGAAGACGCTGCATCAGCGCGCCACCACCATTCTCAAGGTCGCCAGTGAAATCGTGCGCCAGCAGGAGGCGTTCTTCCTGCACGGCGTGCAGCATCTCAAGCCGCTCATCCGGCGCGACATCGCCGATGCGATCGGCATGCACGAAAGCACGGTCAGCCGCGTCACCACGAACAAATTCATGGCGACACAGCGCGGTGTATTCGAGCTCCGGTATTTCTTCACGGCAGCCATCCAGGGCGCCGCCGGCCAGGCAGCCCATTCGGCCGAGGCGGTGCGCCAGCGCATCAAGGAACTGATCGACGCGGAAAGTGCCGGCGACATCCTGTCCGACGACCGGCTGGTTGCCATCCTGCAGGGACAGGGTGTGGATATTGCCCGCCGTACGGTCGCTAAGTACCGGGAATCTCTCAGAATTTCATCTTCGGTGCAGCGGCGCCGCGAGAAAGCCTTGCGTTCGGCCTGATCGGGGCCACATCATTTCCCGTGGGGAGTAGCGGTCGCCCGGCCGCAGCGATTCCTTAACGCCCACCAGAGTATAAGGAGGTGTTAACGCCGGTAGGATGAGGCCTTGAATTCGGTCCCCGCCCCGCCCCGCGAACCGTTGACATCGCCAAGAAGGTCGCTATGGTCCCGGCCGCGCCGCCGGCCCTCCATGGAGACCGGCGGCGTGACGCTTCTGGAGGGTCCCGGGTTTGTGGATCTTCGTTGGTCGGCATGGCGATCCGTCTTGTGACGCTCGCCGGGATGACCGGCCGAAGTGTCGATGAGTTCGACGGTCTATTGGGGCAGGTCCATGTGGACAAGCCCCGCTCCGTCGCACCATGTTTGCAGGAACACGCCCATGAACCTGACCGTCAAAGGTAAGAACATCGAAATCGGCGATGCGTTGAAGACGCGCGCCGCGGACAGCCTCGATCATATCTTCGGGAAGTATTTCTCGAATCCGATCGAAGCCACCGTCACGATGTCGCGCGAAGCGCATCTTTTCGCCGCGCAGATTTCCGTCCATGTCGGACGCGGCATTCTGCTGCAGTCGGAGGGTGCCGCCGAGACGGCGAATGTCGCCTACGACATGGCCGCCGAGACGCTCGCCAAGCGCCTGCGCCGCTACAAGCGCCGCCTGCGCGACCATCATCGCGCCGCGACGGAAGACCGCCGTTCCCAATATTACGTTCTGGCGCAGGAGCCCGAGGAAGCCGAGGAGCCGGAGCATGTCAACGGTTCGGGCGATGCGCACCATCCGGTCGTGGTCGCCGAAATGCAGACCAACATCCCGACCCTTACCGTGGGCGAGGCGGTCATGCGCCTCGACCTCGCCAACCAGCAGGCCATGATGTTTCTCAACCGCGCCCATGGCGGGTTGAACATGGTCTATCGACGCAATGACGGCAATATCGGCTGGGTCGATCCCGGTCTCGAAACGGCCGTGCGCCAATAGGCGCATCTTTCGGTGCCATCGGCCGCGTGCCGACCGATGGCGCCTCACGAGGCAAGACAAATGGAAATCGAAGATCTCCTCGCAAGCCCAGCACATGTCCTGGCGAAGCTGAAGGCCGGCAATAAAAAGCAGGCCCTGCAGGATATGGCGCGGCGCGCGGCCGAGCTTTCGGGCCTGCACGAGCGCGCCATATTCGACGTGCTGCTGGAGCGCGAGCGTCTGGGCACCACGGGTGTCGGCAACGGCATCGCCATTCCGCATGGCAAGCTGCCGGATGCCAAGAAGATGTTCGGCCTGTTCGGCCGGCTTGAAACGCCGATCGACTTCGATGCCATCGACGAGCAGCCGGTCGATCTCATCTTTCTGCTGCTGGCGCCCGAAGGCGCCGGCGCCGACCATCTGAAGGCGCTGGCGCGGGTTTCGCGGCTGTTGCGCGACCGCACCATCTGCGAGAAGCTGCGCGGCACCAACGAGGCGGACGCGATCTACGCGCTCCTGACCGACGGGGCGCATTCGCACGCGGCCTAGGCGGATCGCGGGGCCCTCAAGCAAAAACGCCCCGCTTTGAGCGGGGCGTTTTCCTTTGGCTCCGCCGGGTTGCCGGCGGTCAGTGAATGGTAACCGGCGCCAGTCCGTTTTCCCAGGCGGCGGCGATCGCGGCGTCGCGGTCGGGCAGGATCGCCAGCTGCTGGCCATTGGCGGCGAAGATGCCGAACGCGGTGGCACCGTCCACTTCGACATCGCGCACATAGGCGACATCGTTGAGACCCAGCGCCAGCAATTGCTGCCGCGACACGGCCGGCAGACTCGCGGTGGTTTCGCTCTTCATCGTGCTCTTTGCCATATCGGTTACTCCTTCAGCGCCGCGTCATTGCCGTCGATGGCAACGCGGCCTTCGTGCCCTGCACCGCCAGCCTTGCGGATCGGAACCGTCCGGACTTGCGTTTCAACCTTGGGTCGGTCGAGATCGATCGAAAGCAGGCCGTTGTCGAGCGCCGCACCGGCGACCTCGATGCCTTCCGCCAGCACGAAGCTGCGCTGGAACTGGCGCGCCGCGATGCCGCGATAGAGATAGACGCGTGCGGGATCGTCCTTCTGCCGGCCGCGCACGGTCAGCTGGTTGTCTTCGAGCTGGATGTCGAGATCGTCGAGGGAAAATCCGGCCACGGCCAGCGTGATGCGCAGGCGGTTGTCGCTCACTTGCTCGATATTGTAGGGCGGATAGCCTTCGGCACCTGCCTTGGCGACCCGGTCGAGCGTGCGCTCGAACTGGTCGAAGCCCAGCAGCAGCGGGCTGTTGAAGAGTGACAGGCGAGACATGGCTCCTCCTTTCGAGCGAGCGGCGCTTTTTCCACTGCCCGGTTCCCGCTCTGCGGCGAACCGGCCTTCGGTCCCATCATCGGAAGAACAAGATTCGCCAGAACCTCGTTCCGATTTCTGCGGGCACCTTGAAGAATCAAATAGTAACCTAGGTTAAGAATTCAAGTCAGAGGCGTGACGCAACCCTTTGCGTCCGCCGCGTTGCGCGCTAAACTATTCAAGTTGCTAGAAATTCGGCGATAGAATTCCAGGGGGTTCCATGAACGTGCAAGCATCGCGCCGGTATGTGTTGCGATATCTGGCAGGCGCCGCCGTCCTGTGCTGTGCCGCGCCGCTGCTGACGGCCTGTGGCGGGCCAGGCGGTGGCACCGGGGCGAATAGCGGACTGGGGCGGCTGGAAATCCCCGACCAGCCGGCAAGCCAGGCCACCAAGGATCTGTGGAAGGCATCACAAAGCGGCGATGTGGCGGGTGTCAAAGCAGCCCTTGCCGCCGGCGCCGATATCGAAGGAATCGATTTCTCGGAGAACAATAACGGCCGCCGTGCGTTGAACTACGCCGCCCTCAACAACCGGGCGGAGGTCATCGAAGCGCTGCTCGCGGCCGGCGCCAACATCGAATCCCAGAACCGCACGCGTTTCACGCCGCTCCACCATGCAGCCGAGGCCGGCGCCATCGACGCGATCAAGGTGCTGCTCAAGCATGGTGCCGACAAGCGTGCCAAGATGTATCGCGGTGGCATTCCGCAACAGATTGCCGAGTATAAGGGATTCCGTGACGCCGCCTTGCTTCTTGTTCCGTGATCGAAGCTGCCCTGGTTCGCTGAGCGCCGTATGAGGGGCCAGACCCAGCACCGGATCCTGCGGCGCGAGACCGACGTCGCACGGATCGCTTCGCCCATGGTGCGCGAGCTGCACGCCTATTGGCTGGGCAAATGCCGCAACCGCCCCTTGCCGCGCTGGTCCGATATCGACCCCAGCGAGATTTCGCGGCTGCTGCCGAACCTCATCGTGGCGGGCATCGAACATGATCCGCTGCGTGTGCGCTATCGGCTGGCCGGCACGCAGATCGTCGAATTCCGCGGCGAGATCACCGGTCACTATCTGGGAGAGATTCCCTGGAGCGCCGCCGCCGGACAGGCCGTGGCCAAGGAGGGCTTCGCGCTTGCCATAGCGAGCCGTCGGCCCATCTTCAGCGAGGTCGAGATTGCCACGCGCACGGGGTCGGTACGCCATATCTTCGCCGGCATCTGGCCCCTGGCTCCAGCGCCCGATGCGTCCATCGACCGCTGCCTCGCCCTGGAGGATTACGGCGGCCTCGTGCGTGACGAGCTTGCCTGACGCGGTTTCCGGCCGTGTCGCCATAAGGATTTAAGGCCTAAGACAGCCGCTGCCGAGAAACTAGGCCTAGCAACCGGCCCGAATGTGTCGGCCCGTCTTAATCAAACCTTAGAAAAACCGACTTATTGTGCACGGCATGAAGGCGCGCCGCGACCGGGGTTGAAGTCCCGGCATGTGGTCCCCGGTCGGACAAACGCGCGCCAAATGACATCCCTTGAACGAAGGAATGCACATGCGTTTTCAGGATTTCCGCATTGCTACGCGCCTCGCGCTGGTCGTGCTCGTCGCCGTCGCCGGCATGATCGCGATCGCCATTCTCTCCGGCATCGATTTGAAGTCGACCCTGCTCGAGGACCGCAAGATCAAGACTCAGCACGTGGTCGAGGTGGCGCACGGCATCATCGCCCATTATGGCGACCTCGCCAAATCCGGCGCCCTCTCCGAAGAGGAAGCCAAGGCGCAGGCCATCATCGTCCTGGAAAAGCTCCGCTATGACGAGAAGGAGTATTTCTGGATCAACGACATGTCGCACAAGATGGTGATGCATCCCTTCGCCAAGAAGCTGCTGGAGAAGCCGAGTCTTGCCGATATGAAGGACCCGAACGGCAAGCTCTTCTTCGCCGAGATGGTCGATGTCGTGAAGGCCAACGGCGCCGGCTTCGTCGATTACATGTGGCCGCAGCCGGGTTCGGATCAGCCGGTGCCGAAAATCTCCTATGTAAAGGGCTATGCGCCTTGGAACTGGCTGGTCGGTTCCGGTATCTATATCGACGACGTCAACCGTATCTTCTTTCGCCAGATGATGGTGCAGGGCGGTGTCGTCGCCGCCATCCTCCTCGTCACCGTTCTCATCAGCTTCCTCATCGCGCGCAGCATTTCAAAGCCGCTCGCGCGGACGACCGGCGCCATGATGCGCCTGGCCGAGGGAGACAAGACGATCGCCGTCGAGGGTGCCGACAACAAGGCGGAGATGGGCGCCCTGGCGCGCGCATTGTCGGTGTTCAAGGAAAACGCGCTTGCCATGGAAAAGCTGGCGCTCGAACGCGCGGCCCAGGAAGAACGGGCGCGCGAGGAGAAACGCCAGTCGATGCTGTCCCTGGCCGACAATTTCGAAAGCTCGGTGCAGGGCGTCGTCAACCAGGTCTCGGGCGCGTCCGTCGAATTGCAGGCGTCGGCGCAGGCCATGGCCGGCAATACCGAGCAGACGACCGGCCAGGCCTCGATCGTGGCCACGGCGTCCGAACAGGCCTTCAGCAATGTGCAGTCGGTGGCTGCGGCGACCGAGGAACTCAGCGCCTCCATCACCGAAATCAGCCAGCAGGTGGCGCAATCGACGGCCATCGCCTCGCAGGCCGTGACCGAGGCCAAGCAGACCGACCAGACCATCAACGGGCTGGCGCAGGCCAGCCAGCGCATCGGCGACGTGGCCAACCTCATCCGCGATATCGCCAACCAGACCAACCTCCTGGCGCTCAACGCCACCATCGAAGCGGCGCGCGCTGGCGATGCAGGCAAGGGCTTCGCCGTCGTGGCGAGCGAGGTCAAGAACCTTGCCAGCCAGACGGCGCGTGCGACCGAGGAAATCACCGGCCAGATCAGTTCGATCCAGAACGCTACCGGCGATGCGGTCGAAGCCATTCGGGGCATCACCACCACGATCAGCCAGATCGACCAGATCGCCGCCACCATCGCCGCCGCGGTCGAGGAGCAGGGTGCGGCGACGCGCGAAATCTCGCGCAGCATCCAGCAGGCGGCCGACGGTACCCGCGACGTGTCGCAGAATATTGCCGGCGTTTCCACCGCGCTCACCGAATCGGGGCGGCTGGCCGACGGCCTGCTCGGCGCCGCGTCGGATCTGTCGCGCCAGGCCGACGTGATGCGCAACGAGATCAGCCGTTTCCTGGATCGCGTCCGCGCCGGCTGACGGCGCGGACGAGACTCTTCCCGCGCCAAGCCACCGCGCATATGCGGTGGTTACTTGGCGTGGGCTTTCCGCTATCATGCCGGCCGCGCTCGCGCCGGCATTCGTTTTTCAGAATGACCAGCTTTCAGCCTGCCAGGCCCCAGATCATGTCCGGGGCATGGCTTCCTGGGCCCGCGCCATCGTTCCATTCCCCATCGTTCCATTCCAGTGAGGAGATACGCCGTGGCTAAAGGTCAAATGCGCAGCAACCGCGAAAAGAAGAAGCCGAAGAAGGACAAGGCAAAGGCAGCGCCCAGCGGCACCTTCGCTTCGGCCTCGTCCAACCCCGCTACCGCCGCCTACGCCGCAAAGAAGAAGTAATCCGACGCGACAAGGGCGGCGCGCCCGTTCCACAAAGAAAAACCCCCGCCCGGATGGCCCGGCGCGGGGGTTCTCTCATTTGGTGGACCCAAGCGGGATCGAACCGCTGACCTCCACAATGCCATTGTGGCGCTCTCCCAGCTGAGCTATGGGCCCGGAACTCGGGGCTTGACCGCCGGAAGGCTTTGCTGCCGTCCCTGGGGGGCGATCGAACGGGCTGGAACCTAAGTGGACACCGCCCGGAATTCAAGAAGAAAAAAGGACAGCAATTTCAATAACGGAGGCTGGAATACCCAGCCTCAGCCCTCGTCTTCGCCCTTCTCGATGGCGTCCGAGATATCCTCGTCATCCTCGCCCAGTTCCGAGGCGTCCTCCAGGACGGCATCTTCCTCGTCACCGATATCCTCATCCTCCACATCCGTCTCGACGTCGGCGACGACATCGTCGACGCCCGGCTCCACGGCGGATTTCACCGGCGTCATCTTCTCGGCGACGCGGCGGCGGCTCTTCATCACGGCGTCGGGGTCGTAGACGGTCTTGCATTTCGGGCAGACGATCGTCGCCTTGCGCATGTCGTAGAAATGCGCGCCGCAGCTGCCGCAGATGCGCTTGGTGCCCCATTCCGGCTTGGTCACGTGATCTCTCCGGTCGTGTTCTCGGTCGGGGGTGCCAATTGCCATAGCCCCGTCGGCCTGTCAACGCCCTCAAATCGGGCCCCCGAGAACCCCGTCGGGGGCGGTTCCGGAGCGCTTGAAATCGGGATTTCCGTTGCCCGCCCGCCCTGTGCTAGAGAAGCGCGGCGCCCGCCAGCCGGGCAGGCAATTTTCATCACACTGGATTGGCATGAGTAAACACCAGTCGATTCCACGTCCCCTCGCATCGGGTACAGCCGGCCAATTGCGGGGAACCCTCCGCGTTCCGGGCGACAAATCGGTCTCGCACCGGGCGCTGATGCTGGGTGCGCTGGCGCTGGGCGAGACGGAAATTCATGGCCTGCTGGAAGGCGAGGATGTGCTGCGCACCGCGGCCGCCATGCGCCTGCTCGGCGGCGAAACGGAAAAGGGTGCCGATGGCGTCTGGCGCGCGCGCGGCCGCGGGAATGGCGGCTTGGCCGAAGCGGCCGATGTCCTGGACCTCGGCAATGCCGGTACGGGTACGCGCCTGCTCATGGGCCTCGTGGCACCCTATCCGATGACGACGTTCTTCACGGGCGACGCATCCTTGCGCTCGCGTCCGATGGCGCGCGTGACCGAGCCGCTCTCGCAGATGGGTGCGCGCTTCGTCACCCGAACCAAGGGCCGCCCGCCCCTGGCCGTCATCGGCACATCATCGCCGATACCGATTACCTACACGCTGCCGGTGGCGAGCGCGCAGGTGAAGTCGGCGATCCTGCTGGCCGGCCTCAACACGCCCGGCATCACCACGGTGATCGAACCGGAAGCGACGCGCGATCATACCGAGCTGATGCTGCGCGGCTTCGGTGTCGAGGTGAAAGTGGAGGAAACGCCCGAAGGACGGGCCTCTTCCATTGTCGGCCAAATGGAGCTCAAGGGTCGCAGGATCGTCGTGCCCGGCGATCCCAGCTCGGCCGCTTTTCCCATCGTGGCGGCGCTCATCCTGCCGGGGTCGGAGATTCTGATCGAGAATGTCGGCCTCAATCCGCACCGCATCGGCCTCATCGACACGCTGCTGGAGATGGGCGCATCGATCGAGGTGCTGAACGCGCGTATCGAGGCCGGCGAGAAGGTCGGCGATCTCCGCGTGAAGCATTCGCAACTGAAGGGCGTCACCGTTCCCGCCGAACGCGCGCCATCCATGATCGACGAATATCCGATCCTCTCCGTCGCGGCCTCGTTCGCCGAAGGCGAGACGAAGATGCTGGGGCTCGGCGAATTGCGCGTCAAGGAAAGCGACCGCCTGGGGGCGATGGCGCGCGGCCTTGCCGCCTGCGGCGTCGCGGTCGAGGAAGGCGCCGATTGGCTTGCCGTCAAAGGCAAGGGCAAACGGCCAAGGGGCGGCGCCCACATCGCCGTCAATCTCGATCACCGCCCGGCGATGTCGTTCCTGATTCTCGGCCTCGCCGCCGAAATGCCGGTCAGCATCGACGACGGATTGCCCATCGACACTTCTTTCCCGGGCTTCGTCGAATTGATGAATGGCATGGGCGGTACGATTCACGAGGTGAAGGGATGAGTCTGATGGCGACGACCCCCTCACTCCAACCCCTCTCCCGCGAGGGGAGAGGGGCTTTGACCGCAGCTCGGTGGAAACTCCCTCTCCCCTCGCGGGAGAGGGGCGGGGTGAGGGGGGGCAACCGATGAAGCCTTTCGTCATCGCCCTCGACGGTCCGGCGGCGGCTGGAAAGGGCACGCTTGCCAGGCGTCTCGCCGCCCATTTCAGCCTCGCCTATCTCGATACCGGGTCGCTCTACCGTGCCGTGGGACTGGCCGTCCTGCGCCAGGGCAAGGATCCCAACGACCCGGTTGCCGCCACGGCGGCGGCACGGACCCTGCCGCTCGAACTGCTCGCCGACCCGGAATTGCGCTCGGCCCAGGCTGGCGACGCCTCCTCCAAGGTGGCGGCGATCCCCGGCGTCCGGGCGGCCCTCTTCGATTGGCAGCGTCGATTCGCCGCCGACCCACAACCGGCTGCGGATGGCAGTCCGCGTTCCGGTTCCGTTCTGGATGGACGGGATATCGGCACCGTGATCTGTCCGGAGGCGGAGGTTAAGATCTATGTCACCGCCAGCGCGGAAGCGCGCGCCGGGCGGCGCCTCAGGGAGTTGCAAGCCCGGGGCGAAGAAGCTATATACGCCCGGGTTTTAGAGGATATCAGGGCCCGCGACGCCCGCGATGCAGCGCGCGCCGATGCCCCGATGAAGCCGGCCGATGACGCCGTCCACCTCGACACCTCGGATCTCGATA
>NZ_JAYRUV010000014.1:0-146224 GCF_041918875.1 Dongia sp.
GTTCGCCACCGGCCCAGGCTGCTCCCGCCAAGGGGAGCGATATGGCGGCCTGCGCCCCGAAACGAGGCTTGCGCCGTGGACAACCGAGCGATTCCGGATGGGCACCGGAGGTAATGTGTGCACAACTAATTAGTATCAAATTCCTACGGCTTTGTCAAGAACAATAAGAGAACATGCAGCTTAATTCACACCTTATAAAGATATAGTCATGAAATTACGCAGATATTCTTGTTGAATTGTCGCGCAAGCGTGACTATTCATTGTGTAGATATCTTCCGGAGTATTTACACTATGACACTGCGCAATCTGGCCCGGCTGGGCCTGGCTCTTCTCTTCCTCACCGGGCTGGTGGCCGGCAGCGTTCATGCCCGGATCGACCCTGGCGGGACTGTCACCTACATCGCGGCCTCCTAAAAGAACAACCTCCTATTGACGCAGGGTTTTCCGACGCGCTGGCGACAAAACGGCGCAGGCAAGCATTGACCCTGCCGCCATCGCCTGTCAGCTTTCCGCCAGCACCGAATGCGAGGGGGATTCGCGTTCGTGCCGTAAAGCTAACGTAAAGGCGGTTGGGGAGAGCCGTTTCCGTCGTCATCTGCAAACGGGAGGAAATCCATGAAAAAGCTTTCGCGCCGCCAGGTTCTGAAGACCGGTGCCGCTCTTGCCGTCATTACCGCCGCTGGCGGCATGCTGCCGCCGCGCGACGCCTTCGCGGCGCTCGAATCGCTTACCGTCGTTGCCCCGGCCAAGCCCGGCGGCGGCTGGGACCAGACCGCGCGCTCCATGCAGGAAGTGCTGCAGGGGGCCGGCATCGTCAGCGCGGTCCAGGTTGAAAACGTCGCCGGCGCCGGCGGCACCGTGGGCCTGGCGCAGTTCGCCAACAGGAAGGGCGATGCCAGCGCCGTGCTGGTGGGCGGCCTCGTCATGCTGGGCGCCATCCTCACCAACAAATCGCCGATCACCCTGAAGGATGTGACCCCGTTGGCGCGCCTTACCGGCGAATATGAAGTCATTGTCGTGCCGGCCGCTTCGGAACTGAAATCGATGGGCGATCTTGCCGCCAAATTGAAGGCCGATGCCGGCTCCGTCTCCTGGGGCGGCGGATCGGCGGGCGGCACCGACCATATCCTGGCCGGCCTCATCGCCACGGCGGCGGGCGCGGATGTCACCAAGCTCAACTATGTGGCCTTCTCCGGCGGCGGTGAAGCGCTGGCGGCGATCGTCGGTGGCCATGTCACTTGCGGCGTCAGCGGCCTCGGTGAATTCGAAGCGCAGATCAAGGCCGGCGAGCTCCGCGCGCTCGCCATCTCGTCGGGCGAGCGCCTGGCCGGCCTAGACGCGCCGACCCTGAAGGAATCCGGCCTCGATGTGGAACTCGCCAACTGGCGCGCGGTCTTCGGTGCCGGCGAATTGGCGGATGCCGACAAGGCGGCCCTGCTCGATGCCGTCGACCAGATGGTGAAGTCGGACGGCTGGAAGAAGACGCTGGAGACCAAGGGCTGGATGGATACGTATCTGGCCGGCGACGCCTTTGCCGCCTATCTCACGGAAGAGGAAGCGCGGGTCACGACCGTGCTGAAGGAAATCGGTCTGGTCTCGTGACCTCGCCGAAATATCAGCCGGGCGGCGTTCAGCACCCGGCTTCCGGGTCGGGCGGTTTCCAACGCTGGCAGGGCATCGTCATCGGCGCTGTCCTGCTGGCGCTGGGCGCCGGCATCTCCATCGTGACCCTGGGTGTCCAGGCCCTGCCCGGCCAGGACAGCCTGGGGCCGCGCCTGTTCCCGGTCCTCATCGGCGGCGGGCTCATCATCCTGGGCCTTGCCAATGCCTGGTCCGGCTGGACGGCCATGCGGCAGGGCGTGCCGCATGAAGGTGCGCTCATTCCAGTCAGCGAGGAAGAGAATGCGGCCGGGCCCGGCGACACGGAACAAGGCGATTGGCCGACCTTGCTGTGGGTCATCGCCGGCCTGTGCCTGGGGGCGCTCGGTTACAAGGCGGTGGGCTTCATTCCGTCGGCCTGGCTGGTGTTCGTGCTGACGGCCAGGGGCTTTGCCGGGCGCTGGAGCATGCGCCACGCGCTGGTCGGCCTTGCCGTGGTGCTGGTCGCCTTCCTCGGTTTCACGAAAGGTCTCGGCTTGCCCTTGCCGGGCGGACTCCTGACAGGCCTTCTGGGGGGACACTGAACACATGGATACCCTTGACGGTCTGCTGCAGGGCTTCGCGGTTGCCTTCACGCCGGTCAATCTCCTTTGGTCGCTGCTGGGCGTGACGCTCGGGACCGCCATCGGCGTCCTGCCCGGAATCGGGCCGGCGCTGACCATCGCGCTGCTGCTGCCGGTCACCTATCACCTCGACCCGACGGCGGCCTTCATCATCTTCGGCGGCATCTATTACGGCGCCATGTACGGCAGCTCGACCACCTCGATCCTGCTCAACGTGCCTGGCGAAACCGGCTCCATCGTTACCGCCATCGACGGGCATATGATGGCCAGGAAGGGCCGCGCGGCGGCGGCGCTCGCCACGGCGGCGATCGGTTCCTTCGTCGCCGGCACCATCGCCACGGTGGGCCTGAGCTTCCTCTCGCCCATCATGGTCAGGATCGCGCTGCTGTTCGGGCCGGCGGAATATTTCAGCCTGATGGTGCTGGCCTTCGTCACGGTCTCGGCACTGCTGGGCAGTTCGATCCTGCGCGGCCTCTCGGCGCTGTTCATCGGTCTTGCCATCGGCCTCATCGGCATCGATACGCAGACGGGCCAGGCGCGCTTCACCTTCGGCCTGCTGCCGCTGCTCGACGGTCTCGACGTCGTGGTGGTGGCGGTGGGCCTGTTCGCGCTGGGCGAAGCGTTTCATGTCGCCTTCCGCGAGGCGCGGCGGCCGGAGGAAATCAGCAGCGTTACCGGCAGCCTGTGGATGTCGCGGCAGGATTGGGCGCGCTCCTGGAAACCCTGGCTGCGCGGCACCGCCCTGGGCTTTCCCTTGGGCTCGCTACCGGCGGGCGGCACCGAGATTCCGACCTTCCTCTCTTATCTCGTCGAGAAGCGGCTATCGAGGAAGCCGCAGGAATTCGGCCAAGGCGCCATCGAAGCGGTGGCCGGGCCGGAAGCGGCCAACAATGCGGCGGTCGCGGGCGTGCTGGTGCCGCTGCTCTCCTTCGGCCTGCCCACTTCGGCCACGGCGGCGATCCTGCTCGCGGCATTCCAGCAATATGGCATCCAGCCGGGGCCGATGCTCTTTTCCAGCAACAGCACTTTGGTCTGGGCGCTGATCGCCAGCCTCTATCTCGGCAATCTGATGCTGCTGGTGCTCAATCTGCCGCTGGTGGGATTGTGGGCGAAGCTCCTGCTCATCCCGCGACCGCTGCTCTATGGCGGCATCCTGGTCCTCTCGATGCTGGGTGTCTATTCGCTCAACAATTCGGTGTTCGACCTGTGGCTGCTGCTCGGCATCGGCCTTCTCGGCTTCGCCATGCGGCAGTTCGAATATCCGGTGGCACCCCTTGTGGTGGGCCTGATCCTGGGGCCGATGGCGGAAGAACAGTTCCGCCGCGCCTATGCCATCGCGCAAGGCGATGTCAGCGTCTTCTTCACCCACCCGATCTCGGCCCTGCTGCTGGCCATCGCGAGCGCCTGCGTCATCGGCCCCTTCCTGCTGCGCCGGCGTCGGTCGAGCCGGGGGTAGCTGTTACCCGGTCCGTTCATTTCATGCAATTATAGAAGACATTCTTGTTGATATACGCGATTTAAGGTTGTGTAATGCAGCCTTTCGAAGCCTTCGGGATGTCTTGTCGTGGATATCAGCCTCGCGTTGCTCGAACTCGCGTTCGTGTTTCTCCCAGGGAATGTCTGGGCAACTATCGACTATCGTTATGGTCCGAGACGAGAGTTCTCAGAGTTTCGTTTTACACTCGGTGCATTTCTCTTTGGACCGCGAGCTATGCCGAACTTGCTGTCGCTTACTGGGCATTTGGCAAAGAACTAACAATCCCGGCGCTTACGCAAAATCTCGATCACGATTTCAAGCCATTGGTTGGGCAAATATTGATTGCCCTGCTATTTGCGTTCGGCTCGGCAATCATCTGGGCAACTTGCTCCAACAAGAAGCTCTTCAGCCGCATGCTTCGCGCCGTTGGTGTGACCAAGCGTTTCGGGGACGAAGACGTGTGGGAGTATGTCTTCAATTCAGGGAGCCCAATGAGTGAATACGTCAATCTGCGCGACTTTGATCGCCAGCTAACCTATGCGGGATATGTGGGGGCATTTTCGGAGACGGGCGATATTCGAGAAATCTTACTGAGAGATGTTGACGTCTACGACTTTACGGGGACTTTGCTCTACAATATGCCACATATCTATCTGGCGCGGGGCAAGGCGGATTTGCATGTGGAACTGCCATACCGGGCCTGACGGTCGAACGTGTCAACTATAGGAGAATCTGATGGACAAGAAGGATGCCGGAGCCGTGGCGCGCCCGAAAGTGCAGGTTCTTCA
The DNA here is from genome assembly GCF_041918875.1 of Dongia sp. GTDB lineage: Bacteria > Pseudomonadota > Alphaproteobacteria > Dongiales > Dongiaceae > Dongia. The sequence goes on from NZ_JAYRUV010000014.1 coordinate 4,488, forward strand.
AGAAGGGCTAATCGTGAAGGGCGGCGTGAACCCAACGACCACTCAAATTCCACAACGGCCTTCGCCGCCACCCGCATTGAAGCCAATTACCACTCAACCCGCGATATCGCCCACGACCCAGAGCAAGCCGAAGTGAGGCGTTCCTCGAACTGATGAACTGACCCAGTTTTCATTCTGGCGCTGGCGGGACCATCTGGAACGAGCGGCGATTGACGCCGTCGTCGAGATCGACGGCGATGGCGTAATGCTGCCAGCCAAGGCGGTAGGCGGCGATGTCGGGAATGCGGAGTTGTACGCGGCTTTGGGTCATGCGCCGCACCGCGCCGCCGCCGTCCGAAGAAAAAAGCGGAAAGCCGATGCCGATACCGGTGGAGACGCCACCGCTCGACCCGCCGACGACACCGACGCCGACATTGGGCCGCACATTGCCGCCGCCGCTATAGCTCTGCCGGTCGCGGTCGATGGCGAAGGCCTCGGTGACGGCGCCGCTGGGGTCGATGAGCCGTGCCGACTTGACCGGCAGCGGATCGTCGACGGTGAGGACGATCACGGTTTCGTCCTCGGCGCTAATGGCGGCGGTGACGGTTTCGTCGATGCCGTGGGGCCGCGCGGAATCATAGCCGCAGGCGGTCAGGGTCAGCAAGGCAAGGGCGAGGATCGGGGGGCGCATGCCCGGAATGTGGCGCAGAAATTGGCTGCGGCCTAGGGCAAACACGGGAATGTGATGAGCAAGCGCCCCTCACCCCAACCCCTCTCCCCAGAGGGGCGAGGGGCTTACTGCCGAGACCCGCTCGGAACTCCCTCGCCCCGCGGAAGCGGGGAGAGGGTCGGGGTGAGGGGTGTCGAAGCTACTCGCTGATCCCTTGCGCGCTTAGCGCGGCGCGGACTTCGTCATGGTAGTATTTGACACCCATTTCGTGGCGCGGGCTCAAGGGGCCGCGGCGGTAGATGCCGGCTTCGAGATTGCCCTGGGACTGCTCGCAGATGCCGAAATCCTCGCGCACGATCTGGCAGTTGGTCTCGATGGTCTTCTGCTGCGCCGCGAGGCGTGCCGGGGCGAGATCCTGGAAATAGAAGCTGTAATGGAGCGTCGTCGAGCGTGGCCCATGCGGCACGATGCGCGAGGCGTTCATGCCGTCGGGATAGACGGAGAGCGTCATGTTGGGCCAGATCCACAGCCACAGGCCGCCATAGATGGAGCCCGATTTCTGCGGCGCCTTCATGATGACGACATGCTTGGCGTAGGTCGTCTCGAACAGGTTGAAGTCGATGGCCTGGATGAGGCCCGGATGAATGCCGGGGATATGGTAGCCTTCGACGAAATTGTCGGTATAGGTCTTCCAGTTGCATTTGATGGCGAAGTCGGCATCGTCGCGCTTCTGGAAGCTTTCGATCGGGAAGGGCTCGACCAGCCGGGCGACATCGCTCAAATAGTCGGCGAGCGGTTCGGCCTTGCCGTCGATATTGACGAAGACGAGGCCGCGCCAGGCATCGAGGCGCACGGGCTTGAGGCCGTGATCCTCCTTCCTGAACCAGTCGCATTCGCCAAAATGCGGCGCCACCTTCAGCTTGCCGTCATGGTCGAACATCCAGCCGTGATAGCGGCAGCGCAGCACGTCGCAATGGCCGGTCCCCTCGGCAAAGAGGGGTGCCGCACGGTGCGGGCAGAGATTGTGGAAAGCCTTCAGCGCCCCGTTGCGGTCGCGGAGGATGAAAATGTTGAAGCCGGCCACCAGGATGGCGGTATAATCGCCGGGTTGCGGCAAGTCGGCCTCGCGGCAGGCGAACTGCCAGGTGGCGGCGAAGACCGACCAGCGCTCCGCTTCATAGATGTCGGCGGCGTGGTACCAGCGGGCGGGCAGGGTGTAGAGCGGCATGGTCTTGCCGTCGATCGTTGCCTGCGTTGAACCGTGGGTGCCAGTATCCGGTGCCATGTCGCGTCCATTCCGCTAAATTTCACCTGTATCATAGCAGCGGTGGCGCCGCTTGCTACAATCTTGAACGGAGAAGGTCAGTCATGAAGCCGGTCAAATGGGGTATCGTCAGCACAGCCGATATCGGCCTCAAGAAGGTCATCCCCGCCATGCTGCGCGCCAGGGGCGTGGAGATCGCGGGGCTGGCATCGCGCGACGGGGCGCGTGCCAAGCAGGCCGCCGACAAGCTCGGCATTCCCAGATCCTTCGGCTCCTACGAGGCGCTGCTCAACGATCCGGAGATCGAGGCGGTCTATAACCCGCTGCCCAATCATCTCCATGTCCCGGTGACCCTGCAGGCGCTGGCCGCGGGCAAGCATGTGCTGTGCGAAAAGCCCATCGCCTTGTCGGCCCAGGAAGCGCGCCAGCTGCTGGACGGTGCCAGGAGGGCGGGCAAGCTGGTCGGCGAGGCCTTCATGGTGCGCCATCATCCGCAATGGCGCCGGGCGCGGGAGCTGGCGCAATCGGGACGGCTGGGCGAGGTGAAACTCGTGAGTTCGGTCTTCAGCTATTTCAACGACGATCCCCTGAATGTGCGCAACCAGGCCGATATCGGCGGCGGCGGACTCTACGATATCGGCTGCTATCCGATCGTCGCCGCGCGCTTCGTCTTCGGAGCCGAGCCGGTCCGCGTCTCGGCGGTGATGGATCTGGACCCCAAATTCAAGACCGACCGCCTGACGTCGGCCTTGGCGGAATTTCCTGGCGGGCGCCATCTGGTCTTTGCCGCCTCGACCCAATTGGTGCCGCGCCAGCATGTCCAGATCCTCGGCACCAAGGCGCGGGCGGAAGTGATGATCCCCTTCAACGCCCCGCCGAACCAGACCACGACCTTACGCATCGACGACGGCTCGGACCTCACCGGCGCCAATATCGCCAGCGAAGTGATGCCGGCCTGCGATCAGTACACGCTGCAGGGTGAAGCCTTCTCGGCGGCGATCCGAGGCACCGCGAAGCTGGAATTCGGCATCGAGGACGCCATCGCCAACATGCGTGTCATCGATGCGATGTTCAAAGCGGCGAAGAGCGGGACGTGGGAGGCTGTTTAGGCGGGCTTCGGTGGCGCGGCCGCGCCGATTCAATCTCCGATATTCGAGAAGAGGGCGGCATAGGCGGCATACCAGAAGACCCGGTTACGCGTATTGCCGGTGATTTCGTGCAGGATGCCGGCATCGACAAGCTTCCGGACGAGGTTGTTGGCGTTAGGATAGCTGATGCCGAGAATGTCTGCGACCCTTTTGACCGATATCGCGGGTCGTTCGTACATGCGCTCAAGAATGCGCAATCCGTTGCCGCTGGCAGGGCCGAACGCGTCGATGATTAGCTGGCGATGCTCTTCCCTGAGTGCAACGATCCGGCGGGCCGTTTCAGTGGCCTGCCGGGCGACCTCGCCGACGCCGGCCAGAAAGAATTTCAGCCAGCCCTCCCAGTCGCCATGATCGCGAATGCGCTGCAGATGCTCGTAGTAGGCACTCTGGTGGCGTTTAAGAAAAAGCGAGAGATAAAGCACCGGCTTCTGGAGAATGCCCTCGCTACACAGAAAAAAGGTGATCAGCAATCGGCCTATCCGGCCATTGCCATCCAGGAACGGATGGATCGTCTCGAACTGCGCGTGGGCGAGGCCGATCTTGATAAGAGAAGGTAAATTATCCTTATTGTGCAGAAAGATTTCGAGGTCACCCAATGCCTTGCCCGCCTCTTCCGGCGGTGGCGGGACGAAGGTCGCTTCGGCAAGCGTGGCACCACCGGGGCCAATCCAGTTCTGGCTCCGCCGCAATTCGCCCGGCTGCATCTTTCCGCCGCGAACATTCTTCAGCAGACGTTGATGAATTTCGCAGATAAGCCGCACCGACAGAGGAAGCGAGCCGAGGCGCTCGAGGCCGTAATTCATGGCATCGGTGTAATTGATGACGTCGCCGACATCGCCGACGGCGGTAAATAGATTCTCCTCGGCCTTGATGACGTCGTTGAGCGAGGCTTGCGTACCTTCGATCTGGCTGGAAAGGACGGCTTCCTTCCGGACATAGAGGAACATGAAGCGGCTGGGCGCCGGGAGTGTTTGAATGGATCCATCCAATCGTCCCAAGGCACCGTCGGCAGCCGAAAGCAGCCGCTGCATTTCTGGGTCGATCCGGATCGGCGGATGGTCGGGCGGCAGCGGCTTCGGGATGAAGGCGCTGTATCCCGCCAGTTGTCGGATATACGTGCCGGCACGACCGGCAATGGATGGCGCATCGGTCATAGATACATTTCCTATAGTATCGCCTTGCGATAATATATCGTATTTATACATGTTTTATGTATGTTCGGCGATAGTTTAAGTGCCTTTTTCAAAGATAATTATGCGGGCGGTTATAACGAACGGAAGGCAAGCCGTAAGTGTGCGCCACGATAATGGGACGCGTCGAACCGGGTAATCCTGGTGGCAGCCAAAGCGCTTGCATCCCGGGTTGAAATCCCTATATTCCGGGCAAATCCCAGGGTCCGATGAGGCCCAATTCAAAAGGGTGGGCCCAGCGGCCCGCCTTTTTTGTTGGGCTGCTTTTGGCGGAGCCGCGGGATTGCAATCTTCTGACCTTATGATGTGCGACAGCCGGACCGCATGAGCCTGACCGATAACATCGCCGATATGATTGGCCCCAGCATCGAAGCCCTTGGCTACGAGGTGGTGCGTGTGACGCTTGCCGGATCGACCCGCAAGGTGCTGCAGATCATGGCCGAGCCCAGGGACGGGCGCGTGATGTCGGTCGAGGATTGCGCGCGCGTTTCCCGCGCCGTTTCGGCCATCCTCGATGTCGAGGACCCGATTTCGGGCGCCTATTCGCTGGAGGTTTCGTCGCCCGGCATCGACCGGCCGCTGACGCGCCCCAAGGATTTCGACCGCTTCAAGGGCCACGAGGCCAAGATCGAGACGCATGAGCCGGTCGAGGGCAGGAAGCGTTTCAAGGGCATCCTCATGGGTGTCGCGGACGAGAGTGTGAAGATCGACAGCGATGGGGCCATCGTCGCCCTGCCGCTCGAGCAGATCGCCAAGGCCAAGCTGGTGCTGACCGATGCGCTGATTGCAGCGCATGAGGCGGCGCTGGACACCGAACCAAACTGATTTACGCCAACCGAGGACAACATGGAAACGATTGCCATTCCCCGTATGGAGCTGTTGCAGGTCGCCGACGCGGTCGCCCGCGAAAAAGGGATCGACCGCGACGACGTGCTGACCGCCATGGAGCAGGCCATTCAGAAGGCCGGCCGCTCGAAATACGGCCATGAGCACGATATCCGCGCCCAGATCGACCGCAAGACCGGCGAGATCAAGCTGATCCGCGTGCAGGAAGTGGTGGATCTGGTCGAGAACGAGGTGACGCAGATCCCGGTCAAGGCGGCATTGCGCCGCAAGCCGGACGCCAAGGTGGGCGACCTCCTCGTGGACGAATTGCCGCCCATTGATTTCGGCCGCATCGCCGCCCAGACCGCCAAGCAGGTCATCGTGCAGAAGGTGCGTGAATCCGAGCGCAAGCGCCAGTTCGACGAGTTCAAGGACAGGAAGGGCGAAGTCATCAACGGCCTGGTGAAGCGCGTCGAATTCGGCAACATCACGGTCGATCTCGGCCGTGGCGAAGCCATGCTGCGCCGCGACGAGCTGCTGCCGCGCGAAACCTTCCGCACCGGCGACCGTGTCCGCGCCATCATCTTCGACGTGCGCGAGGAGCAGCGCGGTCCGCAGATTTTCCTTTCCCGCACGCATCCCGATTTCATGGCCAAGCTGTTCGCGCAGGAAGTGCCGGAAGTCTATGACGGCATCATCGAAATCAAGTCCGTCGCCCGCGACCCCGGCAGCCGCGCCAAGATCGCCGTCATGTCCAATGACAGCGGCATCGATCCGGTAGGCGCCTGCGTCGGCATGCGCGGCAGCCGCGTCCAGGCGGTTGTCCAGGAACTGCAGGGCGAAAAGATCGACATCATTCCCTGGAGCCAGGACCAGGCCACCTTCGTGGTCAACGCCCTGGCCCCGGCCGAGGTTTCCAAGGTCGTCATCGACGAGGATACCGGGCGCATCGAAGTCGTGGTGCCGGATGACCAGCTCAGTCTGGCGATCGGCCGCCGCGGGCAGAATGTGCGTCTGGCCTCGCAGCTCACCGGCTTCGATATCGACATCCTGACCGACGCCCAGGAATCCGAGCGCCGCCAGGAAGAGTTCAAGTCGCGCTCGCAGACCTTCATGGACGCGCTCGACGTCGACGACGTCATCGCCCATCTGCTGGTGACCGAGGGTTTCGCCTCGGTCGAGGAAGTGGCTTTCGTGCCGGTCGAGGATCTGGCCGGGATCGAGGGTTTCGACGCCGACGTGGCGGCGGAACTCAAGGCGCGCGCCGCCGCCTGGATCGAGGCCGAATCCGAACGGTCGACGGAGAAGCGCAAGGAAATGGGCGTCACCGACGAGGTGGCGGCGATCGACAAGCTGACCCCGCCGATGCTGGTGGCGCTGGGCGAAAAAGGGGTGAAGACCCTCGACGACCTCGCCGACCTCGCCGCCGACGAACTGGTCGATGCCAAGGACGGCATCCTGAAGGAATTCGACCTCACGGCCGACGACGCCAACGCCATCATCATGGCGGCGCGCGCGCATTGGTTCGAGGACGAGAAGTAACGAGGCGCCATGGTCTTGCTGGGGCAACAGGAACACGTCATGACGCACGCGGACGATATCGATCCGTCGGGCGTCCTTGACGATTCCCTGGCCGGAACCGCCGGGCCCGAGCGTACCTGCATCGTGACACGGCAGGTCATGGAAAAGGGGCGGATGATCCGCTTCGTCGCTGGCCCCGCCGGTGATATCGTGCCGGACCTCAAGGGCGATCTGCCGGGACGCGGGTTCTGGGTGAGCGCCGACCGCGAGACCTTGACCGAGGCTGTGCGCAGGCACGCTTTTACCAAGGTTACCAAGGGCCAGGCGAAGGCCGACGCCGGGCTTCCCGACCGGGTGGCGCAGCTTCTGGAACGCCAGTTGCTCGACCAGTTGGGCCTGGCCAAGAAATCGGGCCAGCTGGTGGCCGGTTTCGACAAGGTCGAGGCGGCGCTCCGGGCGGGGCAGGTGAAATTCCTGCTCGAAGCCAGCGACGGATCGTCCGACGGGCGGGGCAAGCTGGCGCGGCTGGCCGGTCCTGGGGTAGAGATATGGGCACCTTTGCCATCCGAAGCGCTGGCGCCGGCCCTGGGCCGGCTGCATGCGGTTCATGTGGCGGTGAAACCAGGCGGCATGGCCGAGCGCTTGAGGGTGACCCTGCGCCGGCATGCCGGCTTTGCCCTGCCAGGCAATAAGATATAGACAACGACGTACTTTACGAACGGAAACACGCGCAGCATGTCCAGTGATACCGATACGCCGACCCGCAAACCGCTGAAGCTTTCTTCGCCCGGCAAGCTCGAGCTGAAGAAGACGGTGGATGGCGGCCAGGTGCGCCAGAGCTTCCCGCATGGCCGTTCCAAGACGGTCGCGGTCGAGGTGAAGAAGAAGCGCACCTATACCGCGGGTGCCGGCGGCAAGTTGGCGGAAGTGGCGCCCGAGGTCGAGGTGAAGGCGCATGTCCCGGCGCCCGTGGCACCCGTGCCCGAGGTCGACGAGCGGCACCATACGCTGACGGACCAGGAGCGGCAGAACCGCCTCAAGGTGCTGGAACAGGCCAAGAAGGACGAGGACGTCCGCAAGCTCACGGAAGCCGAGGAAGCCCGCCGCGCCGCCGAACGCCAGGAGCGCGAGCGCGCCGAGCTGGAGCGCCGCCGCCGTGAGGAGGAAGAGCGCAAGGCAGCCGAGGAGGCCGCCCGCAAGGCCCGCGAGGTGCCCGAAGCGCCCAAGACCGCCAAGCCGGCCGCCGCCAGCGAGGCCGAAGCGGAAACGGGAACCGGTGCCGTGCCTCATGTCGGGCGCATGCATCTGGCCAAGACGGTCGCCAAGCAGGCCGAAGAGGAAAACGAGGAAGCGACGCGCCGGCGGACGACCGGCCACCGCGCGCCGGCACCCAAGCCGGCAGCCGGCCGCGGCCGTGGCGACGACCAGCGCCGCCGCAGCGGCAAGCTCTCGGTCACCCAGGCGCTCGATGCCGACGGCGGCGAGCGCCAGCGTTCGCTGGCGGCCTTCCGCCGCCGGACCGAAAAGGAACGACGTGCCATGATGGGCAGCGCGCAGTCGCAGGCGAAGGTCCTGCGCGAGGTCGTGCTGCCCGAAGCAATCACGGTGCAGGAACTGGCGAGCCGCATGGCGGAGCGCGGTGCCGACGTGATCAAGGCTTTAATGAAAATGGGTGTCATGGCCACAATCAACCAGACGATCGACGCCGACACGGCCGAACTCATCATCGGTGAGTTCGGACATACCGTGCGCCGCGTCTCCGCGGCCGATGTCGAAGTCGGCCTCGAGGGCGATACGGATGCGTCGGAAGCCTTGGTGTCGCGGCCGCCGGTCGTCACCATCATGGGCCATGTCGATCACGGCAAGACCTCGCTCCTCGATGCGCTGCGCCAGACCGACGTAGCAGCACACGAAGCGGGCGGCATCACGCAGCATATCGGCGCCTATCAGGTGACCCTGCCCACGGGCAAGAAGATCACCTTCATCGACACGCCGGGCCATGCCGCCTTCACCGAGATGCGCGCGCGCGGCGCCAACGTGACCGATATCGTGGTGCTGGTCGTTGCTGCCGATGACGGCATCATGCCGCAGACGGTCGAGGCCATCCATCACGCCAAGGCCGCGAAGGTGCCGATCATCGTCGCCATCAACAAGATGGACAAGCCCGGCGCGGACGCGACGCGCGTGCGCCGCGAACTCCTCAACCATGAACTCGTGACCGAGGATATGGGCGGCGACGTGCTCTCGGTCGAGGTTTCGGCCAAGGCCAAGACCAACCTCGACAAGCTCGAGGAAACGCTGCTGCTGCAGGCCGAAATCCTCGATTTGAAGGCCAATCCGGAACGTCAGGCCCTGGGTGCGGTGGTCGAAGCCAAGGTCGAGCGCGGCCGTGGCACGGTGGCGACGCTCCTGGTGCAGAAGGGCACGCTGAAAGTAGGCGACATCTTCGTGGCCGGCGCCGAATGGGGCCGCGTCCGCGCGCTCCTCGACGATCGCGGCCGCAACATCGACAGCGCCGGCCCGGCGACGCCGGTCGAGGTGCTAGGTCTGCAGGGCACGCCGCTGGCCGGCGACGTCTTCGTCGTCGTCGATTCCGAGGCCCGCGCCCGCGAGATCACCGAATTCCGCCTCAATCGCCAGCGCGAACAGATCGCACTCAGCGCCGGCCGTTCGACGCTGGAGCAGATGTTCTCGCGCATCCAGGCCGGCGAAGCCAAGGAAGTGCCCGTGGTCATCAAGGCCGACGTGCAGGGCTCGGTCGAAGCGATTTCGGGCAGCCTCAAGCAATTGGGCACCGAAGAGGTCAAGGTGCGCATCCTGCACGCGGCCGTGGGCGGCGTGAACGAAAGCGACGTGACGCTGGCCCGCGCCTCGGGCGGCATGATCATCGGCTTCAACGTCCGCGCCAATCCGCAGGCCCGCGAAATGGCGCGGCGCGACCATGTCGATATCCGCTACTACTCGATCATCTACAATGTCGTTGATGACATCAAAGCGGCCATGTCGGGCATGCTGGCGCCCACCTTGCGCGAAAAGTTCCTTGGCAATGCCGAGATCCGCGAAGTGTTCAGCATCACCAAGACTGGCAAGGTCGCGGGCTGCATGGTCACCGAAGGCCTGGTCAAGCGCGGCGGCAAGGTCCGCCTGCTGCGCGACAACGTCGTCATCCACGAAGGCACGCTCAAGACGCTGCGCCGCTTCAAGGACGAAGTCCGCGAAGTCAAGGAAGGCTTCGAATGCGGCATGGCGTTCGAGAATTACGACAATATCGAAAAGGGCGACATCATCGAATGCTTCGAGATGGAAGAAGTCGCCCGGGAACTGGCGTAAGGACGCATTTATCCAACTGCTTTCCTGGAGGATGGCGGCTCGTGTTGAGTTGTCATCCTCCGCGAAGGCGGAGGATCCACGAGTTTCTTTCTTCGTGTCGTCGAGAAACTCGTGGATGGTCCGCCTGCGCGGGCCGTGACAGTTTTTGTTAGCGAAATACCCAACACATGCCACGCAAGAAAACCATCACACCCAAGGCCGGCCAGCGGCAATTGCGCATCGCCGAGGAAATCAGGCATGCGCTTTCCGGGATCATTGCCGATAACAGCCTTTCGGACCCCGATCTCGCGGGCCGCATGATCACGGTGACGGTGGTGAAGATCAGCCCGGATTTGAGGAACGCCACCATCTTCATCGCCCCCTTCGGCGGCGGCGATGCGGAGGCGATCGTGCGGGCGCTCAACCGCGCCGCCGGCTATTTCCGCGGCGAGGTCGCGCGGGAGGTCGACATGCGCGTCAGCCCGCAGCTCCGCTTCAAGATCGACGACAGTTTCGAGGAAGCGAGCCGCATCGAGGCCCTGCTGCACGACCCCGTGGTGCGGGCGGATCTTGCCAAGAAGCCGGATTCCGATTCCGACAAATGAGCCGCAGGAAGAAAGGCCAGAAGGTCGATGGCTGGCTCATCCTCGACAAGCCGCTGGAGATGACTTCGACGCAGGCGGTCAATGTCGTGCGGCGCCTGTTCGATGCGCAGAAGGCCGGGCATGGCGGGACACTCGATCCGCTGGCGACCGGCATCCTGCCGATTGCGCTGGGCGAGGCCACCAAGACGGTCCCTTACGTCATGGACGGCACCAAGACCTATCGCTTCACCCTGAAATTCGGCGAGGCAAGGACCACCGACGATGCGGAAGGCGAGGTCATCGCCACTTCGGACAAGCGCCCGACCAGGGCCGAGATCGAGGCAGCGCTCCCGGCCTTCATCGGCCTCATCGACCAGGTGCCGCCCCAGTTTTCGGCGATCAAGGTGGCGGGCGAGCGGGCCTATGATCTGGCGCGGGAGGGCGAAACGGTCGAGCTGGCGCCGCGGCAGATCCGCATTTTCGACTTCCGGCTGGTCGCCCAGCCCAGCGCCGATGAGGCCGTTTTCGAGGTCAGATCGGGGAAGGGCGCCTATATGCGGAGCTTGGGACGGGATCTCGCTCAACATCTTGGGTCGGTCGGGCATATTTCCGCCCTGAGGCGACTATCTGTTGGGGGGTTCACGGAGAAACAAGCGATTTCGCTGGACGCTCTTAAGTCCTTGGGGCATATTCCGGCCGCTTTTGAGCATTTGTTGCCGATAGAGACCGCGCTGGACGACATCCCGGCTCTGGCCTTATCGGCCACCGAGGCGATACGCCTTCGGTCCGGGCAACCGGTTGGATTACTCCACCGCCAAGACCGAGATCGATTTCGGGACTTCGTTCCCGGCGGCATGGTTTGCGCCATGTCCGAAGGCAGGCTCGTAGCCCTCACGCGTTATGAGGCAGGCGAGCTCGTCCCGGTGCGCGTCATCAACCATTAGGACCATAAAGGAGAAGGTCGATGTCGATCACTGCCGAACGTAAGCAGGAAGTTCTGAAGGAATTCGCCAAGGCGGCCAACGACACCGGTTCGCCCGAAGTGCAGATCGCGCTCCTCACCGAGCGGATCAAGAATCTGACCGAGCATCTGCAGACCCATGACAAGGATTTCCATTCGCGTCGCGGTCTGCTGGTCATGGTGGGGCAGCGCCGCCGCCTGCTCGATTATTTGAAGAAGACCAGCAACCAGCGCTACCAGGAAATCCTGGGCAAGCTGGGCCTGCGCCGCTAAACCCAACGGGGATCCCGCCCAGGGCAGACGCCATGGGCGGGATTGTCGTATCCGGGGGATTGCGGTTTTCCAACACGATCCCCTTTTCACAACGGCCGGCGCGGTTCATCGACCATCGCGCCTCAAGCCGCAACGCGCCGGGCCGACGCAAGCAACGCCATGATTTCCACGCGTTGCTTTCGCGGGTCCGGCATCCCATCGGTCGTAAGATGAGTGGCCGTCGCGCAAGACGCGCGGGGGCCCTGAAAGGACCATTGATATGTTCAAGATCTATCGCAAGGAACTGATGTGGGGCGGCCGCAAGCTGACCCTCGAGACCGGCCGCATCGCGCGCCAGGCTGACGGCGCCGTGCTCGCGACCTACGGCGAAACCGTCGTGCTCTGCACCGCCGTCGGCGCCAAGGCGCCGAAGCCCGGTGTCGATTTCTTTCCCTTGACCGTCAACTACCAGGAAAAGGCGTTCGCCGCCGGCAAGATCCCGGGCGGCTTCTTCAAGCGCGAAGGCCGGCCGACCGAAAAGGAAGTGCTGACCAGCCGCCTCATTGACCGCCCGATCCGCCCGCTGTTCCACGAGACCTATCGCAACGAGACCCAGGTCGTCTGCACGACCCTCTCCCACGATCTCGAGAACGATCCCGACATCGTCGCCCTCATCGGCGCCTCGGCGGCACTCACCATTTCCGGCATCCCCTTCCTGGGGCCGATCGGCGCGGCGCGCGTCGGCTATATCGATGGCGAATATGTCATCAACCCGAAGCGGTCTGACCTCCATAATTCCAAGCTCGACCTCGTGGTCGCCGGCACCGCCGAAGGCGTGCTGATGGTGGAATCGGAAGCGCAGGAACTCAGCGAAGAGGTGATGCTGGGTGCCGTCAATTTCGGCCATAAGGAATTCCAGCAAGTCATCAACGCGATCATCGAGCTCGCGGAACAGTGCGCCAAGGATCCGCGCGAGCTGACCCCGCCGGATGCGGCCGCCGCCGAGATCTACGATGCCTTGAAGGCCCAGTTCTCGGAGAAGCTGGCGCTGGCCTATCGCGAGACCGCCAAGCAGGCGCGCACCGACAAGGTCGCCGCCGTGAAGGACGAAGCCAAGAAGACCCTGGGCACCGACGACAAGAAGATCGAACTGGTCGGCAAGCAGTTCAAGGAGCTGGAAAAGGACATCGTTCGCGGCAACATCCTGAAGACGGGCCTCAGGATCGACGGCCGCGACACCAAGACGGTCCGTCCGATCACGGCGGAAGTTGGCGTCCTGCCGCGCGCTCATGGTTCGGCGCTGTTCACCCGTGGCGAAACCCAGGCGCTGGTCGTGACCACGCTGGGCACCGGCGATGACGAACAGATCATCGACGCGCTGGAAGGCGAATTCCGCGAAACCTTCATGCTGCATTACAACTTCCCGCCTTATTCGACCGGCGAAGCCGGCCGCATGGGATCGCCGGGCCGCCGCGAAATTGGCCATGGCAAGCTCGCCTGGCGCGCCGTTCACCCGCTGCTGCCGGGCAAGGAAGCCTTCCCCTACACGATCCGCATCGTTTCCGAGATCACGGAATCGAACGGCTCCTCCTCGATGGCGACCGTCTGCGGCTCGTCGCTCGCGATGATGGATGCGGGCGTGCCGCTGGCGCGGCCGATCGCCGGCATCGCCATGGGTCTCATCAAGGAAAAGGACGGCTATGCCGTTCTCTCCGACATCCTGGGCGATGAAGATCATCTGGGCGACATGGACTTCAAGGTGGCCGGTACAGATCAGGGCATCACCGCCCTGCAGATGGACATCAAGATCACGTCCATCACGTCCGAGATCATGAAGATCGCGCTCGGCCAGGCCAAGGACGGGCGTCTCCACATCCTGGGCGAAATGGCCAAGGGCCTGACCGGCGCCCGCGAAGGCGTCAACCAGAACGCCCCGCGCATCACCGTGATCCAGATCCCGAAGGAAAAGATCCGCGAAGTCATCGGCACCGGCGGCAAGGTCATCCGCGAAATCTGCGAAGTGACCGGCGCCAAGGTCGATATCGAGGACGATGGCACCATCAAGGTCGCGGCGGTCGACGCCAAGGCGGGCGAAGCCGCCATCAACTGGATCCGCGGCATCGTCGCCGAGCCCGAAGTCGGCGTCATCTATGACGGCAAGGTCGTCAAGCTGATGGATTTCGGCGCCTTCGTGAACTTCCTCGGCTCCAAGGACGGCCTGGTCCATATCAGCGAACTGGCGCCGCAGCGCGTCAAGCAGACCTCGGACGTGGTCGAAGTCGGCCAGGCCGTGAAGGTCAAGGTGCTGGGCATGGACGATCGCGGCAAGGTGAAGCTCTCGATGCGCGTCGTCGATCAGAAGACCGGCGCCGACATCTCGGAAGAGATCGCCAAGGCCGATGCCGAGCGCCGCGCACAGCGCAACGCCGAGCGCGCCGAATCGTAAGGACGTGGAGATGGCGGCTCCGGCCGCCATCTCCCGCCTTCTTTCCGCGAGGCCCAGCCGATGCCAATCAGACCTCTGTCCCTGCCACGGGTGATCGGCCATCGCGGTGCCGCCGAGGCGGCGCCGGAGAACACGCTGGCAAGCTTCCGCGAAGCCAAGCGCCAGGGTGCCCATTGGGTCGAGTTCGACGCCAAGCTCTCGGCCGACAACCGCGCCTTCCTGCTGCACGACGACAATCTCGACCGCACCAGCAACACGACCGGTCCAGCGCGCGCGCGCCTCTATGACGAGATTCGCGGGCTCGATGCCGGCAGCTGGAAGAACCCGGCTTTCGCCGGCGAAAAGATGCCGCTGCTGGCCGAGGCGCTCTCGCTCTTTGCGCAGGAAGACCTGCGGTTCAACCTGGAACTGAAGCCCTGTCCCGGCCGGGCGCGGGAAACCGCCAAGATCATCCTCGACGAACTCGCGCATCTGTGGCCGGCGGCCAGGCCAAAGCCGCTCGTCTCCAGTTTCGTCCTCGAATGCCTGGAGATCGCGCGCGACCAGGCGCCGGAGCTGCCGCGCGGCCTGCTGCTGGAGGATCATCCGGCAAACTGGCTGGACCTGGCGCAAAACCTCAAGACCGACACGGTCAATATCTGGGACGGCGCCGCGACGCCCGAATGGGTGGCGGAGATCAAGGCGGAAGGTTTCGGACTTCTCGTCTATACTGTTAACGACGCATCGCGCGCCAAGCAGCTGATCGACTGGGGCGTCGACGGGGTTTTCACCGACGCGCCGGCGCGCATCTTGGCGGCCGTCGGTCAATAACTATATAAATCGGCATGTCGCCGCCAATGCAGCGGCGGCTATGGGAGGGTTGGGTGAGGTCACTGAAACCGTTGATCATTTCCGGACGCGAAGTCCTGCCGCTCATCGAAGGCGGCAAGGGCATCTCCGTCTCGAACGGGCAGTCTTCCGGCGCCTGGGCGCTGGCCGGCGGTGTCGGCACCTTTTCCGGCGTCAACGCCGATTCCTATGACGAGAACGGCAAGCCCATCCCGCAGGTCTATCGCGGCAAGACCCGCCGCGAACGGCATGAAGAGCTGCTCGACTATGCGATCAAGGGCGGCATCGCCCAGGCCAGGATCGCGCATGACTGCATGGGCAATAACGGCCGCCTGCACATCAACGTGCTGTGGGAGATGGGCGGCGCCGAGCGCGTGCTGCATGGCGTGCTCGAAGGGGCCAAGGGTCTCATCCACGGCGTCACCTGCGGCGCCGGCATGCCCTACCGCATTGCCGAGATCTGCGCGCAGTACAACATCTATTACTATCCGATCGTCTCCTCGGCCCGCGCCTTCCGCGCTTTGTGGAAGCGCGCCTATCACAAGTTCAGCCATCTCCTGGGCGGCGTCGTCTACGAAGATCCGTGGCTGGCCGGCGGCCACAATGGCCTTTCCAACAGCGAGGATCCGACCAAGCCGCAGGCCCCGTTCGAGCGTGTCCGCGACCTGCGCAACACCCTGCGCGACGAATGCGGCTTGCCCGAGACGCCGCTCATCATGGCCGGCGGCGTGTGGAATTTGCGCGAATGGGAAGACTGGATCGGCAATCCGGAGCTGGGTCCCGTCGCCTTCCAGTTCGGCACGCGCCCGCTCCTTACCCAGGAAAGCCCGATTTCGGACGCCTGGAAGAAGCGCCTGGTGAGCCTGAAGAAGGGCGACGTCTTCTTGAACCGCTTCAGCCCCACCGGCTTCTATTCGTCGGCCGTCAACAACGCCTTCATCCAGGAGCTGCGCGACCGGTCGGACCGGCAGATCGCCTTCTCGCAGCACAAGATCGGCGAGCATGAATGGCCGCTGGCCGTCGGCGCCCGCGGGCGCCAGGTCTTCGTCACCGCGGCCGACAAGCTTCGGGCCGAGGAATGGGTGCGCCAGGGTTTCACCGAATCGCTCCGCACGCCGGAATCGACGCTGATCTTCGTCACGCGCGACAAGGCGAACGAAATCCTCAAGGACCAGATCGATTGCATGGGCTGTCTCTCGGCCTGCAATTTCTCGAACTGGGCGCAGAACGAGGAAGGCACCACCGGCCACAAGGCCGACCCCAGGAGCTTTTGCATCCAGAAGACGCTCCAGGAAATCAGCCATTCCGACAAGATCGAAGACCAGCTGATGTTCGCCGGCCACAATGCCTACCGCTTCCGCGACGATCCCTTCTATGCGAACGGCTTCGTCCCCACCGTGAAGCAGCTGGTCGAACGGCTTGTGACGGGGGATTGAGACAAGAACCCCTCACCCCGACCCTCTCCCCGCTGTCGCGGGGCGAGGGGCTTCTTCCTCCAGCGATGCAATTCGCGCAAGGGCCGCGGCTGAAATCGCGGAGCGCGTCCCGCGGCCGGCAGGCTAGTCTCAGCCCATGACGCGAACTTCTCCTCTCCCCCGCTGGCAGGCACTGGTCCTCATTGCGACCCTCTCCCTCATCTGGGGTTATAACTGGGTGATGATGAAGGTGGCGGTGACCTATGCGCCGCCTTTCGCCTTTGCCGCCATAAGGTTCCTGGGCGGTGCCATTGTGCTGATGGCGACGCTGAAGTTGATGGGCCGTTCCTTGCGCTTTCGCGAAATGAAGAGCCGCTGGCGCATCATCACGCTCATCGGCCTGCTGCAGACGGCGCTCTGTTTCGGCCTGGTGACCTGGGCGCTTTCGACGGGTGCCGCCGGGCGCAGCGCGGTCCTCAATTACACGATGCCGCTCTGGGTTCTTGTCTTCTCGGTCCTGCTGCTGAAGGAGCGCGTGCCCGGTGTGCAATGGGGGGCGGCCGCCCTGGCGCTTTCCGGCATCGTGCTCATCTCCGTCGATGGCGGCCGGTCGGGATCCCTCCTGGCGGTGCTGCTGGCGCTGGGCGCGGGGTTGACCTGGGGTCTCGGCGTCGTCGTGACCAAGCGCGCCACGCGTTCGGCGCCGATGGACCCGCTGGCGCTGCCGGCCTGGCAGATGCTGGCCGGGGCGATCATGCTGTGTGTCGTGGCGCTCATCGTGCCGGAGGCGCCGATCGACTGGTCGCCGGCTTTCGTCACGGCGCTCCTCTACAATATCGGGCCGGCGACACCCTTGGCCTATGTCATCTGGTTCACGCTGCTCAACAGGCTGGATGCAGGCCTTGCCTCGCTCGGCATCCTGCTGACGCCGCTCCTTGGCTTGCTGCTCTCGACCCTACAATTGGGTGAGCGGCCGGGGCTTGCCGAAGGGGTGGGGATGGGGCTTATCCTGGTGGCGATAGCCGGATTGGGGTGGGCGAGCGGCCGGCAGGCAAGAAAGATTCGCTCCGCCTGAAAGAAGGAGCCCCCGCGTGAAAAGAGCGAAACTGGGCGGTGTGCATGCGGGCGCGGCATTTCTGCTAGCCCTCGCTTTCGTGCCGCGCGCGCAGGCCGAGGAGCCCCGGGCGATCGCGGCGCTGGAACGCGACGCCATGGCCAGCTTCGTTGCCGGGCAATATGGTCCGGCCGACGAGAATATCCGGGCGGCCATCGCCCTTGCCGACAATGACAGCTTCAACCGCCTGGCCCTGCTGCAGGGCCTCATCGCCGCGCGCATGGGCAGCGACGGACGCAGCCTGATGGGGGCCGCCATCGCCGCCCATGAAAGCAATGCCTGGCCGCGGCCCGTGATCGCCTATCTGCTGGGCGAGCGGAAACTGCAGCAGGTGGCTGACGAGATCCGCCGCTCCGGCAACCCCTTCGATATCAAGCGCCAGCAGATCTGCGAACTCAGCTTCTATGCCGGCGCTTTCGCGGTGAGCGACGGCGAGGCGCGCTTCGGCAGGCAGCTGCTGGAAAAGGCCGGCGGCGCCTGCGACCGGAACAGCCCGCTCCTGCCCATGGCCGCGGCCGAACTTGCCGCCCTTTCCGCCCAGCCCTAGCACCATCGGTCCCGCGATCCTTTTTCGGGTTTAGTGAAATTCATGCTTTACAACTAATGAGCACGAAGGCAATGTACGGAACATTAAGGCAACATAAGGAGCCGGGCGATGGCGCGGGCGGCGGCAAACAATAATGGGGAAGCGGGGACGAGCTGCGGTTTGAGCAAGGCCAGCCCGGACCAGCGGCGTTTCATTGCCGCCATCATGACGGTGTCGGCGGCGGATGACATGCTGGAGGAGGGGGACAGGGCGGGTGCCATCACCGCCTACCGGAAAGCCATCGACGTGTGCCCGCCATGTGACGAAAGGGGCAGTTTCCAGGTTCTTCTCGGGACCATTCTATTCGAGGAGGGAGATGTCGATGCGGCGGCCGAGGCGTTCCATGCGGCCGCCGAGAATGGCTGCTCCTATCCGGAGGAGGCGCTGCGCCGCCTCAGCTTCGCCCGTGCCGCCAAGGGGGATTATGCGGCGGCCATCGCGGCCATGACGGGCGCCCTTGCCGCCGGCGAGGATGCGGCCTTCGCAGCGCAGGCGCTGATGAGTTTCGACTTGGCGCTGGGCGGCGTGAGTGTCGCCATGCAGCGGGCGGAGCTCGACCTGACCGGAAGCAATGCCGAGTATCATTGCCGCTACGCCCTGCTGCGGGCCGAGCTGCATCGGCTGGATGGCAACCGGGCGGCCGCCCTGGCCAGCCTCGATCTGGCCGCCACTTTGGCGCGGGACGATGGGCTGACCGCGGAGCTGGCCTTGTGGCTGGCCGTGCTCGACCGGTATTTCGGCCGCACGCAGCCGCGCCCCGATATCGGGGCGGCCTTCGCGGCGGAAACGGAATCATGGCCGGCGATCGCCTGGAACATCCTGCAGGGTGCGGGCGGGCGCGCGGACCTTGAGACGGCGCTTGGGAAACTGCCCTGGACGCAGCGCGCGGAAAACCTCGCCATCTTCGATCGCCTGCAAGGCCTGCTGGCGGAAAGGGAAGGGGATTACGACCGGGCCCGCGATGCCTTCCGCCGCGCGCAAGCCGAGCCGCATACGCGCTGGTGCGCGGACTATCACCTGGCGGGCGAGGCACTGCGGAAGCTCAAGATCGAAGAAGCGTGATCTGGTCTCGGAAAGAGGCCCCACCGGAGGTCGAGGCGGCGTTGCGCTACTGCGCGCGCCGCCGCCTTCGCCGCATCCGTGTGGCACTTGCTTGCATCGTGTCCTTGCTGCGTTTCAACGTTACGCAGGATTGCTCGCCTTGCTCCGTCATCCCCGGAGCCGAACTCACTCCCTGACCGCGAACGGGCTGAAATGGGTGTGGGTGTCGTAAACGTCGATCCCCTCGGCACGCTTGAGCGTGTTCACGACGAGATAGGTGAGCGGCGTTGCCAGGGCTTCGTAGCTGACCTTGAACAGCCACTGGCTCAGCATGACCGAGAGCAGCATGTCGCTCGGCCAGATGCCGTAGAAGGCGATGCCGAGGAATATGACGGTGTCGAAGCCCTGGCCCAGCACCGTCGAGCCGATGGTGCGCATCCAGAGATGCCTGCCCGCCATCCAGACCTTCATCTTGGCGAGCACCACCGAGTTCACGAACTCGCCCACCAGATAGGCGCAGAAGGAGGCGGCGAGGATGCGCGGCTGATTGCCGAGGATCGCCTCATAGGCGCCCTGGTCGTGCCAGTCGGGATGTGCCGGCAGATGCAGCCCCAGCTGGATCGCCACCATGGCGAAGAAGTTGCAGCCGAAGCCGATCCAGATCACGCGGCGCGCGCGCTTGAAGCCATAAACCTCGGTCAGCACGTCGCCCAGGATATAGGAGATCGGAAAGATGAGGTCGGCGGCCTGCAGCGGGTAGCCGAACAGCTCGATGGCCTTGTTGGCGATCACGTTGGAAATCAGCAGGTTGGTGACGAACAGCGCCACCACCATCACGAACAGGGTGGAGTGGCGGGCCGTCTCGGTCTGGGGGCCGGTTGGCATGGCGTTATCTCGGGCAAGGGCTGGATTCGGCGGGGTTATAGACCCGGGGGGCGGGGAGTGCAAACGGCGGATTCGCCTGTCATCCCCGCTTTCGCGGGAATGACAATTTTGCAAGAGGCGGCTAAAACCCGCCCATGACCAAGACCTCGCGCCCATTAACCCTCTCGGATTTCGACTTCGATCTTCCCCCTGACCGGATCGCCCTCCATCCCGTGGAGCCGCGCGATGCGGCGCGGTTGCTTCATGTCCGCGCCGAGGGGTTTTCGGACAGGATCGTGCGCGATCTGCCGGAAATCCTGCGCGAAGGGGATGTCCTGGTCTCGAACGACACCAAGGTGATTCCGGCCCAGCTCGAAGGCCGCCGCAGGGATGCCAGGATCGAAATCACCTTGCTGACCCGGGAAGCCGGGACGGACCGGGTCGAATGGTGGGCTTTCGCCCGCCCGGGCAAGAAACTGAAGATCGGCGATCGGATCGATTTCGCGGGCGATTTCGCCGCCACCGTCCTCGCCAAGGCCGAGGATGGGCAGATCCGGCTGGGGTTCGCGGGCGATGAGGCCCGCTTCCGGACGGCACTCGCGGCGCATGGCTGGATGCCGCTGCCGCCCTATATCCGCAAATCCCGCGCCGTCCTGCGGCGCGACGATGCCGACTACCAGACCGTCTTCGCCGCCCGCGAGGGTGCCGTGGCGGCACCCACCGCCGGCCTCCACTTCACGCCCGAACTGCTGGCAGCGCTCAAGGCCAAGGGTATCGAGCAGCGGCGCGTGACGCTCCATGTCGGTGCCGGCACCTTCCTGCCGGTCAAGGTCGACGATATCGCGCGGCACAGGATGCATGCCGAATATGGCGAGATCGATACCGCGACGGCCGAAGCCATCAACCGCGCCCGGCAAGAGGGACGGCGCATCGTCGCGGTGGGAACGACCTCATTGCGCCTTCTTGAGAGTGCAGCAAAGGATGGGCGGGTTTTGCCCTTTGCGGATTCCACCGATATCTTCATCACACCCGGTTTCAGATTCCAGATCGCCGATTTGCTCATGACCAATTTTCATCTGCCGAAATCGACCCTGTTCATGCTCGTTTCGGCCTTCGCCGGCGTGACGCGGATGCGTGCCGCCTATGCGCACGCCATCGCCAAGGGCTATCGCTTCTTCTCCTATGGCGATGCCTCGCTGCTGGAGCGTGCGCCGTGAGCGGCCGGTTCGATCTTCTCGCCACCGACGGCAAGGCGCGGCGCGGGCGCATCCATACGGCCCATGGCGTGGTCAACACCCCGGCCTTCATGCCCGTGGGGACCGCCGGCACGGTGAAGGCCATGCTGCCGGAATCGGTGAAGGCCACGGGTGCCGAGATCGTGCTCGGCAACACCTATCACCTGATGCTGCGGCCTGGCGCCGAGCGGGTAGCCTCGTTCGGCGGCCTCCACAAATTCATGAACTGGCCGGGGCCGATCCTGACCGACAGCGGCGGCTTCCAGGCGATGAGCCTTTCCGAGCTCCGCAAGATCAGCGAGCAGGGCGTCGAGTTCCGCTCGCATATCGACGGGTCGAAGCACATGCTGACTCCCGAGCGTTCGATCGAGATTCAGGACCTGCTCGATTCCAACATCACCATGGTGCTGGATGAATGCACCGCCTTTCCGGCGACGCCCGAGGCGGCCGCCGCCTCCATGCGCCGCTCGATGCGCTGGGCCGAGCGCTGCCGCAAGGCCTTCCGCGACCGCGACGGCTACCTGCTGTTCGGCATCGTGCAGGGCGGCATCTATCCGCACTTGCGCGAGGAATCGGCCAGGGCCTTGACGGCCATCGGTTTCGACGGCTACGCCATCGGGGGGCTTGCCATCGGCGAGGGCCAGCAGCAGATGTTCGGGGTGCTCGACTACACGCCGGACTTCCTGCCCGCCGACAGGCCCCGCTACCTGATGGGTGTCGGGCGCCCCAGCGATCTGGTGGGGGCGGTTGCGCGCGGCATCGACATGTTCGATTGCGTGATGCCGACACGCTCTGGCCGCACGGGACTTGCCCATACGCGCTATGGCGACATCAACATGCGCAATGCGCGCCATGCCACGGACGACCGGCCCATCGATCCCAAATGCAGCTGCCCCGCCTGCGCGTCCTATGTGCGCGGCTATATCCACCATCTGATGAAGACCAAGGAGATTCTGGGCGCCATGCTGCTGACCTGGCACAATCTCCATTATTACCAGGAACTGATGCGGGGCATGCGCCAGGCCATCGAGCAGGGCGGCCTTGCCGATTTCGTCGCCGATTTCCATCGCCAGCAGGAACTGGGCGATCTTCCCGCCTGAAGGAGGCTTTCATGCCGAAGAAACCAGCCTATAGCGGCCTCACGCAGCTCGGCGCCAAGGCCGAGACGGCGGCGACGCCCGAAGCGGCGGTGCTGGAGCGCGTGCCCAATCCGCATCCAGGCACGGCCTATGTGGCGCGCTATACGGCGCCGGAATTCACCTGCCTCTGCCCGGTGACGGGCCAGCCGGATTTCGCGCATCTCGTCATCGATTATGTGCCGGACAAGTGGCTCATCGAATCGAAATCGCTGAAGCTCTATCTTACCTCGTTCCGCAATCATGGCGGCTTCCACGAAGGCACCACGATCGACATCGCCAAGCGCTTCATCGCGGTGGCGAAGCCGAAATGGCTGCGGATCGGCGGCTATTGGTATCCGCGCGGCGGCATCCCGATCGACGTCTTCTTCGAACATGGGCGCCGGCCGAAGGATTTGTTCCTGCCCGATCAGGGCGTGCCTACCTATCGCGGCCGCGGCTGAGTCCGCTTTTCTTCCTTATCATGCCGCGCGGAAGCGGGCCGCCTGATGAATGGTTCCCCGCTTGCGCGGGGATGACACGTTTCTTGCTTCTTGTCATGGCCCGCGAAAGCGGGTCATCCATGGATCGGGAGGGAGGGGGCCAACATGGGTGACAGAATGCAAGCAGGCCTATGACCGTTGTCCACGACTCAGCCGCGATCAAGACCGCCATCCGCGCGAAGGCGCTGGCCGCCGGTTTCGACGCCGTCGGCTTCGCGGCCGCGACACTCGCTGCCGAAACGCGCCGGCATCTCCAGGAATTCCTCGCCGCCGGCCGCCATGGCGACATGGGCTGGATGGTGGAGAAAGCCGATCGCCGGGGCGATCCGCGAACATTATGGCCGGATGCCAGGAGCGTGGTGGTTCTGGGCATGAATTACGCACCCGATGCCGACCCGCTGACCATCCTGGAACAGCGCGACCGCGCCGCCATCTCCGTCTATGCGCGCCACCGCGACTATCATGACCTGGTGAAGAAACGGCTCAAGGAAGTCGGACGCTGGATCGCGGAAACCTGCAAGGTCGATATCAAGGTCTTCGTCGATACGGCACCGGTCATGGAAAAACCCTTGGCGGCGCAGGGCGGCATCGGCTGGCAGGGGAAACATACCAATCTCGTCTCGCGCAGCTTCGGTTCCTGGCTGTTCCTGGGCGAAATCTACCTGGCGCTCGATCTGCCGCCGGATGCGGCGGAGATCGACCGTTGCGGCCAGTGCCGCCGCTGTCTCGACATTTGTCCGACGGCGGCCTTTCCGGCGCCCTATCAGCTCGATGCGCGGCGCTGCATTTCCTATCTCACCATCGAGCACGCAGGTCCCATCCCGCGCGAGCTGCGCGCGCCGATGGGCAATCGCATCTATGGCTGCGACGATTGCCTCAGCGTCTGCCCGTGGAACAAGTTCGCGCGGGCGACGAGCCACGCGCCGCTGATGGCGCGCGCCGACCTCACCGCGCCACGCCTCGCCGATCTCGCGCGCCTCGACGATGCCGCCTTCCGCGCGCTCTTCTCGGGATCGCCGGTCAAGCGGATCGGCCGCAACCGTTTCGTCCGCAACATCCTCATCGCCATCGGCAATAGCGGCCAAAGGGAACTGTTGCCGGCCGTCGAAGTTCTGATGTCCGATCCATCTCCGGTCGTGCGGGGCATGGCGGTCTGGGCCCTCTCGCGGCTGGATCCGGCTGCCTGGCACGCGCTGCGGGCCACGGGCGTTTCGCATGAAGAAGACCCGGATGTGCGGGCCGAGTGGCAGTCACCCGACAGTTTTTAGAGTTTCCATTCTATAGGCCATCTCATTGTTGCAGCGCAGTAATTAGATGGCAGCTTTGTTCCAGCAGCAGGGCTCGCGCCAGTTAGGACGATTGACGCGGGAAAGATTCCTTACCTATCCTTAACCAAGATGACAGTGCCGGTCTCGGGATGGGTGCCGGCATGGAGAAGGGGGTGGGCGATGTTTGCCAGACTCTTGCGTGCCAGTATCCACATCGGACATATCGCGCTCATCGATCATCGCGGTCGTCGCCAGGATTTCGGCGGCGGCGCGCCGTCCGTCACGCTGCGCCTCAACGATCCGGCGCTGAAGTGGAAACTCGGCCTCAACCCCTGGCTCAAGGTGGGCGAGGCCTATATGGACGGGACCCTCACGATCGAGGATGGGTCGCTCTACGATTTCATCGATATCGCGATGAAGAACACGCAAGGGCTGCTGGGCGTGAAGTCGCAACGGATCCTCAGCCTGGTCAACCGCATGCTGCGCTGGTGGCATCAGCACAATCCGGTCGGTGCCGCGCAGCAGCATGTGGCGCATCACTACGATCTCAGCCGCAAGCTGTTCGAACTCTTCCTCGACGACAGCATGCAATATTCCTGCGCCTACTTCACCAGCGCCACGGCGACGCTGGCGGAGGCACAGCAGGCCAAGATGCGCCATATCGCCTCGAAGCTGCTCCTGAAGCCCGGCCAGCGCGTGCTCGATATCGGCTGCGGCTGGGGCGGGCTCGGCATCTATCTCGCCAAGACGGCGGGCGTGAAGGTCACGGGCGTCACTCTTTCCAGGGAACAGCATGAAATCGCCTGCGCGCGGGTGAAGGCCGCCGGGCTCGAGGGCGAGGTCGACTTCAAGCTGCAGGACTATCGCCTGGAGCCGGGCCGCTTCGAGCGCATCGTCTCGGTCGGCATGTTCGAACATGTGGGCCTCAAGCATTTCCCGGAATTCTTTGCGAAGGTCGAAGAACTGCTGGTGCCGGGCGGTGTCGCCCTGCTGCACGCGATCGGCCGGCGCGACGGTCCCGGCCATACAAATCCGTGGTTGAGGAAGTATATCTTCCCAGGCGGCTATTCGCCGGCACTTTCCGAAGTGCTGCCGGTGGTCGAACGGACCGGTCTCTGGGTCACCGACATCGAAATCCTGCGCCTGCATTACGCCGAGACCCTGAAGGGTTGGCGCGAGAATTTCGATCGCAACCGCGCTGCAATCCGCGCCCTCTATGACGAACGCTTCTGCCGCATGTGGGAATTCTACCTGATCGGTTCCGAACTGTCGTTCCGCTACGATTACAACATGGTGTTCCAGATGCAGCTTGGCCGCGGCATCGACGCCGTGCCGATCACGCGCGACTATATGTTCGACTGGGAGCGGGCCGACGCCGCGCGACCCAGGGCGCAGATCGTCTGGGACAACGGCCGGGCGGCAGAGTAGGGCAGCCGGTTCAGCCCGGCCCGTGCTGGCCCGCGCGCAGGACAGCCGCTTCCGGCAGGCCGATGGTGATGCGCGTTCCCCTGCCGACCTCGCTCGCCACTTCAAGCGAGCCGTTATGACCCTGGATGAGCTTGCGGCTGATATAGAGCCCTAGGCCGCTGCCGCCATATTTGCGGCTATAGGCTGCCTCGCCCGAGCGGAAAGGCTGGCCGAGATCGTGCATGATCTCGGGCGGGATTCCGGGGCCGGTATCCGTGACGACGATGCGCAGGCCCGGCGCCGCGCCCTCCACCGCGATCTCGATCCGGCCGGTGGCGGGCGTGAATTTCGCGGCATTGCCGACGATGTTGAGGATCACCTGGCGGAAGCTGCGCGTGTCGACCAGGATATCCGGGCAATCCGGCCCCGTCTCGATGCCGATCGGCGCCGCGTCGGGAAAGGCATGGCGCACCAGGTCGACCTGTTCGGCCAGATTGGTCGGCAGATTGAAGCGCTGCCGGTTGAATTTCGCCGTGCCGGATTCGATGCGCCCGACATCGAGCAGGCCGTTGATGAGATCGAGCAGCTGGCTGCCGCTGCGATGGATGTCGCGCGCATATTCGCGGGTCTTTTCAGGGTCCAGCAGAATCCGGTCGATGGCTTCCGAAAAGCCGAGAATGGCGTTCAGGGGCGTGCGCAGTTCATGGCTCATATTGGCGAGGAACTCGGACTTCGCCCGGCTCGCCGCCTCGGCGCGTTCCTTTTCCTCGATCAGGGCTTCATCGAGCAGTTTGCGCTGGATGGCGATCGCCGTCGAAGCGGCCAGGCGCCAGGCGATGTCGAACTCGCGCTGGCTGGGACGATAGACAAAGCGGTGATAGGTGGCAAAGGTGCCGAGCACCGCGCCGCCTTTCGATTTCAGCGGAATCGACCAGCAGGCGCGCAGATCATGGGTGGCGGCGAGCTGCTTGAAATCGGCCCAGAGCGGATCGTTCGCGATATCCTCGACCACCACCATCTCGCCGCGATAGGCCGCCGTGCCGCAGGAACCGACAGCCGGGCCGATGGCGACACCGTCGATGGCGGATGCATAGGCGCCGGGCAGATGGGGCGCCGCGCCGTGCACGAGGTGCTTACCGTCCGGCGACAGCAGCAGGACCGAACAGAGTGCCTTGTTGAGCACGCTTTCCAATGCGCGGCAGGCAAGATCCAGGATTTCCGGCAGCGGAACGTCCTCGACGATCGCACGCAGAATCTGCTGTTCGGCGTCCTTGAGCGCTTCTTCCTGTTTGCGCTCCGCCATCAGCTCAATCAGCTCGGTACTCGACGCCATTCTTCTGCCGCCCCATTGCGCGTCCGGCTCGGCGATCCCATTGCAAACGGAGTCGTGCCGACCGGTCGATTCTTAATTTTTGACGGTTCTGATCTTGTGACAGCTTCGACGCTGCAACCATGTAATTGGCAAAAAGCCGGCTGCCGTCTCGCTATTCTCTGGTTGCAGAACTCACTAAAGCATGCGGCAGCAATCAACAAGAGCGGTGAATGGTGAAAAAAAAGTAAAATATGCGGCGGCGCTGTTAATGAATCGCGGACTCACACTGGCAGCAACACATGCGCCGTCAGACCCGCAATCGTCCCGTCCGACCCTATACGATTGTGCAACTCAACCTCGCCGCCTTGCGCGCGGATCGCCGAACGCGCGATGGCCAGACCCAGGCCGGTCCCGCCCAGATCGCGGTTGCGCGATGCTTCCAGACGGTAGAAGGGGCGGAAGACGCGCTCCATTTCGTCAGGCGGGATACCGGGACCGCGATCGTCGATGCGAAGCTCGAAACAGGGATGGCCCTCCCGGTCCTTGCCCCGGCTGAGGCTGACAATGGCCTCGCCGCCATATTTGACGGCATTGTCGACGAGATTGGCGATGGCGCGCTTGAGGGCCAGGGCCTGCGCCCTGGTTTCCCAAGGTCCGGTCCCGGCGATGCAGAGACGCATCCGCGGTTGATGCTCGCCGGCCTCCTTGACCAGGGCGCGCAGATCGATCGCCTGCGGGGGTTCGGGATTCCCCTCCTCGCGCGCGAAGGCGAGGGTGGAGCCGATCATCGCCTCCATTTCGTCGAGATCCTTCAGCAGCTTCTGGCGCGTTTCCTCGTCGTCCATCAGTTCGGCGCGCAGGCGCAGCCGCGTGATGGGGGTTTTCAGGTCGTGCGAGATGGCCGCGATCATCAGCAGCCGGTCTTCGATCAGGCGGCCGATCCGCGCCTGCATCTTGTTGAAGGCGCTGGCGGCGCGGCGTACTTCGCCGATTCCCGTTTCCGGCAATTGCTGCGTGGTGCCGGCACGTCCCAGCGCCTCGGCCGCGCGCGTGAGCCGGTCGAGCGGCCGCATCAGCCGCAACAGAGCATAGAGGCAGAGGCCGAGCACGGCGACGACCGAGCCGACCGTAAGCCCCAGCAATTGCGGCGATGCCCAAGGAAGGCTCGCCACCATCGGGAACTGGAAATTGAGCCAGGTTCCGTCGATCAGGCCGATGGCGACACGAATGGGCACGATATCGGCCGCGCGTTCGCTTTCGCTGGGCTGGCCGCTGCCGACCCGGATTTCCTGCCAGCCGACACCTTTGAGGCGATCGGCGATGGCGCCGGCAAGCGGTGCCAGTTCGCGCGGTGCCGCCGAGGTGGCGACGAGCGGCTGGCCGGATACGCGGGCATCGAGCGACGGGCCGCTCATCGCATCGGCCACGCCCCGGCGCAAGGCCGGTGCCGTATGATCGAGGAAGGCGACAAGGGCCGCTATGCGTTCGGCCGCGCGCTGGTCTTCGAGGTGCAGCAGCACCTCGTTGCGGTTGAGATTGTGCAGCAGCATGGTAACGGCCTGGCTTGCCAGCACGCCTGTCACCAGGATCAGCAGCAGCCAGGCCAGAATACTGTCCGGGAAAAAGCGGCGGTTCATGCCAGGCCGGTTTCCCGCGTCACCTTGACCGCGAACATGTAGCCACCGCCGCGCACGGTGGTGACGAAGCGCGGCTGCCCCGGGTCGCTTTCGATCTTGCGCCGCAAGCGGCCGATCTGAACGTCGATGCTGCGGTCGAAGGGCTGGGCCGAGCGGCCCTTGGTGAGGTCCAGCAACTGATCGCGCGAGAGCACGCGCTGCGGCCGTTCGGCCAGCGCCACCAGCAGGTCGAACTCGCCGGTCGACAATTCGACCTCGCCGGCCGGACCGGCGACCCGGCGTGCCGAAAGATCGATGCGCCAATCCTCGAACATCAGCATCTGCACCGGCTCATTGGCGTGGGCTGCCTCATGCCCGCCCCGGCGTAGCACGGCGCGGATGCGCGCCAGCAACTCGCGCGGGCTGAAGGGCTTGGGCAGATAATCGTCGGCTCCCATTTCCAGGCCGACGATGCGGTCCGTTTCTTCGCCGGCGGCGGTCAGCATGATGACGGGTAAGCGCGACAACGCCGTGTTGCGGTCGGCACGGAGCTGCGCGCAAAGCTGCAGCCCGGTTTCGCCGGGCATCATGACGTCGAGTACGATGAGATCGATCCTGGCATCGGCCAGCTGCCGGCGCATGTCGCGGCCGTCCGCGGCCTGGCTGCAGCGGAAACCGTGCTTTTCCAGGAAACGCGAGAGCAGGTCGCGGATTTCGCGGTCGTCGTCGACGATCAGGATATGGGCTGCTTTTTCGCTCATGGCGCCAGTGTTATCCGGCGCTCGGGGCCGGCGCCAGCCAATTTGGTAACGTTTTGTAACAAGGCAAGCCCCGGACGCAATCCGTTGCCAAATAGCATGTCGGCCGACATGGCGCTGTGACAGGGCAGGAACAATATCGCCTTCAACGCGGCCCGAAATGCGCCGCCCGAAATGCGCCCGAGAACGGAGAGAAAAATGACCCGATCGCTGCTTGAACAGGCACCTCATGCTCCTGAAAGAAGCCGCTCCCGGCTGTTCGCGACCGTCGGCCGCGCGGCCCTCTTCATGGGGGCGCTTGCCGTCATTCCGCCCGCCATCGGCCTTGCCCATGTCGCCGAGGCGCAGGCGGACCAGGCGGCCGGCGATGCCCGGCCGGCGAGCTTTGCCGATCTGGCCGCCAAGGTGACGCCGGCCGTGGTGAACATTTCTTCCTCGCGCAAGATCGCCGAGGCGGACCAGCCTGAGATGCCGCAATTCCCCAAGGGGTCGCCCTTCGAGGATTTCTTCCGCCAGTTCGAGGAGCAGCAGGGCGGCCGCCACAAGCAGATGCGCAAGGCGATGTCGCTGGGCTCCGGCTTCGTCATCGATCCCACCGGCTATATCGTCACCAACAACCATGTGATCGAGGAATCGACCGACATCAATGTGACGCTGGCCGACGGCACCGAATATCCGGCCAAGCTCATCGGCACGGATCCGAAGACCGACCTCGCCTTGCTCAAGGTCGAACCGAAGAAGCCCTTGCCCGCCGTTCCCTGGGGCGATTCGGACAAGGCCCGGGTGGGCGATTGGGTGTTGGCCGTCGGCAATCCATTCGGGCTCGGCGGATCGGTCACCACCGGTATCGTCTCGGCCAGGAGCCGCGACATTCATGAAGGGCCGTTCGACGATTTCCTGCAGATCGACGCCGCCATCAACCAGGGCAATTCCGGCGGGCCGACCTTCGACATGAGCGGCCATGTGGTTGGCATCAATACGGCGATCTTCTCGCCTTCCGGCGGGTCGGTCGGCATCGGCTTCGCCATCCCCAGCAACCTTGCCAAGACCGTCGTGGCTGAACTGCGGGAGAAAGGCTCGATCGACCGCGGCTGGCTGGGGGTCGAGATTCAGCAGGTGACACCGGATCTTGCCAAGGGCATCGGCCTCGACGAGCCCAAGGGCGCGCTCATCGCCAATATCGACCCAAGCTCGCCGGCGGCCAAGGCCGATCTCAAGCCCGGCGACGTGGTGCTGGCCTTCAACGGCGCCAAGGTCCTGGAAATGCGCGACCTGCCGCGCCTGGTGGCGGCCGCCGATCCGGGCTCGAAGGCCAGTATCGACATTCTGCGCGACGGGCATGAGAAGGAAGTTTCCGTCGAAATCGGCAAGCTGAAACCCGAACAGGTCGCCGCCAACGATAATGGCGAGGAATCCGGCACCGGTGCCCAAAGCGCCGCGCTGGGCGCGCGCCTGGCGACACTGACGCCGGAAGCACGCCAGGCCTTCGGCATCGGCGACGACACGCAGGGCGTCGTTATCGTCGATCTCGATGACGATTCGCCGCTGATCGATCAGGGACTGAAGCCTGGCGACGTGATCGAGCGTGTCGGCAATCGGGATGTTTCGGACCCAGCCGAGATAGCACGCCTCGCCGAGGCGGCGCAGAAAAGCGACAAGCCGGTCCTGGTCATGCTGGTCAACCGCGACGGGCGCGATCACTTCATCGCCGTCAACTTGAAGCAAGCTTGATGTTCCAAGGATAAAGGCCGGGCGCCGTCACCGCCCCTGCCCGGCAGGAACCACCTTCCTGCAGCGGCGCCCGGTCAGGCCGACGTTGGTATCCCCATCCCCCACCGACGTCGGCCGCCCCACTTCCACCTCAGACTGTCCCCGGGGTGCCGTTCGCGGCACCCCGTTTTTTGTCCGGAAAGAAAAAGCGCGGGAGTTTGGCTCCCGCGCTCATTGTCCGTCCGGTCGGTGTCAAGTTCAGGCGCCGACTTCCTTCAGATAGTCTTCGCGCATCTGCCGGGTGATCGGGCCCGGCGTGAACTTGTAATCGCCGACCTGGCCCACGGGCGTCACCTCGGCTGCCGAGCCCACCAGGAAGACCTCGTCGGTCTTGGCCAGTTCCTCCGGCTGGATGGCGCGCTCGACCACCTTGATCTGGCGGCGCTGGGCGAGCTCGATCACCGTCTGGCGGGTGAGGCCGTTGAGGAAGCAATCGGGCTTGGGCGTGTGCAGTTCGCCATTCTGCACCAGGAACACGTTGGCGCCCGTCGCCTCGGCGAGGAGGCCGCGATAGTCCAGCATCATCGCGTCCTGGAAGCCGTCACGCTCCGCCTCATGCTTGGAGATCGTGCAGATCTGGTAGAGGCCGGATGCCTTGGCGGCGGTCGGCGCCGTGTCCGGGGCCGGACGCTTGTACCTGGCCCATTTCAGCCGGATGCCGTTGGCCAGCAGCTCGGGCGAGAAATAAGAGGGCCATTCCCAGGCGGCGATGGCGAGGTGGATCTTATTATGCTGGGCCGAGACCCCCATCATTTCGCTGCCGCGCCAGGCGATGGCGCGCACATAGCAGTTCTTGAAACCGGTCCGGCGCACCAGCTCGGTCTTGGCCGCCTCGATCGCATCGACCGAGAAGGGGATCGCATAGCCGACGATTTCGGCCGATTTATGCAGGCGCTCGGTATGGGCGCGGGATTTGAATACCTTGCCGTTATAGGAGCGTTCGCCTTCGAACACGGCTGAGGCATAATGGAGCGCATGGGTGAGGACGTGGAGCTTCGCTTCCCGCCAGGGAATGAAATTGCCGTCCATCCAGATTTCGCCGTCACGGTCGTCGAAAGGCACTAAACTCATGAATTCCTCCACGGGGCTTCACATCGGGTTATAAAGGAACCCGGAATGACGCTGTTTTAAAATATTCGATTAGATAAGTCAACATGGCTGACATAAAAAATGCCCGATTTGAAATCAACGCCTAACCCCTTGTTCCTGCGAGACGATGAGCTCCGGCAGGGAATCGAGCTGTTGTTTTTCGGCTATCGCGACTTTACGGCGCGCGCCGACCAGACGTTGGCCGCCTATAATTTCGGCCGGGCACACCACCGTGTCATCTATTTCGTCGGGCGCAATCCGGGGATGACGGTCTCGGACCTTCTCGACATATTGAAGATCACCAAGCAGAGCCTCTCCAGGGTGCTCTCGCAGTTGGTGCGCGAAGGGTTCATCGTCCAGCGCCCCGGCACCACGGACCGCCGCCAACGTCTGCTCAGCCTCACCGACAAGGGCGCCGAGCTGGAACGGCGCCTCACAGAAGACCAGCGCGCACTCGTCGCCCGGGCCTACAAGGCTGCCGGTGCCGAGGCGGTCGAAGGTTTCAAGAAGGTGCTGCTCGGCCTCATCAACGAAGAAGATCGCGGCCGGTTCCGTATGCAGAATCCGGCCGGGCCGGGATCGATTCCGGGCACCGCGCCGACCGGAACAGGCAATACCGGGTCGCGCTAGCCCATGGCCGTACTTGCCCATATCCTGGTCGTCGATGACGATAAGAGGCTGCGCGATCTCATCGCGCGCTACTTAAGCGAACAGGGTTTCCGCGTGACGGTGGCGACCGACGCCGCCGAGGCGCGTGCCAAGCTCAAGAGCATCGCCTTCGATCTCATCGTGCTCGATATCATGATGCCGGGCGAAAGCGGGCTCGATCTCACCAGATCGCTGCGCAGCGACAGTTCGGTGCCGATCCTGCTGCTGACCGCGATGAGCGAAGTGCAGGACCGTATTGCGGGCCTTGAAGTGGGCGCCGACGACTATCTGGCCAAACCCTTCGAGCCCAAGGAGCTGGTGCTGCGCATCAATGCCATCCTGAAGCGTGCCCAGCCGCGCGCGGCCATGCCGGCCGCCACCGCGGGCACCATCAAGTTCGGTGCCTTCGCTTTCGAGCTGGAACGCCGGCGCCTCTATAAGGCTGGCGATATCGTGCACCTCACCGAGGGCGAGAGCGACCTGCTGCTCGTCCTTGCCCGGCGGGCCGGTCAGCCGGTCAGCCGCGACGAACTGGCAACGCGCGCCGGTCCGGCCGAAGGCGAGGATGCGCCGCTGGAGAATGGCGAGGGCAATGTGATCGAGGTCGGCGCCTCGCGCCTCATCGACGTGCAGATGACGCGCCTTCGCCGCAAGATCGAGGACGATCCGCGCTTTCCGCGCTATCTGCAGACGGTGCGCGGCATCGGCTATGTGCTGCGGCCGGATTGAGGCGCCATGACCGCGCCCCTGCAGGGATGGCTGGTCGGGATCGAGCGCATGCTGCCGCGCTCGCTGCTCGGCCGCTCGATCCTCATCATCGTGACGCCCATCGTGCTGCTGCAGGTGATTTCCGCCTGGGTCTTCTACGACAGCCATTGGAACACGGTCACGAAGCGCCTGGCGCAATCGGTCGCCGGCGAGATCGGCGCGGTGACGAGATTGATGCCGCGTGCCGGCAGTGCGCCGTCGGACAATGAAGTCGCCGTCAATACATTGTTCGAAACGGCGCATGACGATATGGGCCTCAGTCTCGAATTCAAGCCGGGCGAGATACTGCCTAACGACCCAACCATCATGCGCCAGAATCTGGTCGACCGGCAGCTGGCCAAGGCGCTCGAGGACCGGGTCGAACGGCCCTTCATCATCGACAGCCGGAGTCTCGAGAAATATATCGAGATCCATGTCCAGCTGGCGGACGGCGTGTTGCATGTCGTCGTCCTGCGCCGGCGCCTGTTCAGTTCGACGACCTATGTCTTCCTGCTGTGGATGGTCGGCACCTCGCTGGCGCTCCTTGCCGTAGCTACCTTGTTCATGCGCAATCAGGTGAAGCCGATCAAGCGCCTGGCGCAGGCGGCCGACGATTTCGGCAAGGGCCGCGAGGTCGCGGATTTTCGCGCCGAGGGCGCTACCGAAGTGGCGCTGGCCGGCCAGGCCTTCAACCAGATGCGCAACCGCATCCGCCGCCAGATCGTGCAGCGCACCGAGATGCTGGCCGGCGTCAGCCATGACCTGAGGACGCCGCTGACACGCATGAAGCTGCAGCTGGCCATGATGGGCAACGATCCGGAGACGGCCGATCTCAAGAAGGATGTGGCCGACATGGAACGCATGATCGGCGCCTATCTGGCATTCGCCCGCGGCGAGGGCATGGAGCAGCCGGCCCCGACGGATCTGGCCGAAGTGGTGGCCGATGTCGCTGCCGACGCGCGGCGCCAGGGTGCGCTGATCGACCTCGACGTGCCGGCGCGGAAAGTCGTGGTGCCGCTGCGCCGCGATGCCTTCCGCCGCGCGCTCGGCAATGTCATCGGCAATGCGCATCGCTATGCCGGCGCCATCGGGGTCACCATGGCGCTCAAGCCCCGCCATGTCGAAGTGATGGTCGACGATGACGGGCCCGGCATCCCGCCGGATTCGCGCGAGGATGTGTTCAAGCCCTTCTTCCGTCTGGAACAGTCGCGCAATCAGGAAACGGGGGGTACGGGCCTCGGCCTCACCATCGCCCGCGACATCGTCCGCAGCCATGGCGGCGACCTCGTTCTTTCCGAAGCGCCCGGCGGGGGCCTCCGCGCCGTCCTGCGCCTGCCGCTCTAGGATCGGCTTAGCGAAAAGTTAGGGTTCCGTGAGCCGGAAATTAGCATGCCTCAAGGGCGGACGGGCGCCATGCTCGGGGCACGTCACGGCCGCGACCGGCCGGATCCCCTGCCAGAGGAAATGCTCCATGAACACCCGCTCAGCCAATGCCCGCCAGCCCGCAAGCGCCACCTGCATGCCCGCCAACGATGCACAGGCGGCGCCGCAGCGGCACGAAATATACCAACTCGTCCATAAGGGATTGCGCGCGGCGATGAGCGACGCGCTCACCCGCCTCGGCCGCGTCGATCTCGCCAGCGCCGAGAATATCGGCGATGTGCTGGCGGCCGTCGACGATCTGCTGCAGCTTTGCGCCGAGCATCTCGACCATGAAAATGCCTTCCTGCACAGCGCGATGGAAAAAGCCGCCCCCGGCTCGTCGAAGCGCTGCGCCGACGATCACGCGCATCATGTGAAGACGATCGGCGACCTGAAAACGCGTCTCGACGAAGCGCGGACGGCCGGTGCGCTGGGCCGCGAACGGGCGCTCAAGGTCCTCTACCGCCTGCTGGCCGTGTTCGTTGCGGAGAATCTGGCGCATATGGAAATCGAAGAGAGTGCCAACACCGACATCCTCCATCGGCATTATAGCGACGCCGATCTGCTGGCGATCGAGCACCGGATCCATGCCCACATCAAGCCGGAGCGCATGATGACCTGGCTGCGCTGGATCCTGCCCAACGTCAATCGCCAGCAGCGCGCGATGATGATGCGCGGCATGCAGGCTGCGATGCCGCCGGAACTCTTCGCCGACGTGCTCGACACGGTGAAACCCCATCTCAATGAAAGCGAGCGCGTGGCGCTGGCCGCGGACCTCGCCTGACCGCGTGCAAGCCGGCTCAGCGTTCCGCCTCGACCAGCTGCACGGGACGGCCGAGGTTGAGGCGGAAGCGGCCGCGTCCCGCCTTGTCGAGCGCCAGATGCTGGTTGCGCTCGGCAAGGCGCCGGCGCAGCAGGATGAGCCGGGCTTCGAGATTTTCCGAGAATTCCGGCAGGCGGATCTGCGGCGCCAGGCGCAATTCCTTGTTGCTGAACTCGACCCGTCCGTTCCTGACATGCTCGCCGAGCAGGAACCACAGGATGGCGCCGGCAACGCCCTTGATCACATATTCGTCGTCGATGAACACGCTATCGTCCGCCGGATAGTGGCGGACCAGAAGCGGCGTTCCCGATTCCCGCGGCGATTCCGTGCTGGCCGGTACGACATTTTCCTCCGCGTCGCTCTGCAGCGCCCGCATGGAAGCGGCGGCGTCGGCGGCGAGAATCATCAGCGCATCTTCCTCGTCATAGCCGAAGCGGCCAGGCTCCGGGCTCTCGGCATAGATGACGCCCAGCAATTCGTCGCCGGCGAGGATCGGCACGGCGATCTGGCTGCCGCTATCGGGCAGGCCCGGCAGCGGAATTTCGGTCTCGAGCCGTGCCGCCATCGGGCTGCTGCGCAGCGCATCGCGGATGGCGCGGCCATAGAGATATTCGCGTGTCGCATGGGCGATGCGGATGGGCGTGCGTTCGCGCGCGGCGACGCCGATGACTCCCTGGCCGGGCAGGATTTCGGCGCCGACGCCGGATTCGGCATAGCCGAGGCTTGCCACGGTATAGAGACGGTCGCAGGCGGCATCGGCCATCAGCAGCATCACATGCGGCAGGCGGAACTCGGTCCGCAAGGACGAAAGCAGGGTCGCGATCAGGCTGTCGAGATCGCGCGCCGCCCGCAAACGCGGCAGGGTCTGGCGCAAGGCGGCCAGCAGCGGTGCATATGGCGGCGGCAATGGCAGCAGGTCGCCGCGCACGATTTCAGCCTCTTCGACGTGATAAATGTCAGCCCCCAGAAGACGGAAAATGCCGGACATGCCTTCATGCGACGCAATCCCGGCGAGCTTCGCGCGCATGGTTTCGAACAATGGACCTTCGAGTTCGGTGCGCAGGTAGCGCAGATGGAGACGATACTGCGCGCAGGTGGTTGGGTGCTTCAGCAGCACGGTGGCGCGCGGATTGGCGAGGATGTTGGCGCGCGTCTTGCTGAAGAACTGATAGGAGATCGCGACATGCGCCGCATCGACGTAATGCACGTCGGAAATGACGCTGACATTGGGCACGCCGGAGGCATCGCAGGTGGCAATCTCCGAGGGAATGGCGCCTTCGAGGCTGGCCCGCAGATTGGCGAGGTCGACGCGGCTCATGACTGGGCCTCGCCCTGGCCAGCCGCGAGCTTTGCACCGGCGCCTGGGCCCGGCGTCTGCTGGAAGATGTCCTGCGGTGTGAAGGTGACGGTCGCAAAGTCGGCATGCCGCGGCACGCTGAAATAGCCATGCGCGAGCGGTGCCGGATAGCCAAGCGCCACAAGTTCCGCGGACGTCAGGCGGTGATGTTCGGCCTGGGCCGCGGCATCGGCGGCATCGAACGCATCGATGATCGCGTCATGGCCCTTGATCTGCAGCGAGCGGAAGCTGCGCACGTCGCTATAGACCGTCGCCACCGCACCGTTGGCGGCGATGTCGGCCAGTACCTGGCGCGCTTCGTCGCGCAGGACGAAGACGCGAATCTTCTCGTCCTCGCCGACGATGCGGCAGCCATAGGCATGCGCCACGCTTGGCCGCAGTTCCGCATCGCGCCCTGAAACGGAGATCGCAATGGGCCTTGCCAGAAGCGCAAGGTGGGATGATCGGGGTTTCATGAATGGTGACCGGTGTTGCCGTCCTTGCCCGAAAAGATAGGCGTGGCCCGAAAAACCGTCCAGTGCGCGCCGTCACGCTCCAACGATTGGGGCGTGAACCTATTCCGGCGAACTGCGACGCGGATCACTCCCGGGCGACAAGATCCAGCATCTGCCGGGCCGTGCGGCGGATATGGCGCTCCTTGAGCGGTGCGTGGAGAAAGCGGTTGACGGCGGCGGCGAGCCGGCCGGCGAGTGCCGGATGGTCGGCCGCCAGGCGTTCGGCGGCGAAGGCCGTCTTTATGAGATGCGCCGAAACGATGAAACGTCCCCGGCCATGATCGAGCAGGTCTTGGCGAGTTCCCGCCCAGAAGTTCGGCAAATCGGCGACCGCGTAGGGCGATGTGTCGATGGCGGCGTCGACGAAACCGCTGTTGCGGCCGATGAAGCAGGCCAGCTGCAGCATCACCGCCGGCCACAAATCGGGCGACATCATCGCCGCCTGCGCCCCTGCATCGGCGAAGGTGAGGGCGTGGGTGAGATCGAGCCAATTGGCATTCTGGGCCAGGGGCAGATCCGTGCCCTGGAAATGGTCTTCGTCTGCCTGCAGCAATTGCCAGCCCGCCGTCTCCAGCAGCACCGGCCAGATTTCCGCCGTGTCGGCCAGCGCCGACCAGTTCCGCACCTGGAGCATCGCCGATCTGGGCGAGGATTGCCGCAAGGCGGCTGGGTCAGGTCGGCCGTGACCGGCATCGCCAGTTCCCCAGCCGGCCAGCTGCTCCGCATAGGAACGGAATTCCGGCAGCAGATCCTCGCGGCTGGCAAAACAGAGGCTGCGCACCAGCATGGCCAGCAGCGGTGCCGCGCTGTCGGAACCCAGCAGGCCGATCAGTTCCACGACCTTGATGCTGTAGATCACGGCATGGCCGAAATCGGCGTAATGCGCGAGCGCCATCCTTGCCAGGACACGCCGCCATTCGTCCGTCGACAGGGCGGCGACAAGGCCGCCGCGCATCAGGCGCATGGCCGAGGCTTCGTCCTGCGCTTCGATGGCGGCGGCGAATGCCTCTTCATTCCAGGCGTCGGTGCCGGCGGCGAGCGGATAGTGCGAGCGGTCGCGCGCATCGTCGGAAAGGTGGCCGAGAATCTCGCCATAGGCGATGAGCCGGTCTTCCGGGCTGGCCGCCGCCGCCAGTTGCAGCCAGTCGGATGCCGCCGCGATCGCATGCGTGGCGCCGAATTCCAGGCGATCCTGCGCCCAGGCCAGAGCGGTACGGACGGCATCGAGCGGGTCGATACCCAACTGCATCAACCGCGCCACCTCGCGAAGCTGGCGGTCGGAATCGTCTTCGTGCAGCGCGCGGGTGAGGCCGGCGAGAACCGCCTGGCGCCGGTCGGCCAAGGATTCCGGCACGACGTCGATTTCGATACGGGCGTCGCGGCTGCGCACGGGAAAACGCCGCAGCTTGTCGCCGCCCACAAGCGTCTCGCCGCTGGCGAGGTCGAATTTCCAATTGTGCCAGTTGCAAGTGAGGACACAGCGATTGCCGTCGCCGCCGAGGCTGCCCTCGCGCAGCGGATAGCCCTCATGCGGGCAGCGGTTGACGCAGGCGAAGAGGCCCGCTTGCGTGTCGAGCAGCAGTATCTGCCGCCCTTCATGGCGTACGATCAGCTTTCCGGCCCTGGCCAGTTCGCCGGCCGCCGCCACGTCGATCCAGGCCATCGCATCCTCCATGTCAGGAGAAGATGCTCGTCTCGCTAATTAGAAAAGTAAATAGTTTCTATATTAGTAGAGCCGGCCGCCATTGGGGATACCCAGGGTGGGGGCGATGAGGACGACTTCTCCGTTTTCGTCAGGGAATCCCAGTACCAGAACCTCGGACATGAATTTGCCGATCTGCTTTTTGGGGAAATTGGCGACGGCGGCCACCTGGCGGCCGACGAGTTCATCCAATGCATAGCGTTTGGTGATCTGCGCCGAAGAGCGTTTGAGGCCGATCGCGGGCCCGAAATCGATGGTGAGCTTGTAGGCCGGGCGGCGCGCTTCCGGATAGGGCTCGGCAGCGACGATGGTGCCGACCCGCACGTCGACCTTGCTGAAATCGTCGTAGGTGATTTCGGCGGCGATGGGTTCGGGCGAAGCTGACATGGCAGCGACTCATTTTGTGACGGGCTGCCGCATGTAAGCGGGCCTGGGAGCGTGAGGCAAGCGACCCCTCGCCCCATTTCGTGGGGCGAGGGGTCGGGGTGAAGGGTTGTTTCGGCTACTCCGCCGCTTTCTTGGCTTCTTCCGGCTTCCAGCGCAGGACCGGCTGGCGGGCGGCTAGCGTTTCATCGAGGCGCCGGCGCGGCGTGTGGTAGGGGGCGCCGTGAAAGTAGGCGGCTTCGCCAGCCTTGGCGCGGCGAGCGAGACCCCGCACGACGTCGATATAGCGGTCGAGCCCGATCTTGCTTTCGGTCTCGGTCGGCTCCATCAGCAGGGCACCATGCACGACCAGCGGGAAATACATGGTCATCGGATGGTAGCCCTCGTCGATCATCGCCTTGGCGAAATCGAGCGTGGTCACACCCGTACCTTCCAGGAAGTCGTCGTTGAACAGCGCCTCATGCATGCAGGTGCCGGGGAAGGCAGCGGAAAGATCGCCCTTGAGGCTGGCCTGCAGGTAATTGGCATTCAAGACCGCATCGCCCGAGACCTGGCGCAACCCATCGGCGCCATGGCTGAGGATGTAGGAGAGGGCGCGGGTGAACATGCCCATCTGGCCATGGAAGCCTTTCAAGCGGCCGAAGGCTGTCCCGTCATCAAGCTCCACCAGGTCGAACCCGTTCGGGCCATGCGTCACGTAAGGGAGCGGCGCATAGGGGGCGAGGGCCTTCGATAGGACCACGGGGCCGGAACCCGGGCCACCGCCGCCATGAGGCGTCGAAAAGGTCTTATGGAGGTTGATGTGCATCGCGTCGACACCGAGATCGCCCGGCCGCACGCGGCCGACGATGGCGTTGAAATTGGCCCCGTCGCAATAGAAATAGCCGCCGACGCCATGGATCGCATCGGCGATGTCGATGATGTCGTTCTCGAACAGGCCGCAGGTATTGGGGTTGGTGATCATCGTGCCGGCGACATCGGGACCGAGCTTGGCCTTGAAGGCCGCAAGGTCGACGCGGCCGCGCTCATCGGCGGGGACAGGATCGACTTCGTAACCGATCGAGGCGGCGGTCGCGGGATTGGTGCCATGGGCCGATTCCGGCACCAGGATGCGCTTCCTGGCGTCGCCCTTGGCCAGATGGGCTGCGCGAATGGTGAGCATGCCGCAAAGCTCGCCATGGGCGCCGGCGGCGGGCGACATGGCCACGGCCGGCATGCCGGTCAGGGTTTTCAGCCAATGCGCCAGCGTGTCGATCACTTCCAAGGCACCCTGCACGGTCGAGACCGGCTGCATGGGATGAAGATCGGCGATGCCGGGGAGGCGCGCGATCTTCTCGTTGATGCGCGGGTTGTGCTTCATCGTGCAGGAGCCCAGCGGATAGACCGACATGTCGATCGCATAGTTCTTCTGGCTGAGCTTGGTATAGTGGCGCACCACCTGGGATTCCGCGAGGCCCGGCAGGCCGACCCGGCCTTTGCGCTTGATTCCGCCGAGGCGTTCCTTGTGCTTGGGCACGTCCG
Source organism: Dongia sp. (assembly GCF_041918875.1). GTDB lineage: Bacteria > Pseudomonadota > Alphaproteobacteria > Dongiales > Dongiaceae > Dongia. The sequence goes on from NZ_JAYRUV010000014.1 coordinate 45,656, forward strand.
GCAGATCGACGCCGGCACGGCCGGGCACATCCATCTCGAAAATCAACGGTTCTTCGAGCTGCAGGCCGCGATTGCCCGAGATGGTGTTGGTCAGGGGATTGGGCTTGGTCATTTCAGCACCTCTTTGAGGCCGGCCTCGAAGGCATTCATCTCGGCCTCGGTGGTGAGTTCGGTGGCGGCGACGAGCAGCAGATTTTCCGCCGCCTTGTCCTTCACCATGCGCGCGACCGGCACGCCGCCCAGGATGCGCCGCGTGGCCAATGCCTCGACCACGCCGATGGCGGGCTTTGGCAGCTGCAAGGTGAACTCGTTGAAGAAGCTCTCGTTGAGCAGCTTCACGCCCGGAATGGCGCCCAGACGGTCGGCGAGATTGCTGGCATTGGCGTGGTTGAGCACCGCCAGCTTGTTGAGCCCAGCCTCACCCAGCAGCGTCATGTGCATGGTGAAGGCCAGCGCGCAGAGACCGGAATTGGTGCAGATATTGCTGGTGGCCTTTTCGCGGCGGATATGCTGCTCGCGCGTGGAAAGGGTCAGCACCCAGCCGCGCCGTCCGTCGACATCGACCGTCTGGCCGACGACGCGGCCCGGCATCTGGCGCACGAACTTTTCGCGCACGGCGAAGAGCCCGACATAGGGACCGCCGAAACCCAGCGGATTGCCGAGCGACTGGCCTTCCGCGACGACGATATCGGCGCCCATCTCGCCAGGGGGCGAGAGAAGGCCCAGCGAGACGATTTCGGTCACCGCCACGATCAGAAGCGCACCGGCGGCATGAACTGCCTCAGCAAGCTTCGTGAAATCGTGGATATGGCCGAAAAAGCTGGGATTCTGCACGACGACGCAGGAGACATCGGGGCCGAGATGCCTGGCGATATCCTCCTTGCCGGATGCGTCGAGTGGTGCCGAGACCGTATCGAAGCCGGTGTGGCGGCCATGAGTCTCGACCACTTCGCGGTAATGCGGATGTAGCCCGCCGGAGATGACGGCCTTCTTGCGCCGCGTCACGCGGTTGGCCATGGCGACGGCTTCGGTGGTCGCGGTGGCGCCGTCATACATCGAGGCGTTGGCCACTTCCATGCCGGTGAGGAGCGCCACCTGGGTCTGGAACTCGAAGAGGTATTGCAGCGTCCCTTGCGCCACTTCCGGCTGGTAGGGTGTGTAGGAGGTAAGGAATTCGCCGCGCTGAATGAGATGATCGACCGCCGCCGGCACGTGATGGCGGTATGCGCCGGCGCCCAGGAAGCTCGGCGCCTGATCGGTGCCGAGATTCTTCCGCGCCATGGCGCCGATGAAACGTTCGACCTCCATCTCGGACATGTGGTTGGAAAGACCGGCGATGGGCGCCTTCAGCAGCGCGCCGTTCGGCACGTCGGCATAAAGGCTGTCGACCGAGGGCACCCCGACCTTGGCCAGCATCGCCTGGCGGTCGGGCTCGGTCAGCGGCAGGAAGCGCATTTCAGTGCAACCCCTCGCAATAGGTCTTGTAGGCGGCTTCGTCCATGAGGGCGTCGAGCTCGGCCTTGTTGGACATCTTCACCTTGGCGAACCAGCCTTTGCCCAGCGCATCCTCATTGACCGTGCCGGGCGTGTCGCCCAGCGCCTCGTTGACCTCGACCACTTCGCCCGAGACCGGCGCATAGACTTCGCTCGCCGCCTTCACGGATTCGACGACGGCCAGTTCCTTGCCTTTTTCCACCTTCTTGCCGATGGCGGGCAGGTCGACGAACACGACATCGCCCAACTGTTCCTGCGCATAGGGGCTGATGCCGATGGTGGCGACATCGCCTTCGACCTTCACCCATTCATGATCCTTGGCAAAGCGGATACCGCTCATGGAAATGCTCTCCTCAATTTCGTTGTGGCGCTTCGACGGATCGTCGCGCCGTTCCCCGGTGAAACTAACCACGTTTCTCTTCTCTCCTTGTCATGCCCGCGAAAGCGGGCACGACAAGGCAATGGCTGCATGATTTTGCACTGGCCTAGCCTCGATGATACCGATGCGGCACAAAGGGCATGGCGGCGACCTTTGCCGGCAAGACCTTGCCGCGCACCATCAGGTTGACGGATGTGCCGACGGCCGAATGAGCTTTCTCGACATAGCCCATGGCGACGGGGGCCCCGAGACTCGGACCAAAGCCGCCCGACGTGATCTCGCCGATGACGCGGCCGCTCTGGTCGGTGATCTCGGTATGGGCCCGGGCTGGTGCCTTGCCTTCGGGCAGGATGCCGACGCGCCGGCGCGCCGGCCCTTCGCTCAGGAGCCGCTGCACGATGCCGGCGCCGGGAAAGCCGCCTTCCTCACGCCGGCGTTTCTGGATCGCCCAGACGAGGCTGGCCTCGACCGGATTGGTCTTTTCGGTAATGTCGTTGCCATAGAGGCAGAGCCCCGCTTCGAGGCGCAGCGAATCGCGTGCACCGAGGCCGATCGGCTTCACCTCCGGTTCCGCCAGCAGCTTCCGGGTCAAGGCGTGGATATCGGCATTGGCGACCGAAATCTCGAACCCATCCTCGCCGGTATAGCCGGAACGGGTGGCGATGAGGTCGCAGCCGGCGGCTTTCAGCTTCGCTCCGTTCATGAACTTCATCTTGGCGCTGTCGGGTGCGAGGCGGGCAAAGACGGTGGCGGCCTTTGGCCCCTGCAGCGCCACCAGCGAACGGTCGGCCAGGACTTCGATCTCGCAGCGGCCATTGAGATTGGCCCTGAGATGGGCGATGTCGGCATCCTTGCAGCCGGCGTTGACGACCATGAAGAGATGGTCGGCTTCCGTCCCCGGCCCCATGCGCGTCACCATCAGATCGTCGAGGATGCCGGCGGCGTTGTCGGTGAAGAAGCTGTAGCGCTGCTGGCCGGGCTTCAGGCCCATGAAATCGGCCGGGCAGAGGCGCTCGAGCGCCGCGGCGGCGGCAGTGAAACTCTCGCCCCGAATGCGGACCTGGCCCATATGCGAGACATCGAACAAACCCGCCGCTTCGCGGGTATGGAGGTGCTCGGCGAGGATCCCGGCCGGGTATTGCACAGGCATGTCATAGCCGGCGAACGGCACCATCTTGGCGCCCAGTTCGACATGCAGATCATGCAAGGCGGTGGAAAGAAGGGGCGCATCGGCCCCGGTAGCGGCACTCACTGAAAGCCCTCCGACGAATGGCGACCGCGACCGGGAATTCCTTATGGGGATTTCCCGCGCGACCCCCCTCTGTCTTCGGAACCTGAGAGATTGGCCGTCGGCCCTCGCGCGCAAGAAAGCGCGCCGATCAAGGCTGGCGGTTTACTCCTTCGGTGGGATGAAGCCCAGGTGTGGGGCCATCCGCTTTCCAGAGTTTTTCCCCGTGTCGGTCCTTTTGCCTGAGAGTTTCCGGGGGCGGTTGCTCCTTCGGCGCCTGGCCCCAGTCACTCTGGCTGGGGCGAGGTCTCTCCCGACAACGGGTTTTGCCGCGCGCAACATGGGCCGCCGCGCGACTATCCGTCAAGCGGCATTTTTATGTGCGGATGCGGCATGCCCGCCGGTGGCTAATCTTAGAACTGGGGATTGCGCCGGTTATAGGCCAGTTCCTTTTCGTTCACCGCCAGGCCGATATAGATGCGGTAGAAATCGCCATTCTCGCCCTGTTTGAGCGGCGTCAGGATATTGACGGCATCCTGCACGGCGCCTTGCACCTTGGCGGCGGTGAAGGGAATCTCGACATCCAGGGTCTGGCTGGAAAGCTGGCTGCCGCCCGGGCCGGTGACGCGAATCCAATAATTGAACTTGGCCGTGCTGTCCGGGTTCTTCGGCCCGCGCGAAGCGGCGAATTCGACGCTGATCTCGCTGCGAATCGTCGTTTCGCCGCTGTCGGTGTTGATCACATAGGTGCAGAAGGATTTCGAGCGCGCGATGCGTGCTTCGAAGGATGTGTCGGCGAGGTCTTCGCTCTCCCCGGCAAAGCGGGTGAGGTAGGCGGCATCCTGCACCACTTTGACAGGCGGGCAGGGGCGCGATTGCTGCGGGATCGGATCGACGCAGCCGCCGAGCAGCAAAGCGCCGCCCAGCAGGCCAAGAAGATTTTTCCCCAAAGAGGTCGTCGAATTCATCATCGTCCTTTCCGCGCGAGCCGATGCCGCACTCAGAGTTTCGAATGCGTCCCGTCGCAAAGCGGGGCTTTATGGGAATGCTTGCAGCCGCAAAAGAAAACGGCCTTGGCCAGGGTGGCATCGTACTTGATCGGGCTGAATTCCGAACCCTTATGCGAGCCGTCGCAGAAGGGTTGCTTCCGGCTGCGCCCGCAGGCGCACCAGAAATAGGATTTGCCGGCTTCGACATCGACCTTGAACGGCGCTTTCTGCGCGATCTGCGGACCCGTCATCGTTGCCATTTCCTCTCGGACACGGCCCGGACCGTGCACCCCGCCGGCACCGAATCCTGACCGAATTAACCCTAATTGACGGACTTTAGTTGAGCAGCCGGGCTTCGACAAGCCAGGGGGACAAGCCAGGGGGACAGGCGGGGAGATAAACCGGGGGCGGAGATGGGCGGCGACGTGACCGAATTCGATCCCATTATGACCCCTTTGGCATTGCCTCGGGACTTGAAAACCCTATATTCCAGGCAAATTCCACCGGCACCGGGCGAGCCCCATGAATGAGAGCAGGCTGAGCAAGAGCAAGCTGAACGTCTATCTGGCCGCGCCGCGTGGTTTCTGCGCCGGAGTCGACCGCGCCATCCAGATCGTCGAGCGGGCCCTGGAGCGTTATGGTGCCCCGGTCTATGTGCGCCACGAGATCGTCCACAATCGCCATGTGGTCGAGGCGCTGGAGAAAAAGGGCGCCATCTTCGTCGAGGAGCTCGACGAAATCCCCGGCCGGTTCCCGGTGGTCTTCTCGGCCCATGGCGTCCCCAAGGCCATTCCGGCCGAGGCCGAGCGGCGCGAGCTCATGTATCTCGACGCCACCTGCCCGCTGGTCTCCAAGGTGCACCGCGAGGCGGAGGGGCATTTCGCCGCCGGCCAGCACATCATCCTCATCGGCCATGCCGGGCATCCGGAGGTGATCGGCACCATCGGTCAATTGCCGGAAGGCGCCGTCTCGCTGGTCGAAACCGCCGAGGATGCCGAGCGGATCGAGGTCAAGGACCCGCTGGCGCTGGCCTATATCACGCAGACGACGCTCTCCATCGACGACACGATCGGCATCATCTCGGTCTTGAAGCGCCGCTTCCCGGCCATTCACGGACCGCGCAAGGAAGATATCTGCTACGCCACCACGAACCGTCAGCAGGCGGTGAAGGCGATTGCCGAGAAATGCGACCTGATGCTGGTGATCGGCGCACCGAATTCCTCCAACTCGCGCCGCCTGGTCGAAGTGGCGCGCGTTGCCGGCTGCGCGCACGCGCATCTCGTGCAGAAGGCCGCCGAGATCGATTGGGCCTGGTTCGGTGGCGTCAGGACGGTCGGCATCACGGCCGGCGCGTCGGCGCCGGAAATCCTGGTGCAGGAAGTGATCGGCGCCTTGCGCGACCGCTTCGACATCCTCACCGACGAGGTCTCCGTCACCACCGAGACCACGCATTTCAAACTGCCCCGCGCCCTCACGGCATAACCGATCCGGATCTTCCCATGGCTGTCTATACCGAAGTACCGGATGGCGACCTGGCCGCCTTCGTCAGAGCCTATGACATCGGCGAGGTTATTTCCTGCAAAGGTATCGCCGAGGGCGTCGAGAATTCCAACTTCCTCATGCGCACGACCAAGGGCAGCTACATCCTGACCCTCTATGAAAAGCGTGTGAACAGGAGCGACCTGCCGTTCTTCCTGGGATTGATGGAACATCTGGCCGCCAAGGGTCTCAGCTGCCCGACGCCCATCAAGGCGCGGGACGGTGAAGCCCTGCGCGAACTGTGCGGCCGGCCGGCGGCGGTCATCAGCTTCCTCGAAGGCATGTGGCCGCGCCGTCCGACCGAGCGGCACTGCCAGCTGCTGGGTGCCGCGATGGCCGAATTTCATCTGAAAGGCCGCGACTTCGCGCTGAAGCGTCCGAACAACCTGTCGCTTTCCGGCTGGCGCACATTGGTTGCCAATACCAGGGATCGCGCCGATGAGGTGTCGCCGGGCCTGGCGCGGGCGATCGAGGACGAGCTTGCCTATCTCGAAGGTCATTGGCCGCAGGATCTGGAGGTCGGTGTCATCCATGCCGACCTTTTCCCCGACAATGTCTTCTTCCTCGGCGACCGTCTCTCAGGGCTCATCGATTTCTACTTCGCCTGCACCGACTTCCTGGCCTATGACATCGCCATCTGCCTCAATGCCTGGTGCTTCGAGGCGGGGGGCGAGTTCAACGTGACCAAGGCGAAGATGCTGATCGAAAGCTATGCCAGACTGCGACCGCTGCCGGAGAAGGAGCTGGCGGCGATGCCGGTGCTGGCGCGCGGCGGTGCCTTGCGCTTCCTGCTGACGCGCCTTTATGACTGGCTCAACCATCCGCCGGGCGCCTTCGTGCAACCGAAGGATCCGCTGGAATATCTGAAGAAGCTGCGCTTCCATCAGCAAGCCAGCAGCATCGGTGCCTACGGCCTATGACGGCGTCAGCTGAGCTCAAGGTTGTCGACGTCTTCACCGACGGCGCTTGCAGCGGCAATCCGGGGCCGGGCGGTTGGGGCGCCATCCTGCGCTATGGCGCGGTGGAAAAGGAGCTTTCGGGCGGCGAGGCAATCACCACCAATAACCGGATGGAATTGATGGCGGCCATTTCGGCCCTGGAGGCGCTCAAGGGCAATATCCATGTGCGCCTCCACACCGACAGCCAGTATGTGAAGAACGGCATCACCAGCTGGATTCACAATTGGAAGCGCAGCGGCTGGAAAACGGCCGACAAGAAACCCGTCAAGAATGTCGATCTCTGGCAGCGCCTTGACGCGGCCCTCAAAGGACACAAGATCGACTGGATCTGGGTCAAGGGCCATAACGGCCATGACGAAAACGAACGGGCCGACGCCCTGGCGCGGGCGGCTGTTCCCCGGCGATAGAGTGAACGCCGATAGAGCGAAAGGAAATGCCCCGCATGACGACGGCCCTGCTGATCATCGATGTCCAGAAGGCCATCCTTAACGGGGCCGGCACGGCGGCGCGGCAGCCGATCCTCGACCGGGCACTGGACGAAGTGGTTGCGCGCCTGCAGGCTATTCAGCAGCGGGCGCGAAAAGCCGGCGTGCCGGTTGTCGTCGTGCAGCATAACGATGTGGGCGACCACCGCCTGGCCAAGGGCCAGCCGGGCTGGGAACTGCGCCCCGAAATCGCGCCCGCCGCCGGCGAGGCGCTGGTGCACAAGACGGCTTGCGATTCCTTCTTCGATACCGACTTGCAGGATGAACTTGAAAGGCGTGGTGTCACGCATCTCGTCATCGGCGGCTGCATGACGCAATATTGCGTCGATACCACGACCCGGCGCGCCGTCACCATGGGCTATGACGTGACCCTGCTCGGCGACGGCCACATGACCGGCGACCGTGGGGCCCTCACCTACGACCAGATCATCGCGCACCACAATATGCTGCTCGACGGGTTTGACGCGGGGAAGTGCGCGGTGACGGTAAAGAAGACGGCCGAGGTGGTGTTCTGACACCCCCTCTCCCCGACCCTCCCCCACGTTGGGGGGAGGGGGCTCACCGAGCTTGCTGTGGCTTATGCGACAGGCTCACTGGAGTTCCCTCCCCCAACGTGAGGGAGGGTTAGGGAGAGGGGGCCTACCTGAACGCAGCCAGCACCTCGAGGAAATCCGCGCCGTAGCGCTTCATTTTGCGTTCGCCGATGCCGGGGATGGAAAGGAAATCTTCCAGGCGCTCCGGCTTCGCTTGGGCGATGGCGAGCAGCGTTGCATCGTGGAAGATAACATAGGGCGGCAGATTCTGCGCCGTGGCGAGGTCGCGGCGGCGGTTGCGCAGCGCCTCCCACAAATCCGGCGCCACGTCGGCGCGGGTGAGTGCCGCTGCGGTCGTGGCGTCCGCCGTGCCGTTGCGGCGCGGCCTGTTGCCGCGACCCATCTTCACCGTCGGGCGGCGCATCGGCAAAGCCGCTTCGCCTTTCAGCAAGGGCCGTGCGCTCTCGCTCACCGCCAGCGTGTTGAACTGGTCGCTCTGCACGATGAGATAGCCCAGTGAGACGAGCTGGCGGCCGAGTGTCTTCCATACTTGCCCATCGACATCGCGCCCTATGCCGAAGACCGGCAACCGGTCATGGCCGAAACGCATCACCTTCTCGGTTGCCTCGCCGCGCAGCACGTCGATGAGGTGCCCGATGCCGAAACGCTGGCCGGTGCGCCAGCAGGCGGAGAGCAGCTTCTGCGCCGGCACGGTAGCGTCCCAGGTCTCGCCCGGCTCCAGGCAGACATCGCAATTGCCGCAAGGCCGCGACTCTTCCCCAAGATAGGCAAGGAGCGCTACCCGCCGGCAACTGGTCGCCTCGCAGAAAGCGAGCAGGGCGTCGAGCTTGCGCCGGCTCACTACCTTGCGCTGGTCGGAAAGCTCCGATTCCTCGATGCGCCGGCGCAGCAGCACGACATCGGCAAGACCGAAAGCCAGCCACGCCTCGGCCGGCAGTCCGTCGCGCCCGGCCCGGCCGGTTTCCTGATAATAGGCCTCGATGGAACTCGGCAGATCGAGATGGGCCACGAAGCGCACGTCCGGCTTGTCGATGCCCATGCCGAAGGCGATGGTGGCGACCATGACAATACCGTCCTCGCGCAGGAACCGTTCCTGGTTCTTGCGCCGTGCCTCCGCATCCATGCCGGCATGATAAGGCAGCGCCTTTATCTTGTGGCCGGCAAGCCAGGCCGCTGTCTCCTCGACCTTCTTCCTGGACTGGCAATAGACGATGCCGGCCTCGCCCGCATAATCGGCTTCGATGAGGGCCAGCAGCTGGCGTTTTGCATCCGTTCGTTCGGTGACGCGGTAGCGGATGTTCGGCCGGTCGAAGGAGGTGAGATAGACCTCCGCTTCCCGCAGCGCCAGGCGCTGGCGGATTTCCTCGCGCGTCTCGCGGTCGGCGGTGGCGGTCAGCGCAATGCGCGGAACCTCCGGGAACTGCTCGTGCAGCACCGAAAGCTGGATATATTCGGGGCGGAAATCGTGACCCCATTGCGAGACGCAATGCGCCTCGTCGATGGCGAAGAGCGCGATCTTCAGCGCATGCAGCAGCTCGAGGAAGCGCGGCGTCATCAGCCGCTCGGGCGCCACATAGAGAAGCTGCAGTCCGCCCTGGCGCAGCTGTGCCTCGACACCGCGCATCTCATCGAGGCTCTGGCTGGAATTGAGGACGGCGGCGGCGACACCCATCTGCTGCAACGCTGCCACCTGGTCCTGCATCAGGGCGATGAGCGGCGACACGACGATGCCCACCCCCTCGCGCAGCAGGGAGGGGATCTGGTAGCAGACCGATTTGCCGCCACCCGTGGGCATCAGCACCAGCGCGTCGCCACCCTTGGCGACATGGTCGATGATCTCCGCCTGGCGGCCGCGGAAATCCTCATGGCCATAGACCCGCCGAAGGATTTCGAGGGCCGGCGAGAGGTGAATATGCGGCGAATCGGCCGTCATGCGAATCCGGAAAGGTGGACAACGGGAAAGGGCGGCAGCTTGCGCCACCGCCCTTCGTTCGGCAAGAACCCTGAAAGTCTCAGAGCGCTTTCATGATCGCTTCGGCGCTCGACACTTCGAAGGCGCCCGGCGCCTCGACATTGAGCGCCTTCACCACCCCATCGTCGACCACCATGGCATAGCGGCTGGCGCGCAGGCCCATGCCGTAGCCGGTGCCGTCCATGGTGAGGCCCACGGCCTTGGAGAAATCGGCATTGCCGTCGGCCAGCATCAACACCTTGTCGCCGGCATTCTGCACCTTGCCCCAGGCATCCATGACGAAGGCGTCATTGACGGAGAGGCAGGCGATGGTGTCGACGCCCTTGCCCTTGAGCGCCGCGGCATTGTTGACGAAGCCCGGCAAGTGCTTGGCCGAGCAGGTCGGCGTGAAGGCGCCGGGAAGTGCGAACAGGACGACCTTCTTGCCCTTGAAGATATCGTCGGTGGACAGGGTCTGCATGCCGTCCTTGTCCATCGTCTTCAGCGAGACCGATGGAATCTTGTCGCCAACCTTGATCGTCATGAGAGATATCCTTTCTGTGAGTTCCGGCGCCCCGAAGGTTGCCATCGCCTGCTGTGCCCCGGGTTGAACTGGGGCAACGAATGAATAGGGGTCTAGATATAGGCCCGGCCCGGCACCATTGCCAAGCGCGCAAAGCCAGTCGGATTTTTGCGGTTATTTGGCCTGTCGCAGCGCGTTCATCACACCGTCACTGGACAGCAATTCGGGCAGCAGAATGCCATCCGGCGCCGCCGGCCCATAGACCACGTTCATCGGAATCCCGAATCGGCCGAAACTGGCGAGATAGGCGCTGATGGCGGGATCCGGATTGGTCCAATCGGCCCGCATCGCCGCCGTTTCATGGAGGGCGCCCAGCACCGGCTCCCGCATCAGGACGAACTCCTTATTCGCCTTGCAGGTGATGCACCATTCGGCGGTGACGTCGACGAAGACGACCTTGCCCTCTTTCACCAAAGCGGGGATCGCCGCGGCGTCGAACCTCGTCCACGCGATGCCGTCGTCGCGCGCTGTCGGCGCGATGAGGCCGGTCTGCTGGGCCAGGATGAAAGCCAGCCACAATCCGGTCCCCGCCAGCGACAGCCCCAGCGCCCGCTTCATCCACAGCATCCAGCGGCCGGGGCGCGGCAGCCAGGCAACGAGATGTGGAAACGAAGCGATGGCGAGATAGGGCAGCGCAAGGCCCAGGCCGAGCGCTGCAAAGATCGTGACGATCTCGCCCGGGCCCCGCGCCAGGGCGAAGCCCACCGCCGTGCCGACGAAAGGCGCCGAACAGGGTGTCGCGAGAACGGTGGCGAGAATGCCGGTCGTGAAGCTTGCCAGCAGCGGCCGGCGCGGTTCCGCCCGGTCGGCGATATTGCCGAGCGCGCCCGCGATCGCCGGCACGGGAATCTGGAACAGGCCCCAGACATTGGCCGCCAGCGCAAAGCAGAGCAGCGCCAAGGCGCCGAGGAAGACAGGCTGCTGGAACTGGATGCCCCAGCCGATACTCTCGCCGCTCGCCTTGACGGCGATGAGGACGCCGGCCAGCGCCATGAAGGCGGTGACGATGCCGGCGGCGCTGGCGAGGAATCCGGTGCGCATGTGCCGCCGCGCGGCACCCGCATGCTCCAGCACATGGCTGAGCTTCAGGATCAGCACCGGCAGCACGCAGGGCATGACGTTGAGGATCAATCCGCCGGTCAAGGCCACCAGCAGCATCGGCCACAGGCGCGATTCCGCGGGCAAAACGGGGGCCGGCCTCGCCACATCGGCGAATATTTCCGGCACCACGTTCTGCTCCAGCGCGCGCGTGCCGTCGAAGACGGTGAGCGTCAGCGCGGTGCTGGCGGGATCGGGCGCCTCCGGCTGGCGGTCGATCGGCAATGTCAGGCGGGCGAGGCGGCCTGCCTCCAATATTTCGACTTTGGGTTTGTCGAAATAGAGACCGCTCGGTCCTTCGACGATGGCATCGGGCTTGAGCAGCGGCGCACCGTCGGAGCGCAGCAGAATGGCAAGCGTGTCGTCCTCCACCCGCACATCCTGCAGGCTGAAGCGGGCCTTGGCACCAGCATCGGGCACCAGCGCCTGATAGCGGCTGATCAGGGCGGCATCGTCGCTGACCGCGGCCGTACCCGCTGGCAGGTCGAGGGCTAGTCGATGTTCATAGGGAATGCAGATCTGCTCGCAGACGAGATAGCGCAGAGTGGCGCGCAGGCCGATCGGCGAACCCGGCCGGCGCGGCGTGATACTCAACGGAAAGACGACTTCCTCGCCATAGCCGAAGGTCTGCAGGCCAAAGAGTTCGAACCGGTGCGGCACCGGGAAGGCAAGGTCCGCCGCCGCCACATTCTCCGACCCGGCTATGTCGATGCTGGGCGGAAAGCCGGCATCGCCGGGGCTGCGCCAATAGGTCTTCCACCCGGATTTCAGCGTGATGGCGACACCCAGCGGAATCTTGGCAAGATCGCCGGTGGCGGTGACGGCCGAGACAAGCTCAACGCGCGTCTGGTCGGTCGTGGCCGAATCTTGCGCCAAGGCCGGGCCGAGAGGTCCCGGAACGCCCGCCAGCAGGCCCAGAACGGCCCCCATCCGGCCCGAATTCGCCAGCCATCGCAAAGACTTGATATACGCCAAGAGATTCACTATTTGCCAACTTTCCAGCGCAATTATACCCTCAGGGCTTACGGATGGCGCTGCCATCTTGTTTCACCGGCAGCGCGTCATTTTGCCGCCAAACAGGGCCGAACTTGACCGAATACGGACTGTCTGCCATGCATAAAGGGCTTTTACATCAGGGCTTTATGACAGGGCAACTGCTCGTCGCGATGCCGCATATGCGCGATGCCCGGTTTACCCGGACCGTCATCTATCTGTGCGCCCATACCAGCGACGGCGCCATGGGGCTTGTTCTCAACCGGCTGGTCGGCGCTCTCACTTTCCCCGATCTCCTGAGCCAGCTCGGCATCGATCCGGTGCCGGATGCCGAACATATCCGTATCCGCTCCGGCGGCCCGGTCGAAACGGGCCGCGGCTTCGTGCTGCACTCGGCCGATTATGTCGAGGATGCGACGCTGAAAGTTGGTTCGGAAATCGGCCTCACCGCGACACTCGATATTCTGCGCGACATCGCCGCCGGCCAAGGCCCGCGCCGCTCGGTCCTCGCCCTGGGCTATGCCGGCTGGGGGCCAGGTCAATTGGATGCCGAGATGCAGGCCAATGCCTGGCTCAACGTGCCGGCCGACGAAGAACTCATCTTCGATGACGATCTCAACGAGAAATGGGAACGCTGCATCGGCAAGCTCGGCGTCAACATCAGCGCGCTCTCGGGCGATATCGGCCACGCGTGAGATAGCGCTGCTTCAGCGTCAAGCAAGATGCTGACGGGATAGCCCCCCATATTCCTCCGCCAGCAATTGGTGGCAGAGATGGTCGCGCCAGTCGCCGGCGATCTTGAGATAGCCGGGTGCCAGGCCGATTTCGCGAAAACCGCAGCGACGCAGCAGATGCCTGCTGGGGTCATTGTCCGGGATGCAGGCGGCATCGATGCGATGCAGGCCCAGACCCGGCTGCTCGGCTTCCAGCGGTGCGAAGGCATAGGGCAGCAGCAGATCTAGCGCCGCATGCATCAGTCCCTGGCCCGCGAAGGGTTCCCCCATCCAATAGCCCAGATTGCAGCATTGCGCGGATAGGCGCCGCACATTGTTGAGATTGACGCCACCCAGCAATGTCTCGCGGGCGAGGCCATTCCTGCCGGTGGCGAAAATATAGAAAGCATAGCCAAGGTCGCTGTTCCATTCCCGCACCACGCGGCTGACGCGGCCGCGATAGGTGCCGCGCGAGAGCGCATTCTCACCCCAGACCGGTTCCCAGGGTTCGAGAAAAGCACGGCTATGCCCGCGAAGTTCCGCCCAGGCGCGATAGTCCGCCAGCAGGGGCGGCCGCAGGTAAACTCTTTCGCCCGTCAGGACCGGCGGCTTGGGCCGGTAGGTCGGTTCGAACAGAAACATGCTTCATCCCCAGCCTTTATATCTGGGCCACTATCTCCGGGCCGTGGCTGGGGAACGGCCCGGCGCCGGCTGTTTCGACGATTCAAGCCTGCAGGCGGCCGCGCAAAGATTCAAGGTCCATGACCTTTCCCACCGGCCCCATGGCGGTGAGGGTCGGGTTGCCGGCAACGAGGCGCCTCGCCACGCGGGCGAGGTCGGCCACTCCCACCGCGTCGACCTTGGCCACGATCTCGGCCGGGCTGAGAACCCGGTCGTAGATCAGCAATTGCGCCGCCAGCTGCTCGCAGCGCGCGCTGGTTTTCTCGCGCGCCATGAGGATGCCGGCCTTGAGCTGTGCTGCCGCGCGGTGCAATTCCTCGGCGGAAATATCGTGCGGCAGTTTCAGCAACTCGTCGCAGACGATCGGCAGCAATTCCCCGGCCTCGTCCTCGCCCGTGCCGGCATAGATGCCGAAAAGGCCGGCATCCTTCCAGGCGCTGGCGAAACTGTGGATGCCATAGACGAGGCCGCGCTTCTCGCGCACTTCCTGAAAAAGACGCGAAGACATGCCGCCGCCGAAAAGCTGCGAGAGTACGGCGCCGGTATAATAGTCCGGGTCGTGAATGCCGATCCCCTCGAAACCGAGCAGGATATGGACCTGCTCCAGTTCGCGGCCGTAGCGCGTCTCGCCACCGCGATAGCGCGCCGGCTCCGGCGCCGCCGAATGCCCAAGCGGCAGACTGTCGAAGGCCTTGACCGCCAGATCGACCAGCCGCGCATGTTCCAGATTCCCGGCCGCGGCCAGCACCATGTTGCCGGGGCGATAGTGGCTCGTCTGGTAGGCGGCGATCTCGTCGGCGCGCAAACCGGCGACGATTTCGGCACGGCCCAGCACCGGCCGGCCCATGCTCTGGTCGGGAAAAGCCGCTTCCTGGAAATAATCGTAGACGATGTCGTCAGGAGTGTCTTCAGCTTGCCCGATTTCCTGCAGGATGACGCCGCGTTCGCGCTCCAGCTCCGTCGCGTCATAGGTCGAATGCTGCAGGATGTCGGCGATGAGGTCCACGGCCAGCGGCAGGTCGCCGGAGAGGACCTTGGCGTAATAGGCGGTCTGCTCGCGCCCCGTATAGGCGTTGAGCACGCCGCCCACATTCTCGATCTCGACCGCTATGTCGCGCGCCGAGCGGCGCCGCGTGCCCTTGAAGGCCATGTGCTCCAGAAGGTGCGACACGCCGTTCTCCGCCGCCCCTTCATGGCGCGTGCCGATACCGACCCAGACACCCAGGGATATCGTTTCGACCGACGCCATGCGGTCGCTGGCGATGCGGAAACCGTTATCGAGCGTCGTCACTTCGACGCTCGCATCGGCCTTGCTGGTGATCATATCCAATGCGATGGGACCTATTGCCTGTTATGCCCGCTTGACCGCTCTGCCAGCCTACCTGTTGTGCCAGCCTACCTGTTGTGCCAGCCTACCTGTTGTGACCGAGGCGCGTATGGGCCAGCACGTAGTCTTGCACCTTCTTGAGGTCGTTGGGTAGCTCCGAAAGCCGTTCCTTGCGCGCCAGCAGGTCGGCAAGGTGCGCCGGCAGCGCCGGACGGATGCCGGTTGCCTTTTCCACCGCATCGGGGAACTTGGCCGGATGGGCGGTGGCCAGCGCGATGGTTGGCGCGACCCCGGGCCTGCCCGGCTTGCGTTCATCGAGCGCCGCCGCCAGGCCGATGGCCGAATGCGGGTCGACCAGCATGCCGGTGCGCTTGTGGATGTCCCGCATCGCAGCCAGCGTCTCGCGGTCGTCCAGCCGGTGCGCCTTGAACAGCCTGGCCGTCTGCGCCCAGCCTTTCTTGGGGGCGGCGAAGCTGCCGGTCTCGCGGAAGGCCGTCATGGCGGCACCCAGCTTCTCGCCCTTGCGATCGAAAAGATCGAACAGCAGCCGCTCGAGATTGCTGGAAACCTGGATGTCCATCGAGGGCGAGAGCGATGGCGTCACCTTGCTCATCTTCATGGCGCCCGAGGCGAAGAAGCGGGTCAGGATGTCGTTGCGGTTGGAACCCACGATCAGCCGGTCGATCGGCAACCCCATCGACCGCGCCGCATAACCGGCAAAGACATTGCCGAAATTGCCCGACGGCACGGCGAAGTTGACGGCCCGGTCCGGCGCGCCCAATGCCAGGGCGCCGGTCACGTAATAGACGATCTGCGCCATCACGCGCGCCCAGTTGATCGAATTCACCGCCGACATGTTGATGCGGTCGCGGAACCCGGGATCGTTGAACATGGCCTTCACCATGTCCTGGCAATCGTCGAACGATCCGTCGATGGCGATGTTGTGGATATTGTCGGCTTCGATGGTCGTCATCTGGCGGCGCTGCACCTCGGACACGCGGCCCTTGGGATGCAGGATGAAGATGTCGATCGAGGCGCGATTCTTGCACGCCTCAAGGGCGGCCGAGCCGGTATCGCCGGAGGTGGCGCCAACCACGGTAATGCGCTCGCCGCGCTCCTTGAGCACGATGTCGTAAAGCTGGCCCAGCATCTGCAGGGCGACATCCTTGAAAGCAAGGGTGGGTCCGTGGAACAGCTCCATCAGCCAAAGGCTCTCATCGACCTGCACCAGGGGGGCCACGGCTTCGTGGCGGAAGGTGCCGTAGGCAGCGGCGATGGCCTTTTCAAGCTGGGCCGGTTTCAGGGTGGTGCCGATGAAGGGCTTCATCACCGCCGCCGCCACCTGGCGGTAGGGCTTGCCAGCAAGTTTCTGGAACTGGGCGGCGCTCCATTGCGGCCAGGCCTCCGGCACATAGAGCCCGCCATCGCGTGCCAGCCCTGTAAGCAGGGCCGCCTCGAAATTGAGTTTCGGCGCCTGGCCGCGGGTGCTGATGTAACGCAAGGGAAACCTCGTCTGGATCGGGACTGCGAAATCGGACCCAAATTACGGGGGCGGGCCGTCCCTGACAAGCGAAGGCGGCGCCTTCGGGGCGTTGCCGGGCTTGCGAAATAGTCATATTGCGGGCGTCCCCGACGCATCGTCCCCGGAATGGCGACTTTCAGCCGGTCGTGCGCGTCAGGGTCTCCAGCATATGCAGGCGGGATTCGGGCAAGGTCAGGGTCACGGTGGTGCCCTTGCCGAAGACGCTTTCGATGCTGACCTTGCCGCCATGCATTTCGGCCAGCTTCTGCGAGATGGCGAGTCCCAGCCCGGTTCCCTCCCGCTTATGGCGGAAATCGGCGCCCGAACCCTGGAAAAAGGGTTCGAAAATGCGGGCCAGGGTCTCGGGCGTCATGCCGATGCCGCGATCCGTCACGGCGATGGCGATGCCATCCTTGCCCGTGGCCGGCGGGCGGCGGACAGTGACGCTGACCACGCTGCCCGCCTGGCTGAATTTAACGGCATTGGAGATGAGGTTGATGAGAATCTGGCGCACGCTGCGCTGGTCGGCGTAGAGGCCGAGATTGGCGACCGGATTGTCGATCTCGATGCCGACCTGGCGCTTGGCGGCTTCCCGTTCGTTGAGCCGCGCGGACCCGGCGATGAGCGGTGCCAGCTCCCCCAGCTCCTCGTTGAGCTCGAAGCGGCCGGCCTCGATCTTCGACATGTCCAGGATGTCGTTGATGAGGGTGAGGAGGTGCTGGCCTGAATCGGCGATGTCCTCGATATATTCGCGCTGCTTGGGTGTCAGCGGCCCGAACGATTCCGCATTGAGGACTTCGGCAAAGCCGATGATGGAATTCATCGGCGTCCTGAGTTCATGGCTCATCGAGGCGAGGAAGCTCGATTTGGCGCGATTTGCCTCCTCGGCATGGAGGCGTGCCTCCTGCAGTTCCCGCTCGCGCTGGGCCAATGCCAGCTCTCTGGTCTTCAGGACGGTCACGTCGGTCATCATGCCGCGCAGCTCCAGCGATCCATCGGCCTTGCGGTCGATGCGGAAGAGGTCGCGGATCCACACGGTCGAACCGTCCCGGTGAATGAGGCGGTACTCCCATTCGTAATCCTGCTCCGGCTTCAAATCGCGGCCCGTGATCTGTTCCATGCGCACGCGGTCTTCCGGGTCCATGAAACCGAACCAGGCCATCGGCTTGTGCCATTCGGCGATCGAATAGCCGGTCATCGCCTCGATCCGGTCGCTGATGAAGGAATAGGTGATGAAGTCCGGCCCCGGCATGGCATAGGGCGAAACCTTGTTGTTGTCGATGAGGATGCGCAGCCGCGATTCATTCTCGGCGATGCGGTCCTGCTGCCGGTCATGTTCCGACCGCGCCACCGCGGCCGCGATCAGCCCCAGCTCGCAGCTCAGCAGAAACAGCATCAGCGCCGCATGCTCATGCGTTCCGGCGATATGGTGGAAGAGGATCGCGCCATGATGCGACCCGCTCATCATGATGAGCGCGAAGGCGAGAGCGGCAAGGCTGGCGCCGCGCCTTCCATATCGGGTCAGTACATAAAACGCCGGCGGCAGGGCCAGCAGACACAGGAAGACCAGTTCGCGGATGATGGAAAGCGGCGGATTCAGCGTCAGCCATAGGAACAGCGACGCCGCGACCGCGACCCAGAACAATTCGGCCCGATAGGGCGGGCGCGACTGGGCCTGCGTCGTCCAGACGAGCATGAAGGGAACGACCGCCAGCAAGGTCACGGCGTTGGCGCCCAGCATGACGATGAAGGCGGGCATGGGGTCGCGGACGGCCCCCATCATGGTCGCGACGCTCGTGGTGGCGGTGAATACCGCGGCGGGGACGAGCACGGCCGCCACGAGCAGCAGCTTCCACAAGTCGCGCTGCCAGCGCAGGCGCAGGTCGATCGGCACGGCAACCAGCGTCAATAGATAGACAAGGCCGGCACCGGCCAGATCGGCGGCTCCGGTGGCAATGGCCATCGGCCAGTCGTCCTGGATGAGATAGCGCGCGCCAATGCCGGCTGCCAGCAAGACCGGCGCCATGCGCCAGCCCAGGAGGAGGAGCGGTGCCAGCAGAAGGGCCGGGGCTCCCCACAGGATGGCGGCCAGTTCCGGCCAATAAATCCCGATTTCGAAGGCGATGCGATAGGCATAGGCGATGCCCAGCGCTGCCAGCAAAGCGACATAGGGCCGCCGTGCCGGTTCAATCGTCGCCCAGGATCTGCCGCCGCTTTTCTTCATTCACCCCAGCCAGGCCACCATGCTGCCAAGCCACGCCGGGCGACTCAAGCGATTAAGTGAATTCCGTGACACCGCACAGATTAGGGTGTGCGCCGGCCGTGGGGACAAGGCGAAGGGGCGCCGAATCCTCCGATTTCACGCATTCAGATAGCGCCTTTCCAGGTGGCGCCGGAAGACCCCGGCATCGAGCGGCTTGCCGGTTGCGGCGCGGATGATTTCGGGCGAACTGAGGCTCGATGCCCGCCCATGCACGTTGACGCGCAGCCAGCCGATGAGCGGCGCAAAATCGCCGCGTTCGATCGCCGCCGGGATGCCGGGTTCCGCATCGATGGCGGCGGCAAAGAACTGCGCGGCAGTCATGGCGCCCAGGCTATAGCAGGGGAAATAGCCGAAGGCGCCGTCGAACCAGTGGATATCCTGGAGGCAACCCTCGCGGTCGCTGGTGACGGTGAGGTCGAGGAGCTGCTTCATGCCCGCGTTCCAGGCCGCCGGCAGATCGGGCAGCTTGAGGTCGCCCGCGACGAGCGCCTGTTCCAGCCGGTAGCGCAGGATGACATGCGCCGGATAGGTCACCTCGTCGGCCGAGACGCGGATGAAGCCGGGTTCGACCCTGGTATAGAAGCGGGCGAGATTATCGGGCGCAAAAGCCGCCCCGTTTCCAGGATAGGTCTCGCTCAGCAGCGGAGAGAGGTAGCGGCAGAAAGCAAGGCTGCGCGCCGCCTGCATCTCGACGATCAGGGATTGGCTTTCGTGGAGCGCCATGCCGCGCGCCTGGCCGACCGGCTGGCGGCGCCACGCCACCGGCAGGCCCCGCTCGTACATGGCATGGCCCGTCTCGTGGACGACGCCCATCATGGCGTCGGCGAACTGTTCCTCGTTGTAGCGCGTGGTGATGCGCACATCGTCGGGCGTGCCGCCGCAGAAAGGATGCAGCGAGGTGTCGAGCCGGCCGTGATGGAAGTCGAAGCCGATCGTCGCCATCAGCTTCTCGCCGAGCTTCTTCTGCGACTCGATGCTGAAGGGTCCCTTGGGGTAGACGATGGGGACCTGGCGCTTCTGGTGCTCCAGCACCCGGCCCAGGAAATCCGGCAGGAAGGCCGCGTAATCGTCGAAGATCGGCGTGATGTCGGCAGCGCGCGCCCCTGGCTCGAATTCGTCCATCAACGCGTCATAGGGGGAAAGATCCAGCTTTTCCGCCTTGGCCGCCGCGGCTTCGCGGGTGAGGTCGAGCACGGCCTGCAGCCTGGGCAGGACCAGCTTGAAATCGCCCTTGGGCCGCGCCTCGCGCCACGTCTTCTCGCAGGCCGCGCGCGCCTTGGTGCTGGCCTCGACCAGATCGGGGCTGAGCGCCGTCGCATGCGTGTGGACGCGCTTCATTTCGCGCAGATTGGCACGCTGCCATTCGTCGAGCCCACCTTCGCCGGCGAGCGCCAGCAGATCGCCGGTCTCGGCCGAGGTCAGCATTTCGTGGGCGATGACGTTGATCGTGGCCAATTGTTCGGCGCGGCTTTCATGGCCGCCTTCGGGCATGACGGCTGCCATGTCCCAATGCAGCATGCCGGCCGCTTCGCCGAGCGCGCCCATGCGGGCAAAGCGCTTTTCCAACTGGGTATAGGCGTTGCTGCTCATCTTTCGGGATCACTCCGCGCGTTGGCTGCCGGTCTTGAATCCATGGATGGCATAAATGACGGCCAGCGCCAAGGCCAGGGCACCCCAGGTGATCGCATATTGCAGATGATCGTTGGGCATCTGGATCCGCGTCTGCCCGCCCAGGGGATAATTCCCCGGAATCTCGGTCTTCACCGCGTCGAGATAGAGATCGTCGCGGAAGGCTAGGCCGCTGGCGGCCGCCATCTCGGCCGGGGCCAGATAGAACCAGCGGTTCTTCGCCGGCTCATTGTCCGGCTGGAACCAGCCCTGCACCTGCGGCAGGCGGACGATGCCGTCGAAGGCGACTGCGTTCGCGAATTGGCCGCCAGGCCGGGCCGCCGCGTCGCGCTTTTCCTCCGGCACCCAGCCGCGGTTGACAAGCAGTGCCTGGGTGCCGTCGGCGGGCAGGAACGGTGTGACGATCCAATAGCCGACATTGCCGTTCTGGGAGCGCGCCGGCATGTAGAATTCATGCGCGTGATCGAAGCGGCCGTCGAGCGCCACGCGGCGGAACTCCACCTCGGCCAGGTCGCTTCCCACGGGCGGCAGGGCGACTGGCGCAGCGGTCGTGCGTTCGACCCGCGCGGCGATCAGCCCTTCCTTCCAGTAAAGCCGCTGCACCTGCCAGACGCAGAGCGCCAGCATGAACAGCACGGCCGGAACGGTGAACAGGGTCGGCCACAGGCCTGGCCGGAAAGCACGCGCATTCATATCGGGTCTATTCGTTACGGTGTTCGGCGGCCTGGTGGTGGAATTGCAGGGCCACGAGAATGCCCTTGGCCGGGCGCAACAGGCCGATGGCGCCGCCGCCCACGATCACCGGCCAGATCAGGATATGCACCCAGATGGGCGGCTCAAAGGCGAATTCAAGCCAGATCGCCAGGGGGGCGACGATGGCGCCCAGGATCATGATGATGAAGACCGCCGGCCCGTCGCCGCTGTCGGCCGATTTGAGGTCGGCACCGCAGGCCGGGCAGGTCTCATTGAGCGTCAAGACGCCACGAAAAAGCCTGCCCCGCCCGCAGCGCGGGCAACGGCAGGCCAATCCGGTCAGAATGGGCGAGGGCGCGCTCAACGCACCCTCACCGGAACCCGTTCGTCTCAGCCATGGTAGGGCCCGGGACCCGAACCCCAGATGTAGACGAAGGTGAACAGGAACAGCCAGACCACGTCGACGAAGTGCCAGTACCAGGCGGCCGCCTCGAAGCCGAAATGATGGTCGGGCGTGAACTGGCCCTTGAGGCCGCGGATCAGGCAGACCAGCAGGAACAGGGTGCCGACGATCACGTGGAAGCCGTGGAAACCGGTCGCCATGTAGAAGGTCGACGAATAGATGCCGTCCTTGAAGGCGAACGGCGCATGCAGATATTCGAAGGCCTGGAAGCTGGTGAAGATGACGCCCAGCAGCACGGTCAGCGACAGGCCCTGGATGAAGCTCTTGCGGTCGCCTTCGCGCAGGGCATGGTGCGCCCAGGTGACGGTGCAACCCGAGAGCAGCAGGATGAGGGTGTTGAGCAGCGGAATGGCCAGCGGATCCAGCACCAGCACGCCCTGGGGCGGCCACACGCCGCCGATCGCTTCCTTGGGAAAGAGCGAGGCGTCGAAGAAGGCCCAGAAGAAAGCGACGAAGAACATCACTTCCGAAGCGATGAAGAGGGCCATGCCGTAGCGCAGGCCGATCTGCACGACCGGGGTATGCGCCTTGTCCACTTCGGCCTCGCGCACCACGTCGCGCCACCACCCGTACATGGTGCCGAGGATCATCACCAGGCCGGGGACGATCGCATAGAGCGGCAACTTGTCGTGCATGTAGAGCACCATGCCCATGAAGAACACGCCGCCGGCAAGGCTGCCGACCAGCGGCCAAGGGCTCGGATTGACGAGGTGGTAGGGATGGTTTGGCTTATGGGCCGCGTCGCTCATGGCTCTCACTCTCTCTTCTAAAACGACCGATCACCCCGGGTTGTCCCCCTGATCGGCCGGATTTCGTCACAATCTACTTAACTGCCGCTGCCTTGGCCAGCTTCCGCCGGCCGGGTTTCCGATTTCGCGCCGCCGGTTCCCACCGCCACGTCCGGGTCGTTGGGCACCTGGAAGAAGGTGTAGGCCAGGGTCACATCCTGCAATTTGGCGAGATACGGATCTTCCTCCAGCTTCGGATCGAGGAAGAAGACGACCGGCATCTCGACCCGTTCGCCGGGTTTCAGAACCTGGCGGTCGAAGCAGAAGCACTGCACCTTGACGAAATACTGCCCGAACACGTCCGGCGATACGTTGAAGGTGGCCGATCCCGTGATCGTGCGGTCGGTCGGATTCTCGGCGATGAAGAGCGCCTTGTAGGTGATTCCGGTACGCACTTCCATGCTCGTGACTTCCGGCCGGAAGTGCCACGGCATGCCTTGGCCCAGATCCGTGTTGAAGGTCACGCGCATGTCGCGCGTGCCGGCCTGGGTGTTATTTCCTTCCGCGCGTTGCGGCGTGCCGCCGAAGCCGGTCGCCTTGCAAAAGAGGTCGTAGAGCGGCACCGAGGCGTAGGCGAGGCCGATCATGCCGGCGACGACGCCCACCAGCGACATCATCACATTGCGGTTGCGCTGCGCGAGGGGCGTCCTGGCCATCACGCACCTCCCATCTTGACGATGGAAACGACGAAGACGAGGACGACGAACAGGATGAGCGCGCCGGCCAGGGCCCAATTGCGCTGCCTGAGGCGCTTCAGCCGCTCCAGTTCGATGGGGTCGGGGCCGGCCATTCTCAAATCCTTCCCAGCAGGGCGACGAGGCCGGGCGCGCGGTCGATCACCAGCATTGCGAAATGCAGGAACAGATAAAGCAGCGAGAAGCCGAACATGCGCTTGGGCCACTTCATGTCATCCGATTTCAGCACGCGCCAGGCGTGGTAGATGAAGCCGACGTTGAGCATGATGGCGGTGGCGCCATAGATCCAGCCGGCGACACCCAGATAGACGGGCGCCAGCGCGATCGGCGCCAGCAGCAGCGTGTAGACCAGCATCTGCCGCTTGGTGGCCTGCATGCCGGCCACGACCGGCATCATCGGCACGCCGGCCTTGGCGTAATCCGGGTTGCGCCAGAGAGCCAGCGCCCAGAAATGCGGCGGCGTCCACATGAAGATGAGGAGGAAGAGCGCGATCGAGGCGATGTCGATCCGCCCCGTGACGGCGGCCCAGCCGATCATCGGCGGGAATGCGCCCGAGGCACCGCCGATGACGATGTTCTGCGGCGTGCGGCGCTTCAGCCACATCGTATAGATGACGACATAGAAGAAGATGGTGAAGGCCAGGAGGGCCGCGGCGGTCAGGTTGACGGCCAGGCCCATCAGCATGACCGCGAAAACGGAAAGGGTCAGCCCGAAGGCCAGCGCCTGCTCCGGCGCCACATAGCCTTTCGGAATGGGACGGCCGCAGGTGCGGCTCATGACGCTGTCGATGTCGCGGTCGTACCACATGTTCATGGCGCCCGAGGCGCCGGCGGCGACCGCGATGCACAGCACCGCCACCGCGCCGATCAGCGGATGGACGTGGCCGGGCGCCACATAGAGGCCGGCGAAACCCGAGAAGACCACCAGCGACATGACGCGCGGCTTGAGGAGCGCCCAGAAATCGCCCACGCGTGCACCGGCCAGCACCATTTCGGATGCCGATTCGCTCTCAAGCGACAGATCGAGCGCGTTGCGACGCACTTTAGCCATTCAAAACTATCCGATCTCAAACCAGTCGGGCGGCGGAGGGTTGCTCCGCCGCCCGCTTTTCGTCACGTCAGTGGTGCTTGGCTGCCTCGATCACCGGCAGCTCTTCAAAGGTATGGAACGGCGGCGGCGAGGGCAGCGTCCATTCCAGCGTGGTGGCACCGGCCCCCCAGGGGTTCGACACCGCCTTGCGGCCGGCGAAGACCGTGTAAAGGGCCATCACCACGAAGAAGAGCGTGGAGCCGAAGGCGATGAAAGCGCCGATCGACGACACATAGTTCCACGTCGCATAGGCGTCCGGATAATCCGGGTAGCGCCGCGGCATGCCCGCCAACCCTAAGAAGTGCTGCGGGAAGAAGGTCAGGTTCACACCGATGAAAGTCGTCACGAAGTGCAGGTGGCCTGCCCAGGCCGGATGCTCGCGGCCGGTGATCTTGGCTATCCAATAATAGTAGGCGGCAAAGATCGCGAACACGGCACCGAGCGAAAGCACGTAGTGGAAATGCGCCACCACGTAATAGGTGTCATGCAGGCTCTGGTCGAGACCGCCATTGGCCAGCACCACGCCGGTCACACCGCCGACGGTGAACAGGAAGATGAAGCCGAAGGCCCAGACCATGGGCACCTTGAACTCGATCGAACCGCCCCACATCGTGGCGATCCAGCTGAATATCTTCACGCCCGTCGGCACGGCGATGACCATCGTGGCGGCGGTGAAATAGGCACGCGTGTCGACATCGAGGCCCACCGTATACATGTGGTGCGCCCAGACGACGAAGCCGACGAAGCCGATCGCGACCATCGCGTAGGCCATGCCGAGATAGCCGAACACCGGCTTCTTCGAGAAGGTCGAGACGATCTGGCTGATGATGCCGAAGCCCGGGAGAATGAGGATGTAGACTTCCGGATGGCCGAAGAACCAGAACAGATGCTGGAACAGGATCGGGTCGCCGCCCTGGTCCGGCTTGAAGAAGGCCGTGCCGAAATTGCGGTCGGTCAGCATCATGGTGATGGCGCCGCCGAAAACCGGCAGCGAGAGGAGCAGCAGGAAGGCCGTGACCAGCACCGACCAGACGAACAGCGGCATCCGGTGCAGCGTCATGCCGGGGGCGCGCATGTTGAAGATGGTGGTGATGAAGTTGATGGCGCCGAGGATCGACGAGGCACCGGCGAGGTGCATCGAGAAGATCGCCATGTCGACCGCCATGCCAGGCTGCCCTTCCGAGCAGAGCGGCGGATAGAGCGTCCAGCCGCAGCCGACACCGCCATCGACGAAGGCCGAGCCGACGAGGAGGGCGATCGAGGGAACGAGCAGCCAGAAGCTGATATTGTTCATGCGCGGGAACGCCATGTCGGGCGCGCCGATCATGAGCGGCACGAACCAGTTGCCGAATCCGCCGATCAGCGCCGGCATGACGGTGAAGAAGATCATCAGCAGGGCGTGGGCGCTGATGATGACGTTCCAATGCTGGCCGTCGACTTGCGCATCGGTGCCGAAATACTGGATGCCGGGGTTCATCAGCTCGGCGCGCATGTAGATCGAGAAGGCACCGCCGATCAGGCCCGCGAAGATCGCGAAGATAAGGTACATCGTGCCGATGTCCTTATGGTTCGTCGAGAAGAGGTAGCGGGATAGACCGGTCGGATGATGGTCGTGATGGGCGTCGTGATGATGTGTACTGACGGGGCTCATGGCTCTTGTCCCTAAATCGGATTAGCTATGTTCGATCAATTGGCCGCCGGGGCCGCGCTGCTCGTTGCGGCCGGTGCGGCAATCGCGACATCCGTCGGATTGCTGCCGGGGACCGTAACCCCGTCTACCTTGGCAAACTTCTTCTGCGCTTCCGCGACCCAGGCATTGTACTCGGCCTCGGTGACGGCGCGGATCTTGATCGGCATATAGGCATGGGCCGTGCCGCACAGTTCCGAGCACTGGCCGTAATAGAGGCCCGGCTTGTCGGCATCGATGTTGAACCAGCTCTCGTTGACGCGGCCCGGCACGGCGTCGTGCTTGATGCCGAAGCTGGGCACGGTCCAGGAATGGATCACATCGGTCGAGGTGATCTGGATGCGGATGTTCTTGCCGACCGGCACGACCACTTCATTGTCGGTCTCCAGAAGGCGCAGCTGGCCGGGCTTCAGATCCGCGGTCTGGATCATGTTCGCGTCGAAGGTGAAATTGCCATTGTCCGGATACTCGTAGGACCAGTACCACTGGTGGCCGATGGCGCGGATGGTGAGGTCGGACTTGGGCAGGTCGAGCTGCTTGTAGAGCAGCTTGAAGCTGGGGATCGAAATGACAATCAGAATCAGGATGGGAATGACGGTCCAGGCGATCTCGAGGCCGGTGTGATGCGTCGTCTTCGAGGGCACCGGGTTCTTCGAGGCGCGGAAGCGGAACATGATATAAAGCAGCAGCAGCATCACGAAGATGCTGATCACCGTGATGATCGGCAGCAGGACCATATTGTGGAAATGATGGCTGTCGGCGGCGATCGAGGTCGCGGCTACCTGCATGCCCAGCTGTTGCGGCTGCGGCGCGCCGATGACGGCGGCTTCCTGGGCGAAGGCCGAACCGGCGCTCCCCAGCAGGGTGGCATTCAGCAGAGCGAAAGCCCCAGCCAGCCTCATTCCGGTATTCGTGCGATTGAGAAACATATCGGTCCCATCCGTTCTGGCTAGGGGATTGGGACTAAAATCCTTAAACAGGATCCGACCCGACCGCCCTGGCATGATCAATCTCGCGATCCGAAGGCCACCGTTGCCGGCTCCCTCCTGGTCGCGCATCCCCTTATCGACTTCGTGCGGCCGATTCCAGTAGCTGGAAAACCTCCGCAAGCAGGCTGAAACTACACGGGACCTTGATCTAGCTCAAGCTTCCCCAAGGGCTAAATGTCGCAGGAAGTGTCTGAAAACGCCCTAAAAATGCGGCGAAAGCATGCGCCTTGGCAAAACCCTGGGGCGAGTGCGGCAATACGCCGCAAGAACCTTGGTCAATATTTGTTAACGATTGGGGAGGATTTGCCGTGGCCGCAGGTAACGGACATAATGCGCCGGACTGTTGAACGCGACCGCGGGACCGCCTAGATACAGCCGGAAAACCTGGGTAACGCCATGCAATATAGACCGAATTCGACCTTGAATCCGAATCAGCACCGGCCGGTCTTGAGCGAATTGTCGGCCCGCTCGCGCGATATTTTCCGGACCATCGTCGAGGCCTATGTCGAAACCGGCGAACCGGTGGGCTCCCGCACGCTGTCGCGCCGGCTCGGCCAGATGACCGGCGGGCAATTGTCGCCGGCGACGATTCGCAACGTCATGGCGGATCTCGAGGAACTGGGCCTGCTCTTTGCCCCGCATACCTCGGCCGGACGCCTGCCCACCGATCTTGGCCTCCGGCTCTTCGTCGACGGACTGATGGAGACGGGGGGCTTGACGGAAGACGACCGTGCCTCGATCGACGTGCAATGCGCCGCCACCGGGCGCTCGCTCCCGGAAGTACTCGATCAGGCGACCTTGATGCTCTCCGGCCTGTCGCGCTGCGCCGGCATGGTGATGGCGCCCAAGAGCGACAGGCCCCTGAAGCATATCGAATTCGTGCATCTGGCGCCCGGCCGCGCCCTCGTCGTCATGGTGACCGAAGGCGGCATGGTCGAGAATCGCATTATCGACGTGCCGCTGGGTCTGCCGTCTTCGGCACTGATCGAGGCCACGAACTATCTCACCACGCGCCTTGCCGGCCGTACGCTCGGGATGGGCCGCGACCAGATCCTCGTGGAACTGGAAAGCGAGCGCGCGGCCCTCGATGCCCTGGCCAAGCAGGTGGTCGAAGCTGGCCTTGCCTCCTGGTCGAAGGAAGACAATAGCGGCGCCCTCATCGTGCGCGGCCAGGCGCATCTCCTTGAGGATGTAACCGGAATCGGCGACCTGGAGCGCCTGCGTTCGCTCTTTGCCGCCCTTGAAACCAAGGAGCAGCTGCTTAAATTGGTCGAGGCGGCGGAAGTGGCCGATGGCGTGCAGATCTATATCGGCGCCGAGAACGACCTTTTCGGCCTTGCCGGCTGTTCGGCGGTCATCTCGCCCTACCGCGACAGCCAGCGCCGGCTGATCGGCGCCATCGGCGTGATCGGCCCCAGCCGCATAAATTATGCGCGCATCATTCCCATGGTGGATTATACCGCCAAGGTCATCGGCCGAATCCTCGGCTGATTCAGCAATTTGATTATCGAGTAGGAGTTCGACGTCGTGATGACGGGTTCTGAGGAAAAAGAGGTTGTGGACAATCCGGTGGGCGGCGCAGAGGAGAATGTGGCGCCGGAGGCGATCGACCTTGCGGCCTTGCAGGCCGACTATCTCGCCATGAAGGACCAGCTGCTGCGCGCGGTGGCCGAGACCGAGAATACGCGCCGCCGTCTGACGCGCGAGCGCGACGAGACCGCCAAATATGCGGCCGCCAGCTTCGCCAAGGAGATGCTCGACGTGGCCGACAATCTGCACCGGGCGCTGGCTGCCATTCCGGCCGAGGCACTGGCCCAGGACGAGGCGCTGAAATCCCTCTTCGACGGCGTCTCCGCGACCGAGCGGCAATTGGATGCGGCCTTCACCCGCCAGCATATCAAGCGCCTGTGGCCCGAAGGCGAGAAGTTCGACAGCAACCTCCACCAGGCCATGTTCGAAGTACCGGGCACCACCCAGCCCAACGGCATCGTGGTCCAGGTGCTGCAGGCCGGCTACACCATGCACGACCGCCTCCTGCGCCCAGCCCTCGTCGGCGTCGCAAAAGGCGACCCCAAACCCGCCGGCGATCCAGGCCATGTCGATACGGTGGCGTGACATCCGTCACTTTGAACGGCCGCAACCGCCTCGTTCCATCCCTCTGCCCCCTTGAGGGGGGCGAGCTGGAGAGGGGGCAGGCGACCCTCTTTCTCCAACGCATATCCGGCCCCATGCCTCACGCCCAGCGCCTTCTCGCCCTACGCCTCCTCATCTCCACCGGCGTGCTGCTTGGCCTCTTCGCGCCGATGGGCAAGATCGCGCGCGAGAGCGGGATTTCCGCGGCCGCCTGGGCTTTCGCCATTGCCGGCGGCGGCGCCCTGGTGCTCCTTGCCATCCTGATGGCGCGCCGGCAGCGCGTGCCGTTCGACCGGCAGCATCTGCGCTATTATCTCGTCACCGCGTTCCTTGCCTACGTCATCCCCAACCTCGTCATCTATACGGCGATCCCGCATCTGGGCGCCGGCATGACGACGATCTATTTCACGCTCTCGCCGATCGTTACCCTGGTCTTCTCGATCCTCCTCGGCACACGCCGCCCGGGCGCGCTGGGGATCGCCGGCATCGTGCTGGGCTGCATCGGGGCGCTCGTCGTCGTCTTCTCCAAGGGGCAGGTCGACCGCCCGGCCGACCTCAGCTGGGCACTCCTCGCTTTGGTCATTCCGCTGAGCCTTGCCGCCGGCAATGTCTACCGCACGATCGACTGGCCCGATGGCGGCGTGCCGCTGGTACTCGCCACGGGCAGCAATGCGGTGGCGGCCCTCTGTCTCATCGCGGCGGCCCTGCTCCTCGACGGCGGCCTGCCGTTCGCGATGCTGGCCCTCAACCCCTTCCTGGTGGCGGCACAGGTGGCGCTGGCGGCGCTTATGTTCGCGCTCTTCTTCCGCCTGCAGGTGGCGGGCGGTCCGGTCTATCTCAGCCAGATCGGCTATGTCGCCGCCGCCACCGGCCTCATCGTCGGCGTTTGCGTGCTGGGCGAACGCTATGGGCCGGTCACCTGGGCGGGCGCCGCCGTCATCGTCGCCGGCGTCGTCGCCACGACCTTCGATCGCGGGCCACGGGCCGCCTAGGAACCTACAGCGGATCGCCGCCGCGTCGCGGCACGCCGTTCAGCTCCGTTCCGGCACGTTCGAAAGCGCTGCGGTATTGGCGCGGCGACTTGCGGTAGGCGGCGCGGAACAGGCGGCTGAAATGCGCCTGGCTGGCAAAGCCCGCCGCCAGCGCGATCTCGCCGATCTGGCGGGCGGTGGCATCCAGCGCTTCCAATTGCCGCCGCGCCCGCTCCAGGCGCCGCTGGCGCAGGAATTCGCCGAACGTGGTGCCGTCCTCGCGGAACAGCATGGCGACATAGCGTGCGCTGATGCGGTATTTCGCGGCCGCCACCTGCACGCCCAGCATCGGCTCGTGGAGATGTTCCTCGACGAAATCCTTGATCCGGCGCAGCAAGGCGGCGCGGTAGGGCGTCGTGGCGGGCTCCTGCGCCATCACGTCGCCGAGCGCGATGCCGAGCAGGTCGACCGCGTGGCCGGCGATGCGCAGCGCGGTCGGCTGGCTGAGGTCCGCCGCAGCCGCGCCGAAATTCTCATAGAGGTTGGTGAAGAAGCCGATCGTCATCTGCTGCATCGGCAGGCCGGCCGGCAGCTTGGCGGCGGCAAAACGAGCGCCCGTCGGCAGCCTGTCGGCCAGCGCCTCGCGCGGCAGGCTGAGCGCCAGGGTGAGGGCGTTGCCGGGAATGCTGTAGGCCGACGGCAGCCGCGCGTCGACCAGCGCCATGTCGTGCCGTTCCAGGGTCACGTCGCTGTCGCCATGCCGAAGGTGAATCGTGCCGTCGAGGTTGATCAGCAGCAGACAGCGTTCGCCCAGCACCGTGCGCCTGCCGCTCTGTGCGGTCGTGCTGATCTGCGCCAGCTTGATGTCGTCGAGGCTGCCGGCCGTCAATTCGGCACGGAAGGGCGCATCTCCCTGCGGCCGGATCGACATCGGCAGGTAGACGCGCGCGACGCAGGCCTCCCAATAGGCCAGCCGCTCGCCGGACGGCACATCCTCGGTCGAGAGCGTCAGCATGCCCCGTTTCGCCATCGCCCCCATCTGGCTTTCGCCCCCACCCATCGCCCTTAAGACTACTGTCCTGCGATGGCCGTTCTCGACAAGGGCCGGCGGCAAAGTTTGTTTGGAAAAGAAGCAAGTTTTGCATGAGCGGGAACAATCAAACCGAGTTCTGTCGAACGCCCGCTTCAATCAATAAAGCGTTAATTCTTAACGTCGACCTTGCCGGCTTGCGGACAATGTTCCCAAAGAGGGCACGTCGTCCATCCATCATGTTCCTGGGCTGGGGTGCCAATGCATTCGCGATTTCAGATTCGGCGGTACGAGGTTCTGGCCCAGCGGAGCGCGGCCCTGGCGACGACCGCCGAGCGCGTTGTCGGCGAGCTGCTGCAGCTCGCCCGCGAGCAGGACAGCGCCGCCCTGGTGCGCCTTACCGATACCTATTGCGGCGCTATCGACGCCGTGCGGCGCGCCATCGTCAGTGGCGAGGATCTGGCTGTCAGTCTCTACCGGATGGAAGCGGTCGGCCGCGATATCGCCACCTTGCTCAACGCCCTGCAGCAGGACGTGGCGCTGGATCCGCCGCGCTCGGCCGCCGCGCCGATCTAAGCCCGCCACCTCACTCACTCATCCCCACGAACAAAACTCTCTGGAGACGAAGTCATCATGAATCTCAGCAATTGGAAGATGCGTTCGAAACTGATCCTGCTTGTCGGCGTGATGGCCGTGATCATCGGCACGGTGGCCGGGGTCGGCGTCGTCTATCTCAGGAGTGCTGCCACCGATCTCGGCAATGTCACCATCAGCGCGCTCGAAGGCGTCACCAGCGCGCGCCTCAACCAGAACGTCATCGGCCTCAACCGCACCGAATATTTCCTGGCCCTCGACCCCTCGCAGCAGGGGCTTGAGGCGCGCCTTGCCCGTCTCGCCGAGGACCGCAAGCTGTTCGAGGAGCGCCTGGCGCAGCTGCGCAGCACCGCCGGCGAGATCCGCCTGAAGCTGCTCGACGAGATCGAGCAGAACTACAAGGCATATAACACGCATGTCGACGGCACCTTCGATCTGGCGCGCCAGATCGGCGCCAGTGTGCAGCTGGGCGGCGCGCAAGCGCAGCTCCTCGATGCGGTGGCCAAGAGCCGACCGCAGGCGGACGAGTTGCAGAAGACCGTGCGCGCCTATTCCGACTTCGTCAACCAGCAGGGCGACGAGGTTTCGGCCAAGGCCGCTGCCGACGCCGCCTTCGCCCAGACGCTGATGATCGTCGTCGCCCTGGCCGGTGTCGTCGGCGGCCTCGCCTTCGGCTATCTGCTGGCCACCGTCGGCATCAGCAAGCCGCTCACCGGTTCGATCGACCAGCTCAACCGCCTCTCCCGGAACGATCTCGCCATCGAGATTGCCGGGGCCGCGCGCGGCGACGAAATCGGCGATATCGCCCGCGCCCTCCAGGTCTTCAAGGACACGGCGCTGGCGGCCGAGGCGATGCGCGCCGAGCAGGCCGAGGAACAGCGCGCCAAGGAACGCCGCCAGCAGGTGGTTGACGGCCTCATCAAGACTTTCGACGACACCATGTCGAACGAACTGACACAGCTCACCTCGGCCTCGACCGAATTGCAGGCGACCGCGCAGAGCATGTCCTCGACCGCGGAGGAGACCAGCCGCCAGGCCACGGCGGTGGCCGCCGCCTCCGAACAGGCATCGGCCAATGTGCAGACGGTGGCCGCCGCCGCCGACGAGCTCTCGGCCTCCGTGGCCGAGATCAGCCGCCAGGTCGAGCAATCGACCCATATAGCGGGGCAGGCCGTGGCCGACGCCGAGCGCACCGACGCCGCCGTGCGCATCCTCGCGGAGGCGGCGCAGAAGATCGGCGCCGTGGTGGGCCTCATCAACGAGATCGCCAGCCAGACCAATCTCCTCGCCTTGAACGCCACCATCGAGGCGGCGCGCGCGGGCGAAGCCGGCAAGGGTTTTGCCGTCGTGGCGTCGGAGGTGAAGAACCTCGCCACGCAGACGGCCAAGGCCACCGACGATATCAGCGCCCAGATCAGCGGCATGCAGACCAGTACCGAAGAGGCGGTCTCCGCCATCAAGGGCATCTCCACCATCATCGGCCAGATGAGCGAGATCACCACCACCATCGCCTCCGCCGTGCAGGAACAGGGTGCCGCCACCCAGGAGATCGCGCGCAACGTCCAGCAGGCGGCGCAGGGCACTCAGGACGTCTCCACCAATATCGGCGGCGTCACCCAGGCGGCCGGTGAAACCGGCGCCGCCTCGACCCAGGTGTTGGGCACCGCCGCCGATCTCTCGCGCCAGGCCGACACGTTGCGCCAGTCGGTGACGCAGTTCCTCGAAAGCGTCCGCTCGGCCTGAGGGTTCGGGCGGACTCCCCTGGCAAGAGGGTTCGCCTACACCCGCTCCCAGGGCGGCGTTCCCTTGAACGCGGTGGCGAGGAAGTCGACCATGACGCGGACCTTGGCGCTGATATGCCGGCGGCTGGGATAGATCGCCAACAGGTCGGTGTCCGGCAGCGGATGTTCGCCGAGGATGCGCACCAGCCGCCCCGCTTTCAGATCCTCCGCCACCATGAACATCGCCGGCCGCATGATGCCGTGGCCGGCGATGGCGGCCGCCCGCATCGTGTCGCCATTGTTCGTGTGCATGACGGCGCGCGTCCTCACGATCTCCGCCTTGCCGTCCTTGCCGGCGAAGTGCCATTCGTCGCCCGTGGCGGCATAGGAATAGCCGATGGTGGCGTGGCGGGCGAGATCGGCCGGTATCTTGGGCGTGCCGTGGCGCTTCAGATAGGCGGGTGCCGCGCAGACGATGTTGCGCGAGACGGCGAGCTTCCGCGCCACATGCGCGGTCGAACCCTGCGGCGAAACACGCACCACCAGATCGTAGCCTTCCTCCACCATGTCGACGACGCGGTCGCCGAGGTCGACGTCGAGGGCGATTTCCGGATAGCGGCGCATGAAGTCCGGCCACAGCGCCGCCAGATAGCGGATGCCGAAGCTCACCGGCGCGTTGATGCGCAGGTGTCCGCGCGGTCGCAGGGTCGTGGCGCCGGCCAGGGCCTCCGCTTCCGCCACATCATCGAGGATCGCCGTGCAGCGCTCATAGAGCGCCCGGCCGCTTTCGGTCAGCGACAATTTCCGTGACGAACGGTTGAGGAGGCGCGTCGCCAGATGCGCCTCCAGCTCGCTCACATAGCGCGTCACATTGGCGGGTGACGTTTCCAAGGTCTCCGCCGCCTTGGCGAAGCTGCCCTTGGCGACGACGGAAGCGAATATTTCGAAGGCGCGCAGCCGATCCATGCTCCACCTCATCATTCATAAAAGCTGAATGATATGATCATTTCCACTGTCTTCCTTCAAGAACGCTTGCGACCTACCTTCCTCGCATCGGCCGGGCGCTGGGCCCGGCCCGCGAAGAATTTCAGGAAGGTGCGTCATGGGACGATTGAGTGGAAAAGTGGCGATCGTGACCGGGGCCAGCTCCGGCATCGGCCGGGAAACCGCCAAGCTGTTTGCGCGCGAAGGCGCCAAGCTGGTCGTGGGCGCCCGCCGCCAAGCCGAACTCGACAGCCTGGTGGCCGAAATCGGTTCGGCCGGCGGCGAAGCCGTGGCGCTGGCCGGCGACGTGGTCTCGGAAGCCTATAGCAAGGCCATGGTGGCACTGGCCGAGAAGGTTTATGGCGGGCTCGACATCGCCTTCAACAATGCCGGGACCCTGGGCGCCATGGGCTCGGTCGTCGATGTGACCGAGCAGGGCTTCGCCGAGACGCTCGCCGTCAATCTCACTTCCGCCTTTCTCGGCGCCAAGCATCAGATCCCGGCGATGAGGAAGCGCGGCGGCGGTTCCATCGTCTTCACCTCGACCTTCGTCGGTCATACGGTGGGTTTCCCGGGCACCGCCGCCTATGCCGCCAGCAAGTCGGGCCTTATCGGTTTGACCCAGGTACTGGCCGCCGAACACGGCCCCGAGAACATCCGCGTCAACGCCATCCTGCCGGGCGCCGTCGACACGCCGATGTACCGCGGCATGAACGACACGGCCGAATCGCAAGCCTTCATCACTGGCCTCCACGCCCTGAAGCGCGCCGCCCGCCCCGAGGAACTGGCCCGTTCTGTCCTCTATCTTGCGTCCAACGATGCAAGTTTCGTCACCGGTACCGCCTCGCTGGTCGATGGCGGGGTTTCCATCACCAGGACCTGAAACGGAACCGGGCGCCGCTTCCATCGTTGCTCCTGGACCGGACTTGTCTCGCCCAAGAGGCGCACTCAGGAGACGCATGAGCTCGCGCATCGAAGATTATGCCCTGATCGGCGATTGCGAGACGGCGGCGCTGGTCGGGCGCGACGGTGCCATCGACTGGCTGTGCTGGCCGCGCTTCGACTCGCCGGCCTGTTTTGCAGCGCTTCTCGGCGACAGTGCGAATGGAACCTGGCGGATTGCGCCAGCGAACGGCGCGGTCGCGGCCGGGCGTTCGTATCGCGGCGACACATTGGTCCTGGAGACTGTCTTCGCCACCGCCGAGGGCGAGGTGGCGGTGATCGATTTCATGCCGCCCCATCATGACGAGACGAGCGTCGACCTGTCCGATCTGGTGCGCATCGTCGAAGGACGCCGCGGGCGCGTGACGATGCGCATGGAGCTGGTCTTGCGTTTCGACTATGGCGCTTCGGTGCCCTGGGTGGAAAAACTGGGGGCGGAAAAACTGGGGGTCGAACAGCTTGCCGGCGAGGCCGGCATCTCCATCGTGGCGGGGCCCGACCGGGTCATCTTGCGGACTGCCGTGCCGCTGCACGGCGAAGACAGGCGTACGTCGGCGGAATTCTCGGTCGCGGCCGGCGAGCGTGTCGATTTCGTCCTCACCCACCAGCCATCGCACCTCCCCCTGGCGCCCAGCATCGATGCGATCCAGGCGCTGAACGACACGATGTCCGGCTGGGCGGAATGGGCCGGACGCTGCAATTATAGCGGACCCTGGCGCGACGCGGTGATGCGCTCGCTCCTCACGCTGAAGGCGCTCGCCTACCGGCCGACGGGCGGTATCGTCGCCGCGCCCACGACGTCGCTGCCCGAAAAGATCGGCGGCATCCGGAACTGGGATTATCGCTATTGCTGGATCCGCGATGCCACGCTGACGCTTCTGTCGTTGATGCATACCGGCTATTTCGACGAAGCTGAATCCTGGCGGCATTGGCTGATTCGCGCTGTCGCCGGCAGCCCGGCGCAGATGCAGACCGTTTACGGCATTGCCGGTGAACGGCGCCTCGCCGAATGGGAGGCGGACTGGCTCGCCGGATATGAAGGTTCCAGGCCTGTCCGCATCGGCAATGCCGCCGCCGGACAGCTGCAGCTCGATGTCTATGGCGAGCTGATGGATGCGCTCTATCAGGCGCGCCATGGCGGACTCTCCTTTGATCCGACCGCCTGGGGGGTGCAGCGGGCCGTTACCGAACATCTCGAGCGGGTCTGGCAGGAACCCGACGAAGGTATCTGGGAAACACGCGGCGGCCGCCAGCATTTCACTTTTTCCAAGGTCATGGCCTGGGTCGCCTTCGACCGCGCCATCGCCAGCGTCGAAAAAGGCCATGGCACCGGGCCGGTCGTGCGCTGGCGGAACCTGCGCCGCCGCATCCACGCCGAAATCTGCGCCCATGGCTTCGACGCGGCACGGAACAGCTTTGTCCAGGCCTATGACAGCAGCGCGCTCGATGCCAGCCTTCTGCTGCTGCCGTTGGTGGGTTTCCTGCCGCCCGACGACCCACGCATCGTCGGCACGGTCGCGGCGATTCGGCGTCATCTTACGGTCGATGGCTTCGTGCTGCGCTACAATACGGACGAGACGCGGGACGGCCTGCCGCACGATGAAGGGGTCTTTCTGGCCTGCAGCTATTGGCTGGTCGACAATCTCATTCTCCAGGGCAGGCCGGATGAAGCGGCGGCCCTATTTGAACGCCTGCTGGCCTTGCGCAACGATCTCGGCCTGCTTTCGGAAGAATATGATCCGCGCGAAAGACGCCTTATCGGCAATTTCCCGCAGGCCTTTTCCCATATCGCTCTCGTCAACTCCGCGCTCAACCTGACCCGTGCCAGGGGCCCGGCATCGCAGCGCGCCGAGGATGGACATGGCGCCGCGGACGCCTAATGCGTCCCCGTTGCCGACGGTGGAAAGCTCGCCGGCCAGAATTCCGGATCGTGCAGCAGGTCCTTGACGCCGTTGATGGCGAACTGCACGCCGATGCACACCATCAGGAAGCCCATGATGCGTGAAATGGCGGCGATGCCGTTGGCGCCGAGCAGCCGGTTGAAGAGGCCCGCCGCGCGCAGGCAGAACCAGATGATGATGGCGGTGATGACGATGCCGATCGAAATGACGGTATAGGTCATCGGCGTACTGAGCTCGCCCGATTGCTGCACCGTCGTGGACATGGTGATGACCAGTGCAATGGAGCCGGGACCGGAAAGTCCCGGCATCGCCAGCGGCGTGAAGGAAATGTCCATCTTCTGCCGCGCCTCGATATCGGAATCGGTGTCGAGCGTGCTCTCCTGCGGGAACAGCATGCGAAAGCCCAGGAACGCCACGATCATGCCCCCGGCGATGCGCAGGCCCGGGATGGAAATGCCGAACAGATCCATGATCAGCACGCCGGCCAGCAGGAAGCTCAGCAGGATGCCGGTCATGTAGATGCAGGCCATGGTGATCTGCCGGTTGCGCTCGACCGTGGTGAGGTTGCCGGTAATCCCGATCAGCATGCCCGCGGCCGAAATCGGATTGATGATCGGCAGCAGGGTCGCCACCGTCCAGCCGACGTAGGAGAGGAAATTGGAGGTCATGGTCGCTGTTTGTCACCTCGGTCATGCATCGGTCGCCACCCTCGTTCCCGCTCAACTAGTGTCGCTGCCAATCGATCCCCAGCAGCAGGCAGCCCTTTTCCGTGCGGCTGTTATGGGCCGTGCCCGGCTCATACATGACGAAGTCGCCCACGCGCAGCACGGTGCCGTCGCTCTCGATGAGTTCGCCTTCCAGGATGATGAATTCCTCGCGGAAGGGATGTTCGTGGGTAATGGTTTGGGCGCCGGGTTCCATGCGGATGAGATAGGCGCCCTGCTTGTTGCCCCGGTCGTAAGAGAGTTCGATCACCGACATGTCGGTTTGCACCGGCCCTTCCATGTCATAGGGCGCGAAGGGCTTGGCCTTGGTATGAATGATGCGCCGTCCGGGCTTATATTCTTCATGTGCGTGCGACATAGGCGAACCTCTTCCTTCAGATGAGACCGATCACCGAAACCTGTCTGCCGTAATCCGGTTCGCCCCGCTTGGTCTTGCGTCGGTAGCTGAAGAAATCATCCTCCAGCGCGCAGGTGTCGTGGCCGGTCACGATTACCTGGGCAAGGTTCAGCGCTTCGAGCTGTGCCGCGCAATAGCCGGCCAGATCGAACTGGAACCTGCGGCAGGCATTGGCGGCGAAGAAGCGCGCATTGCCCTTGTCCTGCTCGATGAAGGGTGTGGGGAATTCGGTGCCGACTTCATATGAATCCTGACCGATGCAGGGTCCGACCGCGGCGACGATGTCCTGGCGCCGGGCGCCCAATGTTTCCATCGCGCGCACCGTCTCCTGGAGGACACCGCCCAGCGCCCCCTTCCAGCCGGCATGCGCGGCGCCGACCACGCCGGCCCTTGCATCGGCAAGGAGCACCGGCCCGCAATCGGCGGTGAGCACGCCCAGATTGATGCCCCTGATGCGGGTGACGAGGCCGTCCACTTCCGGCCGGTTGGACTGGTCGAGCGGCTGGTCCACCACCAGCACCTTGGCCGAATGCACCTGATAGGCGGTGTTGAGGGGGGCATCGGGAAGGCCCGCGGCCTTCATCGCACGGGCGCGGTTCTCGAACACGCGTGTTCGTTCGTCGGTTGTCCCCAAGCCGCAATTGAGGGAATCGTAGATGCCGTCGCTGACGCCGCCGCGGCGGGTGAGGAAGCCGTGCCGGATGTTCTGGAGGCGGTCGAATTCATCCACGGTCACGATCATAATCCGGCCAATCCTCCCAATCTGTCGGTGTCGAGCGCGGGTCCGGCCAGGCCGATGGCCTTGAACAGCCTGCCCATTTGTTCGGGCGCAATCAAGCGGTGCACCTGTCGGCGCAGGATTTCGGTGGTGGCGAGGTCCGATTTCTTGGCCAGCATGTCGGCCCGAAGTTCGATGCCGAGCGCGCGGAGGAAGTCGCCTTGCGTCACCGGGCCGAAGACCTGCGCGCCGGCCTCTTCCGCCGCGGCCTTCAGCGCGCCGAAATCGACATGGGCGGTAAGGTCGGCCGCCCCCAATTCCTCGAGCGGCGCATGATAGCGATGCCGCTTCAGCGCCTGGAAGGAATCGCCGAGGCCGCTCTCCGCAGGTCCGTAATCGACGATGAGTGCCGCGCCATTGTCGGCCACGATGCGCCGGGCGATCGCATCCACCAGGCCGATCGAGGCGGGGCTTACTTCGGCGATGGCGCCCGTCTCGGCGGCTTTGTGCGCCGGGCGCAGCAGGCCGAGTGCCGGCCCGGGTGCCGCAAGGCCGAATTGCAGCGTGTCGCCGTTCAGGGCCACGACGCGCTCGCGCCAGCCCTGCGCCGTCATTTCCAGCTGATGGATCGGCAGCGCGTCGAACAGTTCGTTGGCGATGAGGATCATCGGCCCGTCCGCCACCTCGGCCAAGGTTGTGTGCCAGCGGGGCGTGTGCTCGTGCAGTTTTTCCGCCTGCTTGCGCTGCAGCGCCTCGTTGATCTCGACCAGGTGCAATTGCTTGGCGGCGAGGAAAGCGGGTGCCACGCGCGCGGCGCGCAGCGCATCCGCCATCAAGGTGCCGCGCCCAGGCCCCATCTCGACCAGATGGAAAGAAGCGGGCGAACCCAGGCGCTGCCAGGTATCGACGCACCACAGGCCGATAAGCTCGCCGAACATCTGGCTGACTTCGGGCGCGGTGATGAAATCGCCTTCCACCCCCAGCGGATCGTTGTCGCGGTAGTAGCCGTTGCGTCCCGCGAGCGCCTCTTCCATCAGCGCCGCCACGGTGAGCGGCCCTTCGAGCGCGATGCGTTGCCGGATGCTGCGCTGGGCCGGATGCATCTCTATCGGGCCGCCACCGGGCGCCGGCCGCGCCAGACCAGATAGAGGCCGTAGACCAGCATCGGCACGGAAAGCCACTGGCCCCAAGTGGTCTCGACCAACGTGCCCGTGAGCGCTTCCGGCTCGCGGAACATTTCCGAGAACATGCGCGCAAAGGCATAGCCGATGAGGAACACGCCGGAGAGCGTGCCGAGACGCTCGCGGATCTTCTGCTGGTGCGCGAGGATGGCGAGGATCGCGAACAGCAGGACGCCTTCGGTCAGCGCCTCGTAAAGCTGGCTCGGATGACGCGGCAGATTGTCGATATGGGGAAAGATCACCGCCCAGGGCACATCGGTCGGGCGCCCGACCAGTTCGCCATTGATGAAATTGGCCAGCCGCCCAAGGCCCAGCCCGATCGGCGTTGCCGCGGCGGCAAGGTCGGCCAGGGCGAAGAACGGAATCTTGGCCCGGCGCGCATAGATCAACATGGAGACGATCACGCCGATGAGGCCGCCATGGAACGCCATGCCGCCCTGCCACACCATCAGGATCTCGAGCGGATGGCCGAAATAGTAGCCGGGATCCCACAGCAGCACATGGCCAAGCCGCCCGCCGACGATGGTGCCGATCGTGGCCCAGGCGATCATGTCCTCGCAATGGTTGGGCTTCACGATCGCTGGCGGCTTCTTGGCGAGGTAGAGCATGTAGCGCCAGCCGATGAGAATGCCGAAGATATAGGCCAGCGCGTACCAGCGGATGACGATGGGACCCAGGGCGAGGGCCACCGGATCGAATTCGGGAAAGATGAAATAGCTGGTTTCCGGTGTCATTCCAGGGCTCTCGTCAGCGGGGCGCGGCTCGGTTATATAGGGCTTGAGGATCGAGCCACAAGATTAGGAACATTCAGCATGCAGAGCGACAACCGCATTCTCGACGACATGGCCAAAGTGGCCACCGGTGCCCTGGGCTCGCTCACCGGTCTGCGGGCCGAGATCGAGGGCAAGGTGCAGCAGCATCTGGAACGGCTTCTCGGGCGGATGAACCTGGTCAGCCGGGAGGAATTCGAGACCATGAAGGCCGTCGCCCAGGCCGCCCGCGAGGAGCAGATCAAGCTGGAACGCCGGCTCCAGGAAATCGAGGCCAAATTGACCGAAAGGGGCCTGGGCTGATCGATTAGCCAATCGATTATGGGGCGATTCCGGATCGCCTTTTAAGACAGGCCTATTAAACTTCGTAAATGCCCCTTGCACTGCAGCGCTAAATTTGCGACTCTAGATGTGGTGGGAAATTAACCAATCCCATCAAGCCTTAGGGGTCGCGCGCCCCATGAGTGGCGGCTCCGATGAGGCAAAGTCCTGGTCGATCATAGGCGGCCGGCAGGCCCGGCAGCCACCGCATGGAGGGCGCTTCCGATGCAGTTGAACCACGAATCGACCCTGGCCCCGACCGCTAATCCCCTCGACATGATGGAAGAATTGGTCAACGCCAATGAATGGCGCTACGACCGTTCGACCGACGAGGAGATGATCGTCGAATTCACCGGCCAGTGGTGCGAATACCGCATGTTCTTCGTCTGGCAGGAGGATCTGGGGGCCTTGTATTTCTCCTGCCTGTTCGACACCAAGGTGCCGGCTGGGAAGCGCGCTGGCGTTGCGGAATTGCTGGCGCATATCAACGAACGCCTGTGGCTGGGCCATTTCGATCTGTGCTCGGAAGAATCGGCGCCGATGTTCCGCCATACCATCCTGCTGCGCGGCACGGCGGGCGTTTCGGCCGAGCAGCTCGAGGATCTGATGGAAGCGGCGATCAACGAATGCGAACGCTTCTACCCCGCCTTCCAATTCCTGCTCTGGGGCGGTAAGAAACCGCAGGAGGCGGTCGAAGCGGCATTGCTCGATACGGTGGGCACGGCCTGACAAGCATCGACCGCCCGGGCATCTGAGGGCGGGGACGACATGGGCAAGTTGACATTACCGGGTGCGCTGCTGCTCGTCGGCTGCGGCAAGATGGGCGGCGCGCTGCTCAGGGGCTGGCTGAAAGAGGGTGCCGATCCCGAGCAGGTCTATGTCGTCGACCTCGCTCCCAAGGAACTCGACGACGTCAAGGCGGCCGGCGTCCACATCCTCAACCATCCGGACCAGCTGCCTGGCGACCTCAAGCCGGCGATCGTGCTTCTTGCGGTCAAGCCGCAATTCATGGACGAGGCCCTGGTCCATTACAAAAAGATGGCCGGTCCCGACACGACCTTTCTTTCCATCGCGGCAGGCAAGACGGTCGCTTATTTCAAGCGCATGCTCGGCGACGACGCGCTCGTCGTGCGCTCTATGCCGAACACACCGGCGGCGGTCGGCCGCGGCATGACCGTGATCTGCCGCGACAGCCGCGTCCCCGCCAATATCCTCGATCTTTGCGGCCAGTTGCTGTCGGCGGTGGGCGAAGTGGCCTGGATCGATGATGAGGAACTGCTCAACCAGGTGACGGCGGTTTCCGGCGGTGGCCCGGCCTATGTCTTCCTGCTCATTGAAGCGCTGGCGGAGGCCGGGCGGGTCAATGGCCTGCCGGCCGATCTTGCCATGCAACTCGCGCGTTCGACCGTGTGCGGTTCCGGCGAGCTTGCGTATCAGTCGAGCGAATCCGCCACTGCCTTGCGCCAGGCGGTGATGAGCCCGAAGGGCACGACGCTGGAGGCAGTCAATGTGCTGATGGCCGAGGACGGAATCCAGCCCTTGATGAACCGCGCCATCGCCGCCGCCACCCGCCGCTCGCGCGAGCTTGCCAATTGAGCGCCAGCGTCGAGCGTGTG
This sequence comes from Dongia sp., assembly GCF_041918875.1. Classification (GTDB taxonomy): domain Bacteria; phylum Pseudomonadota; class Alphaproteobacteria; order Dongiales; family Dongiaceae; genus Dongia. The sequence goes on from NZ_JAYRUV010000014.1 coordinate 88,452, forward strand.
CGCGATTGCCTGATCGCGGCCGGACTGCCGGCCGAGATCGAGGCGTTCGACGCATCGACCCGCACCGCCGCCGACGCGGCGCAGGCCATCGGCTGTACCCAGGCACAGATCGCCAAATCGCTGGTCTTCCGCGGGAAGGAGTCCGGCAAGGCGATCCTTGTGATCGCATCGGGCATCAACCGCGTCGATGAAAAGAAGCTGGCGCTTCTGATCGGCGAGAAGATTGCCAAAGCCGATGCCGATTTCGTCCGCAGCGAGACGGGGTTTGCCATCGGCGGGGTGGCGCCCGTCGGCCATACCGGCCAGGTCACCGTGCTGATCGACGCCGATCTCGCGCAATATCCTGAAATCTGGGCCGCCGCCGGTGCCCCCAACGCGGTCTTCCGGCTGACGCCGGCGGAACTGGCGCGGCTTACCGGCGGGCAGGTTGCCGAGGTGAAGGCATGAACGCCGCTCCTTCCATTGCCGACCGCAGCGGCTGGGTGGCGCTGGCTGGCACCTATCGGGCGTTTCCGCAGCTTGGCGGCGATATCAGGACCGATTGGCTGGTGATCGGCGGCGGCTTCACGGGGCTGGCGGCGGCGCGGCGCCTGGCCGAGTTGCATCCCAACGACCGCATCGTGCTCATTGACCGCAGACGCCTGGGACAGGGGGCGAGCGGACGGAATTCGGGTTTTGCGGTTTCGGTGGAAATGCCGGGGCCGGGCGAGCTTGAGAAGCCGGCCGACCGCGCTGCCTATCTGGCGCATGCCGCGATCCACAAGGCGGCGGGCGCGGAGGTGAAGCGGCTGGTGACGGAGCTCGGCATCGCATGCGACTATGACGCGGGCGGCTATATCTTTGCCGTGCGCGAGCGGGCGAAGTTCAAGGCGCTGGAGGAACGGGCGCGCGTCCTCAACGACAATGGCACGCAAGCGAAGATCCTCGATGCCGACGCACTCAAGGCGCGGCTCGGCATCGCCTTCTACAGTCACGGCCTATGGATCGGCGGCGGCAACGCGCTGCTGCAGCCGGCGCGCTTCGCCAAGGGCCTGATCGACAATCTGCCGCCGCAGATCGAATGTCATGAAAATACCGAGGCGTTGAAGATCGCGCCCAATGCCGGCGGCGGTGCCACGGTGACGCTGGCGCAAGGCAGCATCAAGGCGGCGCACGCGATCGTCGGGCTCAATGCCTTCATGCCGCGGCTGGGCCTGAAGCAGGGCCGGGTCTTTCCGATCTCGCTCACCGCCAGCCTGACGCGGCCGCTGACGCCAGCCGAGGAAGAAGAGATCGGCAAGGTGGCGCCATGGGGCATGTTGTGCCCGGTCGAAGGCGGCGCCACCGTGCGCCTCACGGCCGACCGGCGCATTCTGATGCGCAACACGGCCGAATATGAACCGGACGGCATCAGCGCGCAGATGCTGGAAAAGCGCCGGGCGTGGCACGAGATGGGCCTCAATCATCGCTTTCCCTTCCTGCCCAAGGATGCGATCGAGTTCACCTGGTCCGGTCATATGTGCGCCAGCCGCAACTGGAGCTTCGTCTTCGAGGAAGTGTCGCCGGGCATCTTTGCCGCCGGCTGCTATAACGGCGCCGGCCTGGCGCGCGGAACGCTGCTGGGCAGGCTCATTGCCGAACATGCCGTCGGCGAAACCTCGCTCCTCGCCGAAAATGCGCTGGCGCGCGAAAAGCCGAGCTGGGTCCCGACCGGACCCTTGTTCACGCTGATCGCTAAAATGCGCCTGGCCCATGAACTGCGCCAGGCACGATCCGAGCACTGAGCGGCGTCATTTGTCGTGCCACGGCGGCAGCACCGTCGTCACGGTCGTGCCCTTGCCGAACTCGCTGGCGATATCGATACGCCCGCCCATCGCCTCGATCAGCGATTTGCAGATCGCCAGGCCCAGGCCCACGCCGCCGGTATCGCGCACGAGCGCGTCGGATACCTGGACGAAGGGCTTCAGTACGTCGGCGAGTTTGTCGGTGGGGATGCCGCGGCCGGTATCGCGCACGAAGATGGCCGGGCCATCGATATCCGCACATCCGATTTCGACCGAGCCGCCGGACGGGGTGAATTTGATGCCGTTGGATACGAGATTAAGCAGGATCTGCGACAGCGCCTTTCGATCTGCGTTGAAGGCGATGCGGTCGGCCGGTTCCAGCAGGCGCAGCGTGACACCCTTGGCATCGGCCTGGGCCATCAGGGGACTGACTATGCCGGCCCAGGTGTCGCTCAGGGTCACCCGGCCCAGCTTGAGATCGTGCCGGCCGGATTCGATGTGCGACAGGTCAAGGATGTTGTTCACATGGTCGCGCAGCAACCGGCCGCTTTGCAGGATGTCGGCAACATATCCGCGATAGACGGGGTCGAGCGGTCCCATCATTTCCCGTCCCATCAGTTCGGAAAATCCGATGATGGCATTGAGGGGCGTGCGCAACTCGTGGCTCATGACGGCTAGGAAGCTCGATTTGGCCCGGCTCGCTTCCTCGGCGCGCTCGACCGCGATTTCACGCTCGGCCAGGAGCCGGCGCAGGTCGGCCTCGGCCTTCTGCGCTTCCGACATGTCGCGCATGATCGCGGTCATCGTGACCCTGCCCGCCACTTCGACGCGGGAAACGATGATGGCTAGCGGGATGACGCGTCCATCGGCGGTAAGCCCGGTCACCTCGCGCCAACCTCCCATCTCGCGGCTGGTTTCTTGGCCCTTGAGGAAATGCCGCATATGTTCCTGGTGGCGGTAAAGCAGCGGCCGGGGGATAAGGCGGTCCAGCGTGGTTCCGATCATCGAGTCGACGGGATAGCCGAAGATGCGTTCCGCCTCGCGGTTGAAGGAGAGGACGCGCATGTGATCGTCGACCGTCACGATGCCGACCGCCGCCGTATCGAGAATGGTGGCGAGGCGTTTCTCGCTTTCGGCCAGGCGTTTGTTTGCAGCCTCGGCCTCCACCTCCGCCGTCTTGAGGCTGGTGATGTCGACCATGAGGCCGCGGACCAGGGCGGTGCGCTCGGTGCGGGCGACGGTCGAAACGACTTCGTGAATCCAGACGATATCGCCCTTGGCATCTATCATGCGATAGGTCGATTCGTAGTCCCGGCCGGCCGTCGTCGCGAGATGATACTCAGCCACCGCCTGGGCCCGGTCGCCGGGGTAGAGATGATGTTCCCAGAACATGGGCGTCGACATCCATTGCGCCGCGGTGTAGCCGAGAACCCGCTCGGCGCTGTCGCTCACATAAGTCAGGACGCCGCGACCGACGTCCGCTTCCCAGACGATCGCATCGATGGTTGATATCAGGTCGCGATAGTTCTTTTCCGACCGGCGCTGCTGTTCCTCGGCCTCCTTCAGGTTGGAAATGTCGCGCACGACCCCCAGCAACCGCCTCCTTCTTTCGCTGTCGTCGATAAAGGTCCTGCCGATGACGCGGAACCAGCGGGCATCGCCGCTGCCGCTCAGCCGGCGGAATTCGACCTCGCACAGATCGGTCCGGGTGGTGGCGACGTGGAAGGCTTCCTCGACCAGGTCCCGGTCGGCTTCATGTACGGTGGGCAGGAAGTCGCGAAAGCTCTCGGCGATCAGCCGGGGTGCCGCGTCCGAATAGAGGGCCGCGTGCTCCTTGCAATAGATCCGGCCCGTCTCGGCCTCGACCTCCCAGGAGCCGAGTTCGGCCGCCGCAAGGGCGAGGCGTAGGCGTTCCTCGCTCTCGCGCACCGCCACGTCGCTCTGCCGGCGTTGCAGCGCCATGGTGATGGTGGCGTGCAATTCGCGCTCGGAGAAGGGTTTCACCAGATAGCCATAGGGCTTGGTGCCGCGCGCCCGTTCCAGCGTCGCGTCCTCGGAATAAGCGGTGAGGTAGATCACGGGCAGCATCATGCCGGGCGGGATGCGCGCCGCCGTTTCGATGCCGTCGATTTCGCCTTCGATGTGGATGTCCATCAGGACGACATCGGGTTTTTCATCGCGGATGGTGCGCAGCGCTTCTTCGCCGCTGGAGACGATCGTCGACGCCTTGTAGCCGAGCCGGTTGAGCGTACGGCACAGATTGAGCGCCACGATGCGCTCGTCCTCCACCACCATGACAGTTGCAGCATTCATTCAGCCCACCTCATTTCGTCGGGACGGGGAATGTGGAGTGTAAAGCGCGTCGGATCCCGGCGCCTTATGTCGAGCTTGCCGCGCAGTTGATCGCCCAGCATCGATACCAGCTGCAGGCCCAGGCTGCCTGCCATCTTCAGGTCGAGTTCCTGCGGCAGCCCAATCCCGTCGTCACTGACCGACAGGATCAGATTACCGTCCTCGTCCGGTTTCAGTTCAAGCAGAATCTGCCCCTGCCGTCCGTCGGGGAAGGCGTGTTTCAAGGCGTTCGAGACGAGTTCGTTGACGATCAGGCCGCAGGGAATGGCGCTGTTGATCGGCAGGGAGACCTCATGCGCGTCGATCTGCACCGATATCTTGTTGCCATGGATGGCATAGGAAGAAATCAGCAGTGGCACGAAACTGTCGAGGAACGCGCCGAAATTGAGCCTGGCGAAATCCTGCGACTGGTAGAGCGTCTGGTGAATGAGCGCCATGGAGTGGACGCGGTTCTGGCTGTCGCGCAGCATGGCGAGGACGACAGGGTCGGAGATTTGACTGGATTGCAAATCAAGGAGCGAGTGCACGATCTGTAGGTTGTTTTTCACCCGGTGATGAATTTCGCCGAGCAGGACATCCTTTTCCTTCAATGCCTGCTCGATGCTGCGTTCCTTCTGCTTACGGTCGGAAATGTCGACAATGGCCGAAAGGATCTTGGTGCCGTCCTCGGTTTCGATCGGATTGAGGCCGATTTCCACCGGAAACTCGCTGCCATCCCTGCGCCTTGCATAGAGGTCGCGCCCGGCGCCCATGGGCCGCGCCAGGGAATTGGCGGCGAACGAGCGGCGCAGGCCGGGATGATGGTCACGCAGCCGTTCCGGGACCAGCATCTCGACGGCCTGACCGAGCATTTCCGCGCGTTCGTAGCCGAAGACGCGCTCGGCCTGGGCGTTCACCATTTCGATCTCGCCCCGCGCATTGATCATGACCATGGCACTGGGGGCCGCCTCGACCACCAGGCGGAAACGCTCCTCGGAGCGCCTGCGTTCCGAAATATCGACGATGGCCGAGAGCACCATCGTGCCTTCCTCGGTCTCGATCGGGCTGAGACCGATTTCGACTGGAAACTCGCTGCCATCCTTGCGCCGCGCGAAAAGATCGCGGCCGATGCCCATGGGGCGCGATTGCGGTTCGGCGAAAAAAGCCTGACGCAGACTCGGGTGATGTTCCCTGAGACGCTGTGGCAGCAGGATCTCGACGGGCTGGCCGATCAGCTCGGCGCGCTGATAGCCGAAGACGCGTTCCACCTGCACATTGACGAGTTCGATGCGGCCGGCGGCATTCACCATGACCATCGCGCTGGGCGCCGCTTCGACGACGCGCTGAAAGTGGAAATCGCTGCGATCCGCGCCGCGGCACGATTCCGGAGATGCACTCCCTGCGTCAGACAATCGAGGTTTCTCCCTCTGCGATCCGAAGCCGACACGATAATGGCCCGCCGATCAACGCGTCTGCAAGCCCAGATATCGCAGGATGCGAACAGTGCAACTATAAAATCGCGCACCTTCCATTCTCCGGGAAGGGAATAAAATCTGGACCCGTCAGTTGTGCAATGCCGTGACGGCCTTGACGGCCGGGCGGGCCGCCATCCTGTCGCGATGCGCCAGGATCTTCGGGAACCGGGCCGGATCGACGCCGTCACCCTCAAGCCAGGTCGCCAACGTATAGAGATATGGATCGGCGACAGTATAGGCATCGCCCATGACATAGGGGCCGGTAAACATCTCCGACTCTATCAGGGCGAAGCAATCGGCGACGTTCTGTGTCGCCTTGCGCTTCATCTCGGCCTGCGCCGCCGCGTCGTCGGCCCAGCGATAGGCGCGCATGCGGTGGGCGTGCGCCACATGGACGGTTGAACAGAGATAGCTGTTGAAGGCCTGGATGCGGCCGAGGGCGAAGGCGTCGTCGAGCGGCGCGAGCCTGGCCTGCGGATATGTCTGGGCGATGTAGAACAGGATCGCCGGCGTTTCGGTGAGGATGCCGCGGTCGGTTGCCAGTGCCGGCACGCGGCCCTTGGGATTGATCTTCAGATAGGCAGCCTGGCGCTGCTCCTCGCGGGAAAAATCGAGTCTTGCCGCGTCATAGGTGGCACCTGCCTCCTGCAGCGCAATATGCGAGGCGAGAGCGCAGGATTGCGGCGAGTAATAGAGCGTCAGCATGGAACTCTCCCGAGCAGTGCGCGCGAGCGGCAAGGCGGACAGGGTAGCACTCGACAGCGCCGCCGGTCATTCATAGAGTTGCACGCAGCCATCATCCGGAGGTTATCCTCATGTCGTCACCTGTGAAGCCGCCTGGTTCCGATCATCCCATCACCATTGTCCCGACACGCGGCCGCGTCATGGTGAAGCGGGGCGGCATCGTCATCGCGGAGAGCACGCGGGCGCTGACCCTTACCGAGGCGAGCTATCCGCCCGTGCAATACATTCCTCGCGCGGATGCGCGGCTCGACCTGATGACTAGCAGCGCCCATCGGACGCACTGCCCCTATAAGGGCGATGCCGCCTATTACAATCTGGACGACGGCAATCCGGGAAACGGCGAGAATGCGGTCTGGACATATGAGCAGCCTTTCCCGGCAGTGGCGGCGATCGCCGGGCATCTGGCCTTTTATCCGAACAAGGTTGATTCCATCGAGATTGCGCCGTAAGCGGATGCCCCAACAGGGCACAATCCGGGGGAATGAAGCCGCCATGACCGCAACAACATCGTCAGATCGGAAGCCCGTCACCATCTTCGGGCCGGATTTCCCTTTTCCCTTCGACGATTGGATCAGGCATCCGGCAGGGCTCGGTCGGATTCCCGCCGAACAGCATGGGCAGGAGGTGGCGATCGTCGGCGCCGGCATCTCCGGCCTGGTCACCGCGTACGAGCTGATGAAGCTGGGCCTGAAGCCCGTCGTCTACGAAGCCTCGCAGCTAGGCGGGCGGTTGCGCTCGCAGCCTTTCGAAGGAGCGCCCGAAGGAATCGTCGCGGAACTGGGCGGCATGCGCTTCCCGGTCTCCTCGACCGCTTTCTATCATTACGTCGACCGCCTGGGGCTGGGATCGCGGCCCTTCCCAAATCCGCTGACGCCGGCCGCCGGCAGCACGGTGATCAACCTGGAAGGCCAGACCTACTATGCGCGTACGCTGGACGACCTGCCAAAGCTTTTCCGCGAAGTGGCTGATGCCTATCACGCGGCCCTTGAGGAGCATGCGCAATATGGGGCGCTGCAGCAGGCGATCCGCGACCGCGACGTGGCGACCATCAAGCAGATCTGGAATCCGCTGGTTAAGGAATGGGACGAGCGGACCTTTTACGATTTCGTGACGCGTTCATCGGCCTTCTCGAAGCTCTCCTTCCATCACCGCGAAGTGTTCGGGCAAGTAGGCTTCGGCACTGGCGGCTGGGATTCGGATTTTCCCAACTCGATGCTGGAGATCCTGCGCGTCAACGTCACCGAATGCGACGACAATCAGCGCTTCATCGTGGGCGGCGTCGAGCAGGTGCCGCAGGGCATCTGGCGCCGCCAGCCGACGCGCCTGCAGCATTGGCCCAAGGGCACCTCGCTTGGCTCCCTGCATGGCGGAGCACCCCTGCCGGGCGTGGCGCATATCAAGCGGCGCGCCGACCAGCGCTTCGACCTGGTCGACCGCTGGGGCCGCACCAAGACCTATGCGGCGGTGGTCGCCACCTGCCAGAGCTGGCTGCTCACCACCAGCATCGACACCGACGAATCGGTCTTCTCGCAGAAGATCTGGATGGCGCTCGACCGCACCCGCTACATGCAATCCTCGAAGACCTTCGTCATGGTCGACCGACCCTTCTGGACGGACAAGGATCCGGAGACCGGCCGCGATGTCATGAGCATGACCCTGACCGACCGGCTGACACGCGGCACTTATTTCTTCGACAATGGACCGGGGAAACCCGGCGTCATCTGCCTTACCTACAGCTGGATGTCCGATGCGTTGAAGATGCTGCCGCTTCCCGTGGAGCGGCGCGTCGAGCTGGCGCTGTCGGCGCTCTCCAAGATCTACCCCAAGGTCGATATCGCCCAGCACATCATCGGCGATCCGATCACCGTTTCGTGGGAGGCGGATCCGCATTTCCTGGGGGCCTTCAAGGGCGCGCTGCCGGGGCATTACCGTTACAACCACCGCATGTTCGGCCATTTCATGCAAGACAAGATGCCGCCTTCCGAGCGCGGCATTTTCATGGCGGGTGACGATGTCGCCTGGATTCCGGCCTGGGTGGAAGGGGCGGTGCAGACGGCGCTCAACGCGGTCTGGGGCGTCATGACCCATTTCGGCGGGCATACGCACAAGGACAATCCCGGTCCGGGCGACGTCTACGACAAGATCGGGCCGGTGGCTCTTCCGGACTGAGGGGGAACCGCGCTTCGCTTGTCGGCGTTGCATCGAAGCCTGTATCATCGGTATCTGAAGCCCGGGACATCGGAGGCGATCATGGCCAAGGCAGCACGCGCAGCGAAGAAACCGGCGGCGAAGAAGCGGACCGCACCGCGCAAACCGGCGGCACATGCCGGCGATCCCGCGAGCGCCATGCGCGCGGCCCTGCTGCAGCTCATCGCCACACAGGGCTGGTGCGATCTCTCTCTGGCCGAAATCGCGACAGCGGCGGGGCTCGACATGGCGGCGGCCCATGCCGTCTATCCGACCAAGGCCGCGATCCTGCTCGGCCTCGTCCGGGCGACGGACGAAGACATCCTCACCTCGTTGACGGGCGATCCGCTCGATGGCGATGCCAAGGACCGGCTGTTCGACCTCCTGATGCGGCGCTTCGACCGCTTGCAGCGGCACCGCGACGCCTATCTGACCCTGCTTCACGAATTGCCGCGCACGCCGCTGGAAGCCGCGTGCCTTGCGAGGCAAGTGCGCCGCTCCATGGCCCTGACGCTGGAAACGGCCGGGGTCAGCGCCTCGGGCCTCAAGGGGCTGATGCGCGTGCAGGGGCTGATGGCGATCTACGCCGCCGGCCTTCATGCCTGGCGCCGCGACGAGAGCGAAGACCTTTCCAAGACGATGGCGGAGATCGACAAACGCCTGGCCCAGGCGGTGAAGATCACCGAAATGCTGCATGCCAGGCGAGCCGCGGCTTAAATCGCCTGGGTGGACATGAAGGATCCGGAAATGGGGCGCCCCAGACTGCAGCACCAAACTGCGGCAAAGATGAGCCGCCCGCTAAGCCGGAACCGGCGATAGATATCAGCCGGCGCGCTTCCTGCGGGTGGCGGCCGCCTTCTGGGCCGACGCCTTGCGGGCCGCCTCGGGCCGTGCCGCCGATGCGGCGCCACCCTTGCGGCCGCCTTTCCGGGCCGGAGCCATGTCGGTTTCCTTGCCGACACCTGAGCCGCTCTTCCTGCCGCCGCCACTCATCTTGTTGACCGTGGCCCAGGCGCGCGCTTCCGCTTCATCCTTGCCGACGCCGCGCTTCTCGTAGCCTTCTTCGATGCGCGCGGCCTGGCGCTTCTGTTTGGCGGTGTATCTGTCCTTGTCGCCGCGGGGCATTCCTATCTCCTCTTCTTCAGCAACCGGGGGTCTTCCTCCGGTGTCGCCTGGACCCTGCCCGGTCCCAGATAGTCCCCTGGCGGGCGCGTCTTCCCGGCACCCGGGCGCTTGCTTTCAGCTTCCTGGATTTCGAGGCCGAGCTTGGCAGCTTTGCCGGCAGCATCCTTGCCCTTCTTGTGCAACGTTTCGCGGTATTCCCGAACCATCTTCGATTCCGCCATCGCCGCTCTCCTCGTCGAGCCGACATGATCGTTGGACCATTACTGGATCCAATTCGGCTCGGCATCGAGGGTTCCCCGAATCCACGAGGATGTTAAGAATTTAACATTTTCGTGTTGACGGCCTCGCTTCCAGCGTCGCATGCTGATCGAGATGCCAGACCCAGAGAGCCGACCCAACCGGCCCGACCGCGCATCGCCGCCAGGGGAGTATTGTCAGAATGTCCAGCCGCAAATCCGAGCGCGCGAATCTGCTGGCCGAGGCTTTGGCCCAGCGCGGCGTGCTGCACTTGCGAGATGCGGCGGCCCTGCTCGGCGTTTCCGAAATGACTGTGCGGCGTGACGTCAGTGCCAGCCCGGAGCGCTTCGCCTATCTGGGCGGCCATATCGTCAGCGCCGAGGATATTGCCGGCGGCTATGAGCTGGGGCGGGAGGCCGACAGCCATGCCAATGCCAAGTTCCGTGCCTGCGCCCATGCCCTCAAGCTGATCGCGCCGGACGATACGATCTTCATCGATTGTGGTTCGACGCTCGATCATTTGGCCCAGCAAATACCGGCAGATCTGACGATCACGGTGATCTGCTATTCGCTCAATGTGGCCGACCGGCTGGCGCAGAAACCGAACCTGCGCATGATCATGCTGGGCGGGCTCTATCATGGCCCTTCCGCGACCTTTTCCAGCGGCGAATGGCTGGAACCCCTGGGCCGTTTCGGTATCAACAAGGCTTTTATTTCAGCAGGCGGCGTCGATGTGGAACGCGGGGCCAGCTGCTCGCATTTCCATGAAGTGCCGATCAAGCAGAAGGCGATTGCCAGCGCCCTTGAAAGCCATCTGGTGGTCGATGAAAGCAAATTCGGGATCGTGAAGCCGGCCTATTTCGCCAGGCTCTCCGATTTCCGCTCGATCATCACGGAGGAGGGCCCGCGCGCCGCTTGACGGCTCTGTGGGCCAATGTCATAAAGTGATCAAAGTTTGGTAGAATATTAACAAGCGCCGCAAAGAGCGCCGATGGGGAGGAAACCGGGCCAACTCCAGGCCCTGACCCACCTTTTTCGGCCGTTTCGCGCGGATGTTCTTTCAAAGAGACGGTGCCGGCATGGCTGATCTCAAGATCGCCCCCATCGCTTCGCATGTTGCGGGTCATAACGCGCTGGCGCGCAATGTGGCCCAGCCGCTCGATCTCGGCTGGGTGCAGGGTGTGCGCGTCAATCTCTCGGCCGCCGAGCGGCGCGTGGCGACGCTGCCCGGAAGGCGCACGGTGAAGAAGGATGCGCAGGCGGCCTGGCTCTTGAAGGCCATCACCTGCATCGACCTCACCACCCTCAATGGCGACGACACGACTGAGCGCGTGAAGCGGCTTTGCGCCAAGGCCAAGGCGCCCGTGCGCGCCGATCTCCTCGAAGCGCTCGGCATGGCGGATCGCGGCCTCACCACCGGGGCGGTCTGCGTCTATCACCGTTTCGTGGCGACAGCGGTCGAGGCGCTGGCCGGTTCCGGCGTGCCGGTGGCGGCCGTTTCGACCGGCTTTCCGGCGGGCCTCGTGCCCCATGACGTCAAGCTCAAGGAAATCGAGGCCTCGGTCAAGGACGGGGCGCGGGAAATTGACATCGTCATCACGCGCGAGCATGTGCTGACCGGCAATTGGCAGGCGCTCTATGACGAGATGCGCGATTTCCGCGCCGCCTGCGGCCAAGCGCATGTGAAGGCCATTCTGGCGACCGGCGATCTCAAAACCATGCGCAACGTGGCGCGCGCGTCGCTGGTCTGCATGATGGCGGGCGCCGATTTCATCAAGACCTCGACCGGCAAGGAAAGTGTCAACGCCACCTTGCTGGTGACGCTGATCATGATCCGCATGATCCGCGAGTATCAGGAACAGACCGGCTTCAAGGTCGGCTACAAGCCGGCCGGTGGAATCTCCGCCGCCAAGGATGTGCTCAATTACCAGTTCCTGATGAAGGAGGAATTGGGGCGCGAATGGCTGGAGCCGAATCTGTTCCGCATCGGCGCCTCGAGCCTGCTCGCCGACATCGAACGCCAGCTCGAACATCACGTGACCGGCCGCTATTCGGCCTATAACCGGCATGCCGCAGGATAGATCATGAGTGTCGCCCGCTTTTTCGACGAGATGTCCTATGGGCCGGCGCCGGAAGCCGATGGTGAGGCACGCGCCTGGCTGAAGCGCCACGAGGCTGGCTTCGGCCATTTCATCGGCGGCGCCTTCGTGAAGCCGGCCGGCGGCCAGTTCTTCAACGCCATGGACCCAGCGACCGGCGCCATTCTCGGCCGCGTGGCGCAAGGCGATGCCAGTGACGTCGACAAGGCGGTCGCTGCCGCACGCAAGGCGCAAGGACCTTGGGCGAAACTTTCCGGCCACGCCCGCGCGCGGCATCTTTATGCCTTGGCCCGGGCGGTGCAGCGCCATGCGCGGCTCCTTGCCGTCATCGAGGCGCTCGATAACGGGAAGCCGATCCGCGAAACGCGTGATATCGACGTGCCGCAGGTGGCGCGGCATTTCTATTACCATGCTGGCTGGGCGCAATTGCAGGCGACCGAGTTCGCCGACCAGCTTCCGGTGGGTGTCGTCGGGCAGATCATTCCGTGGAACTTCCCGCTCCTGATGCTGGCCTGGAAGGTGGCGCCGGCCTTGGCGCTCGGCAACACGGTGGTGCTGAAGCCGGCCGAGTTCACCTCGCTCACGGCACTGCTCTTTGCCGAAATCGCCGCCGCTGCGGGGTTGCCGGCCGGTGTGCTCAACGTCGTGACCGGCGATGGCAGCACGGGTGCCACGCTCGTCGGCCATGAAGGTATCGACAAGATCGCCTTTACCGGTTCCTCTGAAGTGGGCAAGCTCATCCGCGAGAAGACGGCGGGGTCGGGCCAGTCTCTGACCCTGGAACTGGGCGGCAAATCACCCTTCATCGTGTTCGACGATGCCGATATCGATGGCGCCGTCGAAGGTGTCGTCGACGCCATCTGGTTCAACCAGGGTCAGGTCTGCTGTGCGGGTTCGCGCCTGCTGGTGCAGGAAGGCATCGCCGAAAAATTCCTTTCCCGCCTCAAGCGCCGCATGCAGAATCTGCGCGTGGGACTCCCGCTCGACAAGGCGATCGATATGGGCGCCATCGTGGCGCCGGTGCAGTTGGAGCGCATCAAGTCGCTGGTGGCGACCGGTGTCGCCGAAGGGGCGGAACTCTACCAGCCGGATATCGACCTGCCCAAGGGCGGCTGCTTCTATCCGCCGACCTTGCTTTCCAATGTGCAGACGGCGGCGACCGTGGCGCGGGAAGAGATTTTCGGGCCCGTCCTGGTGTCGATGACTTTCCGCACGCCGGACGAAGCGGTGATGCTGGCCAACAATACGCGCTATGGCCTGTCCGCCAGCGTGTGGAGCGAGACCATCGGTCTGGCACTCGATATCGCACCCAAGCTGCAGGCGGGCGTGGTATGGGTCAATGCCACCAATCTGTTCGATGCCGCGGTCGGTTTTGGTGGCTATCGCGAATCCGGTTATGGACGCGAGGGCGGCAAGGAAGGTGCCTATGAATATCTGAAGCCCAAGGCCTGGGCCGGCCGCAAGCCGCGCGTGGCGGCGGAAGCGCCCAAGGAAGTCGAAAGCGTCGCCAGTTTCGATTTGCCGGTGCTCGATTTGCCGGTGCTCGATCGGACGGCGAAGCTCTTCATCGGCGGCAAGCAGGCGCGCCCCGACGGCAATTATTCGCGCGCCGTATTGTCGCCCAAGGGCGTTCGCCTTGGTGAAGTGGGCGAGGGTAATCGCAAGGACATCCGCAACGCGGTCGCCGCCGCGCGCGGTGCCGAGGGCTGGTCGAAGGCGACCGCCCATAACCGCGCCCAGATCATGTATTACCTGGCCGAAAATCTCTCGGCGCGCGCCGATGAATTTGCCGGCCGCATCGCCGCCATGACCGGTGCCACCAAGGCCAAGGCGGTGGCGGAAGTCGAAGCCAGTATCGCGCGGCTATTTTCCTATGGCGCCTGGGCCGACAAGTTCGAAGGCAGCGTGCATCAGCCGCCCTTGCGCGGTGTCGCTTTGGCGATGAACGAGCCCATCGGTGTGGTCGGCGTAATCTGCCCCGACGAGGCGCCGCTGCTGGCGCTCATTTCGCTGGCAGCGCCGCTCATTGCCATGGGCAACCGCGTCGTGCTGGTGCCGTCGGAGCGGCATCCTCTAGCCGCCACGGATTTCTATCAGGTGCTGGAAACCTCCGACGTGCCGGCCGGCGTCGTCAACATCGTGACCGGTGCCGCGAAAGACCTCGCAAAGACTTTGGCCGAACATGATGATGTCGATGCGGTCTGGGTCTTCGGGACCAAGGAGAATGCCGCGCTGGCGGAGAAGCTGTCGGTCGGAAACCTTAAACGCGTGCTGACGGATCAGGGACTTGTCACCGATTGGTTCGCACCGGAAGCGGCCGAAGGACCTATCTTCCTGCGCCATGCCGTGCAGGTGAAGAACATCTGGATTCCCTATGGTGAGTGAATAGAGTGAAGGCCGAAGGCGGCGCCATGAATCGCCAGCGACGATAAAAAGGCCGGGGACGATAAAGATAAAAGGGAGGAATGGGACGTGCTGAAGAATATCAATCCGCTGCTGAACGCGGATCTGCTCTATGCACTGCGCGCCATGGGCCATGGCGACCGGCTGGTGCTGTGCGATACCAACTTCCCGGCCGATTCCGTCGCCCGCGAAACCACGCTCGGCAAGCTGCTGCGCATCGACGGCGTCACCACTGCCGAGGCGACGCGCGCCATTCTTTCCGCGATGCCGCTCGACACCTTCATCCCGGATGCGGCGATGCGCATGGAGATCGTCGGCAGCCCGAAGGAAGTGCCGCCGGTACAGCGGGAAGTGCAGGCCGAAATCGACCGCGCCGAGGGCAAGTCCTGGCCGCTGGTGCCGGTCGAGCGCATGGCCTTCTACGAGATCGCCAGGAAATCCTATTGCGTGATCGCCACGGGTGAGCGCCGTTTCTACGGCTGCTTCATGTTCACCAAGGGCGTCATCCCGCCGGAAGCGAAATAAGGGAGCGGCGCACATCATGAGCGGGGGACGGGAAGGCGTCTGCATTCTGGGGATCTTCGTCGCCGATCTTGCCTTCATGGGCGACCGGATGCCGAAGGTCGGCGAGACGATCGCCGGGTCCGGCTTCAAGATGGGGCCGGGCGGCAAGGGTTCGAACCAGTCGGTGGCGGCGGCACGCGCCGGGGCCAAGGTCACCTTCATCACCAAGATCGGCCGTGACACGTTCGGCGAGATCGCGCAGAAGACCTGGGCCGATGTGGGCATCAAGGCCGAGATCGGCATCTCCGAGGCGGATCCAACGGGTGCCGCTTTCATCTATGTGAACGACAAGACCGGCGAGAACGCAATCATCGTCTATCCGGGTGCCGCCGGCACCTTGTCACCGGCCGATGTCGAGGCTCATGCCGCGCAGATTCGCGGTGCCAAGGTGTTCGTCACCCAGTTGGAGCAGCCGGTGGCGGCCGCGCAGCGTGCCCTCGCGATCGCCAAGGCGGCAGGTGTCACGACCGTTTTCAACCCGGCACCGGCGGAAGCCTTCCCGGATGCGATCTATTCCTTGTGCGATTACATTGCCCCCAATGAGAGCGAAGCGGCGGCCATCGTCGGATTTCCCCTGGAATCGATGGAAGATGCACGCCGCGCCGGCGATGCGATTCTGACCAAGGGAGCTGGCCACGCCCTCATCACCCTGGGCGAGCGTGGGGCGCTGCTCCATTCCAAGTCGGGCTCGGTCCATGTGCCGGCGGTCTCGGCCGGCACCGTGATCGACACGGCCGGGGCGGGCGACGCCTTTGTCGGCGGGTTCGCCGCGGCGATTGCCGGTGGTGTCGCCCCGGCGGAAGCAGTACGCTTCGGTTGCACGGTCGCCGGAATTTCGGTCACGCGCCGTGGCACCGCGCCGGCCATGCCGTCGCGCGCCGAGATCGATGCTCTGCTGGCCAAGGTAGCGTGATGCGCAACGATCCGATAAAGTATTTCTTCATCTGGCCGGCCCTCTTTGTGGTGCTGGCGGTCTCGATCTTTCCGCTGATCTATTCGCTCACCACCAGCTTCATGAGCTTCCGCCTGGTGCCGCCGACGCCGCCGCGCTTCATTGGCCTCGAGAATTACGGCAACCTGCTCGCCAATCCGCGCTTCTGGCATGTGACGCTCACCACCAGCATCATCGCCTTCGTCTCGGTAGCCATCCAATATGTGATCGGCTTTGCCGTGGCGCTGGCGCTTCATGCCAAGGTGCCGGGCGAAAAGCTGTTCCGTGTCGGTTTCCTGATGCCCATGCTGATCGCCCCGGTCGCGGTGGCCCTCATCGCGCGCCAGATCTTCAACCCGACGCAAGGTCCGCTCAACCAGTTCATGACGTTCCTGGGCTTCCCGAACCTGCCCTTTCTGACCGATACCTATTGGTCCATCGGCGCCCTCATCACGGTCGAGGTCTGGCAGTGGACGCCCTTCATCATCCTGATGCTGCTTGCTGGCCTCGCCACCCTGCCGGACGATGTCTATGAGGCGGCCTCGCTGGAGAATGCCAGCCCCTGGCGGCAGTTCTGGGACATTACGTTCCCGATGATGCTGCCCATCTCGGCGGCGGTGGTCTTCATCCGCCTCATCGAGAGCTACAAGATCATCGATACCGTCTTCGTTCTGACCGGCGGCGGGCCGGGCATCTCGACCGAGACCCTGACGCTCTTTGCCTATCAGGAGGGCTTCAAGAAGTTCAATCTCGGCTACACCTCGGCGCTCTCCTTCCTCTTCCTGATCGTCATCACGGTCATCGGCGTGGTCTATCTCGCGATCCTCAAACCCTATCTGGCGAAGCATCGATGAGCACTCGAACCCTCAACGGCCCGTCACGCTGTTTCGCCCTGCTCGGCATCCTGTTCTGGGCGCTGTTCACCCTGTTCCCGCTCTATTGGGTGGTGGTGACCTCGTTCAAGACCTCGCTTTCGGTCGTTGGCCATGCCACGTTCATCCCCTTCATCGATTTCGAACCTTCGCTGCAAGCCTGGCGTGAGCTGTTCTCCGGCGAACGCGGCGAGTTCTTCAACAATGTCATCGCCTCGACCATCATCGGCCTGACCTCCTCCGTGCTGGCGACCGCCATCGGCGCGATGGCGGCCTATGCGCTGGTGCGCTTTCCCTTCAAGGTCAAGCTTGCCTCCGGTCTCGTCTTCTTCATCGTCGCCTGCGGCGGCTATCTCGCCTTCTACAATGCCTTCGGCTTCAGCCGTGCCGCGGCGATGATCATCGCCTTCGCGGCCGCGCTCATCCTGTCGCTGGCCACCAACCGCCTGCGCGTTCCCGGACCGGTACTGGGCAACGAGGACATCATATTCTGGTTCGTCAGCCAGCGCATGTTTCCGCCCATCGTCGCGGCGTTCGCTCTCTTCCTGATGTATACGGAGGTCGGCCGTCTGGGCTTCAAGATGATCGATACCTATGTCGGCATGGTCCTCGCCTACATTGCCTTCAGCCTGCCGATCGTCGTCTGGCTGATGCGCGATTTCTTCGCCGCCTTGCCTCTCGAAGTGGAAGAGGCGGCGATGGTCGATAATGTGCCCTCATGGCGCATCTTCACCGGCATCGTGCTGCCGATGTCGGTGCCGGGTCTCGTCGCCACCTTCATGATCACCCTGGCCTTCGTGTGGAACGAGTTCCTGTTCGCACTCTTCCTCACCAATGCCAAATGGCAAACGCTTCCCATCCTCGTCGCCGGCCAGAACAGCCAGCGCGGCGACGAATGGTGGTCGATTTCCGCCGCCGCCCTGGTCGCCATCATTCCGATGATGATCATGGCGGCGTTGCTGAGCAGGCTCATGCGGTCCGGTCTGCTGCTCGGTGCCATTAAATGACCGCCTGATCGACGTTCACTGAACTAGCCAATCAACCAAGAGAGAATGGGAGTGAGGACATGAGAAAATTTCTGCTCGGCGCGACGGCGATGATTGCGCTGTCGTTCACCTTGAGTGCCTGCGGCGAGGAAAAGAAGGAGGAGGCGCAATCCTCCACCAACGCCACCACCACGACCGAGACATCGCAGGCTGCACCGGCCACCTCCGAGGCTGCCAATCAGACGGCGGCGGCGCCCGCGACGGGATCATGCTCGCCGGATTATTCCGGCGTGACCCTGACCGCCGCCTCGCAGACCGGTCCCTACATCGCCTCGGCCCTGCAGAGCGCCGGCGAGGAATGGTCGAAGAAGACCTGCGGCAAGGTGAACGTGGTCGAATTCCCCTGGTCGGAACTCTATCCGAAGATCGTCACCTCGCTCTCCTCTGGCGAAGTGAATTTCGACGTGGTGAGCTTCGCCCCGGCCTGGTCGCCGGACTTCACCGACTTTCTCGCCGAAGTGCCGGAAGCCATGCGCAAGGGTGCGGCCTGGGACGATATCGCGCCGATCTACCGTGAACAGCTGATGGTCTGGAACGGCAAGACGCTGTCGCAGACCATCGACGGCGACGTCCATACCTATACCTACCGCATCGACCTCTTCGAGGATCCGAAGGAGAAGGAGGCGTTCAAGGCCAAGTATGGCTACGACCTCGCCGTGCCGCAGGATTGGAAGCAGTATCTCGACATCGCCGAATTCTTCACGCGCCCAGACCAGGGCCTGTGGGGCACGGCGGAAGCCTATCGCCGCGGCGGCCAGCAATTCTGGTTCTTCTTCAGCCATGCGGCGTCCTACACCAACATTCCGGGCCAGAAGGGCGCGATGTTCTTCGATCCGGACACGATGGATGCCAACATCAACAATCCGGGCTGGGTGCGGGGCCTCGAGGAATATGTGAAATCCTCGAAGCTGGCGCCGCCCAACGCGCTCAACTTCTCCTTCGGCGAAGTGAACGCGGCCGTGGCAGGCGGCCAGGTCGCCCAGTCGATCGGCTGGGGCGATACCGGCGTCATCGCGGCGGACCCGAAGCAGTCGAAGATTTCCGGCAAGGTAGGGTCGGCCGTGCTGCCGGGCGCCAGCGAGATCTACGACTACAAGACCAAGGAATGGAAGAAGTTCGACCATGTCGTCAAATCGCCGTTCATGGCGTTCGGCGGCTGGCAGGCGGCGGTGCCCGCTTCCTCGAAGAACCAGGAAGCTGCCTGGAACTACATCGAATTCCTCTCCAGTCCGGAAATCTCCGGCAAGGCGGCGATCACCGGCGGTACCGGTGTGAACCCCTATCGCGTCTCGCACACGACCAACCTCGAACTATGGTCGAAGCTGTTCAGCGAGCGCGAGGCGAAGGAATATCTCGCCGGCCAGGCTGATTCGCTTGCCGCCGAGAACGTCGTCCTCGACATGCGTCTGCCCGGCTACTTCTCCTACACCGAAGTCGTTGAGATCGAGCTTTCCAAGGCTTTGGCCGGCGAAGTCACAGCGCAAGCGGCGCTCGACAATGTGGCCAAGGAATGGAATCGCCTGACCGACGAATTCGGCCGCGACAAGCAGCTCGCCGCCTATCGTGCTTCGATGGGTCTGCCGCCGAAGTAATCGGGCGGTGCAAGTTAGGTTAGACTGAACGCGATCCCGCCCCGGCATTTCGGCCGAGGCGGGATCGCCCAACACAGAAGAAGACGCCCATGGCCCGCGTAAGCCTCGAACGCATCACCAAATCCTTTGGCGATGTCACCGTCATTCCGCCGCTCGATCTTGAAATCGCCTCGCGCGAATTCGTCGTTCTGGTCGGGCCTTCGGGCTGCGGCAAGACCACGACGTTGCGCATGGTCGCGGGGTTGGAAACGGCCAGTTCGGGCACCATCCGCATCGGCGACCGGGACGTGACGCAGCTGCGCCCGGGCCTGCGCAATTGTTCGATGGTGTTTCAGAATTACGCGCTCTATCCGCATATGACGGTGGCCGAGAATATCGGCTATGGCATGAAGGTGCGCGGCACGGCGGCGGGTGAAATCGAGACGGCGGTGAAGAATGCGGCGCGCATTCTCAACCTCGATCCCTATCTTGAGCGGCGCCCGAAACAGCTTTCCGGCGGCCAGCGCCAGCGCGTCGCCATCGGCCGCGCCATCGTGCGCAATCCGGATGTGTTCCTGTTCGACGAGCCGCTCTCCAATCTCGACGCCAAATTGCGTATCGAAATGCGCACCGAGATCAAATCGCTGCACCGGCGCCTGCAGACGACCGTCGTCTATGTGACCCACGACCAGGTCGAGGCCATGACCATGGCCGACCGTGTCGTCGTCATGAATGGCGGGCGCATCGAACAGGCAGCCGACCCGATCACGCTCTACGAGAAGCCGTGCAACCTGTTCGTGGCCGCCTTCATCGGTGCGCCCAGCATGAATTTCATCGAGGGTGAGCTGGCGCAAGGCGATGGCGGTATCGCCTTCGAGACGGCCGGCGGCGTCAGCATCCCGGTGCCCGCCTCGCGCCAGGCCGCTTACGCCCCGCATCTGGGTGCCAGGGTCGTGGCTGGCATCCGCCCCGAGCATACGGTGGCCGGCGGCCGCACATTGCCGATCGTCGAACTCAAGGTGCGCGACGTGGAGCCCCTGGGGCCGCATACGCTCCTGATCGGCACCGTTGGCGAGGCACCCTTCACCGCGCAGGTGGCCGCCCAGACCAAGGCGGCGGCCGACGACACGGCGCTCATACCGATCGATGCCGAAAAGATGCATATCTTCCAGAAGGAAACGGGCGCCGTCATTCCCGCCTGAAGATACCGCCTCTCAGCAGCCTTTCCAGACGGGCTTGCGCTTCTCGGCGAAGGCCCTGGCGCCCTCGATCTGGTCCCGGCTGCCATAGAGCTTCTGGATGGTGGGAAAGTTGCGCTGGCCGATCTGCGTCATCACGCCGGCAAAATCGCGGTTCTCGGCGGCGCGGGCCACTTCCTTGATCGCGGCATAGACGAGTGGCGGCCCGTCGGCCAGGATTTGGGCAAGCGCCCGCGCGCGGGCCATCAGATCGGCGGCGGGGACCACCTCGTTGACCAGGCCCCAGCGCTGCGCCTCGGCCGCCTCCATCCAGCGGCCGGTGAAGAGCAGATCCATGGCGATGTGATAGGGGATGCGCTTGGGCAGCTTGATCGTCGCCGCATCGGCCAGCGTGCCCGAGCGGATTTCCGGCAGGGCGAAGCGCACATGGTCGGCGGCGACGATGAGGTCGGCCGCGAGCGCCAACTCGAAGCCGCCACCCACGGCCATGCCGTTCACCGCGGCAATGACCGGCTTGTTGAGATCGGGGAGCATCTGCAGCCCGCCGAAGCCACCGACCCCGTAATCCGCATCCGGCGCTTCACCTTCCGCTGCAGCCTTGAGATCCCAGCCGGCGGAAAAGAACTTCTCGCCCGCTCCGGTCAGGATGGCCACGCGCAAACCGGGATCGTCGCGGAAGCCGGCGAAGACCTCGCCCATCCTGCGGCTGGTCGGCGCGTCGATCGCATTGGCCTTGGGCCGGTCGAAGACGACTTCCAGGATGGCGCCATTGCGGCTTACGCGCAGGGGGTGATCGGTCATATTTTCTTTCTCCCTCAATCCCGCCCCGACTCCGTGGGGCCCGGCATAATCCTGAATCTCCGGTATGGCGGCAATGGCAGCGGTCGACCGAGCGGGTGATTGACCGGGCAGCGGGTTGGGCAGCGCCGCGACGAACCCGCGCAGTCAAGTCATTGCCATCACTCTGTAAGAAGACTGTAATGTATTGTTCTATAATGGATTTTAAGTAGTTTGTGCACCGCAACAAAAAATCCCTTGATTTTGCGCCATCTCTGCCTCATATAGAGCCTCAGATTGTGCACCGCACAATGAACCCATAGCATCAGAACCGTTTCACTGAGGAGACGCCACCATGGCCAAAGCCCAGACCACGTTCGAGAGCACCCCGACCCCGACATTCCCGGATTTCACCAAGTTCGACTTCGCCAAAGCTCAGGCGGATTTCGGCAAGTGGTTCGGCGATTACAGCAAGGCCTTCACCAACGGTAAGGCCCTGTTCGACATCGACGGTGTCGTCGCGGCCCAGAAGAAGAATTTCGAAGTCCTGACCGCCGCCAATCAGGCCGCGTTCGAAGGCGTCAAGGCCGTTGCCCAGCGCCAGGCCGAAATCGCCCGCAAGGCGGTCGAGGAGTTCGGCAAGGTAGCCAAGGAATTGGCCGAGCCGACCAGTGCCGAAGAGAAGCTCGTGAAGCAGGCCGAGATCACCAAGGCCGGTTTCGAGCAGGCCGTTTCGAACCTGCGCGAGATCACCGACCTCGTGCAGAAGTCGGGCACCGAAGTCGCCGAGCTGATCCAGGGCCGTTTCGTCGCCCAGATCGACGAAGTGAAGGCCGCGATCGCCAAGGCCGCGAAGAAGTAAGCCAGCTCGATCCTGCCCCGCGGCGCGCAAGCGCCGTGGAGCGGTCGAAAGTATGAAGCCGCCCGCATCGCAGGATGCCGGGCGGCTTTTCGTTGGGGCCAGAGCTCTTTGTGGGGGCCAGGGGGCCTTCAGGAAAGGCGCCGCAGCGCTTCGTCCTTGCTGGCCGGGTCGGCGGCGATCGGTGTTTCCGGCGGCGCAATGGGCTTTCCGCCGATCCGGTCCGTCAGCGCGGCAATGAAGAGCGCGGCAAGGCCAAGACCCAACACCGCAGCACCCGCCACAAGGATCCTGCCGCCCATGGACAGGCCGGCCGGACCCAGAAACCAGATCACGATCAGAAAGGCGAGGAGCCCCCCCAGGGCAAGCAGGCCACGCCCGCGCCATTTCCCGGCGGATGCCACAGGCGACTGGCGCCACAGTTCGGCATCGATCTGCCGGCGCAGCAGCGCACGTCGCAATTCCTGCTTGGCTTCGCGCGCCCGCACATAGCTTTCCGCCACCTTCTCGACCTGGCGTTCGGTGGTAGTGATCTCGGCGGCCTTGGCCGCCTCCCGGGCATCGAGTGGCAACGTCATCATGTCGACCCCGCATGGGCGGCGGGCAAATCGCCCATGCAGCCTGCGCTAATGGATCGCGGCCCGTGAGGACCGCCCTTTCCCGCATCTTCCGCGCAAGCAGTTAAAGAATGGTCCACGTTGGAGCGCTTACCCGGGTAATCTATCCGAATAGCGAAGGGGCGGCCACAAATTTGGAGATCGTGCCACCCGTACGCGGTACGTGCTGGCGGCATGCCGGCGTCGAAACCCCGGTACGGCAAAGAAAAGGGCCCGGATCTTTTCGATCCCGGGCCCTTCGTTCCCTCGATGCCGTCTTGCTCAGTGCAGGCGGGTATCGACATCCTTGATGGCTGCGTCGATCAGGGCGCTCGCACGGCCCTCGTTGAGGCTGGCCGCAATCAGCTTCCTGGCGGCGGCCGTGGCCACATCGACCGCTTCGCGGCGGACTTCGGCGATGGCGGCGGCTTCGGCCTGGGCGATCTTCTCCATCGCCAGCTTTTCGCGGCGGGCGAGGGCCAGATCCAGATTGGCGGCAGCTTCCGTGGCCTGGCGCTGGGCGACGGCTTTGGCGGTTTCGACGATCTCGGACGCTTCCCTGAGAGCATCCTTCTGCTTGCGCTGATACTCGGCAAGCAGGGCCTGCGCCTCGTCCTTAAGCTTCTGCGCTTCGTCGAGATCTGCTTTGATCTTGATCGCGCGCTGGTCGAGCATCTGGGCGACAACCTTCCACAGCTTCGGACCGGCGAAGGCGAGGAAGATCAGGCCGCCGACATTGACCCAGAAATGCGGGTCGGCAAGCATGCTGGCTTCATGTTCCATCAGGCGCGCTCCTTGACCACGGCTTCGACCGCGGCACCCGCCGCAGCCTGATCGACACCGGTACCGGCCAGCTTGGCGGAGATGCCGGCGGCCAGATCCGTCGCGATCAGTTTCACCTGCGCCATGGCTTCGGCCTGGGCGGATTTGATGCGGCCCTCGGCGGTGCGGGTCTGCTCGCCCAGGCGCTTGGCGAACTCGCCTTCGCGGCGGGCGGTCTCGGCGGCGACTTCCGCTGCGGCCTTGGCCAGTTCGGCCTGGGCCTGCGCCTTGGCGTCGGCGATCGCCTTTTCGTAAGCCGCCAGTACGCCGGCGGCATCGGCCTTGAGCTGTTCGGCCTTGGCGAGGTTGCCTTCGATGCGCTCGGCGCGCTGGTCGATGATATTGGCCACTTTCGGCAGCGCGAATTTCGACATCAGCACATAGAGCGCCACGAAGGTCAGGACCAGCCAGACCAGCAGCGGCGAGAAAATGGCGGGATCGAATTGGGGCATTGCTCCCCTCCCAACTGAAAATTACAAACTGGCCGGCGTCAGAACTCGCGCCGGCCAGCCGTAGATCGCAACGTTAGTCAGATCGTCCGAACGGGCTTAGCCGAACAGGATGATCATGGCGATGACGAAGCCGAAGAGGCCCGTGGCTTCGATCAGCGCGAAGGCGAGCATCGGGTTGACCTTCAGCTTGCTCTGGGCTTCCGGGTTGCGGAACGCACCCTCCATGTAGCTGCCGAACAGGTTACCGAGACCGACACCAGCGCCGCCCAGGGCGAGTGCCGCAATACCGGCGCCGATCATTTTCGCGGCTTCGAGTTCCATGATGGATGTCCTTTCTTGGGATTAACGTTGCTTGGTGTTGATGGAAAACTTCTTTCCCGGGTCTGCCTTCAGTGCGCCAGGTGAATGGCGTCGTTGAGGTAGATGCAGGTGAGAATGGCGAACACATAGGCCTGCAGGAGGGCAACCAGCACCTCGAGGGCGAAGATCATCGGAATGGCGACCAGCGGAATGGCGCCCAGTGCGAAGAACAGGCCGCCGAGGCCGACGACGAAAGTGCCGAGCACGCCCAGCATCACATGGCCCGCCACCATGTTGGCGAACAGTCGGACCGAAAGGCTGATCGGGCGGATGAGGTAGGAGATGACTTCCAGCGGAATCATCAGCGGCATCAGCCACATCGGCGCGCCCGCCGGGGCGAAATAGCTGAAATAATGCGCGCCGTGCTTCACGAAGCCGACAATCGTCACGATGGTGATGACCATGAAGGCCAAGGCGAAGGTGACGACGATATGGCTGGTAACGGTGATGGCGCCGAAGAGGCCGATGAGGTTGGCGCCAAGGATGAACATGAACAGCGAGAAGATCAGCGGAAAGAACTGCTTGCCGGCCGCGCCGGTGTTCTCCTTCAGGAGATTGGCGATGAATTCATAGAAAAACTCGACCATGCCCTGGAAGCGGCCCGGGACGATCGCCGCGTTGCGCATGCCGGCGACGATGAAGAGCGTGACCAGGCCGACCACCACCACCATGATGAGCGAGGCGTTGGTGAAGGAAGCATCGATACCGCCCAGATGGATGTCGGCGAGCGTCCTGATTTCGAACTGGGCGAGCGGTGAATGGGCTTCGGCCACGATGTCATCCCCGGTTGATGCCGCCCGCGAACCCGGCTGGACATGCATCCCAAGCCGGGCCCGAAGGGTCGACGCTTAACGTTGATCCTTCCTGGAAGCTTCCAATTGCTCCATCTGCCGCGTCACGCGCATCACATTGAGGACGCCCGCCGCCAGCCCCAGGATCATGAAAACCAGCATCAACCAGGGGCGCGTACCCAGCCATCCATCGATGACATAGCCGATCCCCAGACCCACCAGCAGGCCCGCCAGCAATTCGACGCTGAGGCGGAAGCCGTATCCCAGGGACGTGCCCTCGCGGGCCAGTTCCTGGCTGCCCGATCCCTCGATCCGCTCCCGCGCCGCCTTAAGCTTCGCGTCGAGCTGGTTCAGGTTATCGGGCTGCTGTTCGGTCATTGTCGCCGATCCTCAAGGTATCCCCCGAGCAACAAGCCGCTACCTCCGCCAATCGGAGGATCGGCGGAAGCGCGCGCAACATAGGCAAGGGGTGATAGGCTGTCAAGGTGATTTGGGGTGATCTAAGTGGTTGAATATAAATCGGAAAATTGACACCAACCAGGCCCTGCGGCGGGCTCGTCGGGAACGTTTCGGAATCGATCTTGTGCGATCAGCCGCCATGAAGGCTGCAGGTTTCCCGCATAGCGGCAGGAAAAGCCGCGCTGGCGCACGAAATAGGACAGATGTCGTGGGCTGAGCCGGGTGTCGCAATGCACAGTGAACAAGTCTTGCGTGTCCGACCTTGGACGGGACACGGATCTGCGACACTCTCCCGTCCAGGTACTCGAATCGGGGCGCCGGAACAAAGGGGAGCGGGGCTTTGCGGATATTCGCTGCGTTGGTCCTGGGCGCCGTCATTTGTGGCGGCGGCATGGTCCTCATGGTGCTGGCCGGTATCCTCGCAGCCCTCATCACCGAGCCATTCTATCCCTTCTGGAGTGCCTTCGCGCCCCTGGGCGCCGCGGCGACCCTGTTCACCGCCTGGCTCGCCGGCCGCGTGCCGGCCTGGCTCTATCCCACCCACCCGGAGCGGAAACGCTGGACCCGCATCGCCTGGGCCGTGTCGCTGGCGATCAGCGGCCTCTGGGGCTATGGCGTGGCGGATGTACTCATGTCTCCCATCCACTGGCAGTGAGTCCGGGTGTTGAGGTAGGCCAGGGCCGGTCAATCCAGCAGTCGGCGCAGCAGTAGCTCGCGCAGATCACGCCTGCCATCGGCGATCAGCAGGATGCGAACATCCTGCCCGTCGATGCGATACAGAATGCGGTAAGGCTTGAAGAAGCGCTCGCGTATGGCTGAAAACCCATAGTCGACAAGTTCCGGCGCCATCCGGCCGCGCTCCGGCATCGCCTCAAGGGCGCTCACAATGTCGAGGATACCGTCCAGCAGCCGGCCCGCGCCGGCCAGGGAGCTGTGACCAGCAATATAGGAAGCGATCTCCTCAAGGTCCCGGACGGCGCCGGCAGTGAGCTGAACGCGAAACGTCATTTGCGCTTTTGCCGATGGGGCTCCTGCGGCCGTTTGCTTAATTCGGTACGGATCTTCGCGATGGCGTCTCGGGCCGGAACGATTTCACCGCGGGCGATCTGCGCTTGGCCAAGAGCGATGATTTTGAGAAGAGCCAGGGTCTCCTGCGTCTTTTCGTAAGACGCTACATCCTGCAGGACGGCCTTGGCCTCGCCATTCTGGGTGATGACGATCGGCTGCTGGTCCTCGGCGAGCCGATCCATGATCTCGGCGGCATTGGCCTTGAGATAGCTGATGGGTTTGATCTGAGTCGACAATTTCATGGCAACCTCCAAACTCAGACCAAATATAGTCCGAATTCGGTCTGGTTACAACATCACCCCAGGCCGGTTTAAGACGCCGCTTTGAGATGCGCGATTTCCTGGAGGTCGACCGAGACCAGTTGGCTGACGCCGCGTTCCGCCATGGTGACGCCGTAGAGGCGGTCCATGCGGGCCATGGTCAGGCGGTGGTGGGTGATGACCAGGAAGCGCGTGCCGGAAGCTTCGGCCAGTTCCTGCACCAGATTGCAGAAACGCTCGACATTGGCGTCGTCCAATGGGGCGTCGACTTCGTCCAGCACGCAGATCGGCGCCGGGTTGACGAGGAAGACGGCAAAGAGCAGCGCCAAGGCGGTCAAGGCCTGCTCGCCGCCAGAGAGCAGCGACAGGATCTGCAGCTTCTTGCCCGGGGGGCTGGCGAAGATTTCGAGGCCGGCATCGAGCGGGTCTTCGGCTTCGGTCAACTGGAGGTGCGCCTTGCCGCCGCCGAAGAGGCGCGTGAACAGCGACGTGAAATGGCCGTTCACCAGTTCGAAGGCGGCGAGCAACCGCTCGCGGCCCTCGCGGTTCAGTGAGGCGATGCCCTGGCGCAGGCGCGAAATGGCGTTGATGAGGTCGGAACGCTCGGTCTGCATGCCGGCCAATTGCTGGTCGAGCTCGTTCGATTCCGTCTCGGCGCGCAAATTCACGGGGCCGATATTTTCGCGCTCGCGCAGCAATTTGGCGAGGCGCTGTTCGGTCTCGTCGCGGGCCGGCAGGCCTTCGCCGGGGTCGAGTTCAGCCAGCGCCAGCACTTCCTCGGGCGAGCATTCCAGCTTCTCGCGGATGCGCTCGGTCAGCGTGTCGGCCGCTTCCTTGGCCTGCTCGATCGCCGCCTCGGCACGGACGCGCTGCTCGCGCGCTTCGATGAGCTTGTGCTCCTCGCCCTTCAAACCGCGATCGGCCTCATTGAGGGCGGTTTCGGCGGAGGCCAGCGCATCGGCGGCATTGCGGCGCTTTTCCTCGGACACTTCGAGCAGGTCCATGAGGTCGCGGCGCTGCTGGGCGATTTCTTCCGGCAGCGCAGAGAGGCGCTCGATTTCCGCCTCGATATGCGCGCGGCGCTCGACCAGTTCATTGAGATGCTGTTGCGCCCGCTGGCTGCGGTTTTCCCAGGAGCGGAGCTCGTCGGCGATCGCCAGCAGTCTCTGCTGGCGCTGCTGCGCTTCGCGCTGCAGGCGATCGAGCGCCGAGCGGGCTTCGACCAGGCGCGTGCGGCGCTCGGCGACTTCGGGGCGGAGTTCATTGATGCGGTGGCGGGCCTGGTCGAGATCCGGCAATTCGGCACGCTCGGTGGCCGCCGCTTCCAACTGTCCTTCCAGTTCCGCAATGTCGCCGGCGACCGCTTCGGCCTGTTCGGCGATGGCGGCAAGGCGCGATTGCATCTGTGTCGCACGCTGTTCGACGCGGGCGGCGGCATCGCGTGCCTGGCGCGCTGAATTGTAGGCCGCCTGCAAGGTCTGGCGCTGGCTGCGCTCGCGGTCGATGAGGCCCTGCGCCTCGTCGCGCGCCGATCCGAACTGCGCCTCGACCTCGGCCAAGGCGCCTTCCGCGATCTGCAGGCTGCCTTCGAGCTCCCGCAAGCGATTGCGTTGCTTGAGGCGTGTGGCGGCGGCCGTTTCCGTGCCGGCGGCGATGGTGAAGCCGTCCCAGCGCCACATGGCGCCGTCCTTGGAAACGAGGCGCTGGCCCTGTTTCAGCTGCGTCCCCAGCGCGCGGCAGGTCGCTTCATCCTCGACCAGGCCGATCTGCGCGAGGCGCCGGCCAAGCGCTACCGATCCGGTGACAAACCGTGACAGCGGTTCGGCATTGCCGGGGAGCGAAGGTGCCCCGGCATCCGTTTCGCCCTCGCGCCAATGCGTTGGCGCCCCTAGATCGGTCGAGGCTTGCAGATCGTCGCCGAGTGCTGCGGCAAGGGCCGTTTCATAGCCCGGCGCCACGGTGAGGCTGTCAATGAGCGGCGGCCACATGTCGGCGTCGGAATTGGCGAAGATCGAGGAAAGCGCATCGACCTCGGCCTTCAGGCGCTGGCGCTGATCCTGCGCCTGTTGCAGCTGGGCGCGGGCCTGGCTTTCCGCTTCACCGGCAAGGCCGCGCTGCGCTTCGATCTCGGCCAAGACCGCTTGCGCTTCTTCAAGCGCTGCCTCGGCCTCGGCGACGGCGGCGCGGGCGGCTTGCGTTTCGGCATCGTTCGCGATCTCGGCGGAGAGGCGCTGGCGCTCGGCATCCACTTCCTGGGCGCGAAGCCCAAGCCGCTGGCGGCGTTGCTGCAATTCGTCGAGGCGACGGATGAGGGCCTGCGCGCGGGCTTCCGCGGCGGCGAGGTCCTGGGTGAGGCGGCCAAGCTCGGCCTCGCTCTCATCGACTTCGGCTTGTGCTGCTTCGACGCGGCGCTGCGTCTCTTCGGAAATCGCCGCTTCCTCGCCCGCGGTCTCCTCGATGATTCCGCGCTCTTCCGAGAGGCGCGCGGCGGCGGCCACGGCATCGTTGGTCAACGCCAGTTCGCGGCCGTGATCGGCCTCGTTCTCGCGCAGCTGCCGGTCGGCATCGGACCGCGCCTGGGCGATGCGCTCTTCTTCCTTGTCGAGGGCGCCGCGTGCGATGGTCAGGCGCTGCAATTCGGCGGCTGCTTCCGCTTCCGCCTGGCGGAGGCTCGGCAGAATGGTGGCTGCTTCCGTCTGGCGCGTCGCTGCGAT
Organism: Dongia sp.; assembly: GCF_041918875.1. Lineage (GTDB taxonomy): Bacteria > Pseudomonadota > Alphaproteobacteria > Dongiales > Dongiaceae > Dongia. Next base: position 118,157 of record NZ_JAYRUV010000014.1, read on the forward strand.
GGCGGCGGCCGAGGTCAGCGAGACGACGGCGGTCTCGGCCGCCATCAAGGTCTTTTCCGAATAATCCAGGCGCTGGCGCGCATCCTGCCATTGCAGGTGGAAGAGGATCGCCTCGGCGCGGCGGATATGGTCCTGAAGGTTGCGGTAGCGCGAGGCCTGGCGCGCCTGCTTCTTCAACTGGCCGAGCTGGCTTTCCAGCGTGATGATGACATCGTCGAGGCGGGCGAGATTGGCTTCCGCCGCCTTCAAGCGCAATTCCGCTTCATGCCGGCGGGTGTGCAGGCCGGTGATGCCGGCTGCTTCTTCCAAGAGCGAGCGGCGGTCGGTGGGCTTGGCGTTGACGATGGCGCCGACGCGGCCCTGGCTCACCAGGGCGGTCGAATGGGCGCCGGCCGAAATGTCCTGGAACAGCAGCTGCACGTCTCTTGCGCGCGCTTCCTTGCCGTTGACCTTGTAGGTCGAACCCTCGCCGCGATCGATGCGGCGCGAGATTTCGAGATCGTCGCTCTCGTTGAACTGCGAGGAGGCGCGGCGGTCGGCATTGTCGAGCGTCAGGATCACTTCGGCGACATTGCGCGCCGGGCGGTTGCCGCTGCCGCCGAAGATGACGTCGTCCATCTCGCCGCCGCGCATGCGCTTGGCCGAGGTTTCGCCCATCACCCAGCGCAAGGCTTCGACCAGATTCGACTTGCCGCAGCCATTGGGGCCGACAATCCCGGTCATGCCCGCCTGAATCGAGAGTTCAGTGGATTCGACGAAGGATTTGAAGCCAGTCAGGCGGAGCTTGTTGAACTGGACCAAGGCACGCGTTCCCTAAGAAAACTTACTGATCAATTGGCCTTCGGCGCCAGCGCGTCGAAAATCTTGGCGAATTCCTCGAACGTCTTTTCGCCCTTGATGACGATGCCATTGACGACGAAGGTCGGCGTCGAATCCACCTTGAACGCCTTGTCGGCCTGCTCGGCCGAAGCGATGATCTTGTCCTTCATCGCCTTGTCGCTGAGGCATTGCTGGAAATCCTGGCCGTTGATGCCGGCCGCCGCCGCGATGCCGGCCAGGATCATGGCCGAATTCTCGTTGACCCACTGATCCTGCGTCGCGAAAAGCTGATCGGTCATGCCCCAATAGGCCATCGGCGAGACGCAATGGACCAGGAGCGAGGCCTGCACGGCCGGACCGTTCAGCGGGAAGTCGCGCATCACCAGCTTCACCTTGCCGGTATCGATATACTGCTTCTTGATCTCCGGCAGCACGTTCTTGTGGTGACGGGCGCAATGCGGGCAGGAGAGCGAGGAATATTCGATGAACGTGATGGGCGCGTTGGCATCGCCCAGCACCATGTCGCCTTCCTGGGCCTTCGTGGCGGGATCGTCGACCGGGGCGGGGAGGCCCGCCAGCGCCGGATTGTCACTGACGCCGGGTGCCGCACCGGGCCCGTAATGGGTCCAGGCATAGAAGCCGCCGACGCCCAGCAGGGCCAGCACCACGACACCGATCACCAGATTGCGTGCGTTCAACAGAGCCTCCATTTAGGCTCCCCAAATCCGACTTCGGACGGGAGACCGATTTCGCCGCTATTTGGCAGGATTCAGGTGGGCTTGCAAGCGAGGCCTCGGTGAGCGGCGCCGACCGCCAAAGCCCTCACATCAGAGGCGGCGGATAAGCCGTTGGATTCGGGCGAGTCGCTTGCTGTCCAGCCGGAATTTCACGGAAACGCAATGTTTTAGGGGTGTCAGACGCGCTTCGCCCTGGCCGCCCCGAGTCGCCGCAGGGCCTCGCGGATGTCGGGGTCGGTCACATGTGAAAGGTCGGGCTGGGCCACCGGGCCGGGGGCCGGCCGGCGTGCTTTCAGCGAGGATTTCTTACCCTCGCCGATCTCTATTCTGATCTCGGTGATGGCGGGATAGCCGAAATAACGCTGGATCCGCTCCAGGATGCGGGGCTTCAGATGCTGTATCTCCAGGCTCGCGGCGGGGCTCGCGCGCAAAGTGAGAGTGCCACCAGCGACATTGGGGGCAATCGTTCCCGCCGGCTTCTCGTCTTTTTTCGCCCGCGGCAGGCGCATCTTCACCGGAATGGCGAGGCGCGCGATATCCTCGCCGACGATCATTGTCCATTCACCGATGAGGCTCGCCTCGGCAAACCCCTTGCGCCCCAAAGCCAGCTTGGTGAGCGCCGGCACGGAACTGGCCAGCGCCGAAAGGCGGTTCTTCCGCCCGGCTTCTATTTTCTTCCCTGATTTTTCCTCTTGGGCGCTCATGGGGCCACAGTCTAAGGTCCGGCGCCATGCCGCGCAAACAGCCCAAAGCCATGACGACACCGGCCAGCGACTTGCTCGCCTGGTATGACCGGCATCGCCGGTATCTCCCCTGGCGCTCCGCCCCGGGCGAGACGGCCGATCCCTATCATGTGTGGCTCGCTGAAATCATGCTGCAGCAGACGACGGTGGTGACGGTCGGGCCCTACTATACGGATTTCCTCGCCCGCTGGCCGACGGTCGCCGATCTCGCCGCCGCACCGCTCGACGATGTGCTGACCGCCTGGGCGGGCCTCGGCTATTACGCCCGCGCGCGCAATCTGAAGAAATGCGCGCAGACCGTGGTGGCCGAACATGGCGGCCATTTCCCGCGCACCGAGGAAGGTCTGCTGAAACTCCCCGGCATCGGCCCCTATACGGCGGCGGCGGTGGCGGCGATCGCCTTCGACCAGCCGGCTACCATCCTCGACGGCAATGTCGAACGGGTGATGGCGCGCATCCACCGCGTGGCAACGCCTCTGCCCAAGGCCAAGGTGGAACTGCGCGCCCTCGCCGCGCGCTACACGCCGGACGTCCGCCCCGGCGACTACGCGCAGGCGATCATGGATCTCGGCGCCACGATCTGCACGCCGGCCAGGCCCAGATGTTTCTTGTGCCCGTGGCGCGAGACCTGCGCGGCGCATGCGGCAGGCGACATGGAATCCTTCCCCAGGAAATCGCCCAAGGCAGCGCGGCCGCAACGCTACGGAATCTGCTTCCTGATGCTCGACAAAGCGGGCCGCATCGCGCTCGAAAAACGGCCTGAAAAAGGATTGCTTGGCGGCATGGTGCAGGTGCCGACCAGCGATTGGCTGGGCAAGGTTTTCGACCAGGATACCGCCGCCGACCTCGCGCCGCTGAAAGCGAAATGGCGCCGCCTCGACGGCAGCGTCACCCACGTCTTCACCCATTTCGCCTTGCATCTGACGCTCTTCGCCGCAACGGGCGTCAAAGTGGATTCGCGCTACCAATGGGTCGGTATCGATCAACTCGGCAACGTGGCGCTTCCCAGCGTCATGCGGAAGGTCGTCGCGCACGGGTTGGCGAAACTGGTGTAGCGGGGTAAAGCCCTTCACCCCGCAAGCGGGGCGAGGGAGTTTTGACCGAACTCGCTCTGAAGCCCCTCGCCCCTCCGGGGAGAGGGGTTGGGGTGAGGGGACTTTAGTGCAGTTCCGCCCGCAATTGCTGGCGATAGTAGTCGATCGGGATCAGCTGGCCCTCACGCGGCACGCACCAGAATTGCCAGCCATTGCAGGCAGGCGCCCCTTGCACGGCGGCACCGACCTGGTGGATCGAGCCCCTGTGGTCGGATGAAATGAGCGTGCCGTCGGCGCGCACCTTGGCGGTGAAGCGGCCATTGGTGCTGGTCAACACGGTGCCGGGTTCCAGAAGGCCGCGTTCGATGAGCCAGCCGAAGGGAATGCGCGGTTCTTCGCGCTTGGCAATGATCTGCAGCATTTCCTTCTCGGGCACCTGTTGCACCTTTGCGATGCGGGCGCGGGCCGCCTTGATATAGTTGGGATCGCGTTCGATGCCGATCCAGCGACGCCCCAGTTTCTTCGCAACAGCGCCGGTGGTGCCGCTGCCGAAGAAGGGATCCAAGACCACGTCGCCGGGCTTGGTCGCTGCCATCATGATGCGGTAGAGCAGCGCTTCGGGCTTTTGCGTCGGGTGCGCCTTGGCGCCATCCTCACCCTTCAGGCGTTCCGAGCCGCTGCAGATCGGCATCAGCCAGTCGGAGCGCATCTGCAGATCGTCGTTGAGCGTCTTCATCGCCTCGTAATTGAACTGGTAGCGGCTTTCGGCGGATTTGGCGCACCAGATCATGGTTTCATGGGCGTTGGTGAAGCGTCGGCCGCGGAAGTTCGGCATCGGGTTGGTCTTGCGCCAGATGACGTCGTTGAGCATCCAGAAGCCCAGATCCTGGAGCTTGGCGCCGACGCGGAAGATGTTGTGATAGGAGCCGATGACCCAGAGCGACCCGTCATCCTTGAGGACCCGGCGCGCTGCCGACAGCCAGTCGATGGTGAACCGGTCGTAGGTCGCGAAGTCGGCGAACTTGTCCCAATCATTGTCGACCCCGTCGACACGGCTGTTATTGGGCCGGTGCAGATCTCCATTCAACTGAAGGTTGTATGGTGGATCGGCAAATATCATGTCGATCGACGCTTCGGGGAGCGAGTTCAAGGCTTCGATACTGTCCCCGCCGATGATGGAATCGAGGGGGAGAGTGGTGAGGTTTGGCTTCGGCGCTTTCTTTGTCATGGCGCCGATCCTCTGTCACGCGACTCGGGCTGTCAATGAGAAAGTGTTATGAGTCAGTTAGTTATCATAATGTTCTCAGAGATCGGTCTAAATGACCTGCGGTGATGGAGGGTGATCCCATGGGTCTGGATGGCGCGCAGATGTTCGGCCGTTCCATACCCCGCATTGCGCTCCCAACCATATACGGTATGGATGAGACTGAGCTGACTCATAATCTTGTCCCGCTCCACCTTCGCGAGAATCGAGGCGGCGGCGATGGAAAGCGATTTGGCGTCCCCCTCGACGATGCAGGTGGTGGGGCAGGACAGGATTGGCGCCCGGTTTCCATCGACGAGGGCATGGGCCGGTTTTTGCGCGAGGCCCTCGACGGCGCGGCGCATGGCCAGGTGCGTCGCCTCGAGGATGTTGATGCTGTCGATCTCAGCCACACTCGCCTCGGCGATGGCGAATTGGGCGATCTCGCGCAAGGCGGCGGCGATCTCGGTGCGCGCCGGAGCCGACAACTTTTTGGAATCATCCAGCCGCTTCTGCAGCTTCCTCGGCACCCGTGCCGGGTCCAGGATGACGGCGCAGGCCATCACCGGCCCGGCCAAGGGCCCCCGCCCAACCTCGTCGATGCCGCAGACCAGGGTGCCCCGTTCGCTCCCAGCTGCTATTTCAAACGACCAATCCGGCATCGCGCCAGCTCCCCCAGGCGACATTCTTGCCCGCATCATGCTGATGCCTGAGCGTGGGGACAATTCAAATCGCGCATGAAGCACAACTGAACATTGACGCAGAATCCAAGCTGCTCCTAAAAGATAAGCCGCCATGCGGGCGATAGGGGGTGAGTATGCGCGGGATGATCGGGAAGACGGCGGCGATCGCCACGCTGGCGCTGGCTGCAACAATGGCGATTGCATCTCATGCCGACGAGCCGGTTGCGGATGAAGGTGCCATCACCGACACCGCCGAGATCGAGGCGATCCTCTCCGGCCACACCATGTTGGGGTATTTTCAATATCGCGGGGAAGCGAAGGATCGCTGGACCGAATATCACTGCCCCAACGGCCAGTCGCGTTACATTCACGGTACGGATTTCCTGCGTGGCGTCTGGCGTGTCGGCAATGGCCGCGTCTGTTACACCTATGATCGCCCCAATCCGGGGGAGATGTACTGCTTCCAGCTCTTCAAGGACGCAGCCGGCCTCTACAAACTCCGCGACGCCGATCACCCGGCAGATGACTTCACGGTCTTCATCTCGGAAAGCCTGCCGGGCGACCCCTTCAAGCTGCAGAAGCTCGATGGTGGCTCTTGCGAAAATCTTTCGAGCTAGGACCGAAGGAAATCTCCTGGCCGCTGGCGCGCGCCGGGGGATTTCGCCGGACCTGGCGCAGGGTCGGGTCGGAGGTTCAGTTACCTTCCGGCATTATCTGCCCGTCGGGCGAGAGCACGATATTGCCGCCCTGGCCGCCCTTGGTTCCGGTCGCATGCCAGTAATTGTCGCAGCCCTTTTCGAGGATCTGCACATCGGTATAGCCGGCGGCCTTGAAGGCGGCCATGGCCTGCTCGGCGGTCGAGCCGTCGATGATTTCGCCATTGGTGCAATTGTTGCCGCTCTGCGTGCTGAGGTCGGTGGGCTGCGTCGGCATGGCATTCTCGGCGCGGGCCGGCCCGCTGAGGGCGGCGGAGAACAAGGCCGCGGCAATGGTGATGGTTGTTAAGCGCGCGCGCATGATCGGCCTCCTTGGCGAGTGGGAGATGCCTTGTAAAACAAGTGGAGCGCGGAGTTGTTCCGGGGAAGTTGAGCCTTGTCGTGCCACACCCCCTCTCCCTAGCCCTGCCTTCAGGGGGAGGGCTAGGGAGAGGGGGGATGTCTCAGCTGTGACGGTGCTCACCCGAACAAGCTCAGCTGCGCCTTCTCCGCTTCCGTCTCCGTCATGCGCCCGGTCGGCGCCCTGAACTGGCCGCTATCCACTTCCCAGCGATAGCCGTTGAGGCCGAGTTTCCTGGCGATCGTCTGGACGCGCTGGCGGATGAGGGTGGCATAAGGGCCGCTTCCCTTCATGCGCGCGCCGAATTCCGCCTTGTAGAGCGCCCCGTCGCGGCATTCGCGCACCAGGTCGAGCACGCGCTTGGCCTTCAAGGGGTGATGCGCCTCGAGCCATTCCTGGAACAGGTCCTTTATCTCGAGCGGTAGGCGCAGCAGCGTCCAGCTGACGGAGGTGGCGCCCGCTGCCGAGGCCGCTTCGACAATGGCTTCGATCTCATGGTCGGTGAGGCCCGGAATGATCGGCGCCACCGAGACGCCCACCGGAATGCCCGCCTCGCTGAGTTGGCGGATGGCGTCGAGCCGTTTCTGCGGCGTCGAGGCACGCGGCTCCATCACGCGTGCGAGGTCGCGGTCCAGTGTCGTTACGGAGAGATAGACCTTGGCCAGATGTTTCGCGGCCATCGGCGCCAGAATGTCGATGTCGCGGCAGACATTGGCCGACTTCGTGGTGATGCCGAGCGGATGATTGTAGGCGGCGAGTACATGCAGCACTTCGCGCGTGATGCCGTAGCGCTTCTCGATCGGCTGATAGGGGTCGGTATTGGCACCAAGCGCGATGACGCTGGGCTTGTAGCCCGGGCGGCGCAGTTCCTTTTCGAGGAGCTTGGCCGCATCGGCCTTCATATAGAGCCGCGTCTCGAAATCGAGGCCCGGCGAATGGCCGAGATAGGCATGGGTCGGGCGCGCATAGCAATAGATGCAGCCATGCTCGCAGCCGCGATAGGGGTTGATCGACTGGTCGAAGGGAATGTCGGGGGATTTGTTGTGGCTGATGATGGAGCGCGCCGTATCCAGCGCCACATGGGTCTTGAGCGGTGGCAGCTCATCCTCACCGCCACCCTTGGCGACGGGCCTTGGCGACAGGCCCAGCGGCACGCCCTTGAAGCTCAGACCGGAGAACGCCTCGTCGCCGGCGGCATTCCGCGCCTCCTGCCAGCCATCGTCTTCGGCCGGGCGCAGGCCTGACTCGAAACGGCCCGCCCGGTTGCTGACCGCCCCGCGCCCCTTCCGGGCCATGTCGGGAAGGGCGGAATCGGTGAAGGGATCGACAGGGTCACGTTCGTAGCGCATGGCAAAATCCTGCCACGAGTATTGGAACATTTCAAGAACAAAGCGTCCGTTTAACGTGGTTCGCAATCGTGCCTGAACAGCCGGCGCCGATAGCTGCAAGCGAAGCCGAGTGCTGCCCAGGCGGCGTATCCCGGACCCTGGCGGCCATCACTGATCGCTTCGATGTCGCTGACAAATTGCCTGGCGCCGGCATCCGCCGCCGCGAGAAGCAGCGCCGCCGTCACCTTCTGGTCGTCCTCGAAGCAAGGTGCCATCACGCCCGGAACGGGTGCGTCGATCCCAAGCCAGCACCAGCCTTCATCGTCGATGAAGGCACTGCGGACCATGACGATCTTGGCATCCGGCAATCCCTGCTCGCGGCGCAGAAAATGAATCCAGCCCTTGCGGCCGACCAATGCCTGCAGCCAGTCGCCGATCCCGGGCGGCATGCCATAGCAATCGCGAATGAAGGCGATCCAGCCAGCCGCGTTGGCGGTATCGACGCGCTCGCAGCCTGTTGCATGAGCGGTCCATAGCTGGTGGGGCGTTCCCTGCAGGATCACGCGGTCCCAGGCACCGGCTGCCCGGTATCCGCGCGCAAGCAATTGAACATCCAGATCGGCGGGCTGGCTGTGATCGTTGACCACAATCCAATGTGGGCCGGCGCCATCGCGATAGAATGCCTCGATGGTTTCGAAGGCATTCGCATCGACCGGCGCCGGGCAGCCCAGCGTCAACACCATGTTGAAATGACTGAACGGTATGCGGCTGCCGATCATTGCCAATGAACCGCGCTGGATCTTTCGCAAGCCAAGCGCCTCGACGATATGTGGTGGGGCGGCCTCGTACTGGTCGATCCAGGCCATGGTATCGATGGCTTCGGCCCGAATGGCGATCTCTCGGGGACTGGCGGCCGGCGATAATGCCGGGGACGATACTAGAGCAGGTGCGTGGATTTCGGTCATTGCATCTCGCGGAACAGAACTGGGCCTGTCGTCTCCAGCCTTGTTCCATACGCGCCAATCAGCGCGGCGGATCTGTCGCCGCGTGGTCGCCGGCCTATTTCAGATGTTCCGTAAGGCGCGGCATCAGCTCGACCAGATTGCAGGGTTTGTGCCGGTAATCGAGCTGCCATTTGAGGATCTCTTCCCAGCCGTCGCGGGCCGCGCTGGGCGAGCCGGGGAGGGCGAAGAGATAGGTACCGCCGGCAACGCCACCCACGGCCCGCGACTGGATCGTCGAAGTCCCGATCTTCTGATAGGAAATCCAGCGGAAGAGTTCGCCGAACCCGTCGATCTTCTTTTCAAAGACACTCTCGAAGGCTTCCGGCGTCACGTCGCGCCCGGTGACGCCCGTGCCGCCGGTCGAGATCACCACATCGATCGCCGGATCGGCGATCCATGCCTTGAGCTGCGCAGTGATTGCGGGGACATCGTCCTTGACGATGGCGCGCGCGGCGAGTTTATGGCCATCGCGCGCCAGCAGTTCCGCCAGCTTGTCGCCGGAGCGGTCGTCGGCGGCCGTGCGCGTGTCCGAGACGGTCAGGATGGCAATGCCGACCGGCAGGAACGGACGCGTCTCGTCGATCCGTGACATTCCCAAGCCCCTGGGAGATTAGTTGGAAGCCGCCGTGACGTTGTCGCCGCGCTGATAGCTGGGCCATGCGCCGTTGGCGACGGCTTCCAGCGACCGCGCCGGCTGGCCGAGGCGGGCCTGATAGACCCAGTAGCCGGCCATGACGCGCTCGACGAAGTTGCGCGTCTCGCGCGAAGGCAGGCTTTCGATGAACAGCAGCGGATCTTCCGAACCGCGAATGCTCTTTTTCCATTTGGCAAGGTTGCCCGGGCCCGCATTGTAGGCTGCGGCCATCATGAAGAGATCGCCCTTCACCGCCGGATCGTCGAGCAGGCGCTTGATGTACTTTTCGCCATAGGCGAGCGAGGTCAGCGGATCCTTGAGGCGGGAGCCGGCCGGTGCGCCGATCGCCTTGGCCGTGCCCGGCATCAGCTGCATGAGGCCCACGGCGCCCGCTCCTGAGATCGCATTCGGATTGAAGCCCGATTCCTGGCGCATGACGGAAAAGAGCAGCGCCTGATCGATCGTGAACCCGTTGGCCGGTTTCCACGAGGGCAGCGGATAGAGTGCCGCATCCATGCGCGGGCCGCCCTTGAGGTGGCGCCAGGCGCCGATCTTCAAGGCCAGCGACGGCAGGCGGTAGGCCTGGCTGATGGCCACCAGCGCGTCGCCCACATCGATGGCGGACTCGCTCTGCAGGATCAGCAGTTCCTTTTCCGCAAGGTCGGTCGCGCCGATCTGCAGCAGCGCCAGCGCCCGCTTGCCGATGCGCGAATTCATCAGCTGCGCGCCATGGCCGCCGGTCAATGTCGGCACGCGCCAGTCGAAGGTCGGCTCAAGGCCCAGCGCCCGCGTGGCGAGCTGCCCGTAGAAGGTGCGCGGGAATTCGGATGCGACCTTCAGCCAATGGCTGACCTTGTCGGGATGCTTGGCGCGGACATGCGCGCGGCTCGCCCAATAAGCGGCGGCGGAGCGGTCCCAGCCGGAAGACGAAGTGCGGATCGCCGCTTTCTCGAACAGGATCGCGGCCTGCTCGTAATTACGGTCGCGCCAGGCATTGAGGCCGGCCAGCCAGTTCGGGTCGTTGTCGCTGGAATTCTCGTCCGGCGAACCGACCCGCGTTATGTCGTATTTCGGCTTGGCCAGCGCCGCCTTCTTCACACCCTTCCGGGTGGCCAGCGTATAGATCGCCTCGGCCTCCGGCAGCGCCGAATAGGATTTCAGCCAATCGCTGAGTTCCTTGGGCTTGCTCTTGTAGCCCGGCGACAGATAGCGGTCCGCCAGCACATGGCCCAGCAACACGGGATCGGTGAGGTCGCCGATCAGGCGGTCCGAGCCGGCGAAATCGCCCTGGGCCTGCAAGCGGAAGATCTGGCGATAGCGGTCGGCATTCACGGCATCGAGCGGTTGCGGCAGGGTGGCGCCGAAAACCTCCGGCCCGGTCGGCAGCGACGCGGTCGTGCTGCCAGTTCCAAGCGTCGCGGCGCTCAGCTCATCGGCTTTGGCCAGTGTGGCGCCCAGGACGATCGCCGGGGACAGCAACACCACCGCCGCGGTCGACGCCAGGAAACGGCGCCAGCCGTGTTGTCGAAATTCATTCTGCAATCTTTCGCCCCCCTCAGAGCGAACCTCGCCAGGACCGTTCCTGGCGAGCGCGTTATTAACGAGTTGGCTTCTTTTCTGGTTCCCAGCGTTACCGATTCGAAGTGGGCACGTCCAGAAAAAACGCCCGCGCCGATCTACAGATATGGTGCCGTGGTCAATATTAACCACTATATATTGATTTGATCGGTAAAATTTTACGTGACTGCACGATCGGTCGCGGCATTATCACAAAACCGCCGCAAAGGTTAACGGAGCTCGATCGTCCGGCTCCCGGCGATTCGCCGGCGCCTTAACCAAGCTCGGAAAGGCGGGCTTTCAGCTTGAGGAGATCGGCCCAGGTTTCGCGCTTCTGTGCCGGCTGGCGCAGCAGGAAGGCCGGATGGAAGATCGGCAGGGCGGGCACTGCCGCTGGAAGGCCGTCGGATTTATACTCGAACCAACGCCCGCGCAGCCGCGTGATGCCGTCATTCGTGCCTAATAGCGCATGGGCCGACGCCGCACCCACCAGCACGAGTATCTTGGGCGCCACCAGCTCGATATGCCGCTGCACGAATGGAGCTTGCGCCACCAGTTCCGCTTCCGTCGGCTTGCGGTTGCCGGGCGGCCGCCAGAAACAGACATTGGTGATGTAGAAGCTGGTCCGGTCGAGGCCGATCGCGGCCAGCATGCGGTCCAGCAACTGGCCGGAAACGCCGACAAAGGGTTTGCCCAGCCGGTCTTCGTCAGCCCCGGGCGCTTCGCCCACCAGCATCACGCGCGCGGCCGGATTGCCGTCGGCAAAGACCATGTTGGTGGCCCGGCCGCGCAGGCTCTCGATCCCTTCGAAACGCTGCAGGATTTCCCGCAACTCCTCCAGCGACCGTGCGCCGGCGGCGGCCGACCGGGCGGACTCGGCCAGGGCGCGGTCGTTGGCACCCAGGATCGCGGTCGCCTGGGTGACGGTGGCTCGCCTGGGTGCGGCGGCGGGCGGCGGCGGACTCGGCGCGGCAACGCGCGGCGCTGACACCGCTTCCATTTTTCCACCGCCGCTATTCGCCGCAGTCATCCCAGCGCCGTTCAGGCCGAAACGGCTTATGGGCGCGTCCTCGATCGCGGCATCGGCCCCTGAATCGAGATAGAATTTCAGCAGGGCAATCGCCTGGGACGCGTCGGAAATTGGCGCGGAAGTGTCGGAAACTGGGCCGGTCGGGATCATGGGCGAAGGCTAGCATCGCCGCTGGCCTCAGGTCCAGTTGACCGGGCCGCGCTATATATAATGTGCATATAATGGCGGCCGGTTGCGCGGGGGCGCCCGGCCGTTGTAAGCAACCACGCCGCCTTGGGCCCTGCTGGCCCGGCATGCCGCGTATAAGGGGAGGGGCCCATGGACCGGGAAGTGATGGAATATGATGTGGTGATCGTCGGCGGCGGGCCCGCCGGCTTGAGCGCCGCCATTCGCCTGAAACAGCTGGCCGCCGAATCCGGCAAGGAGATTTCGGTCGTCGTCATCGAAAAGGGCTCGGAAATCGGCGCCCATATCTTGTCCGGCGCCATCATGGATCCGCGCGCCCTCACCGAACTCATTCCCGACTGGAAGGATAAGGAGGCGCCGCTCACCTGCCCGGTGACCGAGGATCGTTTCCTCTTCCTCACCAACGACAAGAACTCGGTCCGCTTCCCCAACGCGCTGCTGCCCGCGACGCTGCATAACGAGGGCAACTACATCGTCAGCCTTGGCAATGTGTGCCGCTGGCTGGCGAGCCAGGCCGAGGCGCTGGGCGTCGAGATATTCCCGGGCTTCGCCGCCGCCGACATCCTCTATGACGACGCCAGGCGGAAAGTGCTGGGCATCGTCACCGGCGATATGGGCCGCGCCAAGGATGGCAGCGAGAAGGCGGAGTTCACGCCCGGCATGGCCTTGACCGGCAAATATACCCTGTTCGCCGAGGGTTGCCGCGGGTCGCTTGGCAAGCGGCTCATCAAGCATTTCAAGCTCGACGAAGGGCGCGACGCGCAGAGCTATTCGATCGGCATCAAGGAGCTCTGGGACATCGATCCCGCCAAGCACAAGCCGGGCCTGGTCATGCACACCGCCGGCTGGCCGTTGGACACCAGCACTTATGGCGGCTCGTTCCTCTATCACGGCGACAACAATCAGGTGATGGTGGGCTTCGTCATCGGGCTGGGCTACGAGAATCCCTATCTCTATCCGTTCGAGGAATTCCAGCGCTACAAGCACCACCCGGCCATCGCCGAACAGCTCGAGGGCGGTCGCCGCGTCGCCTATGGCGCCCGCGCCATCGTCACCGGCGGCATCCAGGCTCTCCCCAAGCTCACCTTCCCCGGCGGCGCCCTTGTCGGCGACAATGCGGGTTTCCTGAACGTGCCGCGCATCAAGGGCAGCCATGCCGCGATCAAGACCGGCATGCTGGCGGCCGATGCCGCCTTCGAGGCTTTGGCGGCCGAGCGCGCCCATGACGAGCTTGCCGCCTATCCGGACGCTTTCGAGAAATCCTGGCTCCATGACGAACTCTACCGTGCCCGCAATTTCAAGCCGTGGATGAGCAAGGGCCTCCTTGTCGGCACCATCATGGCCGGCATGGACCAGAAGCTCTTCGGCGGCAAGGCGCCCTGGACGCTCCACAACAAGATTCCCGACAATGCCAAGACCGGGAAGAAGGACGGCTACAAGCCGATCGCCTACCCCAAGCCCGACGGCAAGCTCTCCTTCGACCGGCTCTCCTCCGTCTTCCTCTCCTCGACCAATCACGAGGAAGACCAGCCCTGCCATCTGACCTTGAAGGACCCCAAGGTGCCGATCGAGGTCAACCTGCCCCTCTATGACGCCCCGGAACAGCGCTACTGCCCGGCCGGCGTCTATGAAATCGTGCGCGAGGCCGACGGCTCGAACCCGCGCCTGCAGATCAATGCGCAGAACTGCGTCCACTGCAAAACCTGCGACATCAAGGACCCCACCCAGAACATCAACTGGGTGACGCCCGAAGGCGGCGGCGGCCCGAACTACCCGAACATGTGAGAAGGGCATCAATGAAAGGGGCCGCCATCGGCTGTGATGGCGGCCCCTTTCTGCGTCGGGCACTTCCTGCTAAGACTATTGTTGGAATGTAACAATTCAACATTTTAAGGCTGCCTGCGCCCATGAAAGTCCAATCCTCCGCGCCGCGATTCCGCCCGGCATTGCTCGCCCTGGCCCTGTTGCCGGCGATGATCGCCTGTGCCGGCAAGGAGGATGGCGACGGCACCGCGCGGGCGGACTCGACTGCCGGCAATGCCGTCATCGCCTCGCCAGTCGAGCCGCATTGGACCCTCTCGGGCGCGCTGCTGGCCGGGCGCTTCGCCTTCAGTTCCGGCGACGATGCCATGGCGGCAAAGCTCCTGGGGCTGGCGCGCGACGTGGCGCCCGGCGACCAGATCCTGGCTTCGCACACGCTTTCGGCGCTGGTCAGCGCCGGCGATTTCAAGGGGGCTGTAAAGCTTGCGGCCGAGATCAAGGGCCAGGGCGCCAAGACGCCGCTTATCGGGTTCGTCGAAATGGTCGACCGGGTCGAGGCCGGCGACTTCGCCGCCGCCAAGAGCGCCTTGGGCAGCATCAGCGACGACGGCATCGGCCGCATCGCCAAGCCGTTCCTGGCTGCCTGGGTCGAACTGGGTCTGGGCGGCAAGCTGGAACCCGCGGTCGATGCCTTGGGTCCGCTCTCCGACTTCAACGGCTTGGGCGCCGTGGTGACGCAGCACACCGCCCTCATGGAGGATCATCTGGGCCGGTCAAGCCAGGCTCTCGATCGCATGAAGGGGGCGGCCGATGCCGGCGCCGCCAGTGCGCGTTTCATCGAACTCTATGTCGAGTTCCTCCGCCGCGCCGGTGACAAGGGCGACGCGGTGGCCTTTCTCGATCTCTATCGCAGCGCCAATTCGGGCATTGCCGGCGCCATCGCCGACCCGCTGGCCGAGCGCCTGGACGAACCGGTCGAGAAGGGCCCCGTCGTGGCGACACCGGCGCAAGGTTTGGCCGAGGCTTTCTTCGATCTGGGCTTGATCCTGCAATCGGAAAATGCCGAGGACCAGGCCAAGGTCTTCGCGCGCTTGGCCCTGGAACTGGATCCCGAGCTCGACATCGCGCGCCTGCTGCTCGGCAACATCATGCAGCAGCGCGAGCGTTGCGCCGACGCCATCGAGATGTATCGCTCCATTCCGGAGAAATCGATCTATCGCTGGTCCGCGGAAATCTCGGTCGCCGATTGCCAGCAGAAGCTCGAAGATGTCGACGGCGCCATCGCCACTCTCAAGGGCCTGGTGAAGGCGCGGCCGACGCGCACCGAGGCCGTGGTGGAACTTGGCGATCTCTTCCGCCGCGAAAAGCGCTTTGCCGAAGCGGTCGACGCCTATGACCAGGCCATCGAATCCATCAAGGAACCCAAGGCCGACGATTGGGCGCTCTATTATTCGCGCGGCGTCGCGCATGAGCGCAACAAGCAATGGGACAAGGCCGAGCCGGACTTCAAGAAGGCGCTGGAACTCTCGCCCGATCAGCCCTATGTGCTGAACTATCTTGCCTATACCTGGGTGGAGCGGCGCGAGAATCTCGACCAGGCCTTGAAGATGCTGGGCAACGCCGTCGAGCAGCGGCCCGAGGAAGGCTTCATCGTCGACAGTCTGGGCTGGGCCTATTTCCAGCTCGGCGAATTCGAAAAGGCCGTCACCTATCTGGAACGCGCCGTCGAATTGCAGCCGACCGACCCGGTCCTCAACGATCATCTGGGCGACGCCTATTGGCGCGTGGGCCGCCGCAACGAGGCGCGCTTCCAATGGCACCGCTCGCTCTCCTTCAAGCCCGAAGAAGACCAGATCGCCATCATCCAGGAAAAACTGAAGAGCGGCCTGGGCGAGGCGAATCCCGAAGCGAACATGCCTTCCGGCGGCTGATCCACCGGCCGCACATCGCCCCATGCTCGCGCGCGCCAAGATCAATCTCTATCTGCACGTCGTCGGCCGTCGCGCCGACGGCTACCACCTGCTCGATTCGCTCATCGTCTTCGCCGAGACCGGCGACGATATAAGCGTGGCGCCCGCCGGCGACCTGTCGCTCACCATCGACGGCCCGTTCGGCGGCGGGCTCGACGGCAGCAGCGGCAATCTGGTCATGCGCGCGGCCATGGCCTTGCGCGACCTCACCGGCACGCGGCGCGGCGCTGCCATCCATCTCACCAAGAATCTGCCCCTGGCATCCGGCATCGGCGGCGGATCGGCCGATGCGGCGGCGACCCTGAGCGCGCTTGTCGATCTCTGGCAGGTGCGCCCCGAACGCGCCAAGCTCTACCGGCTTGCAGAAAAGCTCGGCGCCGACGTGCCGGTCTGTCTCGACGGCCGGCCGAGCTTCGTTGGCGGGATCGGCGAGGATATCGTGCCGGCGGGTGCGCTGCCGCCCACCCATATCCTGCTGGTCAATCCGTTGGTGGAAACGCCGACGCCCGCCGTCTTCAAGGCGCGGCGCGGCGATTTCAGCAGCGCGGCGCGCTGGTCGAGCCCACCGGTCGCCGCCCGCGATCTCGCAGCCTTCCTGGCAACGCGCCGCAACGATCTCACGCCGCCTGCCATCCTCGTGGCGCCGGTCGTGGCCGATGTGCTTGCCGCCATCGCGGGCACGCCGGATTGTCTGCTATCCCGCCTGTCCGGCAGCGGCGCCACCTGCTTCGGCCTTTATGAAACGGCGGCAGCCGCGGAAACCGCCCGCCGGCGGATCGCAGCGGAGCAGCCCGCATGGTGGTCGGTCGCGGCACGCATCGCGTGAGGATTCCGGCTCTCCGATGAAGAGCGTTGTCGGAAAACGATCCTAAAAATCCGCTTTTGTCACCGGGGCCGGCAATCGGCTGGCGGGGCCATCAGCACCGTTGGCAACACGACCTCAATGGTCCTACGCTAGCCTTCTCATTTCGGCCGCGTCACGGCCAACCGGCGAGTTCGTGCGCATATGGATAATCTTCAGATTCCCACTGCCTCGGCGCCTGTGCCCACTTCGATCGAACCGGATGACGACAATCTGGGGCGTGCGCTTTTCGATGCGCTCCCGATCGCGGTCTGCACGGTGGATGCAAGCGGGATCGTGCGCGCGACCAATCGCGCCTGGGAGCGGCTGGCGGAGGGCGGGGGCGGCCGCGTCAGTTTTCATGTCGGCGACGATTGCTTCCTCAGCCTCGATCGGTCCGCCGCGAAGGGCGATACCATGGCTGGCGAAATCGCCGCCGGGCTGCGCGCCGTCATCGACGGGACTGTCGAGGAATTTCTGCGCAAGGACGCGCGCTGCCTCTCCCATCCCGACAATTGGTTCGACATCTCGGTGAAGGCGCTGGGCGGTCATCCGCGCCGCTTCCTGTTGACGCTCGACGATGTCAGCGGCCGTCGCCACGCCCTCAATGCCATCGTCGAAAGCGAGGCTCGCCATCGGCATGCCGAGCGGATCGCGCGGCTGGGTCATTGGCGCCTGGTGCATCGCGACGGCGATTGGAAGAACGGCACGATCGATTATTCCGAGGAGGCGACGGCCATACTGGGCCTGCCGCCCGGCGGCACGACCCACTCGTTCGACGATATGCGGCGCCTCATTCATCCCGACGATCTGGCGAAGGTGCTGGCCGCCTACGAAGCGGAGGATTCCGATACTTATGTGGTCGAATATCGCGTCGTCCGCGCCGACGGCACGGTGGTCACCGTTCAGGAGGCGGGCGAAAGCGTTCCGGCACCCGAGCACGGCCTCGCTTTCGAATTCGGCACCATCCAGGACGTCACCGTCCAGCGCCAGGACGCCGACCGGTTGCGCCGGCTCAACGACGAACTGGAACAACTGGCGGCCGAGCGTACCGCGGCCCTGGCCGAACGCGAATCCCAGCTCAGCCGGGCCCAGGCCCTGGCCAGGATGGGCCATTATACCTGGCGCAAGGAACAGGAACGGCGGACCGATGGCGGCTGGCATACGGGGCTGACCTATTCGCCGGCCATTGCCGCCATTTTCGGCGTGACCCTGGAGGAACTTATTGTTCCGGATGAGGCGTATGTCGAGCGCTTCGTGCATCCGGACGACCGGGCACATGTCAACCAGGCCTATTTCACTCATTTCCGCGAGCAGGCCAGTCACCAATTGCCGATCGAATACCGGATCGTGCGCCCCGACGGTTCGGTCCGTTACGTGGTCGAGATCATCGAACGGCTGGTCGGTGACGAAGACAATGTGACCGGAGCCTTGGGGACGATCCAGGACATCACGGAGCGCAAGGAGGTCGAACTGGCGCTGCGCGAGAGCGAGGCGAGGCTCCAGGCCTTCATGGACAATGCACCCTTCATCATGTCCATCAAGGACGTCGAGGGGCGCATGCAGATGATCAACCGCGAAGGCGCCGACAGTTACGAGACGACCGAGTCGGAACTGTGCGGCCGCCTCACCGAGGAACTGATGCCCGACGAAAGCGGCCGCGCGATCACGGCGATGAGCCGCGCGGTCATCGCGACCGGCGGCGTCGTTTCCTGCGAACTCGAACTGCCGGGGCGCAAGCGTTACCGGTGGAGCCTCGAAATCGAATTTCCGATACGCGGCGCGAACGGGGACATCGCGGCGATCGGCGGTTTCGCCGTCGACATCACCGAACGGAAACGGACCGAACTGGCCTTGCGTGAGAGCGAGGCCCGGCTGCGCGCCATCTTCGACCACGTACCGGTTACTTTGTCCCTCAGCGACCTCGACGGGCGCTACACGATGGTGAACCTGCGTTTCCTGGAAAAGGTCGGCAAGACCGAGGCGGAAGTCATCGGCCACGGCGCGGTCGATCTTTTCGGCCCCGGGCCCGGCGGCCACCTCAACGAACGCAAGGCGTATGTCATGCGGACGCTCGAACCGCTGACCTATGAGGCGCGGACGCCGACCGAGCTGGGCGCCCGCGACTGCGCCTTCACGCATTTCCCGATCATGGATGGCGGCGCGCTGACGGCGGTGGGCACGATCTCGCTCGATCTCACCGAACAGCGCGCGGCCGAGGCGGCACTGCATCAGGCGCAGAAGATGGAACTGGTCGGCCAGTTGACCGGGGGGCTCGCGCACGATTTCAACAATCTGCTGGGCGCCATCGTCGGCAATCTCGATCTGCTGGCGCTCGAAACCGAAGGCCGGCCGCGCGCCCGCGAATTGCTCGACCGCGCCATCTCGGCGACCGAACGGGGGGCGGCCCTGATCCAGCGCCTGTTGGCTTTTTCGCGCCGGCAGGCATTGTCGCCGCGCCGCATCGATATAAACCGGCATATCCAGGACATGCGGCCGCTGCTGGAAGACAGTCTGGGCGGCGGCACGCATATCAGCATCCGGACGTCGGCGGATATGCCTTGCTGCAGCGTCGATCCGACCCAGCTGGAAGCGGCGCTGCTCAATCTCGCCATCAATGCGCGCGACGCCATGCCGGATGGCGGGCGGCTCATCATCGAGACCGCGAATGTGACGATGACGCCCGATGCCGCCGCATCGCCTCTGCCGCAGCCTTACGTGATGATCGTCGTCTCCGACGAGGGCACGGGCATGTCGCGCGACATCCTGGATCATGTGTTCGAACCCTTCTTCACCACGAAGCCCGTGGGCAAGGGGACGGGGCTGGGCCTCAGCACGGTGCACGGCTTCGTCAAGCAATCCGGCGGCCATGTCCGCATCGACAGCCAGCTCGGCCGCGGCACGACGGTGGGACTGTTCCTGCCCTGCATTGCCGAGCGGACCGAGAGGGCGGCGATGGCACCGGCAAGGCATCGCGCGGTGCGGCCGCGGGGCCGGGACGGGAAGATACTGCTCGTGGCCGGCGATGGGGCGTATCTTGCCGCCTGTGCATCGGCGCTGCGCCAATCCGGTTTCGACTGCCTCACCGCCGCGACGGCAGCCGAAGCGCTCGCGGCATTGGACCGCAATCGCGACGTGGCGCTGATCTTCAGCGAACTGCTTGTGCCGGGTGACCCGGGCGGGCCCGGCCGGAGCGGACTTGAACTGGTGGGCCGTGCGCGCCGCGCGCGGCCAAATCTCAAGGCGCTTTACACATCCCGGCCCGGCGATGCCGCGCAAGGGGGCACGGCGGACCTCCCGGCCGGGAACCTGCTGCTGCCCTGGCCCTACAGTTTCGGCGATCTGGCGGAGCTTCTGGCCGATCTTCTGGCGGAGCCTGATCCGTGACGGAGAAACTGAAACGCATCCTGATCGTCGACGATGACGAGGGCTTCCTCGCCTTCGCCCGCGATGCCGCCTTGACCAAAGGCTGGGCGGTCGAGACGGCGGCAAACGGGATCGAAGGCTGCGACGCCTTCATCCGGTTCCGTCCGGATATCGTCCTCCTGGACATCGTCATGCCGAAGATGGACGGGTTCGAAGTACTCCATTGGCTGGCGGAACAGCACACCGACTGCAGGATCATCGTGCTGACCGGCTACAATCCCAGCTATGCCGCCATGGCCGAACAATTGGGCGGCGCCAACGGCCTGATGCAGGTCACCATGATGACGAAACCCGTCCGCCTTGCGGCACTGGTGGCGGCCATGGCGGAATGACGCGAAGCGGAGCGGGGGCGTCAGATTGCAAACCGCGCTAGTCGCTCAGCAACGCGCCGGCCTTGCGGTGGGCAAGCTTGGTTTTGCCGACGATCATCGCGATGCCGTCGCCGGGCGACACCAGTTTGCGCAAGCAGCGCGACAGGACCAGGCCGTCATTGACGGCGCGGACCGGTTGACGCGCCTGGCTCTGGTCTTCGGCCAGCGGATCGACCAGTTCGGCCACCAGGTCGCCCTTCTTCACCTCGGCGCCGAGTGCCACCTTATAGGCGATGATTCCGGCGCTGGGTGCCCGCACGATGTCGGTCGCCTCCAGATCCGTCCCCTCGCATGATGCGGCGGGAACCGGGCCGGGATCGCCGGCCAGCGCGCCGTGCCGCTGCAGGAAGCGGAAGAGGCCGGCGGCATCTTTCGTCGCCATCTCGTCGAACACGTCGGCCTGGCCGCGGAACTCGACCGTGGTGGCAAAGCAGGCATTGGGGATGGGGAAGGTGTCGCCGACCGCTTCCTTGAGCTTGCTCCAGGGCAGCGAGAAGGTCTCGTCGAAACTCTGCGCTTTCGAATCCATGCACAAAAGGCCGGCACGGGCGCCCAACTCGGCGGCAAGGTCGCCGAAACCTTCCCAATGCACCGGCTGCATGTAGACATGCATCAAGGCCTCGTCGTCGCAATGGAGATCCAGCACCATGTCGGCATCGTGGGCAAGGCGCGCCAGCTCGACCTTCAGGCGCGCCAGTTCCGAATCCGGATTCATCTGGTTGATTTTGGCCCCGACGGCGGCGCGGACCGCCTTTACATTGGCGTCCTTGTCGGCGCCGAGCTTGCCGCGCACGGCATCGAGCAATCCGTCATAGAGGTCCGGCCAGTGCCGGTTGAAATTGCTGCCGCCGCGCAGTTCGTAGCGGCCGCTATGGGCGCCGTTGACGATCTGGCCGAGGCCCACAGGGTTGGCCACGGGCACGACCACGATCTCGCCTTCGATCTCGCCGCGCGCCTGGGCGGCATCGAGCAGTTGGATGAGATGATGCGCTGCGAGCATGCCGGGGATTTCGTCCGCATGCAGCGAGGCCTGTATATAGGCCTTGGGCCTGGCTCCCTTGGTGCCGTAGCGGTGCGCCAGGATGAAACGCTCCGTGCCCGGGCTCATGGCACCCAGCGAAATCCGGTCGATCGTCTTGGTCATGATGGATTTTTCTCCCAAATTTTGTGGCCGCATTGGGCAGGTCCCGACCCATGCTGTCAAGACCGGGCAAGATCGCGGGGGGTCTTACAATGCCGCCGGAATGCTATAAGGACGCATGACCGAATCGACCGATATCGCCGCTCTCAGCGCGCCCTACCTCGCTGGCCTCAACGACCGCCAGCGGGAGGCCGTGCTGGCCATGAACGGCCCCGTTCTCGTGCTGGCCGGCGCCGGCACGGGCAAGACCCGCGTTCTCACCACGCGCCTTGCGCATATCCTCACCTCAGGGCTGGCCTGGCCGTCGCAGATCCTGGCCGTCACCTTCACCAACAAGGCCGCCAACGAGATGAAGGAGCGCATCGGCCACCTCATCGGCCGGCCGGTCGAAGGCTGGTGGCTCGGCACTTTCCATTCGCTGGCCGCACGCATTTTGCGGAGCCAGGCGGAACTGGTGGGCCTCAAGCCCAATTTCACCATCGTCTCGACCGACGACCAGTTGCGCCTGATCAAGCAGCTGATCGAATCCCAGGGGCTCGATTCCCAGCGCTGGCCGTCGCGCGTGGTCCTTGGGCTGATCGAACGCTGGAAGGATCGCGGCCTGACGCCCGACAAGGTCAGCCGCGCCGAACTTGCCGAGGTGGCGAGCGGCCGCATCCTCGATCTCTACCACGCCTATCAGCAACGCCTGCTGACGCTCAACGCCTGCGATTTCGGCGATCTGCTGCTGCACAATCTCACCATCTTCCGGACGGCGCCCGATCGGCTGGAGCGCTATCAGCAACAGTTCCGCTACATCCTGGTCGACGAGTACCAGGACACCAACGTCGCCCAATATCTCTGGCTGCGCGCGCTTGCGCAGAGCCACAAGAATATCTGCTGCGTCGGTGACGATGATCAAGCGGTGTACGGGTGGAGAGGCGCCGAGGTCGAAAACATCCTCAAGTTTGAAAAAGACTTTCCGGGAGCAAGAACGATCCGCCTGGAGCAGAATTACCGCTCGACGCCGCATATCCTCGCCGCTGCCTCCGGCCTCATCGCGCATAATGAGGGGCGCCTTGGCAAGACGCTGTGGACCGAGGTGGCCGAGGGCGAGAAGGTACGCATCATCGGCGCCTGGGACGGGACCGAGGAAGCGCGCCAGATCGGCGACGAGATCGAAACGCTGCAGCGCCGCGGCACGGAACTCAAGGACATCGCCATTCTGGTCCGCGCCGGCTTCCAGACGCGTGAATTCGAGGAACGCTTCATCACGCTGGGGCTTGCCTACCGCGTCATCGGTGGCCCGCGCTTCTACGAACGCCAGGAAATCCGCGATGCGCTGGCTTATCTCCGCCTCATCCACCAGCCCGACGACGGGCTTGCCTTCGAGCGCATCGTCAACACGCCGCGCCGGGGGTTGGGCGACACAACGCTGAGGCAGCTCAACGAGATCGCGCGCGTGCAATCGCTCTCGGTGCCGGAAGTGGCGCGCCAGATCGTCTCGACGGATGAACTGAAGCCCGCCGCCCGCCGCGCGCTCGCCGCCTTCATGAACGATCTTTCCCGCTGGCGGCAGATGGCTGGCGCGACGCATCACGCCGAACTGGCGCAGATCGTCCTCGACGAGAGCGGCTACACCGCCATGTGGCGCCAGGACAAATCGATCGAAGCGCCGGGCCGGCTTGAGAACCTGAAGGAATTGGTGCGGGCGCTGGAGGATTTCGACAGTCTCGAAAGCTTCCTCGATCACGTCTCCCTGGTGATGGAGAATGCCGAAAGCGGCCCTCGCGACCAGCTTTCCATCATGACGTTGCACGGCGCCAAGGGCCTCGAATTCGATGTCGTCTTCCTGCCGGGCTGGGAGGAAGGGCTGTTCCCGCACCCCCGCGCGCTCGACGAGAATGGCATCAAGGGGCTCGAGGAAGAGCGGCGCCTCGCTTATGTCGGCATCACGCGCGCGAGGAAGCTTGCCGTCGTCGCCCATGCCGGTTCCAGGCGCATCCATAACCAGTGGCAGAACTCGCTGCCCTCGCGCTTCCTCGCCGAACTCCCGAAGGAACATATCGACCGGCAGGATCATGCAGGCTTCTCGCCGCCCAGGCAGAGCGGCTTCGGCGCCATGACCCATGGCGGCAATTCGGGTGGCTGGTCCGGCAACGGCCGCAGCTTCGCGGCGCGCCCCAAGCCGCCCACCATCGATCTCGAGGCGGAGATGCTGCCCAGTTCATCCGGCACCTATCCGCCGGGCAAGCGCGTCTTCCATCAGAAATTCGGCTACGGCAAGGTCTTGACCGCCGAGGGCGACAAGCTCGAAATCGCCTTCGACAAGGCGGGCGTCAAGAAGGTCATGGCCGGCTTCGTGGTTCCGGCGGAAAAAGCCGGCTAAAGGGGAAAACAATGACGACCAATACCAAGCTCTTCTCGGTCAATGTCGATTTCGATTTCAAGCCGGAGCCCGCCTGGCGCCTGGCGCTGGAGGAGGCGCTGGAACCGTTCGGCGAAGCGCTGGTGAGCTTCGAGACCGATGGCGGCAAGGGCTGGCACATGGAGGTGATCGGGCAGGCGAAGCCGAACGCCGCCGCCGTGAAGGCCGCGCTGAAACCCTTCGGCAGACTGGAGGCCGTCATCGGCCCGGTCCCGGACAAGGATTGGCTGGCGGAAAGCCGGAAAGGCCTGGCGCCATTGAAGATGGGCCCCTTCTTCATCCATGGCGAACATGATCGGGGCCGTGCGCCCAGGAACACCATCCCGCTCGAAATCGATGCCGGCATGGCCTTCGGCACCGGCCGGCATGAAACCACCAGCGGCTGCGTCAAGGCGCTCCTGAAGCTCGCGAAATCGATGAAGGTGAAGAAGGTCCTGGATATCGGCACCGGCACCGGCATCCTCGCCTTCGCCGCGCATCATCTGTTCCAGGTCCCCGTGCTGGCCGGCGACAATGACAAGGACGCCGTCCGTGTCGCGCGCGAAAACGCCGCCATCAATGGTTTGAAGAAGCAGATCCGCATCGTCGCCTCGGATGGCTACCGCGCCAAGGCGATCCGCGACAACGGCCCCTACGATCTGGTGACCGCCAACATCCTCGCCAACCCGCTCATTTCCCTGGCGCCGGACCTTGCCAGGAATCTGGCGCGCAATGGCCGCGCCATTCTCTCCGGCCTGCTGAAGACTCAGGAGAAAGACGTGCTGGCGGCACATCGGGCCGTGGGACTGGAACTCGATTTCCGCATCCGCCAGAACGACTGGTCGGTGCTGGTCCTGAAGCGAAAATCTAAACGCTAGAATCGAAACGGCGGCCCGGTTACCCGGACCGCCGTTTCGGCGCACTACTTAGGGAAAACTCTGTACTGCGTCAGGCAGCCTTCGGGGCGGAAGGCTGGAAGTTGCTGTTGGCAACCAGGCCGCGCTCGGCGAGATTGCCGGCAAGCTCGTCGATGTCGCCGCGGATGACACCGATATCCATCAGCTGACGATCCGTGAGGCGCGACAGTTCCTTCGCCGTGGCACGCGCGGCCGACCAGGCCTTGAGCGGCGCGGTGACATCCTCTTCCATCGCCTGCACGGTCGCCGGGAGCGGGCCGTTGATGGCGCCGGAGAGGCGGGCCACATGGGCGTCGATCTCGTAACGGGCAAGCCCGATATCGGCGAGCAGCCGGTCGTCGAGCGCCTGCAGGGTGGCGCGCGCCTTGCGGCGGCGGTTCCAGTCGATCACCGGGCGCATCAGGCCATTGACCACCAGGCGGCTGAATTCGGCGAACAGATCGCCATCTTCACCGGCCGGCAGCGCCTCGCGGGCCAAAGCGGGGATCGAGCCACGGCCGACGCCGATATCGCTCAAAGACCGGTCATCGAGCGCGTAAAGCTCGTTTTCCAGCTGGGTGCGCGCATGGACGCGGCGTGCCGTGTTGACAAGCGCCTTGCCGAAGCGCGCGAACGCGGCAAAGCCGATCTCACGGGTGACGGCAGGCGAAACCGCCACGTTCGACGTCACGTTCTGATTGATCACGATCCGATTCATAGTAACCTTCCAATCCGGCCCTTGAGGCCTTGAGACGGCACCGTTGCCATCACCTGAGTTTTGCGGACCAGTGGAATATAGTTATAACCCGACCCATTCAGTAGTGGTTTCGCCGCATCGCAGCAATGCACTGTGCGCATGCAAAATGGCCAAGATGGCAGTGTGATGCATATCACTAAGAACTAATTAAGACGTTATAGTGACTTAGCGGTCACGCTGATTATGGTTAATTTGGAGATCGACATGGTAACTTCCCCGGATTCAGCCTGCCGCGAGACCTATCAGGGGGATGAAGCGCTTGCCGGGCTGCTGAAAAAGCACCAGGCGCACTTAAGCGTTAACGCGCTTACTGAACTTTTGCCCGGAATCGGCGCCGCACCTGCTGGCGAACGGCCCGAAGCCTGGGTCGATCTGGTGGCCGAAAATCCGAGCCCGGCGCTCGTTGCCCAGCTCCAGGCCTTTCGCCGCGAAAAGGAATCCCGGGAAAGCGAAACCCGCACCCCGCCCATCGCGGCGCGTCTGACGCTCCTGCGCGAGGCATTGAAGCGGCAGGGCCTCGACGGTTTCGTCATCGGCCGGGCCGACGCGCACCAGGGTGAATATGTTCCCAAGAATGCCGAGCGCCTGGCTTATGTCAGCGGCTTCACCGGGTCGGCCGGCATGGCGGTGGTGCTGCTGGAAAAGGCCGCCATCTTCGTCGACGGCCGCTACACGATCCAGGTGAAGGACCAGGTCGATCCGTCGTTCTATATATACAGGCATCTCGTGACCGAGCCGGCCGACGCCTATATCGCCGCCGAATTGAAGCCGGGGCAGAAGATGGGCTTCGACCCCAAGCTCTTCACCCCCGACCAGGCCGAGCGCTTCCGCACCGCCGCCAGGAGGGCCGGGGCCGAGCTGGTCGCCGTCGCGCGCAATCCGGTGGACGAGATTTGGGCGGCGCGCCCGGCCGATCCCATTTCGCCGGTCCTGCCGCACGATATGAAGTTCGCCGGCGAAGGCTCGGCCGAAAAGCGCCGCCGCCTGGCCGCCAGGTTGAAGGCGGACGGGAAGGCGGCCGCAATCATCTCGGGTCCGGACTCGCTCTGCTGGCTTCTCAACATCCGCGGCGCCGACGTGCCGCGCACACCCTTTGCACTTGGCTTTGCCGTGCTCCATGACGATGCGCGCGTCGATCTCTATATGGACCGCCGCAAGCTCACACCCTCGGCGCTCACCCATCTCGGCAACGAGGTGGCGGTGGCCAGCCCCGATGCTTTCGAGGGCGGCCTCGCAGCGCTTGGCGCCACGAAAGCCAATGTCGCCATCGACGCCGCCACGGCCAGCGAATGGGTTTATGACAAGCTTTCCAGATCCGGCGCCAAGGTGGCTGTGGGCGAATGCATCTGCGCCTTGCCCAAGGCCGCGAAGAATGCGGTCGAGGTGCAGGGCTCACGCAACGCCCATGCCCGCGACGGCGCTTCGGTCGCACGTTACCTCGCCTGGCTCGCGGGCCGCGCGCCCCGGGGCGGTTTGAAGGAAATCGACGCCTCCGACCGACTGGCTGCTTTCCGCCGCGGCAACGAGCATTTCCGCAACCTCTCCTTCGACAGCATCTCGGCGGCAGGTCCCAACGGCGCCATCTGCCATTATCATGCAATGCCGGAAACCCAGCGCGAGATCCCCGTGAACTCGCTCTACCTCATCGATTCCGGCGGCCAATATCTCGACGGCACCACCGACATCACCCGCACGGTGGCGGTGGGGAGCCCTACCCAGGAAATGAAGGAATGCTTCACCCGCGTCTTGAAGGGCCACATCGCCTTGGGCACCGCGCGCTTCCCCAGGGGCACCACCGGCTCGGCACTCGATGCGCTGGCCCGGAAGCCGCTCTGGGATGTGGGCCTTGATTACGATCATGGCACCGGCCATGGCGTCGGCTCATACCTCTCCGTGCATGAAGGCCCGCAGCGCATCTCCAAGGTTCCCAACCGGACCCCACTCGAACCCGGCATGATCGTCTCGAACGAGCCCGGCTATTACAAGGAAGGCGAATTCGGCATCCGCATCGAAAACCTCGTCGTGGTGCGGGAAGTGAAGGACCAGCCCGGCTGGCTCGAATTCGAAACGCTCACCCTGGCGCCGATCGATCTGAACGCGATCGAAAAATCGCTGCTGACGACCGAAGAAACCGCCTGGCTGAACGCCTACCACGCCCGCGTCCGTGCGGCATTGGCCCCGCAATTGTCGGGCGATGATCTCGCGTGGTTGCAACAGGCGACGCGGGCGATCTGACACTGCCTCACCCGTTTCGTCGAACCCTCTCCCCTCGCGGGAGAGGGTGGCGAGCAAAGCGAGCCGGTGAGGGGGATCTCTCAACGAGTCCGTTCTCACCACCCTCTCACCCCAACCCTCTCCCGCGAGGCTACGAGATTCACACATTTCGGAGGTTCCAGCCATGCTTGATTGCATGGAACTGATTGAGACCTCTGAGCATGACGATGGGGCCTGGCTTTCCGTAGTAT